>NZ_JBXWMT010000001.1:0-598931 GCF_059609985.1 Ruegeria sp. YTSA219
TGGTAGCCCGTAGGGGAATCGAACCCCTCTTTCCAGGTTGAAAACCTGGCGTCCTAACCGATAGACGAACGGGCCACGCTAGCTTGTGGGGGGCCTTTTACGGTTTCACTCTGACCCCCGCAAGCCGAAAAACGCAGGGTTGTGAAAGTTTTTTGGCGGTGGCGAATGCGGCCTTAGATCGCCTCGGCGGCATCTTCCAATCTGAGTTGTACAGTTTGCCGTCCACCCCATGTGTTCACCTCAAGTCGTCCGGCGAAATGAAAGCGTGCGCCGCCGTGATTGGTCAGCCGTTCCCCCATTGGTCCGTCAAAGGCGCCAAACGCAATGGCATCCAACCCGGCACCCACCCCGTCCGACAGCGACAGCTTCAGATGGGAGTCGCCGACCCGCTTGGCAAAGCGCACTTGTAAGTCCGGAAAGGCATACCGCGGAGCCGGAGCACTGGCGCCGAAAGGCCCTGCTTTTTCAATCTGTTCAATCAGATCGACAGTGGCCGCGCCGGGCATAAGTGTGCCTTCCAGTTTCAGGTCAGCAGGGCCGGTTTGACCTGCCCCTTGTTTTGCCAGCAATTCGCTGAGCCGTTCCATCGCCGGTTCCAGCTGATCACGCATGACCGTCAGGCCAGCAGCCATCTTGTGGCCGCCGCCCTTGACCAACAGACCTTCCGCAGCCAGCCGCTGAATCGAAGCGCCCAGATCGACGCCGCTCACGGATCGGCCCGATCCTTTGCCCTCATCCCCGTCCAGACCGATGACGATGGCCGGGCGGTTGGCGGTTTCTTTGAGGCGCGACGCGACGATGCCGACAACGCCCGGATGCCAGCCTTCCCCGGCCGCCCAGACCAAGGGCGCATCAAGGCCCCGTTCTTCGGCCTGTTCCATGGCGGCTGCCCGAACCGCATTTTCAATATCGCGCCGCTCGGTGTTCAACTCGTCCAGCCGCTGCGACAGAGCCTCTGCTTCATGGGTTGAATCGGTGCTGAGCAGCCGGGCACCCAGATCGGCCTGGCCGATCCGGCCCCCTGCGTTGACGCGCGGGCCCAGCATGAACCCCAGATGATAGCTGTTGGGCGCGGAATCCATCCGCGCCACATCCGACAGCGCCACCAACCCCGGTCTTTGTCGTTGCGCCATGACCTTCAGCCCCTGACGCACAAGCGCGCGGTTTGCACCGATCAAAGGAGCCACATCCGCCACCGTGGCCAGCGCCACAAGGTCTAGCATTGCAATCAGGTCAGGCCCTTTTGCACCCGCTTCGCGCAGTTGCCGTCCGGCCTCGACCAGCATCAGGAACACGACGGCGGCGGCACAAAAATAGCCAAGATCGCCGCTTTCGTCCTGTCTGTTCGGGTTCACCACGGCCACGCAATCGGGCAAAGTTTCGCCACCAAGGTGGTGGTCCAGGACGATGACATCGGCCCCCTTTGCGGCGGCGATGGGTTCATGGCTGAGGGTTCCGCAATCGACGCAGATAATCAGATCATGCGCGGCGGCCAGTTCCTGCATCGCCGGGACGTTGGGGCCATAGCCCTCATCAATCCGGTCAGGCACATAGAGCGTCGCCTGTAGGCCCATCTGACGCAACCACGTGAGTAGCAGAGCAGCCGAACTGCCTCCGTCGACGTCATAATCGGCAAAGATCGCAATGCGCTGCTTTAGACGGACCGCAGTCAGAAAACGGGTTGCAGCGGTTTCCATGTCTTTCATCGCGCGCGGATCGGGCAACAGCTCTTTCAGTTTGGGTTCTAGAAATCCCGGAGCTTCCATTGCCGGAACACCGCGCCGGGCCAGAACCTGACAGACGGCCCGAGGCAATCCGGCTTGTTGTACTAGCACCTCGGTCGCGCGCTCTACATCCGCCGAGGGGCCGACCCAGCGACGTGCTGACAGTGAATGTTCAACCCCAAGAAAGCTCATGTCCTGCCCCTGATGTGCCAAGGCCGGACCCTCGCGGACCCGGCCTTATCATTTCTATGGATAGCCCTGCACGATGGTCAGGCGCAAGATCTTAGCCGTCGTTATGCGACCACGTCGGCGTGCGGTAGGACATGCGTCGAACCGACCCGGTTTTCGACCGCATCAACAGGGTGGTGGTTTCAACCCAACCCGGCTCGCGCTTGATGCGCGGCAGCAAAGAGCCGCCGGTGACGCCGGTTGCGGCAAAGATCACATCGGCGGTTACCATCTCATCGCGCGAATAGATGCGGTCCAGATCGGTGATGCCCGCTTTGGCGGCGCGGCCGCGTTCGTCATCATTGCGGAACAGCAGGCGGCCAAAGATCTGCCCGCCCATGCATTTCAGCGCTGCAGCGGCCAGAACACCTTCGGGGGCGCCGCCTTGGCCCATATACATGTCGATCCCGGTGACTTCGCTTTCGGCGCAGTGCATGACGCCAGCAACATCACCATCGGTGATCAGGCGGATAGATGCACCGGTTTCGCGAACTTCGGCAATCATTGCCTCATGCCGAGGGCGTTCCAGGATGCAGACGGTAATGTCGGCAGGCTCGCAATCCTTGGCCTTGGCCAGCGCTTCCACACGTTCGCGCGGGCTCATGTCCAGGCTGACAACGCCTTCAGGGAAACCCGGGCCAACGGCCAGTTTGTCCATATAAACGTCCGGTGCATGCAGCATTGATCCGCGCGGGCCCATTGCTATCACAGTTAACGCGTTGGGCATGTCCTTGGCGGTCAGCGTGGTGCCTTCCAGAGGGTCCAACGCGATGTCGACGCCGGGACCATTGCCGGACCCGACCTCCTCACCAATATACAGCATCGGTGCCTCGTCGCGCTCGCCTTCACCGATGACAACGACACCGGCGATATCCAGAAGGTTCAGCTGTTCGCGCATGGCATTCACAGCGGCCTGGTCAGCGGCCTTTTCATCACCCCGTCCAACCAGCGAAGCCGAAGCAAGCGCAGCCTGTTCCGCAACCCGCGCCAGGCCCAGAGACAACAGGCGGTCATTGAAATCAATCTTGGCAGCACTCATTTTCACTATCCTCAGGTCAGTATCGGCGTCTTGTCCGGCATAGCCTGCGTATCGTGCAGGCCGCAAGGGTCAAACCTCTTCAATCCGCAAAGCAACCGGTGTGCCCGAAACAACATCGGTCTCGTGCAGGCCCAGCAAGGCGACATCCAGCGTGGCACGGGTGGTTTTGTGGGTAACTATCAGAACCGGCGCGGTGCTTTCCGCATGGGCGTATTGGCGCATGCGATCAATCGAGACCCCGGCATCGCCCAGGATGGCCGCAACTTTGGCCAAGGCGCCGGGTTTGTCCAGCAGACCCAGACGCAAATAATAGGGGGCAGGGCGACCAGTCAGCGCTGGCACTGCGTCCTGCAACGAACTGGCAGGGCGGCCGAAAGTCGGAATCTGAAGCCCACGTGCCAGATCGCAGACATCGCCCATCACCGCGCTCGCCGTTGGACCCTCGCCAGCTCCGGGGCCACGCAGAACAACCTGCTCGACCGCGTCGCCTTCGATCACCACCATATTGGTGCCGCCTTCAAGCTGGCCCAGGGGCGAGTCACTGGGCACCAAACACGGCTGCATCCGCTGTTCAAGCCCCCGTGCCGTGCGCTGAGCCACGCCCAACAGTTTGATCCGGTATCCCATGTCATGGGCCTGGTCGATGTCATCCAGACTGATCTGCTGAATGCCTTCGATCTCGATCCCGTCGAAATTCGGTTTGGTGCCGAATGCGATCGAGGCGAGCAGCGCCAGTTTATGCGCGGCGTCTATCCCGCCCACATCCAGATTTGGATCGGCTTCAAGGTAACCCAGCTGTGCGCATTCGTCGAACAGGGCGTTATATCCCTGCCGCTGCGATTGCATCCGGGTCAGGATATAGTTGCATGTGCCATTCATCACCCCCATGACGCGGGTGATTTCGTTGCCCGCAAGTCCTTCGGTCAGGGATTTGATCACTGGAATGCCGCCAGCCACGGCCGCTTCGAAGCGGATCACACGGCCCGCGGCTTCGGCCATTTCGGCCAGTTCCTGACCGTGAATGGCCAACAGGGCCTTGTTGGCGGTGACGACATCCTTACCACTGGCTAGCGCCGCTTCGACCGAGGCTTTGGCAGGTCCGTTTTCCCCGCCCATCAGTTCAACAAAAACATCAATATCGTCGCGCTGTGCCAATGCGACAGGGTCAGTTTCCCAGGCATAATCCGACAGGTTCACACCGCGATCCTTGCCAGCATCACGCGCGGAAACCGCTGTGATCTGGATAGGACGACCCGTTCGTGCCTGCAGCAGGTCGGCATGGCGGCGCACGATCCTGACGACACCCACACCAACAGTTCCCAAGCCCGCAATTCCAAGCCGCAGCGCCTGTGTCATCCTGTGGGTTCCTTTCCGCTCGATAATCCTAATCTGGGGTGTTTCCCCGTTCCCGCTGCCTTAGCGGGTTCGGCGCCGAGGCGCAATCCGCGACACCCATGCCAGGCGACAGAAAACCTGAGGACTAATTGGTCTGAGCGTTTTGCAATGCCGTTGCCTTTTTCTTCAACGCCTTGCTGCGTTCGGTCAGTTCACTTTCGACCTCTGCCGCTTCGTACAGCGGGTCAACAGGCACAGCGAAAACATCTGCCAGTGGGGTTAACTTGGGGTAGGGGGCCGATTGCACATTTGGCCCTTCTCGGTCTTTCAACTCGGGAAAATTGGTGCATCCCAGGCAGAGCAAAACTAGGGGCAAAAGAAGAAGGGGCTTCATGATGAAACCTTATTGTGGCAACTGGCATCGGTGATGCACTTTTTGTCCGGTCGTTTCAAGCGGGCTTCTATCTGAACATCCGTTCAGATATGGTGGATACATGGCACGTACACAAGGCTCACACTCGGACATTACCGGCCCGCGTATCCGGCAGGCAGCGCTTCGGCTTTTCGCGCGCCATGGGTATGCTGCTGTTTCCATGCGGAAAATTGCGGGCGAGGTTGGGGTGCAGGCCGGGGCATTGTACAATTACACCCCGGATAAGCAGAGCCTTCTGTTCCGTTTGATGCGCGACCATATGCAGGATTTGTTGTCCGCCTATGGCGAGCAAAAGCAAACTGGCGATCCGCAGGTTGCTTTGCGTCGGTTTGTCGGATTTCACATCCGGTTCCACCTGCAGCGCCCTGACGAGGTATTCATCGCCTATATGGAACTTCGGAACCTCACACCCGAAAACTTCGCCGAAATAGAGGATCTGCGCCGCAAGTATGAAGACGGGCTTGAGGCCATTTTGCGCGAAGGTCAGCGGGCGGGTATCTTTGCGGTCGCGGATACGAAGATTGCGACATTGGCGGTCATCGCCATGCTGAACGGCGTCATGACGTGGTATCGCGCCGGTGGGCGGCTTTCGCTGGACGAGGTTGAAGCCGTCTATTGGGACATGGTCCGAAAGGCGGTGACTGCTTAAGGGGCAGTCAATGTGCCGGCCGAATAAACGTCCCGTTGCGCAATTCGCGAAAAGCCTGTTCCAGCTCGGTCCGGGTGTTCATGACGATGGGGCCGTGCCACGCGACCGGCTCATTGATCGGTGCGCCGGAAATCAGCAGGAACCGGACACCCTCCGGACCTGCCTGAACGGTCACTTCGTCACCACTCCCAAACCGAACCAGTGTTCGGTCTCCCGACATGTCACGAATGTTCACCTCTTGGCCGCCAACTTCTTTTTCCAAAAGGACCCCCGCAGGCCGCGAGGCATCAGCAAAGGCGCCCGCGCCTTCGAATACATATGCAAATGCGCGACGGTAGGTGTCTATGGGGAAGGTCTTCTTCACACCTGCCGGAATTTGGATGTCCAGATACTGAGGGTCGGCGGCGATGCCGTCGACTGGGCCTGTCTTGCCCCAAAACGTCCCCACGATCACACGGACAACGGTTCCGTCATCGTCCATGATTTCAGGGATCTCTTTGCGCGGAACGTCCTGATATCGCGGTGTTGTCATCTTTTGGGCCGCGGGTAGATTGCCCCACAGCTGAAACCCGTGCATTTGGCCGGTTTGGCTTCCCTTGGGCATTTCCTGATGCAGGATTCCGGACCCTGCCGTCATCCACTGCACATCACCCGCGCCAAGTGTTCCGTTATTGCCAAGTGAATCCGAATGCTCAACCGAGCCGGACAGGACATAGGTGATTGTCTCGATCCCGCGATGCGGATGCCATGGAAATCCAGCCTGATAATCCTGCGGGCGTTCATTGCGAAAGTCGTCGAACAGCAAAAAAGGATCCAGTTCTGACGGATCCTGAAAGCCGAAAGCGCGGTGCAGTTTAACGCCTGCCCCCTCCATCGTCGGTATGGCCTTTCGGGTTTCCAAAGTCGGTCTGAGGGACATTGCAGCGCTCCTGTTGCTATGGGGAAGATGTACCGCACCGCCATGGCGGGTCAATTTGCGCTGAAACACGCAACCTGTGCGAAATTCAGCAGGTGCGTTCGCCTCTGTTGTTTGGCTGGGAAAGTGGCTAAACCCAACTGCAAAGTGGGAGAGCAGCAAATGCAACAAGAAGTTCTGGCCGTGGTCAAAGCCTCATCACCCAGGCGGTGGATGGGTGTCGGAATGTTGTCGACCGTGGGCTTTCTGGTTGTTTTCGTCGCGCTTGCCGCGCCGCCGGAGCCATCCTGGCAGGCATTCCTGTTTGTGGTAGGCGCGGCGTCCTTTTGGCTGGCCTATCGCATGTGGCAGGCAACCTCGGATTGGATCGAGCTGACTGAGACCGAACTCAGAACCGGGGCAGGGCAGCCGATCGCCGCAATAGAAGACATTGAAACCGTCGAAAGAGGTGCGTTTGCCTTCAAGCCGTCGAATGGCTTTCTGGTAACAACCCGGCAATCAGGTGCAAATAGATGGGCGCCGGGGCTGTGGTGGCGCTTGGGACGCCGCGTTGGCATAGGCGGCATGACATCCGCCGCCGAAACCAAATTCATGTCCGAGATTTTGTCTGTGATGGTGGCAGAACGCGGCTAGGTCAGACCTTCAGCGCCACCTCGTTATTCGAAGGCGGGGTGGAAAGCACTAAGATGCCAACCCACCCTGTCCTAGTTCGTTGCGCTTTCCGCACTCGCACCGGAATCCCCTGTGCCAGGGTCCTCGATTTCACCGATCTCGCCAGACCCGTCGGGATTTTCCTCAATTTCAACAACGCCCGACACATTTGCCGCAACCTCATTGGTAAAGCGTGGGCGTGTAAAGACGAAATTTTCAAAGACGTGGTCGCCTTTGAGGAAATCTACCCCATAGATCGAGTCAAAGACCGGAATGTAAGCATTCGCCGTTTCAACAATGATCAGTGTGTCCTGGTTGGGCATAGGCGGCAGGTTATCACGCATGCGGTCAATATTGTCGTCGGTCCAGATGCTGTCGTACCCGCGCGCGGTTGACCATCTGACGTAATGACGATCATCTTCTTCGTCGAACACAACCAGCGACACGCGCAGATTCATCTGTGATCGGTTGTTGACCATCGCCACCAGCAGCGAATGCAATGAGGTGATATATGTGTCCGTGATCGTGCCGGTCTCGCGAGAGATCAAATCGCCAACCGTATATGCCGCTTTAAGGTTAGATGCGCTTTGGCGGAAGCCGTCGAAATACGTGAAGGCGCCTGTGATCGTCCACACCAGCATCGGAAAGACAAGCAAAGCCTCAACCGTGAGTACCCCACTCTCGTCTTTCGTCTTGGATTTCAGAAGATTCCGGAGCTTTGAAATGAAAAACATAGGCTTACAGAGGCTCCTGTACGAAGGCAGTCGTCGCGGTAAGTTCGATCTGGCCTGATTCATCCGACAAAATACGCCCCATCGCCGATGTAGGGAAAATCGGATCGACCTTTGCGCAGGCCCGAAGGATCATCAACTCGTTCGAAAGGCCATTTTCGAAAGCGCGAACTGGGTTCACTTCTTCAGAATTGTCAGTGCAATCCGGGACAGGCGGAAGGTTCAACCCGACAAACGCGCTTTGTTGCAGCATCTCCAGCTGCAAGTTGGTGGTACAGCGTTTGATCACTACGACGCGATCACAGATCGTACTTTTTATCTGATCATGCGTTGGGTTGGTGCCCGTGCCGAGGCGAATGTCGCGAACTGTCTGGTCCACAGCCCGCTCTAACATCGCCTGCTGCAAGGTGACCACCGAATATTCCATCGCACTCAGGATGAAGAACATGAATGCCGGGAAGATGATCACAAACTCGACGGTGACCGCCCCATCTTCCCTGCGTCTCAGGCTTCGCAGCTTTGAAACAAGGGCTCCGATCATTGGGTCAACCGCAGTTTTCTGATCGACGACGCGATAGAAGCAAATGCGTCTTCCAGGTCCAGACCGTTCACATTGTACACATGGCTGTCCGAGCTGGCACAGTCCTTGATGGTTTTGTACCCGGCTCTGGGTGCTTCGAAGGCGATGCCATAGACAATGACGCCCTCATCTTTGGCTGCGTCACAGATATGCTTGGTGCGCTGGTTCTTGGCCGAAGTTTCAACTTTGGCATACGCTTTCGAGTACCACTCGGCCCATGCACTTGACTGCCAGTAATAGTTATATCTTGCATTCCAGGCCAAAGACACACGGTTGAAGAGTTCTGGATAGGTCAGGCGAACAGCCGTACCCAATTCTTCGTTGGCTGGTGTCTCTGGATCAGGATTGCCGAACGGATGGTCCGCCCATGTGTTCTGCTGTGGCCAGAAAAAGTTAGGCTGACCCTGCGAATGGTAGACTGTGTATTCGGAGGCCTCAGCATTGTACCAGACATCCGACAAGCCCTCCCGAAGGGACGGGTTCAGCATATACTGGTCCGTGTTCTGACCGTCGGTCATTACGATTACAATTTTCAAGATGTCCGAGTTATAGTCTGACGGGCGGGTCCGGAAGTGATTTGGAACGATGTTGTCGTCAGCCAGGTCGCTCACAATGCCACGAACGCTTGGGTCCAGGAAGGCCACGCCCCATTTCATGCCGACATCTATCGAGGTGTTCCCGGTTGCAGTCAACGCCTTGATCTGTTTGGTCAATGCCTCCAGATTATCGGTAACAGGCGTAATCGCACTGCCATCGCGGACCGGGCAAACCGGTGTTCTGATCGAGCCTTCGGAATAGGTGAAGGGGTCAAAATGCGCGGTGCGTTCCAGCCTGTCATCACGCTCTAGGTCCGCGTCGCTATACTGTTCAGGGATAAAGTTCACACAATGGGAGTAGTTGTGCTCTGCTGTAACGTTGGTGAATTTGCTCAGGATGGGTTCACCCGCGTTGACCTGAGTTGCGTAAGGCACGATCGAGATCGAAATGCCCGTGCGGTTAGGATCATCTGAATCCAGCATCAGCGTGACAAATTCTGTGGCCGCATCCTGCAGAAGCGCAATTTTGCTCTTCCCGCCAGAACTCGAATAGTTGTTCATTGAGCCTGAGATGTCGAGAACCAGCGAAATTTCAACTGCTCCAATGCTTTCGACGGCTGTGCTGGCCGCGTTAGCGGTCAAGCTGTTGACGCCAGAGAAATGCATAAAGTGGGTTTTGATGGTCGCCTCGGCGGTGGCTGATACTTTACGTGATCCAAAGCCTTCTTCCACCACGACAGAAGTGATTTTGCCGCCCAGCCCGGCCTTCTCGAAATAGGCATCGACAATTTCGCGTGCGGGCTTTTTCTGATCAAGGTCAGCGGCCGCAAGAACGGCGCGGTCCAATGTCGATTGCAGATTGGCGCGGTCGCGTTCGAAATTCATTAGGTCAACGCCAGCCCCAGTCGAGGCGATGATCACCAGGAAACCCAACAATACAAAGATTGTGAATGTACCGTCTTCGCTTTTTGCGAACCGGCGCGCGCTTAGCGCGGATTTAGCGCCGCTTTTGCTTTCGCGTAGAAACTTGGGCATTTTCATCTTGCAGACCTCGCTGAGCAGACATCCAAAGCTGCTAAGGAAAAGTTAACGTATGGAAATTAACTGCGAAACGTGGCGGGAATTGGGCGAAAAGGGCCCAGTTTTGGCTGGTTTGAGGGAAATTGAGGGATAATTCCGGGCCGTTGCGCGGGGCTGTATTCGATGCGTGAACAATTCGGCGGATAATGTCTGGGTTTGGCGACTCAGCCAGAGTTCGAATATTTCCCCGTAACTTGAGATTTTATTTCTGCTTAAACATTGATCGTTTAGCAAAGGGGTGCGACAAAACGTCAGAACGCAAGTCGTTCGCCGGCACGGAGGTTTAAATGACGGCCACAAAAGAACCCAGCTTTCGAGAGAGTGTAGATCTTATGTTTAACAGGGCAGCGTCCCTGATGGATCTGCCTCCGGGCCTTGAAGAAAAGATAAGGGTCTGCAACGCCACCTACACTGTACGCTTCGGCGTCCGGCTGCGCGGTGACATACACACGTTCACCGGGTATAGGTCGGTACATTCCGAACATATGGAGCCGGTGAAAGGCGGCATTCGCTATGCTTTGGCGGTGAACCAGGACGAAGTCGAAGCGCTGGCGGCGCTGATGACCTATAAGTGCGCCCTGGTCGAAACGCCATTTGGCGGATCAAAGGGCGGCTTGTGTATAGACCCGCGCCAATACGAAGAGCATGAGCTTGAACAGATCACCCGCCGGTTCGCCTATGAGTTGGCCAAGCGCGACCTGATCAACCCGTCACAGAACGTGCCAGCCCCGGATATGGGGACGGGTGAGCGTGAAATGGCGTGGATGGCGGACCAATACGCCCGGATGAATACAACTGATATCAACGCGCGCGCCTGCGTGACAGGCAAGCCGCTGAATGCTGGCGGTATTGCCGGACGGGTCGAGGCCACGGGCCGCGGCATTCAATATGCGCTGCGCGAGTTTTTCCGCCATCCTGAGGACATTCAAAAGGCAGGGCTGTCGGGCAAGTTGGACGGCAAGCGCATTATTGTTCAGGGTCTGGGAAATGTGGGCTACCACGCTGCCAAGTTCCTGAGCGAGGAAGACGGCTCTCGTATCGTGGGCATCATTGAATGGGACGGAGCGCTGTATAATCCCGACGGGATCGACGTCGAGTCGGTTCGCCAATGGATTGTCAAGCATGGCGGCGTCAGCGATTATCCCGACGCCACCCATTCCGCCGAGGGAGGGGCCGTGCTGGAAGAAGAGTGCGACATCCTGATCCCGGCGGCGCTGGAAGGTGTGATCAACCTTGATAATGCCGATCGCATCAAGGCCCCGTTGATCATCGAAGCTGCAAACGGCCCGGTGACAGCTGGTGCAGATGAAGTTCTGCGCGATAGGGGCGTCGTGATCATTCCTGATATGTACGCAAATGCTGGCGGTGTGACCGTTTCGTATTTCGAATGGGTTAAGAACCTAAGCCATATCCGGTTTGGCCGCATGCAGCGTCGCCAGGAAGAGTCGCGGCACGAGTTGATCGTCAGTGAGCTGGAACGGCTGGACCGCTATCTGGGCGATGCCTGGTCCATGTCTCCGAACTTCAAGGCGAAATACCTGAAAGGTGCGGATGAGCTTGAGCTGGTTCGTTCGGGGCTTGATGACACCATGCGGATTGCTTACCAGTCGATGCGTGAAGTCTGGCACAGTCGCGACGATGTCGAGGATCTGAGGACCGCGGCCTACATCGTGGCCATTGACCGTGTCTCGAAAAGCTACCGCGCTAAGGGACTTTGACAATACTCTCTGCGGGCGGTTGGCATCTGATCCATCGCCCGCAGGACCAAGGCGCAACAGGGCTGCGCAAGATGCAATTCGACGATGGCGCGCATCTTCGCCCGGCAGTAGACTTCAGCGACGAGAACGAATCCCGGAGACCCCCATGTTGCGTATTGCCGTTGCGGCTATTTTACTGGCCACACCTCTGGCTGCTCAGGAAACAAAAGAACAAAGCTGCCAGCATCAGGCGGATGTCGTGGCGGCGATCCAGCAGGCGCGACTTGACCGCGTGAAGGAGCGCGACGTGCCGCAAGCCGTGGCCGATACAGGTCCGACCTGGCCCGCGAACTATAATGCCGCCATCCCGCTGATCACCCCTTGGGTCTATGAGCAGAAGATGCGCGATGTGCGCAAAAAGGATCTCGGCGCCACGTGGATGGAGCTGTGCCTGCAGCAGTAATCCAAAACCTTGTGATTTCTTTGCGGACAAACGCGCGCCTTCCCCTTGGCGCGCGTTGCCGTTTCTGTCAGGTTTAACCCATGTCATTACCACCCGGTTTTCTGGATGAGTTGCGCACCCGGCTGAGCTTGTCTCAGGTCGTCGGGCGCAAAGTCATGTGGGACGCGCGCAAGTCCAATCAGGGCAAGGGCGACATGTGGGCTCCGTGCCCGTTCCATCACGAGAAGACAGCTTCGTTCCACGTCGATGACCAAAAGGGTTTCTATTACTGCTTTGGCTGCCATGCCAAAGGGGATGCGATCAGCTTCGTGAAAGAGACCGAGAATGTCTCGTTCATCGAAGCGGTCGAAATTCTCGCGCGTGAGGCCGGAATGCCGATGCCAGAACGTGACCCCAAGGCACAAGAGAAACAGGATCGTCGCACGCAACTGGCCGAGGTGATGGAACAGGCGGTGCAGTTCTTTCGGTTGCAGCTGAAAACAGGAGCAGGTGGGGAGGCGCGCGATTATCTGGCGCGGCGCGGCTTGAAAGAGCAGGCGCTGGATCGGTGGGAAATCGGCTTTGCTCCCGACGGTTGGCAGGCGCTTTGGGATCACCTACGCGGCAAGAACGTGGCCGAAGATCTGATCCTTGGTGCGGGTCTGGCCAAACCCTCGAACAAAGGTAAAAAGCCATATGACACGTTTCGGAACCGGATCATGTATCCGATCCGGGATCCGCGCGGGCGTTGCATTGCGTTCGGTGGCCGAGCGATGGACCCCAATGACAATGCGAAATATCTGAACTCGCCCGAAACCGAACTGTTCGACAAGGGGCGCAGCCTCTATAACCAAGGCCCCGCGCGGCAGGTTGCCGGCAAAGGACAGCCATTGATCGTGGCCGAAGGATATATGGACGTGATCGCGCTTGCCGAGGCCGGTTTTGGCGCATCGGTGGCCCCATTGGGCACCGCAATCACCGAGCATCAGTTGCAACTGCTGTGGCGTATCTCGGACGAGCCGATCATTGCGCTGGATGGCGACACGGCGGGTTTGCGTGCTGCGATGCGGGCGGTCGATCTGGCCCTGCCGCTGCTTGAGGCAGGAAAGTCCTTGCGCTTTGCGCTGATGCCCGAGGGCAAAGATCCCGATGATCTGTTGCGGGCCGAAGGTCCAACGGCAGTGCAGACGGTGTTGGAAGAGGCCATGCCAATGGTCAGGCTGCTGTGGCAGCGCGAAACCGAAGGCAAGGTGTTCGACAGCCCTGAACGCAAGGCTACGTTGGAACGCACACTCCAAGAAAAGACACTGCTGATCCGAGATGGTTCAATTCGCTCTCATTACGAGCAAGAAATCAAGGATCTGTGTTGGAAACTGTTCCGCCCACAAAGGCAGAAGCAAAACCGCCCCTGGCAACCGCGCGGGAAATGGAAACCTCAGCCACAACCGGCCACACCGGGTGCGCGGGCGTCGTTCCTGGCATCGTCCGACAATGCCGATATCCAGATGCGCGAAGCCGCCATTCTGGCCATCGCCGCATTGAACCCCCAAGTCGTGGTGCAGTTTGAACACCAACTGGAAGAAATGGAGTGCCGTGACCAAGATCACGCTGGCCTGCGCGATGCCATTCTGCGGCACGCGATAGATGATCCTGAGAACCTCAAACAACATATTGCGGAAACTTTGGGACATCACGCCCTTGAAAACCTGCTGGCCCTTCGCCATGTCGCAGTGATCCCCTGCGTGAATAAACCGGGCGACGTTGAAAAGGCCGAAATGACGTTGGCCGAGGAACTCGCCAAAATCAAAGCTCTCAGGGGTCTGGACGCAGAGATTGCCGAAGCCGCAGAGGAGCTGTCTGATCTGGACGATGAAGCGTTGACCTATCGCTTGGCGCAAGCTGCCGAAGAGCGCAACAGAACAAGCCGAAGCCAGAATGAAGACAGGGCCGTTTTCGACATCGCTGACAATGGTGCGCGAATCAACCGCGACGAGAAGGATGCGTTTAAGGCAATCATGTCAGGTATCAATTTCGAGCGAAAACGCCGGTAATGTGGTGTTTTCGTAAGGCACTGGAAAAGAAAAACAGGTAAACGGGTGGCCGAATCACTTCAACGCGCTAATGATTCGGTTCAATCGAATCACCCATCCCTGCAGGAGCATTGAATGGCCGCCAATGATACAAACGAAGACAGCAAATCCGACGAGCAGGAACAGGAAATCTCGCTGGACATGAGCCAGACTCAGGTCAAGAAGATGATCGCCGAGGCCCGCGAGAAAGGTTACATCACCTACGACCAGCTCAATCAGGTCCTGCCACCTGATCAGGTCAGCTCGGAACAGATCGAAGACGTTATGTCGATGCTGTCCGAGATGGGGATCAACATCATCGAAGATGAAGAGGCGGAAGAGGAAGAGAATAAAGGCTCGACCGACCTGATCACAACGGAAAGCAACCGTGAGGTCACGCTGGCCGGTGCCGCCACCGAAAAGCTTGATCGTACCGATGACCCGGTGCGCATGTATCTGCGCGAAATGGGTTCGGTCGAACTGCTCAGCCGTGAGGGCGAGATTGCTATCGCCAAGCGGATCGAGGCTGGTCGCAATACGATGATCCTGGGGCTTTGTGAAAGCCCGCTGACCTTCCAGGCGATTACGATCTGGCATGATGAATTGCTGTCCGAAGACATTCTGCTGCGCGACGTCATTGATCTGGAGGCCACTTTCGGCAATCAGATGGACGAAGACGGCGATGTTGAAGAGCCGGTCGTCGACACTTCGACCGTGCAGGCCGCAAAGCCCGCCAAGGAAGAAGGCCCCGAGCTGGATGCCGATGGCAACCCGATTGCGACCGATGATGACGATGACGAAGACGAGCAGGCGAACATGTCGCTCGCTGCTATGGAAGCTGCTCTGAAAGATCAGGTTCTGACGACGCTCGAGCGTATTTCGACTGATTTTGCGATGCTGAGCGAAATGCAGGACAGCCGGATTTCGGCAACCCTGAACGAAGACGGCACATTCAGCGACACGGACGAAGCGACCTATCAGAAGCTGCGCGCCGAGATTGTCGAACTGGTGAACGGCCTTCATCTGCACAACAACCGGATCGATGCTTTGATCGACCAGCTCTATGGCATCAATCGTCGGATCATGTCGCTGGACAGCTCGATGGTGAAGCTGGCGGATCAGGCCCGCATCAACCGTCGCGAATTTGTTGACGCCTATCGTGGGCGTGAACTGGACCCGAACTGGCTGGCTGAGATGGCTGAAAAGCCGGGCCGGGGCTGGCAGATGTTCATCGAACGCTCGACCTCCAAGGTCGAGGAACTGCGCAACGATATGGCTCAGGTCGGGCAATATGTTGGCCTGGACATCAGCGAATTCCGCCGCATCGTACAGCAGGTCCAGAAAGGCGAGAAAGAGGCGCGCCAGGCCAAGAAAGAAATGGTCGAAGCCAACCTGCGTCTGGTGATCTCGATCGCCAAAAAATACACGAACCGTGGTCTGCAATTCCTTGATCTTATTCAGGAAGGTAACATTGGCCTGATGAAGGCCGTAGACAAGTTCGAATACCGCCGCGGGTATAAGTTCTCGACCTATGCCACCTGGTGGATCCGTCAGGCGATTACCCGGTCCATCGCGGATCAGGCACGCACGATCCGTATCCCGGTCCATATGATCGAGACGATCAACAAGTTGGTTCGGACCGGTCGTCAGATGCTGCATGAAATCGGCCGCGAGCCGACGCCGGAAGAACTGGCCGAAAAGCTGCAGATGCCGCTGGAGAAGGTCCGCAAGGTGATGAAGATCGCCAAGGAACCGATCAGCCTGGAAACGCCGATTGGCGACGAAGAAGACAGCCAGCTTGGCGATTTCATTGAGGACAAGAATGCTGTGCTGCCGCTGGACAGTGCTATTCAGGAAAACCTCAAGGAAACGACCACGCGTGTTCTGGCCTCACTTACCCCGCGGGAAGAACGGGTTCTGCGGATGCGGTTTGGCATCGGTATGAACACCGACCACACTCTGGAAGAGGTCGGCCAACAGTTCAGCGTGACGCGCGAACGTATCCGTCAGATCGAGGCGAAGGCGCTGCGAAAACTGAAACACCCCAGCAGGTCGCGAAAGTTGCGGTCGTTCCTGGATCAGTAACCCAGAAAGGCGCCTCGACCGAGGCGCCTTTTTCGTTTGAAACCACTGTTCACGGTGGCTTGTAGAAACATCAATTTGGCGAGAACTCACAAGAAGCCCGCTGCGCGTCTTCCTATATCCGCAATGTCCACTCATGGGACGGGCCGGGGCGAGGCTGCAAGGCTGACGACCCCCGGCTACCTCAAAGTTACGATCACGGGTCCAGGCGGCTGCGGAAAGCGCTGGGCGCGCGACCCGTCCACCGTTTGAAAGCGGTGGAAAAGGCGGGTTGGTCTGCGTAGCCAAGTGAGAATGCAATTTCAGATAGCTGCATACCGTTGGTGATGAAAGTTTGGGCCAGATCACAGCGCAGATCGTCTGCGATCTCTCGATAGCTTGACCCTTCATCCTTTAGCCGACGTGCAAATGTTCGCGGGCTCATGCCGAGATTGGCGGCTATGTCATCGGCTTGCGGAAAATTCCCCGGCATCGAACGTGTAATCAGACCCTCGACCTGCGCCCGCAATTTTTGCTTAGGCGAAGCCCGCTCTGCCAAGACGCGTTCCCCGTACTCAATCAGATGCTCTCGAAGCATCGGGTCATATGTGGGCACGGGAAGATCCAGAGATGAAGGCGACAGAACAATCTCTAGGTTTTCTGCTCCAAACTCTACCGAAAATCCTGCAAGCTTTTGAAATAGATTTCTTTTCTCTCCAACCTCGTGTTGAAAGCGAATTGCTATGGGGTGGAAGTCTGACTGCGTCAGGTTCCGCATTCGCGCCAGTGTCCCAAACATCAAAAACTCTGTGCGTCTGTGATACCGGGCAAAACTTGCGTCTTCCCAGTCCGCCTCGAAGGACACAAAATTCCCGGCATGGCGCAGACTGAAGGTGATTGTGGGATCTATGATGCGAGAGAAGCGGGTTGTGTTTTCAAACACCTGTCGGAGGTCACGAGAGTACTTGCTGATATAGGCCGTAATGCTAGAGGCCGAACTGACTTTTGAACCCGCATAGGCGGCAAAAGTTATGTCGCGCATAGCGTCGCAGGCATATCTGATGAACATCGCCTCAGTTTGCGCACTGTAGACTGTAGTGGGGGGAGCGATTGCCGCTCGGCTTAGACCGCTGCGTTCCAAAAGCTGGTCTGCCAACTCTGGGCCGCCCGAACGCTCATCTACCGTTCGGGTCAAGTGTTGAATTCTGGCAATATCAAGTTCCATATCCAATTCTTAATGCTTTCGCGAAAAATTTGAACCCAGTTTGCAGGAGTGCAGGCAAACCCATCTGGCAGGTTTTCACAAGTTTCTGGCACTTTTCAGCAAGGATATAGCAGCGCAAAGGCATAGTTACCCCGTGTTGTCGGGTCAGCACCTTATGGGGATGAGGGTAGAGCTCCGGTCGTCTCAGACTAGCGATCGGTGGCTCCCCGGCACGTTTCATCTGAAAACCTACGTGTCGCATTGCGGATTTTACCCTTCAATGGCACGGTCCGGTTGTGGCGAAATTGATCTGGTATCCAATGCAAGACCGGGCGATCTCAGATGTGGGAACCGAGCAGAACCTCATCGTTTTTGATGGAGAATGCGTGCTGTGTTCTCGATTTTTCAGGTTCATGCTGTGGGCCGACACAAAGAAGCGGTTCAAGTTTGTAATTGCCCAGTCCCCCATAGGACAAAGCCTTTACCGGCAACTCGGCCTGCCCACCGACGAGTTTGAAACCAATCTTGTGATCGTTGACGGTGTTGTGCATCAGCGCTTGGATGCTTTTGCTGCTGCAATGCGCAGCTTACCCGCTTTGTGGCCTGTTCTGTCGGCCTGTCGATTTCTTCCGCGGTTTTTGAAGGATCCGCTTTATCATTTCATCGCGCGCCACCGATTTGCATTCTTTGGGCGGTTCGAAACGTGCTTGGTTCCGGATTCATCCCTGAAAGCGCGGTTCTTCCCCGGAGGGTATGCGTGAGGCCGGACCCATTTCTGCAGGCCCTTCCAGCCAATTCTGAGGTGCCGGATGCGGTTCGAAAATTCCACAGTGAAACGGCAGAGTTTACAGGACTATGCAGCATCCAAAGAGGAACCGGGTGGTTGACCTCTTTGTCATTTTGGTTGGGTGGGTTTCCCCCCGCTGCAGATACTCAGACGGTCCGCATTCGAACCAAACTCACTGGCCAGGAATGGGAGTGGTTCAGGGATTTTGGCGGGCATGAGACGCTGTCTCATCTGGTCTACGACGCAGACAGGCGGTGCGTGAAAGAGAGGATCGGAGGGCTGACCATCTGGATGCGCCCACAGGTTCGAGGTCAAAAGCTGCATTTGAACATCCTGCGCCTCACTCTATTGGGGGTGCCATGCCCAAACTTTCTTTTACCGCGTTCGGCGACGGTGGAATGGCAGGATGATCAAGGCCGGTTTCGGTTCGATGTTTCGGCAGAAATGCCGATGTTGGGTCAACTGATCCGATATCGGGGCTGGCTGATGCCGGTTCACGTAAATAGGAACAATGCCTGAATTGAACGTGAGGTGGCTTTGCCATGGCCTCCTGCAATCTACTTTAATATTTATCAAGAAACATGAGAGAGTAGCATTATGAAAAAAGTGATCACATCTGCGGTTCTGGCCGCCGCCACGTTGTTTGAACCGGGGGCGGTGACAGCAGCACCAAACGGTTTTCAGACTGTTGCAGTAAACGACAAAGTGTTTGAGGTGATCCCGCGCGCGCGCAGGGATGTGGATGGCTATTGGTGCGCTGCTGCAGATTTTGCTCGTCGCAGCCTGGGGGCAGGGTGGCAGCAGAATATCTATGTTGTGCGTGGATATGGCCCAAGCGAAGCTACCGGTCGCCGCACGGCGGTCCAATTTTCGTTGACCCCTCCGGCAAATGTCGAGCAGAGCACAAGCTTTGTTTCCATTGGTTTCCAGCCGGGGCAGAGCAGGTCCGTCCAGAACGCGAATGGCCTGTGTTTCCGGCAGCCAATTTTTGACTGAAGAAGGTAAGACCCGCGTTTTGCAGACCGAGTTTATCATTTCAACGCAGGGGCCGGGGCTGTATGAGTTCACCTCGGATATACGAGACTGGCTTGCCCCAAGCGGTTACGACGGATTGTTGACCCTGTTTGTACGCCATACCTCGTGTTCTCTGGCCATTCAGGAAAATGCGGACCCCGAGGTGCGGACAGATTTGCAGGCCTTTTTCGAACGTCTGGTCCCACCGGCGGATGATCCGTCGATGGCGTATTTAAGGCACACCTATGAGGGGCCAGACGATATGCCAGCACATATCAAAGCTGCGTTGCTGCCTGTGTCCTTGGGCATTCCTGTCGCCGCAGGGGTGCCCATGCTGGGGACATGGCAGGGCGTTTATCTGTTTGAACACCGGACCCAATCACACAACCGACGCGTCGCTGCGCATTTCGCGTGACCCCTTTATTTAGCGGTAAAAATTTCCGACTACCCAAATCCTAGAGGCTGCCCTATAGTTGTGGATAAGTGGGCCACAGCGCTTACTAAAAGAGGCGGAACAAGAGACGAGGAGACGGCGGATGCGCTGCCCGTTTTGCGGAAATATCGACACTCAGGTCAAAGATTCACGCCCGGCAGAGGATCATGTCGCGATCCGCAGGCGCCGTTTCTGCCCGGCTTGCGGCGGACGGTTCACCACCTATGAACGCGTTCAGTTACGCGATCTGGTTGTGATCAAAACCAATGGAAAACGCGAGGATTTCGATCGCGACAAGCTGGAACGTTCGATCCGTATCTCGATGCAGAAACGCCCGATTGATCCGGAACGTATCGATCAGATGATCTCGGGTATTGTGCGACGGCTGGAAAGCATGGGCGATACCGACATTCCGTCCAGCAAGATCGGTGAAATTGTTATGGAAGCTCTGGCGCGGATCGACACCGTTGCCTATGTTCGGTTTGCAAGCGTGTATAAGAATTTCCAGGCGGCCGATGATTTCGAGGAGTTTGTCCACGAACTGCGCCCGCCGCAGCCTTCGACGGACGAGTGAGCGAAACAGATAAGCGATATATGGCGCTGGCCCTTGACATGGGGCGGCGCGGACAGGGGACGTGCTGGCCCAACCCATCCGTTGGCTGCGTACTCGTACAGGACGGGCGGATTGTTGGGCGTGGTTGGACGCAACCTGGCGGTCGGCCACATGCAGAAACCGAAGCGTTAAGACAGGCGGGATCGCAGGCGCGTGGCGCGACTGCTTATGTCTCGCTTGAACCCTGCGCCCATCACGGACAGACCCCGCCTTGCGCTCAGGCCTTGATTGAGGCCGGTGTGGCGCGTGTTGTTTCAGCCATCGAAGACAGTGATCCGCGTGTTGCCGGGCAGGGCTTTGCCATGCTGCGCGACGCTGGGATTGACGTGACAACCGGTGTTCTTGCGGATCAGGCGGCCCGCGACCACGCCGGTTTCTTTCTAAAGACCGAACAGGGCCGGCCATTTGTCACGCTTAAACTGGCCAGCAGTTTTGACGGGCGCATTGCGACCGAAAGCGGCCATAGTCAGTGGATTACGGGTCAGACCTCGCGGCGGGCTGTTCATGCCATGCGGGCAACGCATGATGCCGTTATGGTTGGGGCGGGTACGGCGCGTGTAGACGACCCCTCTCTGACAGTTCGGGATCTTGGGATTGAACGTCAGCCTGTGCGCGTTGTCGTTTCGCGCCATCTGGATATCCCGTTGATGGGTCAACTGGCACGCACCGCCTCGAAAATTCCGGTGTGGTTGTGCCATGGTCCGTCACCGGATGCCGAACGTGCAAAAGCGTGGGAAGGACTGGGCGCAAGGCTTATCCCCTGCGCGTTACGCGATCATCACATTGATGCCGCTGACCTGTTGCTGCAGTTGGGGCAGGAGGGTTTGACCCGCGTCTTTTGCGAGGGCGGATCGTCCCTTGCCGCGTCGCTTTTGGCGGATGAACTGGTTGATGAGTTGATCGGCTTCAGTGCCGGGCTTGCGATTGGTGCCGAAGGTTTGCCTGCCATCGGGGGGCTTGGTATGGATCGTCTGGATGAGGCCCCACGGTTTGAACTGCTGGAGACCCGCATCATCGGTCAAGACGTGATGCATCGCTGGGCGCGGGCATTGCGCTAACGGCGCCAGAGATGCGCCTGTGTTGCGAAAACGCCCTGTAGTTTCGAGAGCAGTCTAAGGCCGGGGCCAGATCGGCTCTGGTAGCCATCTGTCAGCCTTTCCAATACCACTTCCGGAGGGCAGGGCATGCCGGTGACAGGGTCCAGATACCTCGGGTAATCGATCAGTGCGGCATGGATCAATCCCAGCAGGGAGGGCCGTGCACCACGACGGGCGGGGACGGATCCCAAATCCTGCGTCAAACCCCAACCAGCATAAAAGGGTGCGCCGAGCGTTGTGACCGGCAATCCGCGCATCAGCGCCTCGAACCCTAGCAGAGAGGTCATGGTCCAGACCTCCTGAACCTCACCCAACAATGCGGCGGGATCGGTGTTCTTGACGATCAGGTCTGCTAGCCCCTCAGCTTCGGCCTCACCTTCACGCAGGCCAGCTTCGACATCGGGATGCGGTTTATAGATCAGAACGGCGGTCGGGTTCATCTCGCGGGCGGTGCGTAGAAGTTCGGTATTGGTGCGAACGGTGCTGGTTCCAAACAGGATCGAGGCATCGTCCTCGACCTGTCCGGGCACCAGAATGAGGTGACCTTTTGGCAAGTCCAGAACCGGGCCGCCGGTGTTATATTTGCTGACCGCTCCGGCGATAATCTGTGTCACCAACCGCTCGGCCCGCAATTCCTGATCCGGCCGCAGGGTCTCCCGCTTGGCGATCATCTCTTCCAACCTGCTGGGTTTGGTCGGGTCGTAATAGATCCCAAGGTCATCTAGCGACAGCGACAGAGGCGGCACAAGGCTGGCCCCCAACCCACGGGACCGAACGAAGCCATCCTCGACCCGTGTGACGTTTTCCATATCACGGCCGTGCCGCGCCCAAACCATGTGGGGACGATCTGGGTTTTCGGGAACGTCAGGCGTGAATTTTACCTTTTTCTCGCGCCCAAACATGTGCTGCAGGTGCCTGCGTTTCCAAAGCCGCATCCCGGATGCCGTCCAGCCCTTGTGATCTTGTCGCCAGGCGCGGGTCAGACCTTCAAGCGTGTCCAGCACGGATTCGAATTCGCACAGCTGATCCCGATAGGGATCGTACCACTTGGGATAAAGAACCATGGTGGCGGCGAAGAGTTGCGCGCGCGTCAGGTTTCGTTGGCGTCTTGGGAAATGGGCTTCGTCTTGGGTAAGACCCCATCCGGCGTAAAACGGTTGGCCGAAGACGCGGGGTTTGTGACCGGCCAATATGGCCTCGAACCCAAGTTGCGAGGACAGGGTGTAGACGCCCACAGCACCCTCTAACAAGGTCCAGGGGCTGATGGCGCTGTGCTGAAAGGATACGCGGTCGGTCAGATCATCGGCAGAGTAATATCCGGGCCGGTGCCCTGCGATCGTGTCGGGGTGGGTTTTGATCAGAACGGTCGCGCCGGGGTTCTCCTCTTGCGCCATAACCAGCATCTCGCGGAACCGGGCCTCATCGCCGCCGCTTGCCCTTACAGAAGCATCGTCGCGTGCTTGATCGACAACCAGGACATACCCTGGGTCCGGCGCAGGGGTCGCGGGATCATAGGCGGAATACTTACTCAGATGCAGTTCGCGCAGCCGCGCCATCCCGCCACGTGCCCGGTTCAGCAGGGCCGTATTATCCAACGGGTCGGTCGCAAGAAGTGTTTCCAGATCCGAAGGCTGTGTTGGATCAAAATGCACACCGCTGCGATCAAGCAGCAGACCCAGCGGAGCATCGCCATTGCGTCCTGAGTGCAGAGATCGCAGGAATGCATCCTCTACGCGCAAGATCGGAGTATTGTATTTGGTCGCTATACGCAGTCCACGATGTGCCGTCGGGCTATTGCCCCAGATACCCACCAGATCCGACCCCTTGGGCGTGCCGATGCCGATATCATATCCGGCCAGTGACAGAATTCTCCGCACGCGCGCGGCTGTCAGAAATCCGCCATTATAGACCAAAAGACGACTGCGTTCGGCCTTGGCATGCGTTCCTTGAGGAACGGAGGGCATCATCCGCCTGTCAGTGTCGTGACATTGGCAAGCGGGGTCAGGCCACCGGCGATCAACGAGATGGATTTGCTCCATTGCGCGTAAGGTGCTTCGGTGACGTAAATTGTGTCATCATCGCGGATGACAAAGTCACGGGCGATGAAAAGGCCATTGGGTGCTGTCAGGTTCAGCACGTAGATCATGCGCTGCTCTCCCTGCAGGTCCGGTTTTCCCATGACTGACCGGACAATGTCCTGTCGTTCCTTTCGTAGAACGAAAATGCCGGTCGGGTCCGAAGACAGGGGCTGTAAGCCACCAACCTGTGCCAGCGCTTCCAGCGCGGACAGATCCTGACTGTCGAATGCCACGCGCGACTGACCGCCCGTCGCCCCCAAGGCGACATAGGACCGGTTGTCGGCTTCGACTAGAATGCGGTCGCCACCCCGCAGGGCAACGTCAAATTCCGGGTTGCGGAACAAGTCATTGTACCAGACCGTCCCTTTTTGACTGCCTCGGATTAGTGTCACCAGGGCGATATCGGACCCTTCGATCACGCCGCCAGCCCGTGTCAGCATTCCGGCCAGTGTGCGGGTTGGTCGTTCGATCGGATAGATCCCGGGTGCGGACAGGGTGCCCGACAGCGAAACGGTTGATCCGTCCCCGGCGATACGGCGCACTTCGACCTGAGGATCAGGGGTCTGATCTTGGAGCTTTTCCGTGATCAACGTGCGAAGCTGTTCCGGCGTGTTTCCGGCTGCGCGCAGGCGCCCGGCATAGGGAACAAAGATGAAGCCCTCGCTATCGACCTGTACCTCTTCCAGGGATGTTGAGGCGCCGGTCTCTCCGGATAACAGCCCGTCATCTACGTTTTCCCAGATTGTCAGGCCCAGTACATCACCCGGACGAACCGTGTCGGCGGTCAGGTTCTGAGCGCTACGGAAGGTTTGCGAGAACCCATATTGAGGCACTGCCGACGTGACCTGCGCCACCCGATCGTCAACCTCAACAACATAGGCGTTTCCACCTTTCGTGGTCGAACCGGCAAGGATTTCGGATTTGTTTGGGCCAGTTTTAGGTAGTTGGCACGCGGCCAGCAGGCCAAGAGCGGCCACAAGGGTTACACCCCGTCCCCATCGGATTGGAAAGCGCTGCACTGCCGAATATCCTCGAACGTCTTGGTTTTGGTCTTTTGTTTCCAGCAGCGTACTTGTTTCCAACTGCAATCGCCAGCATCAAGAGGGGTGATTTACTCAACGATCCTCAACTGTGGCGTCCGCGCCTCTTTGTCGGTCAGCACGGATTGGTAGGGATCTTTCGCCCTTAGCATCATATCCACGGCGCGCCTAAGCAACTGTCGCCGCCCACGGCGTGAATAAAACCCGCCGGGGACCTGACTGGTATCTAGCAGAAAACGCCTATAGCTTTGATAGGCTTCGGTATCGGGGATATCTGGATTGGAAAAGAAATCAGTGATCGGTTGGTTGGAAACAAATTCGGGCTTGTCATAGACCGATTTGCCAAAGGCGCGCAGAGGAATGCCGCGCCACAATACCTGCTGACCCGCAGTTGAATTGATCGTCACGGCCGAGCTCGCTTCGTTGAGCAATGTGGCCAGTTTGCCCCCGGGTACATAATGGACCCGATCAGCGATACCCAGTGTTTTGGCCAGTTTGCGTGCCACCTGGCGCAATGGTTCCCGATGATTTTCCAGCGGGTGTTCTTTGATGACCAGATGATGGTGCGTTGGTGCGCCATTTGCAAAACCGTGCAGTACCTGCTCAAGAAACTCGGACATGCAGTCAAAGTCCGAGTGTGACTGAACCGAACTGTCATGTCCCAGTTGCAGCAATGCCAAGTGATAGGGAAACCCGCCCCGCCGGACTCGCTCCGTCGCCACTCGCCGCCGGATTCTGTGGAAGGGCATCATTGCCAGCCGTTTGAAATACAGCCTGAACTCTTTCGAAACCGGTAGGTCACGGTGGGTTCGAAAATTGCGATACTTGCCGTTCAGGAACAGAACAAACCAATGATACAGCGCGCCATAGAAAATATGCTGTCGCATATCACCCCAATGCGTCGGAGGGGGCGGCATCGGCGCATCAGTTCGCTCCAGCGCTCGCTGCATCTGGGTAACTTCCAGATTCATCAGATGCGAATTGCCATTCGTACCTGTGCGTTCGTAGGTGACCCACCAGGGCCTCAGATACCCTTCTTCGAAAACATGAACAGTGATCCCGTGGGCGCGGGCGATGCGGATGGCTTGGGCGTGGATTGGACGCGTATCGCCATACAGGACAATGTCTGTCACCTCGCGGCCGACAACCAGGTCAACAAATTTTGCCGGCCAGTTCTCGGGTTTGCCAGCATAGGGAATAAAGCTGGCCTTATCAGACCAGAAAGCCTGATCCCCGGCGTTGAAACCCACGCGCCACACTTCGGAACCCGCTGCGCGCAGGATCTTACCAAGCGCGCCAAAAAACGGCCCGTGCGGTCCTTGCAGGAAAAGAAATACGCGTTTTTGCGCAGCGCCGTTGAGTGGTAACATTTCTGCTGCTCTTGTCGTTAGATGAGGAATTATGCCTGTTTGTCGTATTTGCGGCAACCTGGGGCTTGCCCGTAGGCGCGCTTACGCTTACCTCGACGGTGAGCGCTGGCATCAGGTTAGAAACAGAGGGTTAACGCAATGTTTACGGGGATCGTCACAGATATCGGCACCATCACCGAACTGGAGCAGCAAGGCGATCTGCGGGCGCGGATCAAAACCGCCTACAATACCCCGGGGATTGATATTGGTGCATCCATTGCCAGCGACGGCGTTTGCCTGACAGTCATCGCACTGGGCGAAGACTGGTATGATGTGCAAATCAGCGCGGAAACCGTTTCGAAAACCAATTTGGATCGCTGGACTGTCGGCAAACGCGTCAATCTGGAACGCGCGCTGAAGGTCGGAGATGAGTTGGGCGGTCATATCGTGTCTGGTCATGTTGATGGCGTCGCAGAAGTGGTCGCCGTTCTGGACGAAGGCGACAGCACGCGAGTAACCTTGCGCGCACCCAAAGATCTGGCCCGCTTCATTGCGCCCAAGGGATCAGTTGCGCTGAACGGTACTTCTTTGACCGTAAACGATGTGGACGGGTGCGATTTTGGTATCAACTTCATTCCGCACACAAAAGAGGTGACGACCTGGGGGGATGTCGGCATCGGCGACCGGGTCAATCTTGAGATCGACACGCTGGCTCGCTATGTCGCGCGCCTCGCAGAAATGTCCTAGTCCACAATTCAACGTCGCGTCTGACCGGAACGGTGCCGCATGCGGTCTGGTCTTTGACCGCGCGGTGGTCTATCCACCCGGTCAAACTTGGCATGTGAAAGGCTGCCCCATGAGCTTTGAAACTCCCGGACCGGTCGAGGCCCAGCTGCGCGCGGCAATCAGCCCGATCAAAGAGATCATCGACGAGGCGCGCAAAGGCCGGATGTATATCCTGGTTGATCACGAAGATCGCGAGAATGAGGGCGATCTGGTGATTGCCGCCGAGTTCGCTGATGCTGAGGCAATTAATTTCATGGCCACCCATGGTCGTGGCCTGATCTGCCTGCCGATGACGGCGGAACGGATTGACACGTTGGGTCTGCCGATGATGGCGGTGAACAACTCGTCACGTCATGAGACCGCGTTCACCGTGTCGATTGAAGCCCGCGAGGGAGTGTCGACTGGCATTTCCGCTGGTGACCGGGCGCTGACCGTGGCGACTGCGATCAACGAGCAAAACACGATGGCCCATATCGCCACACCGGGTCACGTCTTCCCCTTGCGGGCCAAGCGGGGCGGGGTGCTGGTGCGCGCGGGCCATACCGAGGCCGCCGTTGATATCTCACGCCTGGCCGGGTTGAACCCTTCGGGCGTGATCTGCGAGATCATGAACCCTGACGGAACCATGGCGCGGCTGCCTGACCTGGTCGAATTCGCCAAGGAACACGGGTTGAAGATCGGCACGATCAGCGACTTGATCGCCTACCGGTCGCGCAATGACAATCTGGTGGTTGAGACATCTCGGGAAACCGTCACATCCGAATATGGCGGCGACTGGGAAATGCGGATTTTCACCGATCAGACCCATGGCATCGAACATGTCGTGATGGTCAAGGGTGACATCACCACGCCCGAGCCGGTTTTGACCCGGACCCATGCGCTGCACGAGGCGCCCGACATTCTGGGTCTTGGCCCGAAATCCTCACGTGAGCTGCCGCGCGCGATGGAAAAGATTGCGGATGAAGGGCGCGGTGTGGTCTGTCTGTTCCGCCAACCGCGCAACTCGCTCTATGCGGCTGAAGATGAGGGCCCACGCACCATCAAACAAACCGGTCTGGGGGCGCAGATACTGTCCAAGATGGGAATCCAGGAACTTGTGCTGCTGACCGACTCGCCGGAAACCGTTTATCTCGGGCTCGACGCATTTGGCCTGTCCATTGTCGGGACCCGTTCAATCCTCAGGGAGGACTGATTGTGGCTGAACAAGACAAACACGGCGTGTTGCCGACACCGAGTTTCGACCAACCCGTTAAGCTGTTGATCGTTGTGGCCCCGTTCTATCGCGCCATCGCTGACAATCTGGTGGCTGGCGCAAAGGCCGAGATCGAAGGGGCAGGCGGCACCTGTGATGTGGTCGAAGTGCCCGGCGCCTTGGAAATCCCGACGGCTATCGCCATGGCGGACGGTCAGTGCAATTTTGACGGCTATGTCGCGCTGGGCTGTGTCATTCGCGGAGAGACCACGCATTACGAAACCGTCTGCAACGACTCCAGCCGTGCCATCCAACTGATGGGTCTGCAGGGGCTGTGCATCGGCAACGGTATCCTGACAGTCGAGAATGACGATCAGGCCAAAGTGCGCGCCAATCCGGAAAAAATGAATAAAGGGGGCGGGGCTGCCGCTGCGGCCTTGCATCTGATCGCGCTCAGCCGTAAGTGGGGCTCTTCCAAAAAGGGCGTCGGGTTCAAGCCGCCGTCCGAGTCCATCCTTGTGGCGGGCGACAGCAACGGACCCACAACAGCATGACCAAGACAGACGCGCCAAAACCGGCCAACCAGAAACGCCTGATGAAATCCGCCGCTCGGCTCTATGCCGTGCAGGCGCTGTTCCAGATGGAGCAATCGGGTCAGACAACCGATCAGGTTGTGACCGAGTTTCTGGATCACCGCTTTGGCGCCGTCTATGAGGGCGAGGAAATGCTGGACGGCGATATTCGCCTGTTCCGCAAGCTGGTAGAAGATGCGGTCAATTATCAGGCGCCGATCGATCAGATGACCGATCGCGCTTTGGTTGCCAAATGGCCGATTGCCCGGATCGACCCGACCCTGCGCGCGGCCTTCCGGGCCGCCGGAGCAGAGCTGACACAGAACGACACACCGCCCAAGGTGGTCATCACTGAATTCGTCGATGTGGCGCGGGCCTTCTTCCCCGAAGGTAAAGAGACCAAATTTGTCAACGCAGTGCTGGATCACATGGCGCACGAGGCCAAGCCCGAGGCGTTCTGACGCGTTTACACGGATCAAATATGCGTTAAACTGAATGTTATAGCGCAATGAGGTCCGCCATGCCCAAACTGATCCGTTTGTATATCACGCAAGTGGCCTGGGGCTTTGCCATCTCGGCAATTTTTGTCGGGGTGCTTCTGGCCCTGAACGTCGCCAACCTGCGTCATCTGATTACTGGTTCTGATATCGGCCTGGTTGCTCTGGCGATGATCTGGTTCATGAACGGGATCGTCTTTGCCGGTGTACAGTTTGCCTATGCCATTATGAGCATGGCAGAAAAACCCGGCGGTCCGCGCGGTGGAACGCCGGTTTCTGTCAGGCTAAAGCCTGCCCTGATCAAACAAGAGGCACGTACAGGGCGTTAAGACACGTGACACGCCGGTTGAGGTGGACGCAGAGCTTGCCCGCCGTAATTGGTAGGTCAGGGCGTCAGTTTTAGTCTGACTGCGTTGTGTCTTTTCTCTGACAGGGTTCGGGTCATTCGGCAGACAAGGCGACACCCTCCACGGTAACCCTGTGCATCAATCGTCGAAATCCATGATAGTCATTGACCGCTTTGTGCCATGTGGCCCGATTGTCCCAGATGGTCATGTCGCCTGTTTGCCAACGAATGCGGCATTGGAACTCGGGTTGCTGGCAATGGTCATATAGCATTGCAAGGATGGCTGCTGATTCATCGGCGCTCAGGCCTTCGATTTGGGTTGTGAACACTGGATTCACATAAATACCGCGCCGCCCGCTGAGGGGGTGTTTTATGATCACAGGATGTCGCGCGTCTTGGGTGGCTGCCTGTGCATTGCTTAGCCGACCACTTTGCGCCGCTTCACTGTCCTGTGAGCTTGTTCCAAAAACGTGCCGAGACGAATGAACCGCCCAGAGCCCATCCAGAAAGCTCCGCATGGTAGGTGACAGCGCCTCATAAGCTGCACCCATCGAGACGAACAGTGTGTCGCCTCCAAAGGGCGGGGTTTCCAAAGCATGCAGGATAGACCCCATCGCCGGGATTTGGTCGTAGGAATGATCGGTATGCCAGCCCTCTCCGATGGCCTCTTTCTGATCCTTTTCCTTCAGCACCATAGCGATTTCTGGATGCCCATCGACCGGCCTGAAGAAGCGGTTGATGTTGATCGCGCCAAAGCGTTGGGCAAACGCCAGATGCTCATCCGGGCCGACATCCTGCGCTCTGAGTACGATGACAGAGTGCTGAGCAAAGGCCGTATGAATGGCGTCGAACTGGCTGCCGTCTCGGATATCGGCGCCGATGATCTCTGCGCCCACACCGCCGGTAAGTGGTCTGATGTCCATCTGCTTTCTCCCTGAGTTTCAAACGCAGGGTAGCGCATTGCTAAAGGTCGAAAAAACTGATTTAAAATTTGTAAAAAGAAGATTTTATTGATGATACGTTTCACTTTGCGCCAGTTGTCGTTCTTCGCCGAGACGGCGCGATGTGGCGGTATCGCGCAGGCAGCCAGGAACCTGAATGTTTCGGCCGCCGCTATTTCATCGGCAATCGACAAACTCGAAGATGTCACTGGTTTGACGTTGTTTGATCGCTTTCCTGCACGCGGGATGAGGTTGACCCGCGTTGGCGCAGCCTTTTTGACGGATTCCGACGCGTTGCTGATGCAAGCAGGCGCGCTCGGCAATCGGGCCGCTGTGATGGCTGAGGGTAAAACAGGTTCTATTGTTATCGGGACGCATTATGCGATTGCGCAGAAGATCATTCTACCAGCTGTTCTGGCTTTTCGCCAAAGCCATCCCGGTATCCGCATCGAGGTTGTTGAGGATGATTTCCCGAACCTCGTTGCTGCGCTGGATGCCGGCGAGTTGGACGCGCTTGTGGTGTTTGATCAAGGGTTTGAACCCCGACGTCATCACGTTGAAGTACTTAAAGAACTGGCGCCTCTGGTTTTACTTCCGGCCTCGCACCCATTGGTGCATGCCGACAGCGTACAGCTTGAGCAGCTGACAGGCATGCCCTACATTGCAGTGTCGCGTTCCGGTCCGGGTCCAAGCTATCTTGACCTGTTGCAGGCCGCTGGGCTTGATCCAGAAGTGCCACTGATCTCGCAATCACGAGAGTTGGTGCATGCCTATGTTGGCAAAGGGCTTGGGTTCACGCTGGTTGGTTTTCCGCCAGAGGCGAGACGAACGATAGAAGGCGATGCGGTCGTCGCGCGTCCGCTGGCACAGGATATCGGGTATTTCAATGTTGTGATTGTGCAGCCCCGTGCCATTCGGCAACCCGAACCCGTAAAAGCATTTCTTGATGCCTGTCTGCTCCAGGTATGATTAGCGCGATCTGGCCCGCAGGTCAGAACCCAGAGCTCGTAAATCTGGCTATTTCCTGCCGGAGTTTGGATCGAGTGTGGCGGGACCACCAGTCAACCGTGCGGTTTGATTCCCGAGGACCTGTATGTACAGGTGGGCGCCAGGTAATCAGGCCAGGACCTGAACAGAGCCAGCCCCCTCGGAATTGCTTAAGGCCACCAGAATGCTACCAGTCACAAGAAGGGCAGAACCCGCCACGGGCCTAAGTAGGGCGTCCGGCGGGTTCGCACAAGGGGTCAGGCGTCAACAGTTTCGTGCAAGGACGCGCGCATCTTGCCAAAATGCTCGTCCCAGCCATTGTCCAGCGCCAGGATCAGGCCAAAGGCATCGGCACCTTGCGGCAGACCTTCGTGCAGCAGGTCCAGGCGTGTACCGCCCGCAACCGGTTCCAGCGTCCATTTCACGATGCTTACCGCGTCGCCCATCGGCTTAACCGTGAACGAGTATTCCAGATAAGACGGAGGGCGCGCCTCGCGGACCTCTCCCCAGATCAGCAGGTCGCCACTGGTTGTTCCGAACATCTCAAGCTTTTGGCCCTGCGCCAGGGGGCGTTCGGGTTTGTGAAACCATTCCGCCAGCCTCTCGGGTTTGGTCAGATAGGCCCAGACAGTTTCGGGCTCGGCCCTCAGGAAGATGGATTTCCTTAGAACGGCATCAGTCATTTTGATTTCCTTTCAACAGCTTCTTTAAGAGAGTTAAGGCGTTCATCCCAGAATTGATCAAAGTAGCTGAGCCAATCCAGAACAGGGGCCATGCCTTCTGGTTCAAGTCGGTTTATGCGTTCCCGGCCACGGGCTTCGACGGCAATCAGGCCGCCATCCGACAGCACGGTCAGGTGTTTCTTGACCGCCGCGCGGGTCATGTCGAAGCGATCAGTCAACTGAGCGATCGTCATGTCCTGCAGTGCTAACATCTGCACAATGTCCCTGCGGGTAGGGTCAGCCAGAGCGCGGAACGCGTTTTGAGTTTGGTTTTCCATATGCAACCTAAAGAGATACCATTTGGTTTCATATTAATGCAATACCAAATGGTACTATGTCAAGCCGTATGGGCTCACTTTACATTTGTTCACTAATTGTTCACATTTGAGATATGACATTGGACCTGCAACCCGGACAAAGACTTGCACGTGGCGTCGCCCGTCACCTGACGGCGCATGGCTTTGTATCCGTTGAGGAATTCGTGCCTATACGCGGACTGCGGGTTGATGTGATGGGGCTGGGTCCTAAGGGTGAGCTTTGGGTGATCGAATGTAAATCAAGCCGCGCTGATTTCCAGTCGGATTCCAAATGGCAGGGCTATTTGGTGTGGTGTGATCGATTCTTCTGGGCAGTGGATACGGAGTTTCCGACCGAGCTGTTGCCTGCCGAGACCGGGTTGATCATTGCCGATGCTTATGACGCCGAGATCGTGCGTATGGCACCAGAGGACAAGATAGCTCCGGCCCGGCGGAAGAAGATGATCCAGAAATTTGCCACAGACGCGGCCCGTCGCTTGCAGTCTCTGAGAGATCCCAGAATCTGATAGGTCAGCTTTTTACTGCCCGTGCGGCATGCGCGGCGGCGCGGAGCTCGTCGGCAATCTCTTCGGCTTCTTCTGGATCGAAATCCATTGGAATCTCAAGGTTTTCTGCTTCGATGAATAGGCGCACCATCCCCTGATCTGTTGGTCCGATCTGCAAATTCGCCTGAATGTCACTTTCGGTATTGATGCTCATGTGTGCCTCCGGGGATGAGAGTTCGTGCTAGCGCGCAAAGGCTTGAGAATCAAGTTACCTTTGCGTTCAAATAGGGGATGCACTCTATTCAGATCAGACCCTTTGAAGCTTTGGACGCGCCGTGGTTGGTGGCTGTGCATGATTTTTTGTATTCACGAGACGAGGGTTTTGACGACTCTTTTGTCGTGTTGGTGAAAGAAATCCTCGATGATTTTATCACTAACCATGATGCCAAGCGCGAGCGTGGCTGGATTGCGGAATGTGACGGCAAACCTTTGGGCAGTATTTTCTGCGTTGCCCTGAGTGAAACGACCGCAAAACTGCGGTTGTTCTTACTGTTGCCCGAAGCGCGCGGGATGGGTCTGGGAAAGCGGATGCTGGAGAGCTGCATGGGCTTTGCTCGCGGCGCCGGTTACACTGAAATGAGGCTGTGGACGCATGAAAGCCACAAGGCTGCCTGTGCGCTTTATGGGTCCACTGGGTGGCAGTTGATGGATAGCAAACCGGTCCATTCCTTCGGGGTTGATCTGGTCGAACAAAGCTGGAAAATTCAGCTTTAATCCTCTTGCATTCCGTGAACGCGTTCGGTACATCGCCCTTCACAAGTGCCGCCTTAGCTCAGTTGGTTAGAGCGCTGGATTGTGGATCCAGAGGTCCCCTGTTCAAGCCAGGGAGGCGGTACCATCTCCCCGATTGCCGGAAAATTCCCAAGCTAGTTCCGCCCCTAGGCTGTCGCGCAAATCGAAGGGCTGCCTTTACTCAAAACGGTACCGACTTTTATTTGAGAAATTGTCTTTTCCGGGGATTGCAGCGGCTGCAACCCCGGTTGGGTCTTAGCGTGCCAGATTCAGGCGAAAGCGCATTTTTGTTTTTCGTTCCGCAGGTAAATGACGGTTCAGATGCTTGTTCACCAGGCCGAACCCCCCAACGATCACAAGCGTCAGTAAGATGAAATAGAAGGCAAGGATTGGATAGGCGACAAAGGGGTTGAACGTCTTGTCCGCGAAATAGCTTGCGTAATACAGCGCATCGCCTCGTTGCTGCCAGGCGGGGAAGGCCGAGAAGAACACCAGCGTGGTGGCATGGAACAGAAAGATCGCCTCATTCGTGTAGGCGGGCCAGGCAAGCCGCAGCATGGTGGGCCAGACGATCCGCCGGAAGCGAGACCAGCCGGACATGCCATAAGCATCTGCAGCCTCGGTATCGCCCTTGGGAATGGATCGGAGCGCGCCAAAGAAAATTTCGGCTGAATAGGCGGCAGTGTTCAGAAACAGAACGATCAGCGCCCCAATCCAGGCCGACGTCAGAGAATCGAACATCGGATAGGATTTCTTCAGCGACAGGAAGAAGAAATAGGCAAAGAAAAACTGAATGAACAGCGGCGAACCACGAAAGATGAAAATGAACCATTCCGAAGGTTTGCGCAGCCAGAAACTGGGTGAAGCTTTGCCAAGCGCCAGTGCTGTGGCAAGGAAAAACCCGGTCGCAAGCGCCATGACTCCGAAATAGATATTCCAGATCATACCAGACCCAATCAGGGTAAAGTGCTCACATAAGGTAAAGTCGGATTTTGGCAGCAGACGCTCGCCATATCCAAGAGATCGCAGGCCGTAGTCCTGAATGGTCTGCAAGCAGCTCATGCGGTGGTCTCCTTGCGCAGCAATTCTCCGGCGGCGGTGGCCTGTCCGTGCGAGAGCCGGCGCATCAGGCGTTCAAGCCCGATCTCGGACATACGGGTGAAGCCAAGGTAGAAAACCAGCAGGAACAGGAAATACCACATGCGCCAGTCACCGTGTGGGTATTGCGTAAACTTCGGAGTCTTGGTGCTGCCCAGTTCGCGGGCCCAGTACACGATATCTTCGATGCCCAGAAGGAACAGCAACGGCGTGGCCTTGATCAGAACCATCCAGAGATTGCTGAGACCGGGCAGGGCATAAACCCACATCTGAGGCACAAGGATTTTCCAGAATGTCTGGCGACGGGACATCCCATAGGCTTCGGCGGTTTCCAGCTGTGTATAGGGTACGGCCCGCATGCCGCCGAACAGAACATTGGCGGCGAAAGCACCGAAAACAATAGAGAAAGTGATGACAGCCAGAAAGAACCCATAGGTTTCGTGCACCCATTCCGGCGAGGTGCCCAGTGGCAGTTTGGCAGATTGGCAGACGATAAAGTCGTTGCCCTGTCGGATCGAATCCGTCCAGTCCGGGCAGAGAATTTGATGCCGCGTCCATTCGAATGCCTGATCCAAAGCAATCACGAAGAACATGAAAAAGGCGATATCCGGCACGCCGCGCACGATGGCGATATAACCCTTACCCAGCCAACTGACCGGCAGAACGTGCGAACGGGCAGCCATGGCGCCGACGAACCCGAAACCCAGCGCTACGGGCGCCGTCACGGCAAGTAGGGCCAGTACCTTGAGGAAGGACAGGTAAAAGGACCAATGCACACCATTGGTCAGATAGCACGAGAACCAACGGAAGGTTCCCAGCGTGTCGGGATCAGTGCAGAACGAAAAAATGGCGGGCCTCTTCAGGTGGTAAAGGCGCTGGGGCGGCGCGCCCGTAGACTGGGGCACGCCGCCGGATCAGAATTAGAAGGTCGAAGACACTTCCCATTTGGTGATCAGCTCGTTCAGGCTGCCGTCATCCTTCATGGATTGGATGGCTGCGTTGAGCTTTTCTTTCAGCTCACCGTCGGATTCACGGACGCCAATGCCGACGCCACCACCCAGCGGAACCTCATCGGCCACAAAGCGCAGATCTGCGTCTTCGTCGACGATCGGGGCAAGGAAGGATTTGTCGGCCAGAACCGCATCGGCCTCACCGTTGCGTACGGCAGCGATGGTTTCCTCGGGGCTGGCGAACTCGACCAGGGTCGCGCCGGATTCGGCGATATAGCCAGCCTGAATGGTGCCGGTCTGTGCGGCGACCACACCACCTGCAACATCGGCGTCATCCGACATTGCTACATAGGCGGAGGGATCCGGTGGTGTGTAGTTCTGGGTAAAGTCGATGACCTCGTCACGCTCGTCGGTGATCGACATTCCAGCGATGATCACGTCGTAGTTGCCCGAGACCAGGTTCGGAATGATCGAATCCCAGTCGTTCTTGACCCACTCGCAGGTCAGGTCTGCGCGTTTGCACAGCTCGTCGCCCAGCTCGCGCTCAAAGCCGTCGATCTCACCTGCGTCATTGACGAAGTTCCAAGGTGCATAGGCGCCCTCGGTCCCCATCCGGATGGTGTCTGCCATGGCCATGCCCGCGCTCAGCGCAAGGGCCGCAGTGGTCAGGATCAGTTTTTTCATTGGATACTCCCCAGTTTTGGTTCTGATCTGAAGTTATGCCGCCTGAGTGGCGGAAAGAAAGCCCTGAAGCCGTGGAGATTCAGGGGTAGTAAAGAGATCTTCAGGCAGGCCTTCTTCTTCGATGAGGCCCTGGTGAAGGAAAACGACATGGCTAGAGATATCAGCGGCCATTTTCATGTCGTGGGTCACAATGATCATGGTGCGGCCTTCTGCCGCCAGGTCTTTGATCACCTTGATCACTTCTTGTTCCAATTCGGGGTCCAGCGCCGACGTGGGCTCGTCAAACAAAAGCGCCTCGGGCTCCATGCACAGCCCCCGCGCGATCGCGGCACGCTGTTGCTGGCCACCAGACAACTGTGCGGGGTAGGCGTCGCACTTGTCGCCAATACCAACTTTTTCAAGGTATCTGCGTGCGCTGTCTTCAACTTCTTTTTTGTCACGGCCCAATACCGTTACAGGTGCTTCCATCACGTTCTGCAGGATGGTCAAATGAGCCCACAGGTTGAACTGTTGGAAAACCATCGACAGGTTTGTGCGAATGCGCAGAACCTGTTTCGCATCTGCAGGCCGGCGCGTGTGGCTGTTACCGGACCAACGAACAGGTTCACCCTTGAAAAGGATTTCGCCCTGCTGGCTGTCTTCCAACAGGTTGCAGCACCGCAATAAAGTGGATTTCCCAGACCCCGAGGACCCAATCAAAGATACGACATCGCCCCGTCTGGCAGTGATATCCACGCCCTTCAGCACTTCCAGATTGCCGAAACTCTTGTGTAGGTTCTTGATCTCAATGACGGGAGTTGAATCTGTCACGGTTGGTCCAAGTGTTATTGGTGTTGGTGCGGTACTAGGGCTTAAAAATCAGATCAATGCAATGCGCAAATGACAGAGTAAGCGGGTGATTCCGTCAATTTGACGAAGCGTTCTGGTCAATTTGATCATGAATTATCCATCGCAGTTTACAATTTCGACGGATTTGGGACGCGCAGATAATCTTTGGCAGGAATAGAGATCAGGTCATGCAGGTGCAGAAGGTTCCGATCTTGCGGTGATATGGTTTGAATCGCGTTGCGAACAGCGCGTGCGATCTGAGCGGCATCCTGATCCTTCGCTGTGATATAAGGTAGCGCGGGGGTTGGGGTTGTTTCGGCGACCTCACGCAGAGCTTCTGGAAGGTCGGAATGGACCTTCAGAATCTCCCATGTCAGCGCATCCAGCGCGGCATAATCGGCACGGCCCTCGGAAATGGCTTGAGCAGACAGCACATGACCACCGGCTTGCAGAACCGATGATGGTGTTCGGTGGTATCGTTCAAGGTGAACCATTGGGGCGGCCCATCCGGATTGCGACAGCGGTTCATTATAGGCAAAAACACCATCGGCCAATTCATCAAGGTCGCGGGGGTCGTGGCGGCGGGCTACAAAAACCGACCGGTAATGGCCAGGTGGGCAGCCAGGCAACGCGTAGTCCGGCGTTCCAACCAACTGCACCTTGCCATGCAGCCGGGTGCGATAGGGCATGCCGCAGGTCTGGGCAAAAACCAGATCCGGGTCCAACCAGACATCCCAGACATCCCGGTCTCGGTTTAGGTTTGCGGGGCCATAGCCAAGGTAATCCCGAATCGATGCCCAAAACCGATCATTCGCAGGGCGCAGCGCAGGCATGTCGTACATGCCCAGCATGGCTATCAAGATTTGGCAGCCTTTTGACGGGCCATTGCAGAGTCGACATCACTGATGCCCAGCAGGCTGACGACCAGTCGCAGTAAGGAATCCTCTTCACCCGTGCGGTGCCCATCCGCCAGAGCGACCGACCACAAGGCCTGAACGACTGCCAGGCGGTCGTCATAGGCAACGGCCTCTTTGATTGCGCGAGTGAACCGTACGGTGTCCGGTGCTTCGGCCTCGAGATCTTCGGCGCGGGCGCGCAGGCCGGCGGCTCCGAATGGGGATAGGTCATAGCGTTCAACCGAAATCCGGTCGATCCGCGCCATTTCACTGTCGGCATAGTCGTTGTCAGATCGGGCAACGCGCACCAGCAGGGCCGTCAAGGCCAGTCGAGCATCGTCATCGGTGAAAGGGGCGGGCTGAGGCTGGGTCAGTCGAGACAGAAAATCACTAAACATGAGACAGGTATAGAGAGGCCTTACGCCTCTTCCAAGCGTCTTTGCACACGCTTTCTGGCGGTCTTGCTGTCGTTAAAGCTCAGACCCATGGCGATGCGGGCTTCTTCGACGATTTTCATCTCGCCCTCATCTGTATTCCCGTCGGCCAGAACCACCTCCCAGAGGGCATCCAAAGCGGCCAAGCGCTCGTGCAGGTCCGTGGTTTCCCGGATCAGCTTACCGAACGTGTCCGTTTCCGGTGCAGCTGCGTGCAGTTTCTCGCACGTGGCGCGGACCTTTGCGGCTTCGATCGCATTATGTTGATAAAGTCGGGCGAGGATACGGTCGATCAGGCTGATCTCTTCCAGCTTATAATCCCTGTCCGCTTGTGCAACGCGCACCATAAGCGCCCCGAGTGCAAGTTCAGCGTCTGGGTCGGGCAGATTGTCGTGTTGTGGCGGGCGGAAAGCCTGAAAGAGTTTTTTCAACATGGTCAGAGATTATTCCATATTTGATAACCCGCCAAGCACGGACTATCGCGCAAGGCTCAGAATGATCAAAAGACCGCCTGCTACAGCCGGATAGCGCGCTGGGTCAGAGTACCTTTCGCGCTTCGTCTTGCAGCCAGGCCAGCATTTTCCGATAGGGTACAGGGCCATAGCTTATACGCGCGACTCCCAGCCCAGCCAAAGTGGCGGTGTCCGGTGTGCCGGGTAATGCTATGATATTTAGCGGCAGGTCGATTGACTCTACCAACCGGGCAATCATGGCCTGATCCCGTAGGCCGGGGGCGAAGAATCCGCTGGCCCCTGCATCTGAATAGGCTTGTGCTCGGACCATTGCCTCTTCCAGCATCGCATCATCATGGGTTTCGGGCTGCGCCTTCAGGAAAATGTCGGTCCGCGCGTTGATAAACGCAGGAACGCCCGCCGCATCGCAACCTTCACGCATCGCGCTGACACGGGCGGCCTGAGTTTCAATATCGTACAACTCATTTGATCCGATGATCTGGTCTTCGAAGTTGAAGCCGACAACGCCGGATTCAAGGGCCAGCCTGACATTGGCAGAGATACCCTGAGCATCAGCCGCATACGCACCTTCGAAATCCAGAGTAACCGGAAGATCAACGGATTCGACAATCCGGCGAGCATTGTCCAGCGCGGCCTGCATCGGGATGTTTTGGCCGTCGCTGAACCCTTGTGCCATCGCAACAGGAGCGCTTCCAGTGGCAATGGCTTGGGCGCCAGCGTCGCGCACGGCACCGGCACTGCCAGCATCCCAGATATTGTACAGGATAACCGGTTCGCCCTTTTTGTGCAGGGCCGCGAATGTCAGTGCATTGGTGATCTGATCGGTCATGGACGGTCTCCTATCTCTGAGTTGCGGACAGTTAACCGTGCAAAGGGTCAGCGCGTACAGTCTTTTCGCGCTGACCGATACAATCTGCTTTCGTGCCTGGTGTCAGACCAGACGCGAGGTGTCCTTGGCAGCGCGCACAAAGTCGCGGAACAAAGGATGCGGGTCGAACGGCTTTGATTTCAGCTCGGGGTGGTACTGGACCCCAATGAACCACGGATGATCCGACCACTCGACGATTTCTGGCAACCGGCCGTCGGGGGACATGCCTGAGAAATTGAGACCAGCTTTTTCCAGCTTGTCGCGGTATTTGATGTCCACTTCATAGCGGTGGCGGTGGCGCTCCTCGATGGCGGTACCGCCATAGACTTCGGCCACTTTTGACCCTTCGGCCAGAACCGCGTCATAGGCGCCCAGGCGCATGGTGCCGCCCTTGTCATCACCGACTTTGCGTTCGACCTTGTGATTGCCCTGCACCCATTCTTTCAGGTGATAGACCACCGGTTCAAACCGCTTTTTACCGGATTCATGGTCGAATTCCTCGGACCCGGCCTCTTTGATGCCAGCGGCATTTCGCGCGGCCTCAATTACGGCCATCTGCATGCCCAAGCAGATGCCCAGGTAGGGCACTTTATGTTCGCGGGCATATTGCGCAGCCTTGATTTTGCCTTCGGTACCGCGCTCACCGAATCCGCCGGGCACGAGGATCGCGTGGAAGCCTTCCAGATGCGGGGCGGCCTCTTCGGTATCGAATACCTCGGCATCGACCCATTCGACCTTGACGCGGACACGGTTGGCCATCCCGCCATGGGTCAGCGCCTCGGCTATCGACTTATAGGCGTCTTCCAACTGGGTGTACTTACCGACGATGGCGACCTTCACTTCGCCCTCGGCATTGTGGATGCGATCACTGACGTCTTCCCATTTGGTCAGATCGGGCTTGGGGGCAGGGCTGATCTGGAAGGCATCCAGAACCGCCTGATCCAGTCCCTCGCGGTGATAGGCGAGCGGAGCATCGTAGATGGTGCTGAGGTCCTGCGCAGCAATCACGCTATCGGGGCGGACGTTACAGAACAAAGCCAGCTTTTCACGTTCCTTGGTCGGGATCGGGCCTTCGGACCGGCAGACCAGAATGTCAGGGGCCAGACCGATCGAACGCAGTTCTTTTACCGAGTGCTGGGTCGGCTTGGTTTTCAATTCGCCCGAGGCTTTGATGTAGGGCAGCAGGGTCAAGTGCATGAACAGGCATTGGCCGCGTGGTTTGTCCTGGCTGAACTGGCGGATGGCCTCAAAGAAGGGCAGGCCTTCGATATCGCCCACGGTGCCGCCGATCTCGCACAGCATGAAATCGACTTCATCCTCACCAATGGCGATGAAATCCTTGATCTCATTGGTGACATGCGGGATCACCTGAATGGTTTTGCCCAGGTAATCGCCGCGGCGTTCTTTTTCCAGCACGTTGGAATAAATCCGCCCGGAACTGACCGAGTCGGTTTTGCGCGCGGCGACGCCGGTGAAGCGTTCGTAATGGCCAAGGTCCAGATCGGTTTCTGCCCCGTCATCTGTAACGAACACTTCGCCATGCTCAAAAGGCGACATGGTGCCCGGATCGACATTCAGATAGGGGTCCAGCTTGCGCAGACGCACCGAATATCCGCGGGCCTGCAACAGCGCGCCCAAAGCCGCCGAAGCCAATCCTTTGCCCAAGGATGAAACCACACCACCAGTGATGAAAATAAAACGCGCCATGTTTTTCGGCTGCTCCCCGTGAGACGTCAATATCAGCTGCCCGGCGGTTCAAGAAAAACCGCTGCATCACGGGACTTCACGTATAAAGGATTCGCGCCAATAGCGCAAGAGAACCGCAAGATGCTGTTGCAGTTCTCTTTTCGGTTTCTAGGTTTTGTGTGTCAGTTGGCCTGCGGGATCAAAGGCGCGTTGTCACCCTGTGCCGGAGGCAACAGGTCATCCGCCGACGGAATTGCCGGTGTGCTTTCTTCGGTCGCGGCCGGTGCCTGTGTCCCAATCCGGTCGAGCACAGAGCTGCCCGAGGATTTTTGTGCCGCCAGAATGGTCAGCGTGATCGAAGTGACGATAAAGCACGCGGCTAAAATCCAGGTCACCTTGCCCAATGCTGTTGCAGCCGACCGGCCAGCCATGGCACCGCCTCCGCCGCCACCCATGCCAAGGCCGCCGCCTTCGGACCGCTGCATCAGGACGACAGCGATCAGGCCCAAAGCCAGAAGAAGATGGATAATGAGAACGACGTTTTCCATGGTGGTCCTGTACAGCGTGGCGTGTATCGCGAGGTACTTATGCAAGTTTGGTTCCGGGGGCAAGTCACGAGTTACCATCACGCCAAGTGATCTTCGGGATCACAGCAAAGAGACTGGACAGGCAAGGGGGTGGTAAAGCAGGCTGCGGCCTATGCCACATGACAATCCCGACCATCCGCACGCCTTATTGCCGCCTGAACCCGCACTTCGCGTCAAGGCGCTGGAAACGATTCTGACCCGCAAGGGGCTGATCGACCCGGCGGCTTTGGATGAGATCATCGACACTTACCAAAACAAGATTGGCCCGCAGAACGGTGCCCGGGTTGTTGCCAAAGCCTGGACTGACCCGGCCTTTAAGGCCGCACTGCTTAAGGATGCAACGCCCGAGGTGACAAAGCTTGGTTTTTACGGTCGGCAAGGTGAACATATCGTTGTTGTCGAAAATTCCCCTGATCTCCACAACATGGTCGTTTGCACGCTGTGCAGTTGCTACCCATGGCCTTTGTTGGGGATTCCACCGGGGTGGTATAAATCGGATGCCTATCGTGCGCGGGCCGTGCGTGAGCCGCGTAAAATTTTGTCAGAGTTCGGAGTTTCTCTGGCGGATAAAACAGCCGTGCGGGTTTGGGATTCAACGGCCGAGATACGCTATCTTGTTCTACCCATGCGCCCCGATGGCACCGATGGGATGACCGAAGACGACCTGACCGCGCTTGTGACCCGTGACAGTATGATCGGAACCAGCCTGCCAAAGGTGCCGTCATGACCCGCGTTCACGATATGGGAGGACGGTTCGGCGACGGTCCGGTGATCCCCGAATCCCAAGATGCAGTGATTTTCCCAGAAGAATGGCACGGGCGCGCATTGGCACTGACATTGGCTGCCGGGTTTCTGGGACAATGGAATATCGACATCTCGCGCCATGCACGCGAACGACTGTCGCCCAAAGACTATGCACGATTCTCTTACTACGAAAAATGGGTGTCAGCACTTGCAGATCTGTTGGTAGAGCAGGGGGTCCTGACTTTGGAAGACCTTTTGGGCCAAGGAACGGATGCTTCACATCCTTTGGCTTCCCGCGCGCTGACAGTCGGGGCGGTTGAGGGCGTACTGTCCAAAGGCGGTCCGGCTGATCGACCCTCGAATATCGCGGTGCAGTTTGATCCCGGCCAAAAGGTGCGTACAGTACGACCGGCTGCCAACCGCCTGAAAAACGGTGGTCATACCAGGTTGCCATCTTACGCTTCTGGCGCTTGCGGTCGGATATTACGCCTGCATGGGACGCATGTTCTGCCGGATTCCAATGCTCATGGTCTGGGAGAGGCACCTGAACCATTATATGCGGTTGCATTCCCAGCCTCTGAGCTTTGGGCCGATCCCGAGAACCGAAATGACGAGGTCATATTAGATCTGTGGCAAAGCTATCTGGTGCCCGATGAGTGAGTGTAACGCACAGCCATTACCCGAGCTGGCATTCGCAGAGCCCTGGCATGCACAGGTCTTTGCGGTCACGGTCGCGTTGAATGAAGCGGGACGATTCGAATGGTCGGAATGGGCCGATCGGTTTTCGAAGATGCTAAAAAGCCATGGTCTGAGCAAAGAGCTGAATGGTGGCAACGACTATTTCCATGCCTGGCTGGAAACACTCGAGGCCTTTTTAGCCGAAATGGGTGACGCGAACCCAAGTGATGTCGCTGCAGTCTCGTTGGATTGGGAGAAAGCCTATCTGACGACTCCACATGGTGAACCCGTTCATTTGTCGAATGGCTAGAAAGGGGGCGCTGCCCCCGCCGCGGCAAGCCGCGACTCCCCCGAGGTATTTTGAGCCAGATGAAGCAAGGGATCCTCTCTTCATCTGACTAAAAATACCTCCGCCGGAGGCACCACGCACAGTGTGGTTATGATCTGCGGCGAATTATCGGTTTCCCTGTCGCTGACACATCGCTATACGAGCCGGGTTTGATATCTCAGCGCAAAAGGACCAGATATGGCCAATGTGGTTGTTGTCGGCGCCCAGTGGGGTGACGAAGGAAAAGGCAAGATCGTCGATTGGCTCAGTGAACGGGCCGATGTGATCGCGCGTTTTCAAGGCGGGCATAATGCCGGTCATACGTTGGTAATCGACGGTGCCGTCTATAAGTTGCACGCTCTGCCATCCGGTGTGGTACGTGGCGGCAAGCTGAGTGTCATTGGCAATGGCGTTGTTCTTGACCCCTGGCACCTGCTGAAAGAGATCGCAACGATCCAGGCGCAGGGGGTCGAGATATCGCCCGAAACGCTGATGATCGCAGAGAACACCCCGCTGATCCTGCCCATCCACGGTGAACTGGACCGCGCACGCGAAGAGGCGGCAAGCAAAGGAACCAAGATCGGGACCACGGGGCGGGGAATTGGCCCCGCATATGAAGATAAGGTTGGGCGGCGTTCTGTGCGGGTTGCTGACCTGGCAGACGAGGCGACCCTTGAGGCACGCGTAGATCGCGCGCTGCAGCACCATGACCCGCTGCGCAAGGGATTGGGGATCGAACCCGTGGACCGCGATGCACTGATTGCTCAGCTAAGGGAAATTGCGTCCGAGATTCTGCCTTTCGCAGCACCCGTTTGGAAAGTACTGAACGAAAAGCGCAAGGCTGGTAAGCGTATTCTGTTTGAAGGCGCGCAGGGTGCCCTTCTGGACATCGACTTTGGAACCTATCCGTTTGTGACCTCGTCCAACGTGATCGCCGGTCAGGCGGCGACCGGCGTCGGCATCGGGCCCGGCTCGATTGATTTTGTCCTTGGCATCGTAAAGGCTTACACGACCCGTGTGGGTGAGGGGCCGTTTCCAACCGAATTGGATGATGCGGATGGCCAGCGTCTGGGTGAGCGTGGGCACGAGTTTGGTACGACCACCGGGCGCAAGCGGCGTTGCGGCTGGTTTGATGCCTGTCTAGTGCGCCAAACCTGTGCCACTAGTGGCGTAAACGGTATTTCGCTAACCAAGCTGGACGTACTGGACGGATTCGAGACGCTGAAAATCTGTGTTGCCTATGACCTTGACGGTAAGCGTCTGGATTATCTTCCCACTGCAGCCGATCAGCAGGCACGATGTACTCCGATCTACGAAGAGGTGCCTGGTTGGAGCGAATCAACGGAAGGCGCGCGCAGTTGGGCGGACTTGCCTGCAAATGCCATCAAATATGTGCGTCGGGTCGAAGAGTTGATCGAATGTCCGGTTGCATTGCTGTCCACTAGCCCAGAGCGGGACGACACCATTTTGGTGACAGACCCGTTTGCTGACTGATGGCCGGCGAACAGAAAAATGGCCTGAGCTATAAAGCGCGTCGTCGTTGGTCGATGGTGCTGCTGCTGATTGGCCTGCCGGCTTATATCGTTGCGGTGGTGACGGTGATAAACTGGTTGGACCGGCCACCAATTTGGTTGGAACTTCTGGTATATGTAGCGCTCGGCATTTTGTGGGCTCTGCCTTTCAAATTCATCTTCAAAGGTGTCGGAAAAGAAGATCCAAACGGATCCTCTGACTAAGCGGCCTATTCCGGGCTCATCCTGCGGCGGGTTCATACGCCTGCCCACAAAAGATCGCCCAATGAAAAAGGGCCGGAGTTGGTCTCCGGCCCTTCTTTCTTTTCGGTTTGAATTCAGCCTGCGGCGCGTTCATCTCCGTCAGGGCGGAACCCGATCTCGTCCGAAGCCGCAAACCGACCTCCGCCGGCTTTCTCAATCTTGCCATCGCGCAGCAGTTGCCCGAATGAGCGCAGGCTTTCCTCGCGATTAAAATCGTCCTGCTTGAGAGAACGGATCTTGTTCATCAGTTGCGGGCGCGAGAATTGTTCCTGGCCTTCGATGAACGACAGATAAGATGCCGCAGCTTCCAGCAGGTCCGGCAGAGATTGTGCGCCCTGTTCCTGCGCATAGTGCGCAAAGCCGCTTTCCTCGATCGGAAGACCCAGCGGTTTGGATTTTACACGGCGCGGAGAAATCGGCCCCATTTCATCCTCGTCTTTATTGTCGATGCGCTGTTCAGCAACCAGCTTGAGGGGAGCGGCAGGCTCTGCCTTGGGACGGGCAGTTGTAACATTGCTTTCGGGGCGGCGCGGGCTGATCTGCTGAGCCTGATTACGGTTCAGCGCATCTGCGCGATCAGCATTGGTTGCGGCCACTGCATTGCGCAGACGGGAATATGTCTCGCGCTGATTGGCGGTCGCGGGATCATCCATCTGTTTGACCGCCTTTTCCATCAGGCGAGAAACGTCCTCGTCCAGGTTCGGTTCCTCAGGCAGAGGCTCGGATGCACGGGCGGACAACACGGCTTCGACGCTGGCGATTTCGTCAAGCAGAGTTTCCTCGTCTTCTTCGGTCAAATAGCCGGCAACCTCTTCAGGTTCGTCTGCGTCCGCCGAAATGTCTTCTGTCAGGATATTGTCGATTTCGTCGCTCTCGGCTTCGTCCGTCTCGGCACTCAGATCCGAAAACAAAACCTCTTCTGCCTCGACAGTGGTCACGTCGTCGGCGATGGGTGCGACATCAATTTCTGGCACGGCGGGGGTCTCTTGGGCCGGGCCTTCGATCTCTGCCTCTTCCGCGGCGGGTGAGGGCATGTCCATCTGAGGTTCGGGCTCAATTTCCTGAGCCGCTTCAACCTCTGCATCGGCCGCGGGGGATTCGACCAGATCTGTGGGGGTCAGAGTTCCGGCCTGAAAGGCAGCCGATACGGCATCAGTTGGGCCGGATTCGGATTTCATCAGGGGCGAATCTTCATCCTCGGCGTAGATCACCGAGTTTTCTTCGCTATGAGAGACTACCGCCCGGATCCGTTGCAGCTTTGCGGCGATACTATCAGCGGCGGGTTCGGGTCGACCCTCTACCGGCTCGGCCTCTGCGATGGGCGCGGACTGTGAGGGGGCAGGGGTATAGGCCGGAGCACTCGGGGTACTGGGCGGAGCCATGGGCGCGGTAGAAAGGGACGGCGAAGCGGCACGGTCTTGCGCCCGCAGAAGCAATCCGTTTTCGTTCTGGCTGGCTTCGACTTTACGCGTCGCATCTCGCTGAGCGATGCGGGTCAGCATTTCGGCGTCTGGTTGCGGGGGTTCGGACCCAAAATACCTGTCATCCGCTGCAAGGTCGCGGAAGTATTCGGCAATCGACTTCATCGTTTCAAAAGAATCGTCAAATCCTTCCAAAGTGCACGAGAAGGTTCCGTAGGAAACTGTCAAAACCTTGTTATTCTGTACCATCAGACGTACGTCCTCTACAAACTACACGAGCCATCAGCCCGGTCGTGGGCAGAGCTATTGGCTCAGAACTTTGTCCATGAACCTATCATTTTGTGGTCTCAATGTGTCAAAACCCGGAAAAAATGATCAATCTCATGAAAAAGACGCGAATTGTACGTTCGAAAGAGTCAATCACGCTAGTTGGAAGCGGTCAAATTGGCCCTGAAGATTTGGATTTGGCGTTGATTCGCACCAAGTTGGCCGTCGCCGCAGATGGTGGGGCGGCAAGTTTGTTGGAAATTGGGCGCATTCCAGACGCTGTTATCGGTGATTTTGATTCGCTTGATTCGGATCACAAAGATCAGATTCCGCTGGATCGACTGTTTCCAATTAGCGAACAAAACAGCACGGATTTCGACAAAGCCCTGCGCAGTGTCGAGGCGCCGTTGGTGATTGGGGTCGGTTTTCTCGGGGGGCGTCTGGATCACCAGTTAGCAGCACTAAACGTCTTGGTTCGCAGGCAAGATCAGCCCTGTATTCTGATTGGCGAAAGTGAGATTATCTTTCACGCACCCCCCCAAATCTCGGTTTCTATGGCACCTCGAGATGTCGTCTCATTGTTTCCATTACAGCGTGTATCAGGGCAAAGCCGCGGCCTTGAATGGCCAATCGACGGTTTGGTGATGGAGCCGAACGGCGCTGTCGGAACGTCCAACCGCGCATTGGGCTCGGTTGAATTGCGTATGGATGGGCCGGGCCTTTTGGTAATGTTTCCCAGGGCGATGCTGGATCAGGTCATGCAGGCGCTTCTGTCGGGGCCGTCCGGGCGCTGGCCCGCTCACGCAGAATGACATAGAGGCCGGCGGCGATGGTGATGCAGATGCCCAAAGCGGCGACACCGTCGGGCAGGTCGTGAAAGATCAGCCAGCCAAACACCGTGGCGACCGGGATTTCGAGATACTGCATCGGGGCCAATGTTGCAGAGGGTGCATATCGCAGCGACCAGGTCATGAACAGATGTGCGACCGTACCGAGAAGCCCGATTGCAAACAAAAGCCAGACATCGCCCAAATTCGGAGCAATCAGGGACAGCTCCCAGATTCCGGCGGGTGTTCCCACCAACAGTGCAGGCAGTAGGATGACAGAGGCTATGACGCCCGACACGGCCTGCAGCGCAATGGGATCTGTAGCTTTTGCAATTTGCCGGGTCACGAGCATGAACAGGGCAAACACCACCGCGACGACAAGTGGAAGCAAAGCCGCATATCCGACTTCGGCAAAGCTGGGTTGAATGACAAGCAATGTACCACCAAAGCCCACAAGGCACGCAATCAGGCGCCGCTTGCCGACTTCTTCCTTTAGTACCAGTTTGCCAAGAAGCAACATGATAAACGGCATAACAAAGGCGATGGCCACAGCGTCTGCCAGGGGCAAGTATTGCAGGGCACTAAACATCGCGGTGATACCGACGATGTGCAGCAGAGTTCTTATGACAGCGAGACGAAAAATGCGCCTCGGCATTTGCCAGGGCCTGCCGGTCCAGGCGACCAGCGGAACCAGCAACAGGGCCTGAAGTGTAAACCGGACAAAGACCAGCATCCCAAGTGGCATGGTTTCGCCCAGCAATTTGGCGACCGCGTCCCCCAGCGGTGCGAGCGCACAAAAGCCAAGCATCAGCACGATGCCAAAAACGGGACGATCCTGTGTCATGCAGCGACGCTAGCGCTTTGGCTGAACCGGGGAAAGCGAAAGCTAGGTTTCAGGCAAAGGCTGCATCTTGGTGTAGTCCGGGCCGATACAGATCGGTAGCCCGTCATCCATTTGCAACCAGTCCAGCTTTTCCTCATGCGCGACATGCAGTGTTGGCTGCAACTGGTTGGGGTCCTTCAGAAGGGCCACGTAGAGGTGCATTATGCCGGACATGGACGCAGACCGGAATGAGATCGGCGAGCCGCAATCAGGACAAAAGCTGCGTTCTACGCCGGGTGAGGATGCGAATGTCTTTGGTTCCTGGCCCGTCCATTTCAACTGTCCGTCGCGGACCCCGAAATAAGCTGTCATCGGGGCCGCGCATTGTCTGCGGCAACTGTCGCAGTGGCAGATCACACAGGACAGAACAGGCGGGTCCACCTGAAATGAAACTTTACCGCAAAGACAATGGCCATCCATCATGCTTCCCCGCTTTGTTTCAGCAATTCGGCACGTTCACCGCCAAACCGCCCAATGACGTTTCCTTGTATTTTTCATGCATGTCATGCCCTGTCTGACGCATGGTTTCGATGACGGCGTCCAGTGGTACGAAATGGTGACCATCTCCGCGCAGGGCCAAGGAGGCCGCTGATACCGCCTTGATCGCACCCAGCCCGTTGCGTTCGATACAGGGTACCTGAACCAGTCCGGCGACAGGATCACAGGTCATGCCCAGATGATGCTCGAGAGCGATCTCGGCGGCATTTTCCACCTGTTCCGGGGTGCCGCCCATAACCGCGCACAGCCCGGCTGCAGCCATGGCTGCGGCGCTGCCGACTTCAGCCTGACACCCGGCCTCGGCGCCCGAGATCGAGGCGTTGTATTTGACCAGCCCTCCAATAGCGGCCGCAGTCAGCATGAAATCTTCGATGTGGTTCTCTGAAGCACCGGGTACATGGTCCAGATAATAGCGCATTACCGCTGGAAGAACCCCGGCAGCACCATTGGTGGGGGCGGTTACCACCTGACCGCCAGCTGCGTTTTCTTCGTTTACGGCCATGGCGTAAACGCTCATCCAGTCGTTGATCGTGTGGGGCGCGTTCAGGTTCATGCCACGTTCGGCCATCAACGCGCCATAGATGCCTTTGGCGCGACGACGCACGTTCAAACCGCCTGGCAGAATGCCGTCGGTGGTCAGACCGCGCTCGATACAATCGTTCATGACCTGCCAGAGGCGCGCGGTGCCTTTGGCAAAACTGTCTGCACAGCCGCGCGCGATCTCGTTGGCGCGTTTCATCTCGGCGATGCTTTTGCCGCTGGTTTTGGCCATGTCCAACATCTCGACCGCCGATTTGAAAGGAAAGGGCACCGGTGCACCTTCATCTGTTGCCTTGCCCTGGGCCAGTTCTTCCTCGGTCAGAACAAAGCCGCCACCGATCGAGTAATAGACCTGCCGCAGGATCACGTCGCCCTGTGCGTCCGTGGCCATCAGGACCATACCGTTAGCATGGCCCGGCAGATTGTTTTCATAGTCGAAAACCAGATCGGCCTTGGGATCGAACTGCAGCGTGGGCAATCCTTCGGGGGTTACGCTGTGGGTCTCACTTATGCCAGCCAGTGCGGCCTCGGCCCGTTCGTGATCATATGTGTCGGGCACAAATCCGGCCAGGCCCAGGATCGTGGCGCGATCGGTTGCGTGGCCGACACCGGTAAAGGCCAGCGACCCGTGCAACGACCCGCGCAGCCCTGAAAATTCGAACGGAGAGGCGCGCATCATATCCAGAAACCGCGCGGCAGCAACCATTGGTCCCATCGTATGGGACGAGGACGGGCCAATGCCCACTTTGAACATATCGAAGACAGACAGAAACATATCAGGTAGCAAAGCCTTCCGGTGGGTTAGCATAGGTTGGTGAGGTAAAGGGTGTAACCCCTAAACCCTCGGCCGCGATTGCGGCGCGTGTTGCGGGGCGCGTCTCCAACTGCATTAGCATTCGCTGCAGATGCGGCGTGTCAGCGATCTGAAGCCAGCTGCGATCAGCCTTCGCAGGATAGAGCGCCATCCAGCGCATCTGACAGGCCAGATAATAGCTCAGGACCGATGGTATGTCCGGGCTCAGCCAGGAAGGCGCGCTTTTCGCAACATCGTCAAGAAGGCGCAAGTGCTGGCGCAAACGAGGGCGGATACCGGCGCGCAAAGGATTGACCTGCGCTGCGTCTATATATTTTTCGGCATAAAACAGAATACGCAGATCAGCGTGCAGCGTATTGGAGGCAAAGAACAGCCACTTCAGAAACGCGGCGCGGTTGCTGTCCATGGGGGTAGGGGCCAGCCGGCCATGCGTATCCGCCAGCCACAACAAGATAGCAGCGGTTTCGAAGATCGGCCCCTGTGGTGTTTCCAATACCGGGATCAGCCCATTGGGGTTCAGCGCGCGATATTCCGGGCTGTCCTGTGCGCTTTGGCGGCGGTCTACCAGAACGGTTTCATAGGGCAGGCACATCTCTTCCAGCGCCAGCCGGATGACCAGCGAAGCATTGTCCGGGGCATAGTGCAGGCGGTAAGGCGTGTTCATGCGAACTATGTATACCTCACGTATGTTTTCAACAGACCTGATTGCGACGTTTCCCATAGGAAACGCGTAGTTTCGCGACATGTTGGTCTACCGATCCGGACAATTCTCTCTCGCAGTTGTCGTAGGCATTCCGTATAAGTTCCGCAGCAAATTAGGGGGATGCTGAAATGGCCGGTGATCTGTCGCCCATCGACACTGCAAAATACGTCGCAGCACGCCGTGCGGCTGACATGGTGCAGAATGGGATGCGAGTCGGCCTGGGAACCGGATCGACCGCTGCATGGATGGTGCGTCGGCTGGGGGAACGGGTCAGAGAAGAAGGTCTGGCGATCAAGGGTGTTCCGACATCGACCCGGACGGCCCAACTGGCCCGTGAACTGGGCATTGAGGTTGTTTCCCTGGATCAGGCGGGATGGCTGGACATCACCATCGACGGTGCGGACGAATTCGACAGAGAGCTTAATCTGATCAAGGGCGGCGGCGGCGCGCACCTGCAGGAAAAGATCGTAGCCACGGCCAGCGACCAGATGGTGGTCATCGCCGATGCCGGCAAAGAGGTCGAGACTCTGGGTGCCTTCCCATTGCCGGTCGAGGTGATCCCCTTTGGCTGGCAGACCACTCGCACCCTGATCGAAGAGGTACTGGATACCATGGATGTTCTCGGTACCCGCTCGGCACTTCGCATGAACGGAGAAGCGCCGTTTGTCACGGATGAAGGCAATCACGTGCTGGACCTGCATTTGCAACGGATCGGAAACCCAAGGCAGATGGCGCTGGTGCTGAACCAGGTACCCGGCGTGGTCGAGAACGGGTTGTTCATCGACATTTGCGACAAGGTCGTGATCGGTTATGGAGATGGCCGGGTCGAACTGCGCGACATCAACGAGGGAACGGTGGAACTGGACGAGTTGTTTGATGGCGGCAAAGACAACCTGTTCACGGATTTGGCGGATTAAGGAATGAGCACCTCTCCGGTTGCTGAATACCGCGAAACCGAAGCAGATTTGGCTGCGCGAGCCAGGACGCTAAAACGCAACCTGATCAAGATCGGGATTGCGGCTGTGGTGGCGGCGTGGGGTTTTGTTTCCGCAGGGTGGACAGGTGGCACGCTTTTCACATTGGTGCTCGTTGTCCTTACTTCCGTCGTGTTGTTCATGAACTATCTAGTCTCACTCAATATGCCGTCGCCTGTGGCCCTAGTGGACTCTGGTGGATTGAAGCTACGCACGCGTAGAGGAATGATCCAAGACATTGTTTGGCCTGATGTACGCTACATTGATGCGTTGGACGAAACCGAGCAAAAACGACGCCCTATTTTTTTTGTTAGCTTCAACAAGTCAGATGGCGGGCATGAGTGTTTACCCCTTCCGTTGCAATCCATGCCGAAACCCATATCTGAGTGTTTCGTAGAGACGATTGAGCATTATCGACCAAATCTGTATGCGTCCTGGCAAGATCAACTGTCCCAGTGGTCCAGTCTGGGCCGTCATGAGTGACCGGGTACATCATTGATGATGGCTCGATAGCGTTGTCAGAAAACTGAAAGAGGCACTGTAAATGAGCTTTGACTATGATCTTTTCGTCATCGGAGGCGGCTCGGGCGGGGTCCGGGCGGCGCGTGTGGCGGCTGGCGAAAACGGGGCCAAAGTGGCACTGGCGGAAGAGGATCGCTATGGCGGGACCTGCGTGATCCGCGGATGTGTCCCCAAAAAGCTGATGGTTTTTGCCAGCGAATTCTCTGGCATGGTCGAAGATGCGCAGGCCTATGGCTGGGACGTCAAACCCGGTGCATTTGACTGGGATTTCTTTCGCGGCAAACTCCATGCCGAGCTGGACCGGCTGGAAGGCATCTATCGCAACATCCTGAAAAACAACGGCGTCGAAAGCTTTGATCAGCGTGCACACGTGGTGGAAGCACATACCGTCGAGCTGGCCGATGGCACCCGCATGACGGCCAAGCATATTCTGGTCGCCACAGGCGGACGCCCTGTTGTGCCCGAGTTTCCGGGCTCGGACCTGGCGATCACCTCGAACGAGATTTTCCATCTGGAAAAACTGCCCGAAAGCATCCTGATCGTTGGTGGCGGTTATATCGCCAGCGAGTTTGCAGGAATCATGAACGGCATGGGCGTGAAAACCACCCAGTTCTACCGCGGTGCGCAAATCCTTCGGGGTTTTGACGAAGAAGCGCGCGGTCTGATCAGCGAAGAGATGTGCCAGAACGGGATTGATCTGCATCTGGGCACCAATGTGCTTGAGATGGCCAAAGACGGTGACAAGATTCGCGTAAAGGCCACCAATGGCACGGAACAGCTGTTTGACGTGGTCATGTATGCCACTGGTCGCGCGCCCAATGCCGACAATCTGGGGCTTGAGGCGATCGGTGTTGAACGCGGCCGCAAGGGTGAGATCATCGTGGATGATTACAGCCAGACCGGCGTGCCCTCGATCTATGCGATTGGCGACGTGACGGATCGGGTAAACCTGACTCCGGTTGCGATCCGCGAGGGGATGGCTTTTGTCGAAACCGTATTCAAAGGCAACCCGACACCTGTGGATCACGACCTGATTCCAACTGCGATTTTCACGCAGCCGGAATTCGGCACGGTCGGGTTGAGTGAAGAAGACGCTGCAGCCCAAGAGCCGGTCGAGATCTATGCAACCTCGTTCAAGCCGATGCAAAAGGCATTCGCAGGTGGCACGCAGCGGGTTTTGATGAAACTGATCGTCTCTCAGGCCACGCGTAAGGTACTGGGCTGTCACATTGTGGCACCGGGCGCCGGCGAGATGATTCAACTGGCTGGCATTGCCGTCAAAATGGGTGCAACCAAGGAAGATTTCGACCGCACCGTTGCAGTTCATCCGGTCATGGCGGAAGAACTGGTAACAATGCGTCATCCTGTGCGTACGGCTTGATTTGCAACCGCGCGCACACAAGTTACAAGGGAACCCGTGATCACACGGTTCAACACAAGGGAATAGATAAAAATGGCGGGCAACAGCGGCGGCCCCTGGGGGGGCGGAGGCTCTTCTGGCGGCGGAGGAAATCGGGGTGACAACGGGGACGGGCGCAAGCCTCCCGAAAATGAAGGCCCGCAGATTCCCGAGATCGACGAGCTGATGAAAAAAGGCCAGGAACAGCTGCGCGTCCTGATGGGCGGCGGCGGTGGTCGTGGCACCAATGGTTCGGGCAGTGGCGGCGGTGGTGGTCCCATCTTTACCAAAGGGACCGTTGCCATTGGGTTGGTGGTGGGTGCAGTCCTTTGGGGGGCGGCCAGCTTTTATACGGTAAAGCCGGAAGAACAGTCAGTAGAGCTGTTTTTGGGTGAATTTTCAAACGTTGGAAATCCCGGTCTGAACTTTGCGCCTTGGCCATTTGTAACTGCCGAGGTCATTCCTGTGACCCGCGAGCAGAACGAAGACATGGGCGGAGCCCGTGGTAGCGATGATGGCTTGATGCTGACCGGCGACGAAAATGTTGTCGATATCGACTATCAGGTGGTCTGGAACATCAATGACCCGGCCAAGTATCTGTTCAATTTGCGCGACCCGCGCCAGACGATCCGCGCCGTGTCGGAATCGGCCATGCGCGAGATCATTGCACAAAGCGAGCTGGCACCGATCCTGAACCGAGATCGGGGTGTGATTGCTGATCGCTTGCAGGAATTGATTCAGTCGACGATGGACAGCTATGATTCCGGCGTGAACATTGTGCGTGTCAACTTTGACAAAGCCGACCCGCCACAGGACGTAATCGCGGCCTTCCGCGATGTTCAGGCCGCCGCACAAGAACGTGACCGTCTGCAGAACGTCGCCGACGCCTATGCCAATAAGGTACTGGCCGAAGCACGTGGTGAAGCCGCGCAAGTTGTGGAAGAGGCCGAAGGATATCGCGCCCAGCAGATCAACAGCGCACAAGGTGAAGCCAGCCGCTTTAGCGCGGTTCTGGAAGAATACTCCAAAGCGCCGGATGTAACGCGCAAACGTTTGTATCTGGAGCGGATGGAGCAGATTCTGGGTGATGTCGACAAGATCATACTGGACGAAAACTCGGCCGGTCAGGGACAGGGCATTGTGCCGTATCTGCCGCTGAACGAACTGCGCCGCAATCAATCCGGGGAGAGCAACTGATGCGTAAGTCACCCATTATCCTCATCCTTGTGGTGATCCTTGGCGTCGCTGGGCTGTCTTCGATCTTTATCGTTGATGAACGCGAGCGTGCGCTGGTTCTGCAATTCGGCCGTGTGGTCGCGGTGAAAGAAGATCCCGGTCTGGCGTTCAAAATTCCACTTATTCAGGAAGTTGTCCGTTATGACGACCGTATCCTGTCCATCGACGTTCAACCGCTTGAAGTGACGCCGTTGGATGATCGGCGTCTGGTCGTCGATGCCTTCGCCCGCTACCGGATTTCCGATCTGAACCAGTTCCGCCAGGCGGTTGGTGTCGGTGGTATCCCGGTTGCCGAGGATCGTCTGGACCGCATCTTGCGCGCTGAAACCCGCGAAGTTCTGGGTTCAGTTTCATCCCGTGACATCCTGAGCTCGGACCGGGCTGCGCTGATGCTGCGTATTCGCAATAGTGCGATTGCCGAGGCACGTGCGCTGGGTGTGACCGTCATCGACGTGCGTCTGAAAGCGACCGATCTGCCGCAGGCCAACCTCGAAGCGACGTTTGACCGGATGAAGGCCGAGCGGGAGCGCGAAGCAACGGACGAACGTGCCCGTGGTAATGAGGCGGCACAGCGCGTACGTGCCCAGGCCGACAGGACCGTTGTCGAACTGGTGTCGGATGCGCGGCGTGAGGCTGAGATCATTCGCGGTGAGGCTGACGCCGAACGCAATGCGATCTTTGCCGAAGCTTACGGAGCGGACCCTGAATTCTTTGAATTCTATCGTTCGCTGACCGCCTATCAGAATGCTTTGCAGGGCGGTAACAGCTCGATGGTATTGAGCCCGGATTCCGAGTTCTTCAACTATCTCAAATCACCCACCGGCCGGGGCCAATCGGCGGGGCAGGCGTCTGAATAATGGGTATGATCCTTCTGGCCTTTGGGCTGGTGTTGATTGTTGAGGGGCTGGCCTATGCGCTGGCCCCTTCGCTTATTGAACGTATGCTAGAGGCGTTGCGGTCTATGCCAGAGCAGGCACGTCGACTTGCAGGATTGTTATGTATGGTGGGAGGTCTCGTGTTGCTATGGGGTGCAAATCAGGTCGGGTTTTGAACAACGGCTACACTTCATGGTGATTTCCCCGCGATCCTCAGTTGCGGGCAAGGACAAACCAGCTACATTGGATATCAAGAAGGGCCGCCTGCGGGCGATCCAGATAGTGTTGACGACAAGGAGTTCCCACGTGCAGTCACAAGCGCGCATTATATCCGTCCGGCGGGACGACGTTGTTGGTTTCATGCGGTTGATGTGGCTGGCCTTTGCCGGGATGCTGCTTGTATTGGCGCAGTCAGTGGCCGCCCAGGCGCGGGGCGAAAGCCTGGCTCCGCTGGCCGATAAGATCAGCCCAGCGGTGGTCAACATCACCACTTCGACACTGATCGAGGGACAGACCGGCCCGCAGGGGATCGTTCCCGAGGGCTCTCCGTTCGAAGATTTCTTTCGCGAGTTTCAAGACCGTAACGGGGATGAAGATAACCGCCCCCGCCGCAGCAATTCGCTGGGCTCGGGGTTTGTGATATCCGAGGATGGTTTCATCGTTACTAACAACCACGTTATTGCCGAGGCTGATGAGATACTGGTCGAATTCTTCCCGGGCGACGGTCAACCGAAGAAAGAACTGCCTGCGAAAGTGATCGGTACAGATGAAAAAACCGATATCGCGCTTTTGAAGGTCGAAGCCACCGGGCCGCTGAAATATGTCAAGTTCGGCGATAGTGACATTGCGCGCGTTGGCGACTGGGTGATTGCGATGGGCAACCCGCTGGGGCAAGGGTTTTCGGTTTCGGCGGGGATCGTCTCGGCGCGGAACCGCGCGCTCAGCGGATCTTATGACGACTATATCCAGACCGATGCTGCGATTAACCGGGGGAACTCGGGCGGGCCGCTGTTCAATATGGATGGCGAGGTGATCGGCGTGAATACGGCGATCCTGTCGCCGAATGGCGGTTCGATCGGGATTGGCTTCTCGATGGCCTCGAATGTGGTGGTCAAGGTTGTCGACCAACTGCGCGAGTTCGGCGAGACCCGCCGCGGTTGGCTGGGTGTCCGCATTCAGGACGTGACCGAGGATATGGCCGAGGCGATGGGCCTGGACAAGCCGGGTGGCGCACTGATCAGCGATGTACCCGAGGGCCCGGCCAAAGAGGCAGGCCTGTTGGCGGGCGATGTGATCCTCAGCTTTGATGGTGTCGAGGTCGATGACACCCGTGGATTGGTACGTCAGGTTGGTGAGACAACGGTTGGCAAGTCGGTCCGTGTGGTGGTGCATCGGGATGGCAGCACGCAGACAGTGCTCGTGACTCTGGGCCGCCGCGAAGATGCCGAGCGGGCCGAAAGCGAAGAGGGTGAGGCAGAAGAAGCCCCGGTTGAGGAAAATGCCGATATTCTGGGGCTGACGATATCGCCCGTGACTGAAGCCCTGCGTGCTGATCTGGGGCTGGAGCCGGATACCGAGGGGCTGGTTGTGACCGAAGTGGACGAGGCGTCAGAAGCCTATGCCAAGGGTTTGCGCGCCGGTGATCTGATCACCGAGGCTGGCCAGCAGAAGGTCACTGCGATTTCTGATCTCGAGGACCGAATGGAAGAAGCCCGCACGGCCGGGCGGAAGTCACTGCTGCTTTTGGTGCGGCGCGGTGGAGATCCACGCTTTGTCGCGCTGAGCCTTGAAGAGTGATCTCTTAGGTTGAACAAACAGAAAGGCCAGGGCACCTGCTCTGGCCTTTTTTCTGTGCTGAAAAAAGATGAGCCACACGCCGGGGAAGGCGTATGGCTCTGGTACAGGGAGAGGTCAGTGGACAGATATCGGGGATGATTCTCTGACCTCCTACGGTAACAGTTCCTAACGTAATCTTAATGCGATCCGTCGTATGTGAAGCAGGTCACAACAGGTCAAATGAGGTCGGAATCCGCCAGTTCCCGCAGCGCCTCAAAATCATGGATCATCAGGCCGCCCCGCGAAGCTTCGACAACCTTGTCGCGTTTCCAGGTTGAAATTGTCTTTGAGACAGCTTCGCGCGTGGCACCAACGAATTCGGCCAGCTCGCTTTGGGACAGGGTAATGCGAGTGGTTGGATCGTCTTGAAGGTTGGACAGATGCAGCAGTTTGCGCGCAAGCCGGATAGGCATCGGCAAAAAGACCTGTTCATTCAGTTGCGACCCCATCCACCGCATGCGCAAACCGGCCAGTCGGATCATATCCACCGCAAGGTCAGGATGTTGGCGGATCTGGTTCATGACATCGGACCTACGCACACGCAGCACCCGAGAGGCCTCGGCCGCGGCCACGGTTGCGGTGCGGGGGCCATTGTCGAACAAGCCGATTTCACCAAAGACCTCGCCAGGCTTCATCAATGTCAACGAGAGTTTTCGACCGCTCATCGCCAAGAAGGACACCTCTAGCGTGCCGGCAAGAATGGCATAGAGGGCATCCCCTTCATCCCCTTGTTCGAAAAGGATATCACCAGGTTCGAGAGAAATCTCTGTCGCCTGTGCCGAGAGCATTGATCTCAGCCGGTCTGAAGCTTCGGATAGAAAGCCACTATTTGGGAAAGCCGTCATTTGGTGTGGTGCTCCGGCGGGAAAAGGTGAGTGGTGACACAACTTTTCATAGCCCAAGCGTTTAGCCAAGGATTTTGTTAGGTTTTATGGCCTCCCGCGCTTCACGGAAAAGTCATCCGAAGGGCGGTTGAGGATTTAGCCGTCATTGATGATCGGGATCATCCATATAGCTTTGCAACAGGCTGAACTGCAGCATGAGGAACGCCATAAGGGCAATGGGGAATCCGAAGGTCTCAATCTTGACCCACAGGTCGGTCGACATCGTGCGCCACACGAATTCATTTGCGACGGCCAGAACAGCAAAACACGCACACAGACGACGGGTCAGGATCATCCAGCCTTCGTGTTTCATGGGCAGAATCTCGTCCAGAACATAGGCAAGATAGGATTTCTTTTGCAGCAGCCCGATCCCCAGGATCAGAGCAAACAGGCCATAAACAAGCGTGGTTTTCATCTTGAAGAACCGCTCGTCATTGAACCAGGCGGTCAGGCCGCCGAAGAAAATGACCATGAAAGCTGTAAATATCTGCATCCGGCTTAGCTTGCCGGTCAGGTACCACAAGATGCCCATTGCCCCCAGCATCAGCGGCACAAAAATGATCGTGGCAATGATAAAGCCGGAATACTCGATGCCGCCGATCATAAAGCTGTCATCGCGCAAGCGCAGGTAGATGAAGAAAAAGGCCAGCGGAGGACCCAGTTCCAGCACCTGTTTCAGAAATGGATTTATGTCGGTCTTGCCTGTCATGTCTTTTGTCCTGCTGCTTACCCGCCCATTTCAACTATTACGGCGCCGAGTGCAATCAATGCCATCAGCGCGATCCGCCTTGGGCCGACGGTTTCTTTCAGAACCAGCCAGCCGATCAGGGCGGCAAAGACGGTGGAGGTTTCCCGCAGAACGGCGGCTTCGCCGACCTTGTCCAACCGCGTGGCCAGCATGATGGCCCCGAAAGATAGGGGGGCGATGATCCCGCCGGCGATGCCGCGCAGCGCCAAGGGTCCCAAGGCCGGGCGATGGGCCATCACGCGCCAGCGAAAGAACGCATAGATCGGCATGGCGGCCCCGTCGATCATGAAAAACCAGGCCAGAAAGGTGAACGGATCGGCCGTCGCACGAATGCCATAGGCGTCATAGGTGGTATATAACGCCACAAACAGGCCGGTTGCGAGGGCCAAGGCTAGGGCGATCCCAAGCGTTTCGCGGTTGGTTTCAAGAAACCGCAAATTATAGGCCGCCAGCCCGAATATCCCGGCCAGCAAGACCGCGACACCAAACCATTGGGTTGCAGAGAAGGTCTCGCCAAACAAAAGATAGGCGCCGAAAACGGTGAACAGCGGCCCGGTGCCGCGCACGACGGGATAGACCACAGTGTAAGAGCCCTTGGTATAGGCCATTGCCTGCAGTATCTTGTAAGCGATGTGGATCAGCCAGACGGTGGCGAAGATTGGCCACATATAGGGTTCGGGCCAGGGCACTAAAAAAAACGCGAAAGGTGCAGCCAGAAGACAGTAGCTGGCGTCTATGGCCCCGCGAGACAGCCACGGGTCGTGACGGCCCTTTTGTAATGCTCCGAACACCGCGTGCAAGAAGGCGGCCATCAGCGCGAGCCCAAGGGCAAGGTCATGGCCCTTGGGCGTGCCTTCCAGAGAGATGAGCCAGTCGCTCAAGACATCGACCTTTCGCGGGTGGAGAGGGTGGGGAGCTGTCTGCCCCCCACACCCCCGAAGATATTTTTAGCCAGTTGAAGTTCGGATCAGCGTTGATCGAGGCCGGTTAGAGCAGCGGCGAATTCATCGGGATCGAAAGGGGCGAGATCGTCGATCTGTTCTCCGACGCCTATTGCGTGAATGGGCAGGCCGAACTTGTCGGCCAGTGCCACCAGCACGCCGCCTTTTGCGGTGCCGTCCAGCTTGGTCATCACCAGGCCGGAGACATCGGCCAGTTTCTGAAAGGTATCGACCTGACTGAGTGCATTCTGACCGGTGGTGGCGTCCAAAACCAAAAGGGTATTGTGCGGTGCGGTTTCGTCGACTTTGCGGATCACCCGGACGATCTTGGCCAATTCCTCCATCAGGTCGGCACGATTTTGCAGACGACCGGCGGTGTCGATCATCAACAGATCGGCGCCATCCTCTTGTGCGCGGGTCAACGCATCGAAGGCCAGGGAGGCGGGGTCCGAGCCTTCGGGGGCTGTCAGGACCGGAACGCCTGCGCGGTCGCCCCAGACCTGCAGCTGTTCAACGGCGGCTGCGCGGAAGGTGTCTCCAGCTGCGATCACTACGTTCTTGCCGGCCGCCCTGAACTGGCTAGCTAGTTTGCCGATCGTGGTGGTCTTGCCCGATCCGTTGACGCCAACGACCAGTACCACCTGTGGGCGTTTGGAATAGAGCGGCATGGGCTTTGCAACGGGTTCCATAACCCGGGCGACTTCCTGCGCCAGAAGCTGCTTGATCTCTTGTGTCGAAAGTTTGCGGCCATAACGGCCCTCGGCCATATTGGCGGTGACACGCAGCGCTGTGTCCACACCCATGTCGGATGCAATCAACAGCTCTTCAAGCTGTTCCAGCATGTCGTCATCCAGCGTGCGGCGAACTGTTGTCTCGGTCTCGGCGCGCCCGAAAAGCCGCCCGAGCATGGATTTGGACGGCGCAGACTCGGCTGTAGTGGACACCGGTTTGGCAACTGCCTGTTCCGGTGCCATGTCCGGTTGCGCGACTTCGGGTGCCGGTTCGGAATGCGGCGCTGGCGCTGGCGGGATTGGATCCGGTGCAGTTGTTTCCTCGCCCCCATCTTCAACGATGGCATCCAACCCTTGTTCAAGGCGGGATGAGGATTTGAACAGCTTGTCCTTGAGCTTTGAGAATAGCGCCATTTTTGGTCTCCGCAGGTGTTCCTCTCACCTAATGCGGAATTGCAGCAGTTGCAAAGGGTCAGAGGAAGGCGATCAGAAGACCGGCTTGCGCCCCCCAATACAATACCCAAACCAGATAGGAGGTGAAACGGCGGCTGGGATGGTCCACTGGCAGAAGAAACTTCTCAGTCGCCAGGATCAGGTCGGACGCGATAAAGGACAAAGCCGCAGGTAAAGCCCAACGCAGCGCGCCTGTTTCGGGCAGGGCCAGGACCGTGATGCCCATGCCCAGAATGATCGGAATATACCCGAGAACGGGCCATTTCAGGTCTCCGGCACGCGGCGGTAATAGGGTGACAACGACAATACCGAGGAGGATCAAAGACCAGAAATATCCGGGCTTCTCCAGAATAAGCGCGGCGTCGCTGGCCGGATGGGACAGGAACAGCCCGATATAGGCCAGATGACCAGTTGCAAAGGCACCGATCCCGGCCATGAAGGTGGCATCACTTTCCCGGGACAGAAGGGCGTCCCCCAGCGCACAGAATGCCAGCGCAAGGATCAACAGAAATGGAGCGCCACTTTGGGCGGCAATGACCGCCAGAACTGCGACGGATAGGGTCTTTAGGATTGACCGAACAGCGCCAGCGCCACGCGAGGTCAATGGCAGGTAAGCCAGAGCGCAAGCTGTCGCAATCAGAAAGAGGGCATTGGTCATAGAGTTATCTCCGCAGCATGTACCGAACACTTTCGCAGCGCATAACCGCAAAACTCAATCGGTGACGTGAAGGCACCCGGTTGGAATGAAAAGGGAATTGGCCTAGCGGCCTGCCATCTGACAGAATGAACCCATGCTGAAACGAATTGCGATTCTGTTGTCGTTGGCTGCCCCGGCGGTTTGTGCTGACACATCCCTGTCCGGCGCGGAATTTGACCGCTATACGCTGGGAAAAACCCTGTTCTATGGCTTTGAAGGCAGGATCTATGGGGTCGAGCGTTATCTGCCGGATCGCCGCGTGATTTGGTCTTTTCTGGATGGGAACTGCAAAGAAGGGCTCTGGTACGAGCAGGAAGGACAGATCTGTTTCGTCTATGAAGACCGACATGACCCGCAATGCTGGGTATTCACTGAAACTGGCGGCGGTCTGATCGCTCAGTTCGAGGGAAATCCTGAGATGACCGAACTATATGAGAACGAAGACACAGACGCCGAGATGGTCTGTTACGGTCCCGAAGTCGGTGTCTAGCCTGTGCAGGGGTCAGAACAACGACCCCTGATCCGGCGCATCCTTTTTCGGCGGCTTTTTCGAAGTTGACGGTGACGCGGTAGACGGGCCGGTCTTCAATTCGCCATCTGCAAATTCAATGTCAAAGGATTGGTGATTTGCCGCCTGTTTTCGGGTTGTCAGTACCTGTCCTTCGGCGCGTACGACCGCATATCCACGTTGCAGCGTTGCCTTGTAGCTGAGCGTTTCACGCAGCCGGTCTGCGGTTTCCAGGGATTGACGCATCCGGTCCAGACGCGCGGCTTGCGCTGTACTCAAGCGTTCGGCTAGGCGGTTGATGTTTTGCCGTTGGCTGTCGATTTCGCGCTGGATCGGCCGGACAGACAGGCGCGACGAAAGGCTGCGCAGTGTTTCCTGTCGGGTTCCGACCAGTGAGCGTAATGTGGACGGGCGCAGATGGGCGGACAGTTTCACAACTTGCAAACGGCGGTTTTGCACGCCGCGCTCAAGTGCTGGTGTCAGTCGGTCCGCAATTAAATCAAGGCGTTGTCGCGGGTTGTTCAACAAGCTATCCGGGCGTGGTAATGCGCGGGATAAATCCCGCAACCGTTGCGACCGTCTTTGCACAGCGTCCGTGGCTGCACGGGACAGGCGGGCGCCCTGCTCTCCGGTCCAGGCCAAAAGTTCCATGCGGACGGGCACCGCAAGCTCGGCTGCGGCTGTGGGGGTTGGGGCCCTGCGGTCCGACACAAAATCAATCAGGGTCGTGTCGGTCTCGTGCCCAACGGCCGAGATCACCGGGATCTCTGATGCCGCCGTAGCGCGGGCCACGATCTCTTCGTTGAACCCCCAGAGGTCCTCGATTGACCCGCCACCACGGGCGACGATGATCAGGTCCGGTCGTGGCAGCGCACCGCCAGGAGTCAGTTGGTTGAAACCAGTAATCGCGTTCGCCACCTCAGGCGCGCAATTCGAACCTTGCACGGCGACAGGCCAGATCAACACTTTGCGCGGAAACCGGTCACGCAACCGGTGCAGGATATCGCGGATCACCGCGCCCGAGGGTGAAGTCACCACGCCGATGATCTGAGGAAGATAGGGCAGAGGCTTTTTACGCTCGGGTGCGAACAGGCCCTCGGATTCCAACTGTTTCTTTCGCTTTTCAAGCAGGGCCATCAGGGCACCCTGTCCGGCCACCGAAACCTCATCCACGTTCAGATTGTATTTGGACTGCGCTCCAAAAGCGGTCAGACGGCCTGTGACGACCACTTCCAGACCTTCCTCGGGAACCACGGACAGGGCAGCAACCTGGCCTTTCCAAGTGGTGCAGGCCAGTACGTTCTTGTCGTCCTTGATGTCATAGTACAGATGACCAGATCTGGCTTTGAACACGCGACCGACTTCACCCCGAACACGGATTCGGCCGAAACTGCCTTCCAGCGTCCGCTTCACCTCGCCCGAGATGTCGGAAACAGTGTATTCTGGGGTATTTTGGCCGGGAATGGGGTCGTCAAGCAGGTCGGACATTTCAGCGCCTTGTGTCAAATGCCCGGCCAGCTTAGAACGCGCGGAAGGCAAGGCCAAGCAGATCGGAGAGCAGTCATGAACATCCTCATTCTCGGCAGTGGTGGGCGCGAACACAGCCTGGCCTGGGCGGTGATGCAAAACCCGAAATGTGATCGCCTGATTGTGGCTCCGGGCAATGCTGGGATTGCCCAGATCGCCGAATGTGCGGCACTGGACATCGAAAACGGCGGTGAGGTGGTCAGATTTGCGGATGAGAACGCGATCGACTTTGTGATCGTCGGCCCCGAGGCGCCATTGGCTGCGGGGGTTGCGGATCGTTTGCGCGAGGCCGGTGTGCTGGTTTTTGGCCCCTCGGCCGCGGCTGCACGTCTCGAGGCGTCCAAGAGCTTTACTAAAGAGATCTGCGACGCCGCCAATGCTCCAACCGCAGGATACGCCCGGTTTACCGAGGCCGAGCCAGCCAAAGCCTATATCAAAAAGCAGGGCGCACCTATCGTCGTCAAGGCTGATGGCTTGGCCGCGGGCAAGGGTGTGATCGTTGCGATGGACGAAGCGACGGCCTTGGATGCGATCGATGACATGTTTGGCGGAGCCTTTGGTGGTGCCGGTGCCGAAGTTGTGGTCGAAGAGTTCATGGAAGGTGAAGAGGCATCTCTGTTCGTGCTGTGCGACGGGGAAAGCAACCTGTCCATTGGCACGGCGCAAGACCATAAACGGGTAGGCGAGGGCGATACCGGTCTGAACACCGGCGGCATGGGCGCGTATTCTCCGGCTCCTGTGTTAAGCGCTGTAATCGAAGAGCGCGCGATGAACGAGATTGTGCGCCCCACCATGGCAGAGATGAAGCGGCGCGGAACGCCGTTTCAGGGCGTTCTTTATGTTGGTTTGATGATCAAGGACGGCCAGCCACGGTTGGTTGAATATAACGTGCGTTTCGGCGACCCGGAATGTCAGGTGCTGATGATGCGCCTGGGCGCGCAGGCGATGGACCTGATGCACGCCGCAGCAGAAGGCCGGTTGGCCGAGGCGCGTGTAAACTGGGCGGATGATCACGCCTTGACGGTAGTCATGGCCGCTAATGGTTATCCGGGCGCCTACCAAAAAGGCAGCGTGATCAAAGGGCTGGATGAAATATCTGAAGATAGCGGCAATATGGTGTTTCACGCAGGAACCAAAGAAGCCGACGGTCAGATCGTCTCTAGTGGTGGCCGGGTATTGAATGTCACCGCACGCGGACGGAACCTGCAGGAAGCGCGTGACCGCGCCTATGAGCTGATCGACGGGATCAACTGGCCAGAGGGGTTCTTTCGCCGGGATATCGGATGGCGGGCGCTGTAATCGCGACGGCTCCCGCGCCCAGCCACTGCATCAGAGATGCAGCGTCAATGGACTTGGGCCGGGCAGCCCTCTGACGCGGGCTGCAGTCAGGGCGAGGGTACGCAGTTAAGCGCAGAGGTCATTGCTTTCGGGCTAAAGGGGGCGACCAGATGCTGCACCCAGCCATTGTCAAAGCGGATGCTGACAATTTCGCGCCAGTCCGCAGACGCGACAACCAGTTCCGGGCCATTGCCACAGTCGCGCAGACCCCCTGTGATGAAATCTTCGCCGATCCGATGATTTGTCAGCCTTGGTAGGGCGGCAATCTGGATTAATTCTCCGTCGACAAAGCGCCAAATGCGCAATGTCTTGGCCAGATGAGGGCGGTCGACATAGGCGATCTCGATATTGCCATCCCCATCCAGATCCGCCGCCCCGACCGGAGCAAGCCATCGAAAGCGGGTACCGATATGCGGAGTTGCGGCGATTTTGTCGCCTCTGGCATCATAGATGGCCAACTGAGCGCCCGCTTGGTCCTGAGATTCAACGACAATGGCCTCGGGGGTCCCAACCTGATCCACGTCTACAAGCCGTGGAGCGAGATCTTCAAATACGCGATCAGATGGAAGACGGATGGTCACATTTCCGCTTTGGATAGTCAGCTCCAACGCGCCATATTCGATGTTATCACCCAGAACTCCGTGGGCGTAACGTGTAGTCGGCTCGGTGAAACGAGCGGCTGGGACGGTCTCTGCCAGTGCCAGCGGGACATGGCCGGTCAGCCAGAAGCACAACGTCAGCGCTGCGCCGCGGGCCTGACCCTGCCAAGTTCGGTAGGGTAGGCGCGGCGCTTTGCAGGGCATCAGATCTGTTTTTCCGGCATCTGAACGATCAGGCCATCCATCTCTTCTGTGACTTTGATCTGGCAGGTCAGGCGCGAACGGGCAGGGTCGGGCTCATAGGCAAAGTCCAGCATGTCTTCTTCCATGTCATCCTTGCCGGGAATTTTCTCAACCCAGTCGGGGTGGATATAGACATGGCAGGTCGAACAGGCACAGGCGCCGCCGCAATCCGCTTCGATGCCGGGAATGTTGTTGTCACGGGCTCCTTCCATGACGGTTAGTCCGTTGGCGACCTCGACAGTGTGCTCGGTACCGCCATGCTCGACATAGGTGATCTTTGCCATTGCGTGCGTCTTCCTTTTTCGATTGTCGATTTCTTCCTTAGTGAAGGGCGTTGCCTGTTTCCAGTGGGAATTGCGACATGAACGGTCGCGGCTGAATATTCTTATCGACAATATTGCAATCGAGCCTGCACCGATGTCAGTCGCTTTGACCGATCTCTAGAACCATGTGCAGGTGCATTCCTATTCCATGCTCGTCGTCCAAAACGGGCACGCGCGATTCAATTTCGACGCTAAATCCAATATGTTCATAAAAACTAACGGCTTCATTGTTGGCAGCTACATCAAGGCATATTTGATTGCACCCACCCGCCAAAGCCCGTTTCGTTGCTATTGCAAAGAGTTGGCTGGCAATGCCTGTACCCTGCATGTCTGGGTTCACAGCGAATTCGAGAATGTAGTAAGAGTTTTGACGCGGGGCGGGAAACAACCGATCCATCCAATGCAAGGCAGATTTTAGATGACGGGCTTCATCTTCGCCAAGAGCATTAGCTTGATGATCGACGGAAAAATCGAAATTCGCAGCATATTCTTCTTCTGTATGCCCAATAAGGAGGCCGGCGACTTTGCCACGGTACATGGCCGTGAAGGCATGTTTGAACGAATACAAACCTAGTTGCGCGGGCCATTCTGTTCCGATGATCTTAAGCAAGACATCCATTTTTCCAAATATGTAACCGTTTAGTTTTGGATCTGTGCTCCATAGAAGATCGGCGAGAGCCTCGGGTGGAACAGATTTGGAGGCCGGTTGTACTAGGACGGTCAAAATTCACTCCTGATTCTGGCATCCAGAAAATGCGACATACCGTGTAAACAATACCCTCGCTTATCGTTTAAACAAAACGCCCTGCGATTGCCTGTCACGGTGATCTCCGCGCAACTCGGCATGCAAGGCGCGGCCCGCTTGCACACCGCGGCGAGAGCTTACGGTTTCCAACCAGCGGGTAAAGTGAGGCTTGTTTTCCAACACCTGTTGTTGCCCTTCCCACAAGCTCGCCCAGCCCCAGATCGACATGTCGGCGATGGAATAGAAATTGCCGGCCACATATTCGTTCTCGGCCAGCCTGCGATCCAGAACGCCGTAAAGACGTCCGACTTCGGCACGGTAGCGATCCTTGGGGTAGGGCAGGTCTTGCGGCGGGTCCAGCTGAGGTGCGTATTTCAGGAAATGGTGTGCTTGTCCCGCCATCGGGCCGATGCCGCCCATCTGCCACATCAGCCATTCTTCGACAGCAATCCGGTCACGTTCAGTTTCACCATAGAAGCGTCCGGTTTTTCGGGCGAGATACATCAGGATCGCGCCGCTTTCGAATACAGATACCGGCGTCCCTCCGGGTCCGTTCGGATCGACGATCGCGGGCATCCGGTTATTGGGGGCGATCTTAAGGAACTCGGGGTCGAACTGGTCGCCTTGGCCGATGTTGATCAGGTGGGTTTTATAGGGCAGCTCCATCTCTTCCAAAGCGATGGACACTTTCCAGCCGTTGGGCGTGGGCCAGAAATATAGATCGATCATGTCATCTCCTCAAACTGGACGCGATCATGGAGGTTTCAGCGCGTTCGGCAAGAGGGCGCGCAGGTGTGTTACGAAAGCGTGACCTTGGTGCAGCCGGTCTTGACGTGATCTGGGACGGGGCGTAAATGCATCCTCATCAAGTGGCGATTTGTTACCGGATTGCGGGCCACGTTAAACAACACCGCTAAAAGGTCAGGATGAAAGACCCCTTTCGCTTGGCCGCGTCTGGGGTTTTTTGTTTGCCTCCCAAGCGGGGCTGAAAGGAATGACATGAGCGAGAGCTGGAACAAGCGCACACAAGCCGTCCATGGCGGCACCCGCCGCAGCCAATACAACGAAGTGAGCGAGGCGATCTTTCTGACCCAGGGATTTGTCTATGATACGGCCGAGCAGGCCGAGGCGCGGTTCATCGAAACCGGCCCTGATGAGTTCATTTACGCTCGGTATGGCAACCCGACAGTTTCGATGTTTGAACAGCGTATCGCGGCTCTGGAAGGGGGCGAAGACGCTTTTGCCACCGCCTCTGGAATGGCTGCGGTGAATGCGGCACTGACTTCGATGTTGCAAGCCGGTGACCACGTTGTTTCTGCCAAGGCTCTGTTCGGGTCGTGCCTGTATATTCTGGAAAACGTGCTGACCCGGTTCGGGGTTGAAGTGACCTTTGTGGACGGTACCGATCTTGACGCATGGGAGGCTGCGATCCGCCCGGACACCAAAGCGGTTTTCTTCGAATCCATGTCCAACCCGACGCTTGAGGTCATCGACATCTCAGCCGTTTCCCTTCTGGCCCATGCGGTTGGTGCAACGGTCATCGTGGACAATGTGTTCTCGACCCCAGTTTTCTCGCGCGCGATCGCTCAGGGGGCTGACGTGGTTGTCTACTCGGCGACCAAGCATATTGACGGGCAGGGCCGCGCCCTGGGTGGTGTCATCATCGGCACCAAAGAGTTCATCCGTGGTACGGTCGAGCCCTATATGAAACACACCGGAGGCGCGCTTAGCCCCTTCAACGCGTGGATCATGTTGAAAGGGCTTGAGACCATGGCCTTGCGGGTCAACGCACAGGCCGAAACCGCCCAGAAGATTGCTGAGGCGCTAGAGGGCCATCCGGCGTTGGAGCGGACGCTTTACCCCGGTCTGAAGTCTCATGCGCAGAATGATCTGATACAAACGCAGCTTGGCGGCAAAGGCGGGACTGTGCTGTCGTTGGATATCAAGGGCGGAAAAGAGGCGGCATTTTCCTTCCTTAACACCCTGACGATTCCGGTGATTTCGAACAATCTGGGCGATGCCAAGTCGATTGCGACCCACCCGGCAACCACCACACATCAAAGATTGAGTGACAACCAAAAAGTTGAGCTGGGCATTGCTCCGGGCCTCATCCGGTTCTCGGTCGGTCTGGAAGACGCCGATGATCTTCTTGCCGATATCAAGCGCGCATTGGACGTTTCTCAGCAATAGGGGCGTCATCTGGACTGTTAGGCATAGTTCGAAAGCGGTTTGTGACTTGTGCGCATGATGCGCCCATCACGAAGTTTCGATCCGGGCTGTGTTTCGGCGCGTATACCATTAGACTGGAAATCGCGTCGAACATATATATAGTCCGGCGACCAACCCGAGGAGCCCTGATCGATGAACGTGTATCCCCGTGACATTGATGACGCCCCCAACAATGATGAGGCCGCGGCAGCGTTGAAAACCCTGCGGAAATGGGCCGAGAACGCGACCGAGGCTGAAATCGGTCAGCTTGATCCTGCTGTCGCGCGGCTTGTGCCGGGGCTCCTGCCGGTCAACTACCCATCCCTGTCGCGGCATTACCCCGAGGGGTTTGCTGTGGATGAGGCCTACCGCGCCTCGTTGCCTGACCTTCAGAATGGACCTTCCAGCCTGATCCGTGGGGCGAAGCAACAGATTCAACATGTTGGCATATCGAATTTCCGCTTGCCGATCCGTTTTCACCGCAAGCAGGGCGACGACCTGACGCTGGAGACCTCAGTGACTGGCACTGTCAGCCTTGATGCGGAAAAGAAGGGCATCAACATGTCCCGTATCATGCGTTCGTTCTACAAACATGCTGAGCGCACGTTCAGCTTTGAGGTGATCGAGGCTGCGCTGAACGACTATATGACCGATCTGGACAGCTTTGACGCACGTATCCAGATGCGGTTCTCTTACCCGGACAGGACTCAAAGCCTGCGTTCGGGTCTGGAAGGCTATCAATATTACGATATCGCGCTGGAACTGGTTGAACAGAATGGCGTGCGTCAAAAGATCATGCATCTGGATTATGTGTATTCCTCGACGTGCCCATGTTCTCTGGAGCTCAGCGAGCATGCGCGGTCTACACGAGGGCAACTGGCGACGCCGCATTCGCAGCGCTCGGTTGCGCGGATATCGGTTGCGGTCGATTGCGATGCCGATTGCCTCTGGTTCGAAGATCTGATTGCGCTGTGTCGCAGGGCGGTGCCGACCGAGACGCAGGTCATGGTCAAACGTGAAGATGAGCAGGCCTTTGCCGAGCTGAACGCCGCAAACCCGATTTTTGTCGAAGACGCGGCACGCCTGTTTTGTGCCGAACTTTTGGCAGACCATCATATCGGCGATTTCCGAGTGATCGCCAGCCATCAAGAAAGCCTGCACAGCCATGATGCCGTTTCTGTTCTGACTGAGGGCCCGACCTTTGTGTCCTCCAGCCTGGATCCGAGGCTGTTTACGACATTGTTTCATGTCGGATAGGCTCTAAACCTTTGTAAAGCGTTGATTAAGTACTGGCGTGGTGAAATTTCGCCGCATTGCAGCGATAAATGCTGCAAGCGCGAAGTTCTTGCTGTAAACTATCCTTGAATGCAGCCATCCCGTGGTCACTGTTCTGGTGATCATTTCACTCAATCAGGAAGCCGGCACGTGCGACGCCAAGGACTGCAAGGCAACGTAATCCGCCCGTTTAGTCAGGGCGGGCAGGGTTCTTTACTCATTCGCGGGTTGCATCACTTTCACAGGAGAACAACCTCATGAACCCGTTTACCCAGCCATTTGAATTTCAGGCAGCAGCAATTCGATTTGCCGGTGAGGCAATGACCAACCATTTGAAAATCATGCAAATTCTGACCAACTCTGCGATTGAACTGCCCTTCGCCCAGGTTCAGGCCCTGCGTGTCGCCTCCGAAAAGACTGTTGCTGACGTGAAGGCACCTGAGTTCAAATCTCAGGCGATGCCTGTGGTCAATGCTGATCCGCAACCTGCGGCAAAGGTCAAAGTGGCCGTCCAGAAAAAGGCAGAAGTCAAGGCAAAGGCCGAATCGCCCAAGCCCGCCCTGGCGAAACCTGTGACAAAAGCCAGAGCGTCGGGGGGTGCGAAAAAGGCACAGACCAAGTCCGCGGCAAAACCTGCAGTGGCAAAAGGCGCAGCCCCAAAGGTCGCAGCTAGGCCCGCTGCCCCCAAAGCCGCTACGGCAGAGCCTGCAGTTACCAAAACCGTAACTGCCAAATCTGAAACGCCCAAAGTAGAAGCCGCTAAACCTGCTGCAGTCAGACCTGCAGTGGCAAAAACTGCTGCTCCCGCCGCAGCGATCGACGCTGCTGTTGCAAAAACCGCAGCTGTTAAACCCGTAGCGTCCAAGGTGAAGGCAGATCGGGTTGCAACCGCCAAACCTGCACCTACAAATCCGGCCGCGCCGAAGGCTCAGTCGGGACAGGCGGCAGCTGCACGCCGGTCACGCGCGCCTTCGAAACCGCCCGTGATGCCCGTCTCGAGCGGCAAAACCGAAAAGTAATCGGGACATCCGCTTGACACAGTCGTGCAGGCGCGCCAACGCTGCGCCTCATGACGGACATGCGCCCGGTAGGATATGTGATTGGCCTGTTGGTCGCCATTCTTGGGGCGACCATGATGTTGCCCATGCTTGCGGACCTTATCGAGGGCCGCGGCGAATGGCATGTATTCCTTGAAAGCAGCGTTATCACCATTCTGACCGGCGCTGTCCTTTCTATGAGCTGCTCAAATGGCGTTGGCGAAGGGTTGACGATCCGTCAGACCTTTCTGCTCACGACCGGCGTTTGGGTGGCTTTGCCTTTATTTGGGGCAATTCCTTTCCTGTTCGGGGAAACCGAGTTGCGCTTTGTCGATGCCTATTTCGAGGCCATGTCTGGCCTTACGACCACGGGCTCGACCGTGATTTCCGGGCTCGACGGGCTGCCGCAGGGGTTGCTTTTGTGGCGCGGTGTGCTGCAATGGCTGGGCGGTATCGGGATCATCGTTGTTGCAATGGTTTTTCTGCCCGAGCTTCGGGTCGGAGGAATGCAGATCTTCCGTTCGGAAGGTTTCGAAACCATGGGTAAGATCCTGCCGCGGGCGCAAGAAATCGCAGGCCAGATTTCCCTGATCTACGTGTTCCTGACCGTGGTCTGCGCGCTTGTTTACACCGGTCTTGGCATGAGCTTTTTTGACGCCGTGGTTCATTCTATGACCACAATCTCGACCGGTGGGTTTTCAAACTATGATGCATCGTTCGGTACCTTCTCGGGTCCGGCGGAATATGCGGCGTCGATTTTCATGATCCTCGCTGCCCTGCCATTTGTGCGTTATGTTCAGTTTGCCAATGGCAGCACCGGCTCCCTGTTCCGCGACAGTCAGATTCGGGCGTTTTTGGCCACGATCCTGATTCTTGTAGCCGTCATGGCGGTGTTTTTGACCTCTGTCTTTCCGCATCACTGGGAACAGGCGGTGCGGGAATCGCTGTTCAACATCACATCGATCATTTCAGGTACCGGATATGCCAGCGTCGATTATATGGGTTGGGGCAGTTTTCCGATCATGGTGTTCTTCCTGATTGGCCTGATCGGAGGGTGTGCGGGATCAACTGCCTGTTCGATCAAGATTTTCCGCTATCAACTGCTGTTTGCATCCATCAAAACTCAAATCCGGCGTATCCGTTCACCGCATGGGGTGTTCATGCCTCTCTATGACGGGCGTCCCATCGGAACGGATGTCCTGACTTCGGTCATGAGCTTTTTCATGTTCTTCGTATTGTCTTTGGGTTTTCTGACATGGGCGCTGGCGCTGACCGGGCTGGATTTCATTACCTCTGTCTCGGGTGCAGCAACAGCGTTGGCCAATGTTGGTCCGGGCCTTGGGGATCAGATCGGACCAGCGGGTAATTTCAGCGGGCTCAGCGATACAGCCAAATGGTTACTATCTGCGGGGATGCTGGTCGGTCGGCTTGAACTGCTCGCGGTCTATGCGCTGTTCACAGTCCATTTCTGGAGAAGTTGATGAAAAGACCACTTGGCGCTCAAATCTCGCACATGCTCCGGGATCGGGGTGTTGATGTGATTTTTGGTATCCCCGGCGTCCATAATCAAGAGATGTATCGCGGGATCGAAGAAGCCGGCATCACCCATGTTCTTGCGCGTCACGAGCAGGGGGCCGGTTTCATGGCGGACGGATATGCGCGCGCAAGCGGCAATCCTGGCGTGGCCTATGTGATCACAGGGCCTGGGCTGTGCAACATCATGACACCCATGGGGCAGGGGTATTCGGATTCGGTGCCAATGCTGGTGCTGTCCTCCTGCCTTGATGATGATCAGGCGCTGCAGGGACAGCTTCATCAGATGAAGGATCAACGTGCCGCCGGAGAAACGGTCGCGGATTGGTCGTTGCAGGCTAATACAGCTTCGGCCGCCTATGGCCTGGTTGAACGTGCTTTCGAAGAGTTCGCGTTGAGCCGCCCCAGACCCAAGCACATACAGGTGCCGATTTCGCAACTTAAGGCACAGGCTGACCCAGCCCCATTCCCGAACCAGCCGGGTTTGCGGACAAAGGCTCTGCCGCCGGACGTCGCGCCGGTCTTGTCGATGCTGAACATTGCGCGCAGGCCGCTGTTCGTTCTGGGAGGTGGTGCAAGATCAAACTTGTGGCGGCAGATTCTGACACAGATCGGAGCGGCCTGTTTCACCACCTATGCGGGGCGTGGAATGGTGGGGTTGGATTATGCGTTGGATTTTGGGGCTGCCTTGTCTCGTCCCGAAAGCGCCCGGATCATCGCCTCCGCCGATCTTGTGGTGGTCGTCGGAGCCGAGCTGGGTGAGGTCGATCTGTGGCGCGATGCGCTGGGGCATACGGCCAATATGATCCGCATTGATCTGGACCCTCAGGTCCTGTCGGACCATCATCGGGCCTCTGTCAAGTTGCAGGCGGATGGCGGAAGCTTTGCCCACGCGATGTGGGCGTCTATTGACCATGTCAAACCGGCAAATGGCTGGTCCTCGGATGAGGTCTCCGAAGCCCGCAGTAAATGGCGCGCCGAGATTGATGCGGAACGGCCCGGTATTGTCCCGGTGTTGGATGCCTTGCGTAAGGCAATGCCAGCGGATGTGATGGTGTATTCGGACATGACCCAGTTCGCCTATGTTGCCAAGGGGGTGTGGGAAATGCCTTTCCCCTATCATTGGCACCACCCGAACGGCTTTGGCACGCTGGGCTATGCGTTGCCGGCTGGAATAGGTGGCGCTATCGCGCGGCCGGGCAGGCCGACTGCTGTGATTGCTGGGGATTATGGCTTTCACTACACGATGATGGAATTGGGCGTGGCGGTAGAGCTGGGTTTGCCCCTGCCGATCATTCTTTGGGACAATGGCAAGCTGAAAGAGATCGAAGACAGCATGGTGGGCAGTCAGATCGCGCCGAATGCTGTCGTTGCGCGAAACCCTGACTTTTGCAAACTGGCCGAGGCATTCGGCGCCTTGTCTGCTGCGCCCTCAACACTGGAAGACATGCAGTCTGCGGTGCGAAAAGCGTTTTCCGCTAAGGGGCCGACATTGATCCGGATCACTCCGGACATATGGCGCGCAGAATAAAAAAAGCCGCCCGGATGGGCGGCGTTAATGCGCGATTTTACGAACTCAATCCCAGCATTGTACCAGAACAGTCATCCCATTTGCCCGGCGGCTAAGCTCATTGGGTGAGACCTGCGTGGCGGCGGTGGCGCTGGATTGACCTGCCAGCCCAGCCTTGCTCAGCGCCTTGTTCAGGCTCTCTGTATTGGCAGACAGGCTGACCGAGGCGGGCAGGGTCCGCCCATTCGTCGGGGTCGGCAAAAGCATCCCGACCACCTGACCGTTGCCGTCAAACACGGGGCCTCCTGCATCGCCGGGTTGGGTGGCCAGCGCCAGACGCTTCACGCCATCCTCACCGTTCAGGCCGCGCAGGTCGGCGATCTGCCCATATGACAGCGTCGGACCGCCCAAAACGCCCTGATACGAGAATCCGGAGACCGCAACCTCGGACTGAATCCGCGGCTTGGTGCTGCTGAACTCGGCCACGCTGATCGGGGAAAGGTCGCGGCTTGGCCGCAGAACGGCGATGCCGATATTGGGATCGGTCGAGGCGACCTCAAGCTCGTGCGCGCCGTCCAGCGTGATCCGCGAGCAGCTATCTGCCGCCTCGGTCACGGTCAGGACGGTGCCTTTGGCATCCGCAAAGAACCCCGAGCGTGACAGGCGCGGTTTGCGAACCTGCAGGCCGGATACAAGATCAATGCTTTGCGCAGCGTCCGATCCGGCGGCGGCGTCAAGAACCGCATCAGTGGTGCTAAAGCCCGCTTTCATGGCGGCAAGAACGCGGGTACGGCGCGCCTCGTCCCCTTCGGGCCAGACCAGGGTAAAACCTTTGATCTGACCATCTTTCAGCTTGGCCTCGGTATAGGATACAATGTCATTGCCGCGACCTTCCAGCGTAAAGCTGTCACCGCGCAGCTGGCGAGGGCCTTCAAGCGGAACGATTTCCAGCGACTGCATGACTTCAAAAAGGGCCCGCAGGGTTGCTTTGGTGCCATCCTGACTGATCAGCAGGGCCTGAGCATTCAGGTCGGTCGAGCCGTTGAAATGCACGAAGGGGGCCTCGTATCGGTCGAATGCAACAACACCCAGCGGCATGGCCATCTCGATACCTGCCTGTGGGTCTGTGTAGCGCTGCATTCCGGCGCTGATTAATGGCGCGTTATAGTCATCCATCAAGGCCTTGCGCTGTGCCGTCGTCAAAACCCCGGTCGCCTCGTATCCGTTGAAACTTTGCCAGTCGCCCATCGAGCGACGCGTTCCCTGTCCAAAGGCACCGTCAATCGTCGAGTTGTAGAAACCGGCTGCCTGAAGTGCGGTTTGAAGGCCCATACGCTCCTGCGCGCTCAGCAATCGTTCGCTTTGCAGCGCCTGTGATCTGGTTTCATCGGCAATTTGCGGGGTTGCCTCGGCCACTGGCTGTTCCGGTTCAGGTGCGACCGGCGCTGTCACAGCAGCCTGGTCCTGAGTATTCGCACTGACCGGCCAGAACTGCTGCCCCAGTGTGTTCGAGAAGGCGATAAAGCTGTCGGCTGGAATTTGCCCCTCTGCGCGGTACACCCGCAGAACTTGCTCGGCATCGCCGCGCAGATACGGGCCGATCACAATGGCATACCAGCCCGAATTCAGGCGAAATCCATTCACGTCTGGCAACGCGCCAGAATAGGCTTGTGCGCGTTCCTGGGCTTCACGCAGCGAAGGCTGCGCCTCAACCTGGACCCAAACACCTCCGTCTTGCTGCGCAAATGATGCCCGCACGCCGAAAAGGAAAAGAACTGAAATTACCGTTAATATGCGTCTCATTGTGTGCCTGTGTCCGCGGTGTTTTTCTGCGATGAAGAGTACGCGATATGCGGGTTGAAACACCATGCCTGGAATACGGGGAATTTCCAGTTTGGCCGCTCAGTGGCTTCCCGGGCACACTGTCCCGTTGACGCCCCTTGGCCCCTTGCATAGGAAGGGCAAAACCCACCGGAACAGGGCGCAATGGCGTCCAAAGGGAATGTGATGACCGTTAAGTCCAACGCACCTCGCTCTTTTCAGGAGATCATCCTGCGCCTTCAGACCTATTGGGCGTCAAAAGGCTGCGCCATTCTGCAGCCCTATGACATGGAAGTGGGGGCAGGGACATTCCATCCCGCGACTACTTTGCGCGCGTTGGGGTCCAAGTCCTGGGCCGCAGCTTATGTACAGCCCTCGCGCCGCCCAACAGATGGGCGCTATGGCGAGAACCCCAATCGCTTGCAGCACTATTATCAGTATCAGGTGTTGATCAAGCCTAGCCCGCCGGACCTGCAGGCGTTGTATCTGGGCAGCCTTGAGGCAATCGGCATCGACATGGACCTGCATGACATCCGGTTTGTCGAGGATGACTGGGAAAGCCCAACCCTGGGCGCCTGGGGCCTGGGCTGGGAGGTCTGGTGCGACGGCATGGAAGTCAGCCAGTTCACCTATTTTCAACAGGTCGGAGGCCATGACTGCGCGCCGGTTTCAGGTGAATTGACCTATGGGTTGGAGCGGCTGGCGATGTATGTGCTGGGTGTTGATCACGTGATGGACATGCCCTTCAACGATCCGCAGTCACCCAGCCCGCTGACCTATGGTGACATATTCAAACAGACCGAAGAAGAATATGCCCGCTGGAACTTTGACGTGGCCAATACCGACGTGTTGCTCGACCATTTCAAAGAGGCCGAGGCTGAATGTGCCACCATTTTGGCGCAGGATCATGACGATCCCAAGACCGGCAAACGCATCATCATGGCGCATCCGGCCTATGATCAGTGCATCAAGGCGTCGCACATCTTTAACCTGCTGGATGCGCGTGGCGTGATCTCGGTGACGGAACGGCAGGCCTATATCGGACGCGTGCGCGCCTTGGCCAAGCAATGCGCCGACGCCTTCGCCCAGACCGAAGCCGCCGGGTACGAGGTCTGATGCGGCAGTTACGCCAAACCGGGAAGCAGAACTTTAAGTCCGTCCGCGATCATGCTGATTGCGATGGCAGACAGGATCATACCCATAAAGCGGCTCATGATCACCCGAGCGTTGTCCGAAAGCCGCTTGGACAGCGCCGCGGCGTTCCAGAATGTGACGAACAGCAAAAACAGCACTGCCAGAAAAACGGCCGCATAGAGTATGACGTCCATAGGTTTGGACATTTGATGTGCATAGAGGATCAACGTCGTGATTGTGCCAGGCCCAACGAGGATGGGAAAGGCCAACGGATAAAAGGCGACGGTGTCGGCCTCGGGATAAGATTTCTTTTCGCCTTCGGTTCCGTGATGCGCCGTGCTCTCGGTGCCGCTCAGCATGTTCAGGCCGATCATCAGGACAACAAGACCGCCCGCAACGCGCAGATCATTGACGCTGATGCCGAACAGTCCCAATGTCTTGCTGCCACTGGCTGCAAAAGCACCGCCCAGGATCAGACAGTAGGTGACGGTTTTCACCGCAACCTTGCGTTGATCTGCGGGGGTCAGACCATCAGTCACGCTCAGAAAAACGGGCAAGTTGGTGATCGGGTTCATGATCGCAAAAAGCGCGCCGAAAAAACCTGCGGCGAGAGTCGTGTCCATTTTCATTACCCTAATGTCAGCCTGTATCAGGTTGGAAACTGGCCCATTTTCGACCTCAATGAAAGAGGCCACGTGAATAGGATGCTCGAACGATGACCGGAAAACTACTTGCTATTCTCCTTCTTGGGTCGGCTGTTCTGGCTGGTGGGGCCATGTACTATCTGCAAGTTTACGGCTTTTATTATGAAGTGGTCTCAAAGCCGGGACAGGATGTCCGTTTGCTAGCAATCGGCGCAGATGAGCCCGAGACCATCGCCTATACGGACTTTCAGGCGATTGATGCGGACAGCTCTCCGATTCGATACCGCGCCTGCTTTGAAACTGACCTGACGCCAGCAGATCTGGCTGGTTATCAGACCGCCAATGACCCCGAACCGTTGACGGCGCCCGGATGGTTTGAGTGCTACGATGCCATAATGATTGCCAACGCGTTGCAGACCGGTCAGGCGCAGGCCTTTATCGGGGCTAAGAATATACACTTTGGCGTGGACCGGATCGTCGCTGTAACCCAGGATGGAAAAGGCTATGTTTGGCACGCGCTGAACAACTGCGGGGAAAAGGCCTATGACGGCACGGTCGTCGGAGAGGAATGCCCGCAGCTGCCGGAAACGGTGCAATGACCTATCTCATCCCAAATATGATCGCCGCCACATTGGGGTTGGCGGTCTATCTTTTGGGGGCCGAGTTGAACACACAGGTCAAGCTGCTGCAGCGTTTCAACATACCCGAGCCGGTCAGCGGAGGGTTGGTCGCGGCGCTGGTGATGCTGATACTATACATGGCCACAGGCATCTCATTCGAGTTTGAGATGGCAACGCGGGACTACATGCTGGTGCTGTTTTTTGCGGCAATTGGCCTGAACGCCCGGTTTCAGGATCTGCTGACGGGCGGCAAACCTTTGGGCTTGCTGTTGGTTCTGACACTGATCACCATCATCATGCAAAACGGCATCGGGGCGCTTGGCGCGGTTGCCTTTGGTTTCCCTGCCCAATCCGGAGTGTTGTTTGGCTCTGCCGCCCTGATCGGCGGGCACGGAACTGCGATTGCATGGGCGCCGGACGTAGGCGCCGTAACCGGGTTGGAGGGCGCGACCGAGCTGGGCGTCGCCGTGGCAACGCTGGGTCTGGTGCTGGCCGCTGTGGTTGGCGGTCCTGTCGCGAAATACCTTGTCGAACGCTACAACCTGACGCCCGACCGCCCGAGCGAAGAACTGACGGTTGGTGTGGCTACTGAAGAACAGCGCTATCCTGACATCACGCCTCTTGGGCTGATGCGGGTCATGCTGTACCTGCATCTGGCTATTATCATCGGCTATGGTGTGAACGTCCTGATCGCAGAGGCCGGGCTGAAACTTCCCCTGTTTGTGCCCTGCCTGATCGTTGCCATCGTAATCGGTAACCTGCGCAGCTGGCTGCGGCCGAACTCGGTCCCCGTCAGCCGCACATCGGCGCTGGGGCTGGTCTCAGAGCTTGCTCTGGGCACCTTTCTGGCCATGTCTCTCATGAGCTTGCAGCTGTGGACGATTGCGGAACTGGGTGTGACCATAATGGTCATTCTGGCGGCGCAAACCGCTTTCACCGTGATCTTCGTCATCTATGTGCTGTTTCCGGTGATGGGGTCGGGATATCGCGCCGCGGTTCTGGCCGCAGGCTTCGGTGGGTTTGCGCTGGGCGCGACCCCCACCGCCATTGCCAATATGACCGCTGTAACCAAGCGATATGGCCCGTCCCCTATTGCCTTTATCGTACTGCCCCTTGTATCCGCATTCTTTGTGGATATCGCCAATGCCATCGTCATCCAGACGATCGTCAATTTCTAAGGACCGACTATGCCCGACCTGCTGATCGAACTGTTTTCCGAGGAAATCCCCGCACGTATGCAAACCCGTGCCGGTGAAGACCTGAAAAAGCGGATCACCGATGGTCTGGTCGAGGCCGGTCTGACCTATGCCGGGGCGGCCTCTCTGACCACGCCCCGCCGCCTGACGCTGGCGGTCGAGGGCTTGTTGGCCGAGAGCCCGTCGATCCGCGAGGAACGCAAAGGCCCGAAAGTGGGTGCGCCGGATAAGGCCATCGAAGGCTTCCTGCGTGGCGCCGGCCTGACCCGCGATCAGTTGGAAGAACGCGAAACGCCCAAAGGCGCGGTCTATTTCGCGATGATCGAAAAGCCCGGCCGCCCGGCGGCAGACATCGTGGCCGAAGTGCTTGAGGCGACGATCCGCAATTTCCCCTGGCCCAAGTCGATGCGCTGGGGCAGTGGCCCGATGCGCTGGGTACGTCCGCTGCACTCGATCCTGTGTATCCTCAGCGATGAGGCGGGCGCGCAGGTCGTACCGCTCGAGGTCGAAGGGATCAAATCCGGCGACACGACCGAGGGCCACCGTTTCATGGCCCCGAACCGGTTTTCTGTCACGTCCTTCGAGGATTACGCCGCCAAGCTGAAACGCGCCTTTGTTGTGCTGTCACCCGAGGAACGCGCCGAACACATCTGGAACGACGCGCAGAACATGGCGTTTGCCGCCGGTCTGGAAGTGGTCGACGACAAGGGTCTGCTGGCCGAAGTTGCCGGTCTGGTCGAATGGCCCGTGGTGCTGATGGGGCAGATCGACGAGGAATTCCTGGAACTGCCGCCTGAGGTGCTGCAGACCTCGATGAAGGAACACCAGAAGTTCTTTTCCGTAAAGAACCCAAGGACAGGCCGGATCGAACGCTTCATCACCGTCGCCAACCGCGAGACCGCCGATAATGGGGCGACCATTCTGGCGGGGAACCAAAAGGTGCTGTCGGCCCGTCTGGCGGATGCCAAGTTCTTTTGGGAGAACGACCTGCGCATCGCGAAATCGGACATCGCCCAATGGACCCGCGCGTTGGAGAATGTGACCTTCCATAACAAGCTGGGCACGCAGGCGGAACGGATCAATCGTATTGCCGCGCTGGCACGCGAGCTTGCACCGATTGTTGGAGCGGACGCAGACCAGGCTGAGAAAGCCGCGCGTCTGGCCAAAGCCGACCTGAGCTCGGAAATGGTCTATGAATTCCCGGAACTTCAGGGGCTTATGGGGCGGTATTACATCGAGGCTGCAGGTGAAGACGCGGCCGTGGCCGCTGTGGCGCAAGAGCATTACTCGCCGCTGGGCCCGTCAGACGACGTACCAACCGCACCGCTGTCGGTGACCGTGGCGCTGGCCGATAAGCTGGACACGCTGACCGGGTTTTGGGCGATTGATGAGAAACCGACCGGATCGAAAGACCCGTTTGCCCTGCGTCGTGCGGCGTTGGGGGTTATTCGGTTGGTTTTGGAGAACGAAATTCAAATCAGTATGTTGCGCCTCTTTGAAAGAGCTATGCGCCGAGCCAAGGAGGCTGCTTCGCATGATCGAGATAACGCTTCTTTGAAGGAACTGGATGATCGCGTAGCGGTCGTACATTTGATGGATTTCTTCCACGACCGCCTCAAGACCTTCCTCCGCGACGAGGGCATCCGTCACGACATCATCGACGCCTGTATCGCGATGGACGGGAATGACGACCTCAACCTGCTGGTCAAACGTGCGCGCGCGCTGAACACGGTGATCGCGACCGAGGATGGCGAGAACCTCGTGCAGGGGTTCAAGCGGGCCAACAACATCCTTTCTCAGGCGGAAGAGAAGGATGGGGTGGAATATTCCTATGGGGCGGATGTGAAGTTTGCCGAAACAGACAGCGAGAAAGCACTGTTTGCAGCATTGGATCAGGCTCAGGCACAGATCGACACAGCGCTGGCGTCCGAGGATTTCCCGGCCGCGATGACGGCCATGGCCGCGCTGCGCGGGCCGGTGGATGCGTTCTTTGAGGATGTGCAGGTCAATACCGACAATGACATCCTGCGCCGCAACCGTCTGAACCTGCTCAGCCAGATCAGGAAGGTCTGTTCCAGCGTGGCCGATCTGGCCCGAATCGAAGGTTAACGCTCTTGCGCCACGGGCGCAGGGGCCTATGCTGCGGTGAAACCAAAAGGTGCCGCAGTGCAGAATAACCCGCATACCACTCTGATCACAGCCGAAGCGCCCGTAGCGGCGAATACTCATGGCGGGCGCGCGAAATGCCTGCAGCGTCTGGTTCGGCTGGATTTTCCCGTACCACGAACGGTTGCATTGTCCTTTGATGCAGTGCAGCGGATCGCCGGCGGGCAGGTGCCCGACATTGCGGCTATTCTCGAACAGTTCGACGAGGCGGCGCTGCTATGTGTTCGTCCAAGTTCCGAGGACCCCGATTGGGGCGGGCCTGGGGCAATCCTCAACATCGGTATGAATGATGCGCGCTATGTGGATCTGTCAGACGAGATGGGGAACGAGGCCGCGGCTGCACTGTCGCTGCGCTTTGTGCAAAGCTATGCCATTCATGTGGCGCGTCTGGATGCGGATGTGTTTGACGACATCGAGGCCGATGGGCTGGAAGGTCTGCGCCAGTCGTTGCGGGCCTATGAGGATGAAACCGACGAGCCTTTCCCACAGGATCGTGGTGAGCAGCTGGTTGCGGTTCTGCGATCGATGGCGCGGGCCTGGGATGGAACCTCAGCCCGGCTGTTACGCCAGGCAAAAGGTGCGCCAGCGGATGCAGGTCTGGGCCTGGTCATTCAGGAGATGGTCCCGGGTGTGGGGCAGGGCGAATGCGGGTCCGGCGTTCTGCAACTGATTGATCCGACAACAGGGCTGCAGCAGATAACCGGTCGTTACCTCAGCCAAAGCCAGGGTCGCGATGCGTTGGGCGAGGGGGTCGCTGCGCTGTATCTGGAAAAGGATCCGCGTGGTAAGTCGCTTGAGGAAGTTGCGCCCAAGGCATTCGCGGAACTCAAGGCACATGCTGCAATCATGCGCGAAAAGCTGCGTGAGGAAATGCAGGTCGAATTCGTCATCGAAAATGGGCACGTTCACATTCTGGACGGTGTGCGCGTGCAGCGCAGTGCCCGTGCTGCCATGCGGATTGCCGTTCGGTTGGCCGAGGATGGCATCATTCCTCAGCAAGAGGCGGTGATGCGGGTCGATCCGCATTCTCTGAACGAGTTGCTGCACCGGCAGGTTCACCCCGACGCGCGCCGTGATGTGCTGACCACAGGCATTGCAGCCAGTCCAGGGGCGGCAACCGGAAAGCTTGTGTTTACTGCGGCCGAGGCGCAGGCCAGTGCCGCGCGGGGCGAGCCCTGTATTCTGGTGCGCCGAGAGACGTCCCCGGAAGATGTCCGGGGAATGCACGCCGCAGTGGCTGTTCTGACCGAAAAGGGTGGGATGACCAGCCATGCGGCCGTGATCGGTCGCGGCTTGGGCCTGCCTTGCATCGTTGGCGCCTCTGAAATGCGGTTTCAGACCAAAGAGAAGATGTTGACAGCCCAGGATGGCCGCGTTTTCAAAACGGGCGACAAGCTGACGATAGACGGAACTTCGGGGCAGGTTCTGGCGGGGCAACCCGCGATGCTTGAGGCGGCGCTAGACGATTGTTTTCAGACGCTTATGAGCTGGGCAGACGCCGAACGTGATATTGAGATCCGCGCCAATGCCGATACGCCTGCGGATGCGCAGACCGCTCGGAACTTTTCGGCACAAGGGATCGGCCTGTGCCGGACGGAACATATGTTCTTTGATCCCGGCCGCCTGATCGTGATGCGCGAAATGATCTTTGCTCAAACCTCTTCCGGTCGTGCGGCGGTTCTGGAACGTCTGCTTCCGATGCAACGCGCAGATTTCGTGCAACTCTTTCGAATTATGGAAGGTCAACCGGTCTGTATCCGCCTGTTCGACCCGCCGTTGCATGAGTTCCTGCCCACGACTCGCAGTGGCCAGCGTGAATTGGCAGAGGCACTTGATCTGCCGGTTTCGGATGTGGAACGCCGTGTCGCCGAGATGACCGAATATAATCCGATGTTGGGATTGCGCGGCGTCAGGCTGGGCATCACGGTGCCGGAAATCTATGATATGCAGGCCCGGGCAATCTTTGAGGCGACGCTTGAGGCCAGCAAAGAGGGCGCTCTGGTGGTCCCCGAGGTGATGATACCGCTGGTTTCGGCCAAGCGCGAGGTTGAGCTTGTCAAATCTCGGATAGACACGGTTGCGGCGTCGGTAGCAGCTGAACGAGGGCAAGAGTTCGAATATCGGCTGGGGGTCATGGTGGAAACGCCGCGTGCCTGCCTGCGGGCGGACGAAATCGCTCCACAAACTGCGTTCCTTAGCTTCGGCACCAATGATTTGACCCAAATGACCTATGGATTGTCTCGTGATGACGCTGGTCGTTTCATGTCTGCTTATGTGCGTCAGGGTGTTTTCGCCGAGGATCCGTTCCACGTGCTAGATCCCGATGGTGTAGGGGAATTGCTGAAGCTGGGGTCTGAACGCGGACGCCGGGTTCAGCCGGACGTGACCCTGTCGGTCTGTGGCGAACATGGCGGAAACCCCGAATCAATCGCAATTTGTCGGGATTTGGGGTTCGACTATGTGTCATGTTCACCCTTCCGGGTACCTGTCGCTCGGCTGGCTGCCGCTCAACTGGCGATTTCGTCCAGACTTGGGGGTTGACAGTAACTGCCGACCCAAGGATTAGTGTGAAAAGAAGGTAGCCGTCGTCAACTTATTTTGACGTTACGGCGATTTTCCACTTGCATCTTCTTCTGATCTGGACGTTTCCGATTCAATTCGGTATGAGCCTCATCGCGCCCGCCGGGGGAGGGTATGGCGCAGAATGTGCCTGTGCGAGGTTATCTGATGCTAAGATATATTCTGGCTGTTGCCGTTATGGCGACAACCATGCTGCCTAGTGTGTCCTTCGCTGAGAGGGAAGCAACCGATACTGCGAAACGTGAGCTGGTCGCCCGTAGCGAACTGCCCGGTCAGAATTTTCGCGATTATCTGAATTTGTTCAAGCCCCGACAGGAGCCTGAGCCGAAAGAAGTGTCCTACTCCAAGAGCTGGTTGGACGAGCAACCCACCGCCACCGGAGGTGAACAGTTCAAGTGCCTGGCCGAGGCGTTGTACTTTGAAGCGCGCGGCGAAGGTGTGCGCGGTCAGTTTGCTGTGGCGGAGGTTATCCTCAACCGTGTTGCCAGCAGCCGCTTTCCCGACACGCTGTGTGGTGTGATCAATCAGGGCACAGGTAAGAAATACCAGTGCCAGTTCACCTATACCTGTGACGGTCAAGAGGAAGTGATCCGAGAAAAGAAGGCCTATGAGCGTGTAGCGAAAGTCGCGCGTACAGCCATCGACGGGGCTGCCAAAAAGCTCACCGAAGGGGCTACGCATTATCACACGACCGCAGTGCGCCCGTCTTGGGCCAAGGTCTACAAGGAAACTGCGCGTATCGGTGTTCATATTTTCTACCGTCACAACTATCAGACGGCGAGCAACTGATTGACGCACCCGCGCTGGAACCCTACTGGCGCGGGACGAAAATCGGTTTAGATTGCGGGCCAAGGAGGTCCGTATTGTTGTTATCACGCAGACAGATATTGCAATCCGGTACAGCAATGTTGCTGTTGCCCAAGGCAGTGCATGCCGCAATAGATGATTTGGTTGCCCAGATCGTCTCCCGACAGCTGGCCCCTGACGGGTACCCCGAGACCTCGGTTTGGTCCTTTGGTGGAAATGTGCCCGGTTCAGAAATTCGCCTGCGCAAAGGGCAAAACGTCCGGCGCAGATTGGTAAACGATTTGCCCCAACCCGCTACGATCCACTGGCATGGCATTCGAATTGTCAATGCAATGGACGGAGTCCCGGGTCTGACGCAGGACGCTGTTCAGCCAGGCCACAGTTTTACCTATGACTTTGTGGTCCCGGATGCGGGGACATATTGGTATCATGCCCATAACCGATCCATGGAGCAGGTTGCGCGTGGCCTCTACGGCCCATTGATTGTCGAAGAAGATAATCTGCCTGATGTGGATCAGGATTTGACCCTTGTCCTGGACGACTGGAGGTTAGCCCCGGAAACCGGGCAGATCGTAGAAGATTTTGATAACCAGCACGACCTCAGCCACGCCGGGCGTTTGGGCAATCTCGTCACAGTTAATGGCCAGTTTGATCCAGAATATGCAGTGGCGCGCGGCGCGCGCCTGAGGCTGCGGCTGATCAATGCGGCAAATGCCAGGATATTCGATCTGGGGCTGGATGGTCTGACAGGTTGGATCGTCGCTTTGGATGGAATGCCTCTGGTTGACCCTTTGCCGGTTTCCGGGAACGTCCCGCTTGCACCTGCTCAGCGGATGGATCTGATTGTGGATGTGCAAAGTGATGAGGGTCAGATTGCCGGGCTTGTAAGTCAAGAACGCGGTGACAGCTTCGGTCTGGTTCGGCTTGCGGTGGCCGGTCAGGCGGCGGCAAACAGGACTGGAATCCGCCCTTTGCCAGCAAATGAGATGCCTAAGGTTCGGCTGGACGACGCACCGATCCATCGCATGACGCTGCAAGGCGGGGCCATGCGCTGGCTGGATTCCGCCAATATGGGCGAGACCGAACTATCAGGCCGTGAATTGGCCCAACTCGGGAGGTTTTGGGCATTGAATGGCTATTCTGATCGACCGGATGAGCCGTTTCTGGATGCGCGATTGGGAAGTGCTCATCAGATTGAGTTTGTCAATGAAACGGCGTTTCCCCACGCTATGCACCTGCATGGGCACCATTTCCGCATCATCCTGGATGACGGCACGCTGGGCCCCTGGCGCGACACGATACTGATAGGGCGGGGTCAGACCCGTAAAATCGCGCTGATTGCTGACAATCCAGGCGACTGGTTGTTACACTGCCATATGCTGGGTCATTCCGCATCCGGAATGATGAGCTGGTTTCGCGTCAGCTGACGCCGCATTCGAAGACTGGAATGGCGTTTGCTGCGATGTTATAGGGCCTGCAATGTGTAATTAGGGCCGATACGTCCACCAAGCCCAAAGGGTCAATCGCATGAGTTCTGAAATCCGTCTTGCCTTTGCGCACCCGTCCGAGCGGTCCGAGGCGACTGCCACGCGGGGACCTCTGGATCGCATCTCTCTGCGTGACCATATTGTCGAGGTCGAGATCGGCGCCTTTCAGGCCGAGCGTGGAACGACGCAACGCATTTGCTTTAATATCGTTGTCGAGGTGCGCCCGCTGACCGATCCTATTGACGATGATGTTGATCGCATCCTGTCCTATGATCGTGTGACCGAGGCCATCGGCTTTGAGCTGTCGGCCGAGCGGTTGAACCTGCTGGAAACTCTGGCGGACCGGATTGCCGAGAGAATTCTGCTTGAACCTCAGGCTGTAAGAGCCTTTGTCAGAATAGAAAAGCTGGATCGTGGCCCCGGCGCTTTGGGCGTTGAGATCGTGCGCGGTAAAGATGCAACTCACCACGAGCTGGTCGAGGAAGAGCGTCCGCACCCGCGTTTGGCCTTCCTGTCAAACGAAGCAATCGCGTCGGACAATCTGACCGGCTGGATTGACCAGTTGGAAAACCGGAAACGCCCCCTGATCCTCTGCGTCGGGGCGGCGGATATGGCCGTTTCGCAAACCGGTCACGCGATGACTCAGCGCCGGATCGACCTGCTGGCCATTGAACAGAACGCCTGGGTACTGGCCGCGCGCGACCTGCGCTGCGTTGTCGTTTCCACCCGGACCGAGTTGGATTGGGCCATGAAGAACGGGCAGATTTGCGTCTGGGCGCCGTCCAAGATCGTGCTTGATGCAGTGGACGGCCCGTCGGCTGCGCCCTCGGATGCGGTCGCTCTGGCGGCGTGGTTTGCCGCGACATTCGAAGCGAGCGAGCTGATGGTATTCGGAGGCGCCTTGCCGGACTCACCCCAGACTCCGCTGCGCGCTGTGCCGGTGGATCAGGCGAATCTGTGACTGCTTACTACCGACCCCTGGTTCAGCATGGTGAGGCGCGCCCTGAAGGGGCGGTGACCTTAGCCGGTCAGACGCTGTGGTTCACCCATGTCGAACGCCTCAGCCGGACTGAAGCCGCGTGCATCATCCCGGCTGCGCAGGTTCCCGGCGATGTGCTGGATCGGCTGACACGTCCACGGGCCGCTATTTCTGGCGTTGCGATGGATCGGCCCCAGATCATGGGCATCCTCAATGCCACGCCGGACAGTTTCTCGGATGGCGGGGTGCATAACTCGGTCGAGGCGGCACAGGCTGCGGCGAGGGACATGGTCGCGCAGGACGCCAGTATTCTTGATATCGGAGGCGAGTCGACACGCCCCGGCGCAAGTTTTGTTCCTGAAGACGAGGAAATCGCCCGTACCGAACCGCTGATCAAAGCGATCAGATCGGCCACCGATGCGCTGATTTCCATAGACACCCGCAAAGCCGCCGTCGCCAAAGCCGCCTGGAAAGTCGGGGCAGGGCTGATCAATGACGTCTCGGGCTTTACCTTCGACCCGGACCTTGCGCCGTTCTGTGCCCAGGTTGGGGCCCCTGTCTGCGTGATGCACATGCAGGGCGATCCCGGTTCGATGCAGGACGACCCGACTTACGACAGTGTTTTGCTGGATGTTTATGACTTCCTACATGGGCAGGTTGGTTTTCTTGAAGACCTCGGCATGAGCCGGGACCAGATCATTATCGACCCGGGCATAGGATTTGGCAAAACCGAAAAGCACAATCTTATCCTTCTGCAGAATCTCAGCCTGTTTCACTGTTTGGGGTGTCCGATCCTGCTGGGCGTATCCCGAAAGGGGTTTATCGGGCAGATAGGCAAAGAGCCCCGCAAAGACGCGCGTGCGCCGGGATCCATCGCCGTGGGGCTGGCCGGATTGGCACAGGGTGTGCAGATCCTGCGTGTTCATGACGTCGCTGAAACCGCTCAGGCCTTGCGTCTATGGGCCGCCGTCCGGTAATCCGGTCGCAAGCAAGAATTTACGGAGAGATACCAATGCGCAAGCTGTTCGGAACCGATGGGGTGCGTGGCACCGCCAATACGCATCCGATCACGGCTGAGATGGCCCTGCGCATAGGGGCCGCGGTTGGGCGGTACTTCCGACGTGACCAATCCGGCGTGCACCGTGTTGTTATTGGCAAGGATACGCGCCTGTCTGGGTATATGCTGGAAAACGCGCTGACGGCGGGGCTAACCTCGACCGGGATGAATGTTTTGCTGCTGGGACCAGTTCCAACGCCGGCTGTCGGCCTGATGACGCGGTCAATGCGCGCCGATCTGGGCGTGATGATCTCGGCCAGTCACAACCCCGCCGAAGACAACGGGATCAAGTTTTTCGGGCCTGATGGCTTCAAACTGTCGGATCAGGCGGAAATTGAAATCGAACGGCTGATCGAAGAAGGGGTTAAGCCTGCGCAGGCCCAAAATATCGGTCGGGCCCGCCGGGTAGACGATGCGCGGTTTCGCTATGGCGAGCGGGTGAAATCTTCGCTATCCCGCGATCTTAGGCTGGACGGTTTGAAAGTGGTGGTGGATTGCGCCAATGGCGCCGCGCACCGTACTGCGCCCGAAGTTTTGTGGGAACTTGGGGCCGAGGTCATTCCTGTAGGCACCTCTCCTAACGGTAAGAATATCAACCTGAATTGCGGTTCGACCAAACCTCAGCTAGCAGCTGAAACGGTGGTGGCGCACGGGGCCGATGTGGGGATCTGCCTGGATGGTGATGCCGATCGGGTTGTGATCGTGGATGAGCACGGACACGTGGCTGACGGCGATCAGTTGATGGCGTTGTTAGCGACCTCTTGGGCCAAGGCCGACCGCTTGCGCGGCGGCGCTTTGGTCGCGACAGTCATGTCCAACCTTGGTCTCGAACGCCATCTCGGTTCGCAGGGGCTCAGGCTTGAACGAACGGCCGTAGGCGACCGCTATGTAGTCGAGCGGATGCGTGAAGGAGATTTCAACCTGGGTGGTGAACAATCTGGCCACATCGTCATGAGCGATTATGCCACCACAGGCGATGGCCTCATGGCGGGCCTGCATTTCCTGGCTGAAATGGTACATTCCGGGCGCAACGCATCCGAACTGTCGGTTCAGTTCGAAACAGTACCGCAACTGTTGAAGAACGTGCGCTATGGCGAGGGGCAGGCCCCGCTGGAAACAGTTGGTGTGAAAGCCGCAATCTCGGATGCCGAAGAGCGTCTGAAAGGAAAAGGCCGATTACTGATCCGTAAATCCGGCACTGAACCTCTGATCCGCGTCATGGCGGAGTGTGAAGATGATCAGCTGTTGGCCAAAGTCGTTGACAGTATCGTTGCTGAGGTCGCGGCGGTTGCAGGCTAGCGACCGGCCAGCATTCTGCGCAGGCTGAACCACTGGCTGATCGCTAGCCCGGTCAGGATCATCGCTAGAGCAACGTAAAACCGTATCGGCAATGCCTCGGACAGAACCCACGCGCCAAACACCATCGACCATATCGGAACTTGGTAGTTGACCAGCGTCAGAAAAACAGACCCGGCGCTGCGAATAATCGAGACGCGCAGCAACGTGGCAAAGGCGGTTGGAACAAGGCCCAATGCGATTATGGCGAGGCTAGGCCGTGCGCCATGCCAATTTGGCACCCCTTCGGTTACCAGCATGATGGGCAACAAGATCGCCGCGCCGACCAGCAAAGTGAGCGCAGCCAGAACAACCGGATCGACCGGAGGGCATCTGCGCGTGAATATAGAAGCGCAGGAATAGCACAGTGCGGCACCAATACAGGCCAGCTGTGCCAGTGGTTCCGCACCTTTACCAAGCTGTGCGAGGCCAGGGCCAATCAGCACCAGCGCGCCTGCAAATCCAAGTGATACGCCAACAAAACGCCGCGCGTTGAGGGGCTCATCCGAAAAGAAATGTGCCAGTGGCAACACCATCAACGGGATGGCCGCCATCGACAGGCCCGCAAAGGCGGACGGAACATATTGCTGGCCCCAGCTGAGCAGCAAAAAAGGTAGGGCCGTCGACAGAATGCCGATCACGATGATTGAGGGCCAAAGGCCCCGCGTGGTTGTTGGCAATTTGCGACCCGTCGCCCCCATCAGCAGTATAAGGGTCAGCGCGCCCAGAGTCGTGCGCGCTGTTGCTACTGTGACGGGCCCGTACCCTTCGAGCGCGATGGCCACGACCATAAATGTGCCGCCCCAGATGAAGCCAAGTACAGCGACCATAAGCCAGTTTTTGTTGGTGATTTCAGAGGGTTCGCTCATGGTATTGCCTGCTTCGTCACAATTAGCTGCGAGTGTGGTATTGTAGGGGTATTGGAAAAAGAATTTGGAGACAAATTATGGACTACAAAGAAGTGAATGCTGTTTGCCAGCCCGGAGACGATGTGGCTTCACGAGATTGGTATGCTTGGAACAACAAGATGCCTCCGGGGCCCGCTAGGTTGATTGTGACGGGCATTGTCACGGTTGGTAATCCAGGGGTCGAGCCCATGTTGGTTATCGCCAATCCGCAGGGGATCAATCCCAGCCATTTGCTGCTCAACATCTTCCTCTGTCAGAAGCCCGGGAAATGGCCCTCGGTGGTTGTCGACAAGCCGGTGCGGTTCGAGCAGCATTCGAACCCGATGTATACCCATGTGGATATTGTTGGCGGGCCGTCGATAGAAATTTTTGACGCCCATTAAATGAATGACGCCGCCCCGGGGGGCGGCGTCACGATAGGATCAGTTCTTTTCCTGATCGACCAGTTTACCGGCCGAAATCCAGGGCATCATGTCCCGCAGCTTTTTGCCGACCACTTCGATCTGGTGCTCGTCATTGGAACGGCGCGAGGCTTTGATGGTGGGTTGACCCACAGCATTTTCCAGCATGAAGTCGCGTACGAATTTGCCGCTCTGGATGTCCGACAGGGTCTCTTTCATTGCCTTCTTGGTCTGCTCATAAGGCAGGATGCGCGGACCAGTGACGTACTGACCGTATTCAGCAGTGTTCGAGATCGAGTAATCCATGTTGGCGATTCCGCCTTCATAGATCAGGTCCACGATCAGCTTGGTTTCGTGCAGACACTCGAAATAGGCCATTTCGGGTGCATAACCTGCCTCGACCAGAGTTTCAAAGCCGCAGCGGATCAGCTCGACGATACCGCCACACAGAACCGCCTGTTCACCGAATAGGTCGGTTTCGCATTCTTCGCGGAAGTTGGTCTCGATGATGCCCGAACGGCCGCCACCGATGGCCGAGCAATAGGACAGACCGATTTCCAGCGCTTTGCCGGTTGCGTCAGTGTCAACAGCCACAAGGCAGGGAACGCCGCCACCTTTGGTGTATTCACCACGGACGGTGTGGCCGGGGCCTTTGGGGGCCATCATGATGACGTCTACGCCTGCTTTCGGTTCGATCAGGCCAAAGTGAACATTCAGGCCGTGGGCGAACGCAATCGCAGCACCCGGCTTGATGTTGTCATGCACGTATTTCTTGTAAGTTTCGGCCTGCAATTCATCGGGCATGGTGAACATGATGACATCACACCAGGCTGCCGCTTCTGCAATGCCCATGACCGCCAGGCCTTCGGCTTCGGCTTTCCTAGCCGAAGGCGAGCCTTCGCGCAGGGCAACGACCAGATTCTTCGCGCCCGAGTCGCGCAGGTTCAGCGCGTGTGCATGACCCTGGCTGCCATAACCCAGGATGGCCACTTTTTTATCTTTGATCAGGTTGATGTCGCAATCGCGATCGTAATAGACGCGCATGATGCTGGTCCTTTCTGTTTCGATTGCTGTGGGTTTTAAGGCGATTTTCCAAGGATAGCGATACTGTTATCCTTGAATTATCAAGGATAACTCGAGTATCTATTCTTGAAGTATAGTAAAAAAGAAAAAATCATGCTTGATGATGTTGACCGCAGGCTTCTGCGTCATTTCCAGGCCGACCCGACGCTGACAACCGCTGAGTTGGCCGAGCTTTGTCGCATCAGCACAAGTGTCTGCTGGCGACGTATCGAAAAAATGCAAGAGGCCGGGATTATTCAAGCCCAAGAGGCGATCATTGACTGGGCCGCATTGGGATATGCAGTCGAGGTTTCATTGCGGGTGACGCTGGATAAGACCCAACCGCGCGCATTCGACGAGTTCATGGGTGTCGCGCGCGAGGTTCCCGAGGTGATCGAGATTCAGACCTTTTTGGGCCGCGTGGATGTGCGCTTATCTGTGCTTGCCAAGGATATGGCACATTACCAGCAGCTGTATCGTGACCGTATCCTGACTTTGCCGCATATCGCAGATATCGAGGCATTGATGCATATCGCGCGGGTCAAAAGCGATGAGGTGCTGCCGCTATGACCGAATTGGATGAGCTCGACCGCAAAATTCTGCGCGCTCTGATCCAGGATGCAACGCAAAGCGCGGGTGCCTTGGGGCGTAGATTTGGCCTGTCTCAGCCCGCGATGTGGCGCCGTATCCGGAGGCTTGAAACGACGGGGATCATAAAGGGGCGCCACCTGCGTTTGAATGCAGAAGCGTTGGGGTTTGGGGTGACAGTTTTTCTGGGGGTCAAGTTAGCGCGGAAAGGTCAGGTCAGCCTTGAAGATTTCGAACGTGCCGTCAGTGCGATCCCCGAGGTTCAAACCGTTGAACATGTGTTGGGCCTCTATGATTACCGTTTGCGCGTCGTGGCACGGGATCTCTCGGACTTTGAACGTGTTCTGCGCCGCCGGATAATGACTTTGCCCGGGGCCGGAGATGTCGAAGCCAATGTATTGCTGAGCGAAGAGAGGCTACCCGGGCCTATCGGCTAGGCCCGTTTTAGTACCTGGTACGGATGTAATATCCGGGATGATGTGTCATGCGCGCAAAGGTAATTGGCTGCCCGTCTTTCCATGTCGTGCGCTCTAATTGGATCATGGACGTCCCCGAGGTTGTCCCCATGAATTCAGCCAGCCGTCCATCTGCCGAAATCGCGCAAAAGGCGACTTCAGCATCGGTGAAGGGGGCGGCGTGCAACAGCCACTCATGCGGGCCTTTGGTGTCGAGGTCAGCATGTTCCACTTCTGGAACTGCATCGATATTGATCCAGCGCTCTTCCAGTTGAAACGGCCGGTTGTCTGCATAGTGCATGCAGACAATATGCAAAACACGCGCTTCTTGCGAGACGCTTAACTGAGAGGCAAGCCATCCGGGGCTGGAGACGATATTACGCTCGACCAGCGCATAACGATAGGTGGAGTTCTGCCCCTCGACATCCAGTCGGGTCAGGGAAAACTCCAGTTTTGCGTGTTTGCTGGGTTCTTTTTTGACCCGCGTTCCGCTTTTACGTTTTCTTTCAACGAAGCCCTGATCTGCCAGTTCCCGCAAAGCACGATTTACCGTGGCACGGGCACAATTAAATTCTTCTGCCAACTGGGTTTCTGTCGGCAGCACCGACCCCTGTGGCCAAACTCTGGTTTCTATTCGTCGTTTTACTTCGTCACGTACAAACTGAAAACTGATCCGCTTATGCGCAGTCACGAGTGAAAATACCTTTCTTCTCCAAAGTGTATGTATCTGGTCAGAAACACGTAGGGGTGTAAAGGGTTGCTGACTCTGTTTGGCGTCATTAGTTGTCGATAGGGCCTTTGAGGCGTTAAAATTTTCTTAGGAAACCGGGTTCCGTTGGGTCAATTTTCAGTAATAACTGAGAGGCAGTGAGCGAAGTTGCGAACACCCGCTCGTTTCGTGGAATTTGAAAGGAATACCAATGCCCCCGCTTTTGGACAAAATTGACCCCAATGGGTTAGAGGAGTTTTCGGTCGTCTTCACCGATCGCTCGCTTAATCACATGTCGGTTCAGTTTCAGCATGTGATGCGCGAAATCTCTGAGATGCTGAAAGGCGTTTACAACGCTGACGGTGTGGCCGTTATCCCGGGCGGTGGTACCTATGCAATGGAAGCAGTCGCGCGCCAGTTTGCCCGCAATGCCAATGTTCTGGTGGTCAGGAATGGCTGGTTTTCCTATCGGTGGAGCCAGATCATCGAGTCCGGTGGGTTGACGGCGTCGGCAACAGTTCTGAAGGCGCGCCAGACCGGCAACTCGGCAACGTCCCCATTTGCGCCTGCTCCGATCGAGGAAGTCATCGAAACGATCCGCGATGGGCGCCCGGATGTGGTCTTTGCGCCGCATGTCGAAACAGCGGCCGGGGTCATTCTGCCCGACGACTATATTTCGGCGATGGCAGCCGCAGCCCACGAGGTTGGGGCGCTGATGGTTCTGGATTGCATCGCTTCGGGTTGCGCATGGGTGGACATGAAGGCGACGGGTGTGGATGTCCTGATCTCGGCCCCTCAGAAAGGGTGGAGCGCATCGCCTTGCGCGGGTCTTGTCATGCTGTCCGAACAGGCTGAGGCAAGGCTGGAGGAGACGACTTCGGACAGTTTTGCCGTCGACCTAAAGAAATGGCGTCAGATCATGCAAGCCTATGAAAATGGCGGTCACGCCTATCACGCCACGATGCCAACAGATGCGCTGAAAGCCTTCCGCGACACGATGGCTGAGACTCGAGACTATGGCTTTGACAAACTGCGTGACGCCCAGTGGGCATTGGGGGACGGTGTACGGGCAATGCTGAAGGATAAGGGCATTGTTTCTGTCGCCGCCGATGGGTTTGGTGCGCCGGGTGTGGTGGTCAGCTATACCTCGGATCCCAATATCCAGAACGGCAGCAAATTCGCCGCCCTGGGCATGCAGATCGCTGCTGGTGTACCCTTGCAATGTGATGAGCCAGACGGGTTCAGCACCTTCCGTCTGGGCCTGTTCGGTCTGGACAAGCTGTACGATGTTGACGGCACAATCGCGCGTCTAAAGCGCGTGCTGGACCAGGTTTTGTGACCATCGGGCTTTAGCGGACGCCGAGGCCCATCTGCATCAGCGTCTTGCGCACGGTCGGCAGCGAATACAGCGCGTTCAACCCCATTGCACGTATGTCCCGTAAAGGCCGCGCTTCGATCATCGAGGCGCGGTTCAGCAGGTCGATACCCTTGACCCGGGCCTCGATCTCGGTATGACGCGCTTTGTGATAGGCATCCAACATCTGCGCGTCACCCAGGCCCTCGGGACGGGCCTGTGCCAAATCCAGCAGGCATCGCAGATCACCCAAGGACATGTTCAGCCCCTGCGCACCGATGGGGGGCACGACATGGGCGGCTTCGGCCATCAGGGCCACGCGTTCGCCCGAAAGGCGCTCTGCCGATTGGCTGATGATCGGCCAGATTGTTCGGCGTGAAGCCAGTTTCAACGGACCGAACAACCCGCAGGACCGTTCGGTCATCAGCGCTTCAAAGCTTTCCGGATCGGTGTTCAACAGCTCTACCGCGCGCGGGCCACGCTCCATCCATACAATCGCGGACGAGGGCTGACTCTGCCAGTCGGGCAGGGGAACTAGCGTGAACGGGCCGCCGGACCTGTGAATCTCGGTCGAGACGTTCTGATGCGGGATCGAGTGTGTAACCGCGAAGGCCAACGCCTTTTGCCCATAGCGCGTGGTGTGCACGTTGATCCCGGCGGCCTCTCGCATGGGCGAGTTGCGACCATCTGCGGCGATCACCAGTTTACAGCGGATGCGCGTCCCGTCGCTCAGGCCAACGCGGGCTTCGGCTGTACGGGTGAACAAGCTGACCGTGCCCGTTCCGGGGCGAAAATCGACATTGGGCAGTTCAGCGAGACGGGCCACCATTTCACGCCGCAAGAGCCAGTTTGGCAGGTTCCAACCAAAGGGCTGGTCCGAGATATCCGCGGCATTGAAGTCGCGCACAACGCGCGGCTCGGGCACATCGCCGCCTGCATCCACAATCCGCATGATCTGAAGAGGGGCGGCATGCGCGTCGAGTTTTTCCCACAGCCCGCATTGTTCCAAAAGACCGTGGGCTGGTTGCAAAAACGCGGTGGTCCGTAAATCCGATCCGTCCACGTCCCGCTGGGTCACAGGTTGGGTAGGATCAACACAGACCACATTGAATCCAGCCGCGCCAAGGGCCGCCGCTGCGGTCAAACCGGCAATTCCGCCGCCGGAAATCAGGATGTCACACTGGTCGTTCATGGCGCCCTCTTTGGTTCTGAGCCGACCCTAGAGCGGTTCGACTTCCCGCGCCAAGTGACATCCTGTCTCGCAGGTCAGCCGCGCGAGATCAGGATGAGGATCAGGAATATCACGGGCACCATCACGACGGCGGGGATATACAAGCCCGGCAAGCCAAACAGCATCACTGAACAGCCCCACATGCTGAAGATGGCGGCAGCGGTGTAATACCAGTCGTCCCCATCTGCATCGGCCGCATCGCGCGCCATCCAGCCAAACAGAGGAACAGCAAATAGCAGGCGCTGCCAGATGGGTGAGCGCGGGGGCATTTCGATTGCGGACATCTGGGTCTCCGTTCTGTTCGTCGCAGTTGGGATATACGGGCGGCGCCCGGGTCGCAGTACGTGCAGATCGTCGCAGTGTGACAGCCTATCGCAGGCGGGCCAGAAAGGCGGTCAGGTCGTCTGTATGGTGGTGGATGTGATCGGCCATGTGCGGTTCGGGCGCGACATGAACCGTGCGCATCCCCATCTCATGCGGGGCCGCCAGATTGCGCGGATCGTCTTCGAACATGGCCGCTTTTTCTGCCTTGATTCCGTCTTGCGCAAAGATGGCCTGGAATGCTGCCTTCTCGGGTTTAGGACGGTATCCCGCATGCTCAACCCCATAGATGGCATCGAACAAACCGCTGAGGCCACGCGCCGCAAGGACGCGTTCGGCATAGGGCGCGCTGCCATTGGTATAGACAATGCGGCGACCGGGCAGAGCACGAATATGTGCCGCAAGATCCACGTCCGGGTCCATATGGCTCATATCCACCTGATGCACGGCATGCAGGTAAGGGTCGGGATCCAGATCATGTTCGGCCATCAGCCCGGCCAGCGTGGTGCCATATTCGCGCCAGTAATGGGATCGCAGCCGGTCGGCCTCGGCCCGGTCGACGCCGATGGCCTGGACCACATAATCCGTCATCAGCACCTCGATCTGATCGAACAGGCGCATATGCGGCGGGTACAGGGTGTTGTCCAGATCGAACACCCATTGGGAGACATGGCTGAAGGCAGGTTTGACCATGCCTGCCGTTTAAGCCGCGCGGCGCAGGTTTTCAATGCAGTACTTGATTGTGCGCACTGCAGACGGATAGACATGTCCGAACGAGGAGAAAAACAAAAGATGCCCCAATCCAAGCAGTCCAACAGCGACGCCTACAGCCTTATTCTCGAAGCGATTGATGTGGGCATCTACAAGCCCGGTGACAGGCTGGTCGAAAGCGAGCTGGCCGAAAGGTTCGGTGTTTCGCGCACGCCAATCCGCGAGGCATTGCAGCGGTTAGAGACCCAATCCTTGCTTGAACGCGACGGGCGTTCGCTGATTGTGGCCTCATTGGACCACAATCAGATGGCAGAGCTATATGTCGTTCGCCGTGAACTTGAAGGTCTCGCTGCAAGTTTGGCCGCCAAGCACGCGACCGAGGAAGAGATCAAGGTGCTGCAGGAAATGGTTGCCGAAGATGATGCGCTGGTGGACAATCCAAACGCCCTGTCTCGGGCGAACCGGCGGTTTCACGAACAGATCCATCTGGCCTCGCACAACCGCTATTTGGTGCAACAGCTGAACCTTGTGCACCGCACAATGGCCTTGATGGCAACGACATCGCTTGCGGTTTCCGGGCGCGGTGAGATCGCGCAAAGTGAACACAAAGGCATCGTCGAGGCGATTGCCGCCCGTGACGAGCAAGCCGCGGAACGTGCGTTGAAAGAGCATATCTCGGTCGCTTTCATGACGCGTCTCAAGCAGGATGCGGTTCGTCGCGAAAGCTGACGGTCACATGTCGAAGGCTTCTTCACTAGCTTGACCGTGTTGGGTTTTGTCCCAGAAGAACGGGTTGATAGCCAATTCCCAAAGGGCTTTGTAAGCTGCCAGCACACCCAAAGGGAAATACAACGGCATTGTCGGCACCCACGGCATCAGAAACTGTCTTTCACGGGCGGCGACAGCCAGTATCCCGATGGTCACATTCGTGATCTCTGCAAATACGAACAGAGCTATCAGTATGGTCATGACCTTGCCCGGAATGACGGGATCCAGCGGGCTGGCCAATCCGAATGTGGTAAGCCAGAACAGCCACAAAACCGGGGCCAGCAGGAATTGTCCGACGGTGCCCAGAAAAAACGCCTGGAGCCCAAGGAAGCGCAGCACACCCAGCTCTTTCAGCAGATGGATCGGCGAGCGCATGTGGACAAGATATGTGACCATAAAGCCCTTGAGCCATCGTGAACGCTGTTTGACCCAAGGCCAGGCCCGAAAGTTTGCTTCTTCGAAAGTGGCGGTATCAACCATCTCGGTCCGATAACCCGCGCGGCTGAGGCGGACGCCCAGATCCGCGTCTTCGGTCACATTATGGGCATCCCAACCGCCCAGTTCCAACAGCTTTTCGCGACGAAAGAAAAAGGTTGTACCACCAAGTGGAACCACCAGTCCCAACCGGGCAATGCCAGGCAGGATGACCCGAAACCAACTGTTATACTCGATGGTAAAGCAGCGAGACCGCCAGTTGGTGCGCGGGTTGTAATAGTCCAGAACGCCTTGCAAGCAGACGACGTCTTCACTGGCTTGGGTGAAATGTCCGACGACGCGTTCGATTTGATCGGGAAGAGGGGCGTCCTCGGCATCCCAAACGCCTAGAATGTCACCACGACAGAAATCCAGCGCATAATTCATCGCGCGCGGTTTTGTCGTCAGCCCGCTTAATGCCGGTACTTCGATCGTGCGGATCCAACAGGGCAGCTCGATTTTGGCCAGGGTTGCACGGGTTACCATATCCGTTTCTTCCAAAACCAGAATGACGTCCAAAAGAGCTTTGGGATATGTCAGACGCCGCAATCGGCGGATCAGAGCGCCAGCAATCTCTCGCTCTTTGTACAAAGGGACCATGATGGAAACGCGAGGCAGTCGAAGAGGAAGCGTGGTGGCGGTCTGACTGTGGCGTTTTCCTTTGTAACATAGAAACGAGAGCAATCCCGCCAGACGCAATGTCAGGAATAATACAAGCGACGTAACGGCCAAAACGACCAGAGCCAGCAGCCCCGGAATGGGTTGCGCCAGGAACAGTGTGGCGAGGCCAAGCACTATGGCAATCGGCCCAATACGCGAGCGCCGAGTCCAGGATCGGCAACTATGAGCTATTGCCACACGGGTTTCAGCCTTTTCAGCAAGGCTTTCCGAGAAAATTCTGGCGATCGCGTCGTCGATCCGGTCCGCATCGGCAAGCACGGGTATGATCGTTTGCTTTTCCTTTGCCAACTGCTTGCGAACTGCGTCGAATTGATCGGGATTGGCGGTAGCGACCAGCAGAATGGGACCGATGCGCATCCAGGGAATGATGTTGTGATCCAGCCAAAAGCTGGCGGGGCGGGTTTTGCAAAGGTCCGGATTTGGTGGATGCAGATCCAGGTCCGCGATCTGCAATCCTGTTTGTTCAGACAGCGCCGTCAGAACCTCGGACCGATCTACCCAGCCTTCGCCGACCAGGATTTCGCCCAGTGCAACATTTTGTCTGGATTGCAGGTGCAGGGCTTTTTGCAACTGATGGTTCGAAAGCAGCCCGCGGTCGATCAGGCAAGCCCCCAAAGGCTTGCGCACCGTTGCAGAAATCGGCGCGGCCGATGCGAAATGCTGCAGGTTCAGTTCAACCATTCAATCAACCCAGACGTGGTAATCTGCGTCAGGGTGGAGCGATTAAGGTTAACAGGCCGTTAAGGCTGTATGATTATGCCTGTGCCTTTCGGGCGGCCATCGCATGCGAGAACCGCTCGAACAGGTAGAAGCTGTCTTGTGGGCCTGGAGATGCCTCTGGGTGGTACTGTACCGAATAGACCGGTCGATCCGTCATGCGAATTCCGCAGTTTGAACCATCAAACAACGAACGATGAGTCTCAACGACACCGTCGGGAAGGGTTTGAGCGTCTACCGCAAACCCATGGTTCATCGACGTTATTTCCACCTTCCCAGTCTCGAGATCTTTTACCGGGTGGTTCGCCCCGTGGTGGCCGTGATTCATCTTGACAGTCTGACCGCCAAGGGCCAGCGCAAGCATCTGATGACCAAGGCAAATCCCGAATACGGGTAGGTCGGTGGTGTCCAATACCTCTTTGATCATCGGTACTGCGTATTCACCCGTAGCCGCTGGATCACCGGGGCCATTGGACAGGAATACGCCGTCGGGATTATGGGCCAGAACCTCAGCCGCGGTGGCCGTTGCGGGCAGCACAGTGACATCGCACCCGGTCGAGGCAAGGCATCTCAGGATATTGCGCTTTGCCCCGAAATCCAGTGCCACAACCTTATGTACTGGGGCCTCTTGCCGTTTATAGCCATCTGGCCAGGCCCAACGCATCTCATCCCAGCGATAGCTTTGCGCACAAGTCACTTCCTTGGCCAAATCCATACCTTCAAGCCCGGCAAAGCCACGCGCTGCCGAAACCAGAGCTTCGATGTCGAAATTGCCCTCAGGATCATGAGCCAATGCCACATGAGGTGCGCCTTGCTGGCGAATTGCGCGGGTTAACCGGCGGGTATCGACACCGCCAATGGCAATACGCCCACGCTGGGCAAGCCATGATTTCAGCTCTTCAGCAGACCGCCAGCTGGACGGTTCGGTTGGGTCCCATTTGACGACCATTCCTGCCGCGACAGGATCACCGGTTTCGTCATCCTCGGGGTTCACACCAACATTTCCGATATGAGGGAAAGTGAAGGTCACGATCTGTCCGGCATAAGAAGGATCGGTCATGATCTCTTGATAGCCGGTCATTGCGGTGTTGAAACACAGCTCGGCCACGGTCTGGCCTGTGGCGCCGAAACCGACCCCGTAGAACAGTGTTCCATCGGCCAAAGCCAGACATGCGGTGGGCTTAGACGGGGCGTTCTGGGCCATAGCGCGACTCTCCTGCAGGGTAAATCGGCGCATACCTAAGGGGGTTATGCGCTTGGGTCAAGTGTGTTCAATTTTTGGGCTATTGAGCAATATCAATGACTTAGATGTAGAGGCCCCCGGTTGTATCACGCTTTTTGTTTCGATATGGTCGGGGTTCCTTTTGTCATGGGGATGGACAAACTAAATGGATATGCGATCACGGGTGAATTCCGCCCTGAAGCAAGCAATGAAAGACAAGAACGCCGAGCGTCTGTCGACCCTACGTCTGATCAATGCAGCAATCAAGGACCGGGATATCGCGTCTCGTGCTGCGGTCAACGAGGAAGCCAAGGGTTGCGGTGATGCCGAAGTTCTTGAAATTCTAGGGAAAATGTCCAAGCAGCGTAAGGAAAGTGCGCGTGCTTACGAAGAGGGTGGACGCCTCGATCTGGCGGAGCGTGAACTGCGCGAGATAGAAGTCATAGAAGAATTCCTGCCCGAGCAACTGGACGACGATGAGGTGACGAAAGCCATCCAATCAGCGATTACGGCCACTGGTGCCGGGTCGATCCGGGATATGGGCAAGGTCATGGGCGAGCTCAAGACACGCTATACTGGCCAGATGGATTTTGGGAAAGTTGGGCCCATGGTCAAAGATCAGCTTTGTGCGGCTGCCAGCGGCTGACTGCCGTGACATGCTGAGAGCTTACTGCGCGACTGGTTCGCGCAGTTTTTCTTTGAGGTCATCGTAAAGCGCAATCCGCTCTTCCTCGGACAGGAATGCGCCGATTTCTACTTCGCGACCTTCACCCTTGAGGGTGACGTAGTTCGGAACCGGGCCGCCGCTCTGATGGATCTCGGGGCGGGCCCAATAGCGATTACAGGCCCATTCCTGCTGCCCCCGTCGCGGGTCATGATGTATCAGATGCGCCTGTGTTCCGGTCAGCGTCAGGACTTCGAATATGCTACGGGCCCGATAGTTTGACCGGAGAGCCAGCCAAAGGCCAATAACTGTTAGCAGCAGGAAGGGCAGCAACCCCCAAAGCAAGGCCGAGCCGAGCACGGCCAAAAGCGGGATCAACCCGAACAAAAAGACACTAAACACAACCCGAACTGCCCAATGACGCGGCAGCGAGTTATGCGGCCACAAGCGCAGCTCAAGTTCTGATGTGGTGGTTTGATTCCATCTGTAGGGCATGGCCGGAAGATAGCCCAAAGCGCGTCCGAGTCGACGCTGAAAATTCAGATGACGTGCCCGACGCGGGCCCACGATAGGGCATCGTCCAGCCGATCATCCCCCCAAAAGACTTCGTTCCCCACAACCAGGCTTGGGGCGCCAAAAATGCCCAGCTTGATTGCGCGTAGTGTTTCCGCCTCAAGTGCGGCGACAATGTCGGGGCTGCGCGCGCGGGACAGGATCAGTCGGGGATCCTGCTGACTGCGATGTAGCGCTTCGGACAGGGCGGTTTCGCTGCCGGCCTCTACACCTTCTTCGAACCAGATCCGATATAGAATTTGCGTAAAGTTCTTGCCCCAGCCTTCTTCCATTCCCAACAGCGCTACTTGATTTGCCAAGGCAAGGTCAGAAATGGGGTAGGGCGCAGGAAGCTGGGCGTGCATATGGTACTTGGCCGCCCGACGCTCAATGTCGCGCCACATATAGGCGGATTTGACGGGTTTCCCTGCAAAGGGGATGTTCTTCTGCTGCGACATCACTGTGCGTACATTGAACGGCCGCCATGTGACGGACGCATCGTGTTCAGAACACCAATCGTCCAGGCGCATGATCGTCAGAAAGCTGTAAGTGCTTCCGATAGAGTACCAGAAATCAAGATCGGGCATATGAACCCTCGGGGTTGCCGATTGTTTTGCCTTTACCAGAGTACCCTATTTTGACCGATCTGGCGAATTTCCGGTGGCACGCCACTTAGAAATGAAAAACCCCGCCAAGTTGGCGGGGTTTTCTGTTGGTTCAGAGGGATCAGTGTGCGTGGCCCTTGTCCCAGTCTTCTTGCTTGGGCAGCTGCTCGAACGTGTGTTCGGGCGGCGGCGAGGGCAGCGTCCATTCCAGCGTATCCGCGTATTCGTTCCACGGGTTGTTCCGGGTCTCACGTGCGCCACGGAACAAGGCGTAGAACACGATACCAAAGAACAGCAGGAACGAGGCGAAGGATACAAAGGCGCCAATCGACGAGACATAGTTCCACTGCGCGAACGCTTCGGGATAATCGATGTAGCGACGTGGCATGCCCTGACGGCCCAGGAAGTGCTGGGGGAAGAAGGTCAGGTTGGCGCCGATGAAGAACAGCCAGAAGTGAACCTTGCCCCAGAACTCTGAATACTGACGGCCTGTCATCTTGGAGAAGTAGAAGTAGATTCCGGCAAAGATCGCAAACACTGCGCCCAGCGACATCACATAGTGGAAGTGTGCAACCACATAATATGTGTCGTGATAGGCGCGGTCGATACCGGCCTGCGACAGAACCACACCGGTCACACCGCCAACGGTGAACAGGAACAGGAAACCGAAAGCAAACAGCATCGGTGTCTTGAACTCGATCGAGCCGCCCCACATGGTTGCGATCCACGAGAAGACCTTAACGCCGGTAGGAACCGCGATGACCATCGTTGCCAGCATGAAGTAGGCTTGCTGCTGGACCGACATGCCGACTGTGTACATGTGGTGTGCCCACACGACAAAGCCCAGTACACCGATCGCAATAAGTGCCCAAACCATCGGCAGGTAACCGAAGACTGGCTTGCGCGAGAAGGTCGCGATGATGTGGCTGATAAGGCCAAATCCAGGTAGGATCACGATGTACACTTCTGGGTGGCCAAAGAACCACAGGATGTGCTGATACAGGATTGGATCACCACCACCGGCCGGATCAAAGAAGGTGAAACCAAAGTTGCGGTCCATTAGCAACATGGTGATCGCACCTGCCAAAACCGGCAGCGACAGAAGAATCAGCCACGAGGTGATGAAGATCGACCAACTGAACAGCGGCACCTTGAACAGGGTCATGCCCGGGGCACGCATGTTCAGGAAGGTGGTGATCATGTTGATCGCGCCGAGGATCGAGGAGGCGCCCGATACGTGCACGGCAAAGATCGCGAGGTCCATGGACATTCCGCCCTCGCTCGTCGACAGCGGCGGGTACAGAACCCAGCCGACGCCCGAACCAAGCTGGTCGTTACCACCGGGGCTCAGCAGCGAGGCCACGCCCAGCGAAGTACCGGCGACATAGAGCCAGAAGGACAAGTTGTTCATCCGCGGGAACGCCATGTCCGGCGCGCCAATCTGCAACGGCATGAAATAGTTGCCAAATCCGCCGAATAGGGCAGGGATGACCACGAAGAACATCATCAGAACACCGTGATAGGTGATCATCACGTTCCACAAATGCCCGTTCGGAGTGCAGAGCTCGGCACCGCTGCCGAACAAGCGGAACCCTTCCATGCACATGTGCTGTACCCCGGGCTCCATCAGTTCGATCCGCATGATAACAGTCATCAGAACCGAGATTAGACCGGCCAGGGCCGAGACGATCAGGTACAGAATCCCGATGTCCTTGTGGTTGGTCGACATGAACCAGCGGGTAAAGAACCCGCGCTGGTCTTCATGGTCGTGACCATGAATGGCTGCGTCTGCCATTAGGTGCCTCCTGTTGCAACTACACCGCGCTGTCGGACCTCTCCAACGCGCGGGATTCCTGCTGGTTTTAGATTGCGTGGGGGCGACCTTCAATGGTCGAGTTTGATCTGGATCAAGATTAATTGTCGCGGGTGCCGGTTGCAGGGCTTCGAAAAAGAGCACAACTTTCGGCAAATGGAGGAGACCGGATGGTTCTGAACTACGTGACGACCGAAAAGGCTCAGGCGGCCACCGGGCTACGCATGATCGTTGTCGGAGGTGTGCCAAGCCCTTGGAGCGAAGCCGCAAAGGGTATTTTTTACGTAAAGCGTCTGCCTTGGGTGCCAGTTTATCTGGACCATCAGGACCGGGCGCAGACCATCTGGGCGCAAACGGACAGCGCACCGGTTGTGTTCTGGAAAGATGAAGTACCGCTTTCCGAAACGGCCGATATTGTCGCCTTGGCACAACGAATCGCGCCTGAACCAGATTTGTTGCCAGCATCAATGGCGCCCGACATTCTCGCCTTCATTGACTTACTTACGGCCCCAAATGGATTGGGCTGGCAAAGGTGGCTTCAGCAAATCCATGCTGGTATGCGAGGCCAAGAAGGTGGGTTCCATCCCAAGATTGCCGACTATCTTGGCAAGAAATACGGCTATGATACAGAAGCAGGTGAAATGGCTGCCGGTCGCGCTGATGGGATATTGAAACGCGTCAGCAGCAAGCTCGCAGAAGGTGGTGATTTTCTGTTTGGCAACACGCTCACTGCAGCAGATATTTATTGCGCTGCCTTCATGGCTTTGTTCGCACCGTTGCCGGAAGAGTTGTGTGCAATGCGGCCGAGTACCCGAAGGGTTTTCGAGCATATATCCGATCCTGTACGGGATACTCTTTCGGCAGGTTTGCTGTTGCATCGGGACAGGGTATACCGCGATTTTCTGGAAACACCCTTGTCGCTTTGATCGCATGTGCATTGCGTCTTGACCGCCAAGATGCGGCACCGCACAAACACCTCATGAAAAACGTCCAAACGGAGGCCGAGTATGTCTGCCTATGATCCCGATAACATTTTCGCCAAAATCCTGCGTGGTGAAATCCCTGCAAACCGGGTCTATGAAGACGACGACACACTGGCCTTCATGGACATCATGCCGCGCACGGACGGGCATCTGCTGGTGATCCCGAAAACGCCTTGTCGCAACGTGCTGGATGCCAGCCCAGAACAGCTTGCTTCTGTGATCTCAACGGTTCAGAAGATGGCGCAGGCGGTGAAAGCGGCCTTTGATGCGGATGGCGTCACCATCCAGCAGTTCAACGAGGCTGCAGGCGGGCAAGAAGTGTTTCATCTGCATTTTCACGTTCTGCCGCGGCACGAAGGCGTTTCGATGCGACCACCGGGCAATATGGGTGATTTTGACCTGATCGCTGAACACGCCGGTAAAATCAAAGACACGCTGGCCTGATCACCCGCTACAGGATCAGTGCGATCCAAGGCATTTGCTATGGTCGCCAAACGCGTTCAGCACTTCACATACATGGTCGTGGGTGCCGTCACAGGCGGCTGTGATGCGTTCCAGTTCGGCCTCAAGGCTGCGCAGCAATGTTATCCGGTTGCGCAGTTCAGTCAGCTGACGATCCGCGATTTCATGAACATGGTCCAGATCCGCCCCCTGCGCCCCTTCCAAAGAAAGCAACGCCTCGACATCCGGCAAAGGCAGGCCCAGATCACGCGAGTGGCGGATAAATTGGAGGCGTTTCAGAGCAGTCTCGTCATATCTGCGCTGATTGCCCGCCGTCCGATACGGCTTGGCCAACAAGCCTTTTTCCTCATAGAAACGGATCGTGGGCACCTTGACCCCGGTTTGCCGCGACAAATCTCCGATTGAGTACATTTTGTGCTTTTTGCCTCTTGAACCTCTAGTGACTAGAGGAATTACATAGGATGGCAGTTCAAAACAAGGATCTGATCTGCCATGTCACATAACCACACCCACTCTCACATTGATCCTAATGCCGGTGACCGGAGGGTGGTCGGAGCGATCGGCGTCAATATGGTATTGACGCTTGCACAAATAGTGGGGGGCATTTTGTCTGGCTCACTGGCCTTGATCGCAGATGCCTTGCATAATTTTTCAGATGCCATCGCGCTGATCATCGCGTTTTTCGCTCGTAAGATTGCGCGACGCCCGGCAGATCCACGGATGAGCTTTGGTTATGGCCGGGCAGAGGTTGTGGCCGCTCTTGTTAACTACACCATTCTTGTCGTTCTGGCCGTTTATCTGATGTACGAAGGTGTCATGCGGTTTATAGAGCCCGAACCGGTGAATGGCTGGATCGTCGTCTGGATCGCAGCGCTGGCCCTGATCGTCGATCTGATCACGGCTGTCCTGACCTATTCGATGGCAAAGGACAGCATGAATATCCGGGCCGCCTTTCTGCACAACGTGGCAGATGCCTTAGGCTCATTGGCCGTGATCGTCGCCGGAACCTTGGTTATCCTGTTCAACTGGACCTGGGTGGACCCGGCCGTGACCATCATGATCTCGGTCTACATCCTTTGGCATGTGAAATCTGAAATTGGCGAAACCATTCACGTCTTGATGTTGGGTGCACCATCCGACCTTGACCCAGAAGAGGTCGCTTCGATGATCGAGGCTACCGAGGGCGTTGTTTCGGTCCATCACGTTCATCTGTGGAGTATGCAGGAGCATGAACCTGCCCTGACTGCACATGTGGTTGCGACCAGCCACGCAGACGAAGATGCCAGGTGGCTTTCCACAACCATCAAGAATGCGCTGCAGGATCAGTTCGGGATCGGCCATGCAACGCTTGAAATTGAAAGTGGGGAAGAGGTTTGTGGCCATCCGGCCCGGTTTGGACATGACAAACACGAGCACTAAAAAAGAAATTGCCGTTCCGATTTGGGGTCGGAACGGCAGACTCGTAACCAAAACACATACCTGTTTTCCCAGGGTATACCTGCGATCACCGGCTTAACACACCACTCACTCTAGAACGGTAAATTCATACTAGGCGTTAATGGGACCCAAGTATTCATATTTGTGAAATTTAACTAGATTCCGTCGGAAACCAGACGGACCAATCGGGAATTGTTTCCAAATTATGAAGCAGAGCGGATCTGACGGCTGGATTGTAGTCGGTGCCGGGCTGTTTTTCGATTCGTGATCCGAGTTAATCCGCCCCCGCGGGTCCAAAAACCTCAGCGAATGTTTTTCTAAGCGCGTTGTCCACATCATCCATCGCGACCGGAAGACCCAGATCGACCAGAGAAGTCACGCCATGGTTCGAGATGCCGCAGGGTACGATCCCAGAGAAATGGCTCAAATCCGGTTCGACATTGATCGAGATGCCGTGAAAGCTGACCCATTTACGCAATCGCAGGCCGATCGCCGCGACTTTGTCCTCGGCTTTTTCGCCTGCAGGCGTCAGCGGCTTGTCATCCCGTTGCACCCAGACACCAACACGGCCGTCGCGGATTTGCCCGGTCACGTTGAACTCGGCCAAAGCTGCGATCACCCAATTCTCAAGCTGCTTTACAAACTTGCGCACATCCCTGCCGCGTTTGTTCAGGTCCAGCATGACATAAGCAACGCGCTGCCCCGGACCATGATAGGTGTATTCACCACCGCGTTTTGACGTATAGACTGGAAATCTGTCCGGGTCTTTCAGGTCTTCGACCTTGGCTGAAGTGCCCGCTGTGTACAGGGCAGGGTGCTCAAGTAGCCAGATACACTCATCCGCCTCACCCGCCGCGATATCGGCCACGCGCGCCTCCATAAAGGCGATGGCCTCATCATAGTCGGTCAATCCGTCAGTAATCTTCCATTCCATGTCGGCTCCTTAGCGGCTGGATGCATGGATGGAAAGACCTAGGCTGCTTCGGTCAAACAGCGCTGCAGGACCTGTGTATAGCTGTCCGCTCCCTGCGCCCCAGTCAGCAAGTACTTTCCGCCAAACACCATTGCGGGAACGCCGGAAATACCACGACTGGTCCAGTATTGCTGTTTCTCTCGAACCGGCGCGGCATGAGCACCTGATTCAAGCATCGTGCGCGCAGCATTCCGATCCAGACCGGCAGTCTCCGCGGCCTCAAGCAGAACTTCAATATTCGAAACGTCCATTTGCTTGGTGAAATAGGCCTCGAACAAGGCCAGTTTCAGTGGATGCTGGCGACCCTGAGCCTCGGCCCAGTCAAGAAGCTGATGCGCGGCAAATGTGTTTACGATGCGACTTTCTTCATCAAAGGCGAAGGTAAAGCCCAAGTCAGCCCCGATTTGCGTCAATCGATCCCGCATCGCTTGGCTTTGTTCCGTCGAGGAGCCGTATTTCTCGGCAATGTGCTCACGCAGGTTCTGACCCTCGGGCGCCATGTTTGGGTTCAATTCGAACGGATGCCAGCGCAGCTTTGCCAGAATATTTTGCTGTTTGAGCGCCAGATCCAACTGCCGGAATCCAACAATGCACCAGGGGCAAACCACATCCGAGACTATGTCGATCTGAACGATGGGGCGAGGGTCGGGCGAGGTCATGGCGGGGCTCCTGACGGGGTCATTTGGACGACAACCTGTTAAAGATAAGAGCGCCGAATGGGAATTCAAACCAACGTGATTTTTGCCTCTTCACATCTTGATCATCAAGGTCTATACGCCCCACTACCAAGTCACTAACAGTGCGGTCGTGGCGGAATTGGTAGACGCGCAGCGTTGAGGTCGCTGTGGGGTAACACCCGTGGAAGTTCGAGTCTTCTCGACCGCACCAAGTGATTGGATTTCATTCTTTTTAGGCCGAAATTCGCGACGCTCTGGGCGCCTTCAATCAACGATGCGAAAGCCGCCCACAAGTAGACAGCTGACAAGGACAGGTAGCTGGATAACTGTCCGATCTTAGAATTCAGGTTGTGGAACTATTCGGCGTCGACTTACCGGGCAGGGACCTGCAATTCAATTCGCCGGAATATCAGCGTGATGATGCCTGCAATGATCAGATAGATCAGCGCCAACAGCAACAATGGCTCATAGACAACAAAGGTGTCCGCCCGAATTCTGGACGACACAGCGTAGATCTCAACCACTGTTATCGTCGCCACCAGCGGGGTTGCTTTCAGCTGTAGGATCGTCTCACCGCCTAGTGTCGGCAGCACGCTGCGAATGGCCTGAGGCAGCCAGATCCTGCGGAACATGGTAAACCGAGGCATGCCAAAGGATTGCGCCGCTTCGAGTTGACCCTTCTTAACGCTGGCAAAGGCACCGCGCATGATTTCGCCCTCGTAGCCCGCGTAAGACAGGGTCAGGGCCAGAACCGCATAGGGCCAAGCCTGTCGCAGATAGGGCCACAGCTCGCTGCCGCGTATCCATGGAATCTGAGGGAAAAGCGATCCAAGCCCATAGTACAACAGCCAGATTTGCAGAAGAATTGGGGTGCCGCGAATGACGGTGCAGAACACTTTTGCCGGTGCCGAAAGGTACCAGGGACCAATCGCCTGAGCGAGACCCAGTGGAACGGCGAGCAAGAACCCAAGCACACAGGTGACGGCCAACAGCCAAATGGTCCTCCACAGACCTTCAAGCGCCAGCGGGGCATAGGTTGGAATCCAATCCCAGCGCAGTGAGACGGCGCACCAGATAACGAAAGCAGCAAAAAGTGCCATCAGCACGATCCGATGCGGCTGCATGAGTGCTCGCCAGTCCATTATCGGCTTCCTCCCTTCAGCGAAGGCTGCCCACGACGGGCCCATTTCTCGATACGCGCGAACACGACACCGGAACAAAGCGTGACGATCAAGTACAAGGCACCTGCAGCAAGGAAGAAGGTGAAATAGGCGCGGGTGCTGGCCGCAGCCTGACGGGTCTCCAGCGTCAATTCGCTAAAGCCGACAATGGCCAGCAGGGCCGTATCTTTGGTTGCAATGAGCCACAGATTGGCCAATCCAGGCGTGGCAAAAGACATCATCGCCGGTATCGTCACCCGTCGCATCAGCAAAAGAGAGGGCATGCCATAGGCACGGGCGGCTTCGATCTGACCAGTAGGAACCGCTTGAATCGCCCCCCTGAGGACCTCGGTCGCATAGGCGCCCTGAACAATGCCCAAAACCCATATACCGGCGACAACGCCGCTGATTTCGACCCGGGCGTATCCCATTGCCTGCGCGGCCTGATTGATCAGGTCGGTCCCGACGTAATACAGGATCAGGATCAGCACCAGTTCAGGCACGGCGCGCATTACAGTCGTATATATGCCGAGCAGGTCACGTGTGACCGGCCCGCCATATAGTTTTCCATAGGCCCCGAAAAGCCCGATGATCAACCCGAACCCGAACGCTCCAAAAGCGATCTGCAACGAGTTAGCGAGGCCACGCAGAAGGTTGCCGCCCCATCCCGGAGGACTAAGGGCAAGCAACTCCATGCTTTGGGCCAAACCCAGGCTTTCGAGGATAGCTTCCACGACGGATCTTACTCGCTGTAGATGCTGGCTGTGAAATAGCGCGAGGTGATTTCGTCATGCGTGCCGTCGGCAAGAATTGCCGCGATACCCGCATTCAGCTTTTCACGCAGCGCGTCATCGCCCTTGCGGACACCCGCGCCGACGCCGCGACCCAGGATCGAGACGTCATTTTCGACCGCGCCTTTGATTTCACAGCAGGCACCAGTGTCAGAAGAGACAAAATCTGCCATGGCGATGCTGTCGGCCTGGGTCGCGTCGATACGGCCGGCGAACAGATCCTGGTTGGCTTCGTCCTGAGTCTGATACACCCGGATTTCTGCGGCATCCTTGAAATGCTCGTTGGCATAGGCCTGGTGGATCGTAGAGGCCTGAATGCCGATGATTTTACCGGCCAGAGATTCTGGTGTCGGTTCAATGTCCATCGACTTGTCGGCGACGATAACGGCCGGAGTGTTGTAGTAAGGGTCGCTGAAATCGATCGTTTTCATGCGCTCTTCGGTGATCGACATCGACGCCATCAATGCATCAATCTGCTGACCGGTCAGTGATGGGATGATCCCGTCCCACGCAACCGGAGTGATCACACATTCAAGCTGGGCCGCGGCACAGACCGCATCAATAACCTCGACCTCCCAGCCGACCCATTTGCCAGACGCATCCAGCGATGCGAACGGCGGATAAGGCTCGGCGGCGATCCCGATCTTGACTTCATCTGCGCTTGCCGTTCCGGCAGAAAGCACAGCGGCAGCCATGGCGGCCACGATTAGCTTTTTGTTTTTCATTGATATTCTCCCTGTTTGATATTTTGTTCGTTCAGCCGACTGATTTTAGGAATTGTTGCAGCCGTGCGGATTTAGGATTGTCGAAAAGTTCGTCGGGTGGCCCCTGTTCCTCAATCTTTCCTTCGAAAAGATACACAACATGGGTCGCAACCTCGCGCGCAAACTTCATCTCATGCGTGACCAGCAACATGGTTCGGCCCTCGGCCGCCAGATCGCGAATTACGGTCAGCACTTCACCAACAAGTTCAGGATCTAACGCGCTGGTTGGCTCGTCAAACAACATTACGCTGGGATCAACGGCAAGAGCACGCGCAATCGCAGCGCGCTGTTGCTGACCGCCTGACAGAAAGGAAGGGAAGGTATCCGCCTTGTCGCCAAGCCCAACGCGCTCCAGCAACTGGTGCGCGCGCTTGATCGCCTCGTCCCGCGGTACTTTCAGCACGTGAACGGGCACTTCGATGACATTTTCCAGCAGCGTCCGGTGGGTCCAAAGGTTGAAGGCCTGAAACACCATTGCCAGTCGGGTGCGGATGCGTTCCAGCTGACGCCGGTCCTTAGGCGTGCCATCCGGGCGCATCTCAATCGGCTCGCCGTTTACGACGATTTCTCCGGAACTGGGCGTTTCAAGGAAATTGATACAGCGAAGGAACGTGGATTTCCCCGAACCGCTGCCTCCGATGATGGCGACGACATCACCCTGATGGGCAGTAAGTGAAACGCCTTTGAGAACTTCGAGCGAGCCAAAAGACTTGTGCAAGTCAGTGACCCGAATGGCTTCATCCGGCGTGGTTTCTGGGTCAGCGTTCATTTTGCAGTTTCATCCCTCTCAACCGTTTTTTTACTTGCAGCTTTAGCAAATCCCTACAATTATGCAACTGTATAATTATAATTTCTGGAAAGATAGATGTCGGATCACGCAACAAAATTCAAGCGAGAACCCGCGGAGCAGCGCAAAGAGGCGTTGATCCAGGCCACGCTGTCTTTGATAGCTGAGCAAGGTTTGCAAGGTGCGACCGTTCGGGCGATTGCCGAGCGGGCCAGTGTAACTCAGGGTCTGATCCGGCACTATTTTTCTTCGAAAGAAGATTTAATTACAGCAGCTTATGACTTTCATATGCGGCGACTGACGGATTTGACGTCGGCCCCTGCAGACGGAGATTATAGCACAGCCAGATTGCGGCTGGCGACGTTTGTAACGACCGGGCTGACCCATCCGGTGGTCGATCCGGGGTCAGTGTCCCTATGGGCGGGCTTTTTGAACAAAGTTCTGGCGGACGACAAAATGCAAGCGATCCACGAACAGACATATCGGGATTTTCGTGACCGCTTGGAATCACTCATTGCAGATGCGCTGAACGAGGTAGGCATACCAGCCAGCCCGGCGGAACTGCGCAGGTTGGCTATCGCATGCAACGCCGTGGTCGACGGCTTGTGGATGGAAGGCGGCGCCCTGCCATACGCCTTTGAGCCGGATGAGCTGCCCAAGATTGGGCTGGCTTCGGTTGGGGCAATTATCGGTGTTGAATTGACGGATCTTGAGCAGAGGCAGACATGAAGAAAACAGCGATTACCGAACGCCTTGCCGGCCTGGGTGGCGCCAAATGGGAAGTTTATCTCAAGGCCAAAGAACTTGTCGAGCAGGGGCGGGATATCATCGAATTGACCATTGGCGAGCCGGATGTGCCAACGCCCACCGAACTGGTGGAAAGCGCTGTGGACGCTTTGCGCGCCGGGCGAACCACCTACTCCAATGGGCGTGGTGAGGCTGGACTGCGCTCTGCACTGGCCGATCGTTATTCGGCCAGATCCGGGCGCACGATCACGGATAATCAAGTGCTGTGTTTTCCAGGCACCCAGACCTCGCTTTTTACCGTCCTGATGGGCGTGGCCGAGGCGGGTTGTGAGGTGCTGGTGGGCGATCCGATGTATGCAACCTATCAAGGTGTGGTACGCGCAAGCGGTGCGGATATTGTGCCGGTTCCATTGCGGCCGGAAAACGGTTTTCGTATTTCTGCGGATGATATCGCGGACAGGATTACCGCGAAGACCACTGCGCTATTGTTGACCACACCGCATAATCCTACCGGGTCGATCCTGACACGCGAAGACATCGACGCAATCGGCAAGCTGGCTATCGAGCATGATCTATGGATCATTTCTGATGAGGTTTATGAAGAACTGATCTTTGACGGATCTGTGTTTTCCTCACCCCTGTCGCGGTCCGAGCTAGCGGATCGGGTAATCGTCGTCTCTTCGATATCAAAATCCCATGCCGCCCCCGGATTCCGCAGCGGTTGGTGCATTGGTCCCGAGGAATTTACCGCGCGCCTTTTGTCGCTGTCGGAAACCATGCTGTTTGGAAATCAGCCCTTCATCGCCGACATGACCGAGACGGCTATTCGCAACGGTTCAACCGTGGCTGAAGGCATGGCGCAACGGTACGCCCGCCGCGCCCGGATGCTGAAAGACAGGCTGCCGAACGAGACACATCTGCGTGTGCATCTTCCACAGGCAGGTATGTTTGCGATGATTGATGTCTCGGCCACAGGGATGAATGGAAACGAGTACGCCTTTCATCTGCTCGAATATGGCAAAGTCGCGGTGATGCCGGGGCCGTCTTTCGGTGACACGGTTGATGACTGGGTCCGTATCGCGCTGACGGTGGACGACGCGATCTTTACCGAAGCCTGTGACCGGATCGTTGCCCACGCGACCCAACTGCAACTGGAAAACGCATGACAAGCATTGGTGAGGCGCTGGTTGATCAACTGGTCAGGCGCGATGTGGATACCGTGTTTGGCATCCCCGGCGTCCATACGGTCGAACTGTACCGCGGGCTGGCCGCATCGGGCATTCGCCATGTCACCCCACGACACGAGCAGGGGGCAGGGTTCATGGCTGATGGCTATGCCAGGGTATCCGGCAAGCCCGGCGTGGCCTTTGTGATTACCGGCCCCGGTCTGACCAATACACTCACGGCGATGGGGCAGGCTCGGGCAGACAGCGTTCCGATGCTGGTGGTGTCGGGGGTCAACACGTTGTCCAGCCTTGGCAAAGGGCTTGGTCACTTGCATGAGTTACCGGATCAACGAGCGATGGCGCGAACAGTCGCTCTGTCATCGGACCGAGTTGAAAAGTCAGTTGAACTAGCAGCCGCGTTGGACCGCGCCTTCGCCCTGTTTCAATCCGGTCGCCCAGGGCCAACACATATCGAAATCCCGCTAGACGTTGCGGGGGACGAGTTTGCTGGTCCGACCGATGCTGCGAAAGGTCCCGTCGATAAGTCTCTTGATCCGGCGCTTCTTGACCGTGCTGCCAAGCTACTGGGGTCGGCAAAAGCGCCGGTCATTCTGGTCGGCGGAGGTGGGCGCAGCGCCGGCAGGTCGATCCGGCAGCTGGCCGAAGCGCTGGATGCGCCGGTTGTTCAAACCGTGAATGCGCGCGGGTTGATGTACGATCACCCGTTGAGTGTACCAGCAAGCCCGAGCCTGAATTCAGTGCGTGCTTTGATCGAACAGGCCGACGTGGTTCTGGCTTTGGGGACTGAGCTGGGCCAGACGGACTACGATATGTACGCCACCGGCACGATGGCTGAAATGCCATACCTGATCCGTGTGGACCTATGCCCCGATCAGCTGAAGCGCCACGCGGCGGACATTGCCATTGTTGGTGATGCGGCGATGGCAGCGGCCGAGCTTGTGGATCGGTTTGCCGCATCGCCCAAGTCGGCAAACGGTGCCGCGCGCGCGGCTACCTCGCGGCGGAACGCGGTCGAAGAAATCGGGCCGGAAATGCAGGCGTTACTGGCTGTGCTGAACGCCATGCGCGATGCAGTCCCTAACGCGATCATGGTGGGCGATTCTGCTTATCCGATCTATGCAGGAAACCTGTACTACGATCATGATCGGCCCGGCGGGTGGTTCAACGCCGCGACCGGGTTCGGAGCGCTTGGATATGGCATACCCGCCGCGATCGGCGCTGCGTTGGCGGACCCTGACGCTCCGGTCATTTGTATCGCAGGCGACGGCGGGGCGCAGTTCAGCCTTCCTGAGCTGATGTGCGCCGTTGATGAAAAACTGCCGATCACCTTCGTGATCTGGAACAACCACGGCTATCAGGAAATCGCCACATCAATGCAGGCGGTCGGCGTGACCGTGCTGGGATGTGATCCGACCCCGCCGGATTTTGAAAGCGTCGCCCGATCTTGCGGCATGCCGTTCTGGCGCACTGGCCCCGACCCGTTGGACGTGGCCCAAGCTTTGTTGTCTGCACAATCCCAAGATGGCCCGCGGCTTGTTGAAATCCGCGCGCCCAACCAATCACACTCTTGATGAAAAGTGAGACCGAAAATGACTGACCCGACCTATGAATTCTCGCGCGCGATCACCCGTCGCCCAGCAGCGTCCATCACCGATGGTCTGCGTGCAGAAGATATCGGTACGCCGGACCTAGACCGAATGCTTGCATCTCATGCGCACTATGTCGAAACCCTCAAGAAAACCGGAGCAGAGGTTATCGAACTGGCTCCCCTTGAGACGTATCCGGATGCCGTCTTTGTCGAAGATACCACACTGTGTCTTCCTCAGGGTGCGGTGATGATGCGCCCCGGTGCACCCAGCCGCATGGGTGAGGTGGCCGAGATGGAGCCGACAATCCGCGGCGTTTATGACGAGGTTCGGCAGATCGCTGGGCCCGGCCATATTGAAGGCGGGGACATTCTGGTAACGGGTCGCGAAATTCTGGTTGGCCGGTCAGATCGGACCGATGCGGCCGGTGTCGCAGAGCTGACCGAAATCGTTTCCGACTGGGGCCACACCGTACGCGAGGTTTTTACACCACCGGGCGTGTTGCACTTCAAAACGGATTGTTCGTTGCTGGATGGGGAAACCATCCTGTCCACGAAACGGCTGGACGCATCCGGGTGCTTCGAAGGATATCGGGTTCTGCATGTGGCAGAAGGCGAAGAAGCCGCTGCAAACTCGATCCGGTTCAACCAATTTGTCCTGGCTCCGGCCGGCTTCCCGCGTACCACCGAGATGTTGCGCCAGAACGGCTATGATGTGGTTGAAATCGACAATGTGGAATGCGCCAAACTGGATGGCGGAATGTCATGTCTGTCGCTGAGATTCTGACCTGATTCACGACGATTCAGAACCGACTAACCTTGAACCAGCCAAATGCGTCCTGCTGCAACCAAAGAAAGAGTGGGCGCATTTTGGCGTGATTAAGGTTAGCCGCTTCAACCGCTTGGATATTCATTCGAAATAGTATGATCCCTATCCAGTGGGTGTAGCTTTGCACCAGTTTCGCGCAGTATTTCTTTTGCACCCAAATCCCATCTCGCTCGTGCTTGCCGGGTTGTGTATGACTTGGGCAAAGAAGTTATGGCAGGAAATACATGTCTCAGGCGCTCACCGTATTCACGACGATGAAGAACGAAGGCCCCTATATGCTGGAATGGGTAGCATTCCACAAAACACTGGGAGTCGATCACTTTGTGATCTTCACCAATAGCTGTGAAGACGGCACGGATGCCATTGCCCGCAGGCTGCAGGAATTGGGTCTTGCCACACATGTCCCGAACGAGGTCAAAGAAGGGGGAAACCCGCAGCATCAGATGCTACGGCGCGCGCGGCGTCAGCCCAAAGTGAAAGAGGCCGACTGGCTGATGTGTCTGGATGTTGATGAATTCTGGAACATCCGCTGCGGTGACAACAGCTTTGCGGCGCTGATCGCAGAAACCGAACAGCGGGCCGGAAAGCCGGTGGATGCGATCTCATTCGCGTGGAAATTGTTTGGTAGTTCGGGGAATATCAGCTTTGAAGACAAACCTGTGACCGAGTCCTTTTCGATGGGGGATCAGGAATTCCCGTATCATTCCGGCCGGGCCTATGGTCTGAAAACCCTGTTTCGTAACAACGGAAAATTTACGCGGTTCGGCCCGCATCGCCCGAAAGGGGTCGAAGAAGGGAAAGAAAGCGAAATCGCTTGGTCCGATGCAGGTGGCAGGCTGTTTCCGTCCGAGAAGGTCGGGTGGCGCGCATGGAGGAAATTTGATCATTCGCTGGGGCGGATTCATCACTATTCCGTCCGGTCTTTGGATGGGTTTCTGGTCAAAAGGGATCGGGGCCGGACCAATCATATCCGCGTAGACCAAGGGCAAGCCTATTGGCAGGACATGAATGCCAACAAAGAAACAGATCACTCGATACTGCCAGCAGCGCATCGCGCGGCCCCACTGCTGGCCGAACTGAAAGCCGATGAAGAACTCGGCCGCCTGCACGCGCAGGCATGTGACTGGCATCGCACCAAGATATCAGAGATCAAGTTGCGGCCTGACTGGGTGGATTTCCGCCTCTGGCTTGCGGAAAATCTGGTCTGATCACCATGGCAGAAGACCTTTCAAAAGAGCAGCTCAAGCCTGATCACCCCGATCGTAAGACGGGGTATGAACGGATTCTGACAGACCCTGCGCCCCCTTGGTTTGTCGAGCTGTATCCAGGTGGGGACGGGACCGGGTTTCTGCAAAAGCTGAACAGACACTCGGTTTTGTTTCACCAAAGGTCTGCGTCCCGGCTTGTGGTCAGCTTTGACAACATTGCCAATGCCAACGACCTGTCTTTTTCCCGCGAACCCTGGGGCTGGAAGTTCTTCCGTGACGAAGGCTGGTCCCATATGGGGATATTTGCGCGGACCAAAGCTTGGTACCGCGATCCCGAGATCATCTCGTATTTTCAGACCCAAGCGGATCAGGGTTTTTTTGCACAGTTTGATCAGGTTGTGTTTGCGGGCGCTTCGATGGGCGGATTTGGAGCGCTGACATTCTCGGCCCTTGTTCCCGGCGCCAATGTCATCGCTTTCAATCCGCAGACAACGCTGGATGAACGGCTGGTCCCGTGGGAGACCCGGTATCGGTTCGGGCAGGTGCAAGACTGGGATCTTCCCTTTAGCGATGCCGCGCAAACCGTTGAAAATGTGGGGATAGCCTACGTTTTCTATGATCCCTTTTTTGATCTTGATCGCCAGCAGGTGACGCGATTGAAAGGCGATAATGTCGTGCTGCTGAAGACATGGTTTTCAAACCATTTCGCGGCCCCGATGCTGCGCAAATTGGATATACTGAAGCCGGTTATGCTCGAGGCGATGGACGGCACACTGGAACCCCAGGCCTATTACCGGATGATGCGGGCACGGCGGCGACTGCCTTTGTATATGCGCGGGATCGAGGCGATTGGCGGCGAACGTCACCCACAGCTTGTTACGCAAGCAAGGCAGAGGTTCCGACGGCTGCGGCGCGCAGCCTTGGCCGAAGCAGCCTCATGAAGCCCGAAAAGGGGGTCTTTATCGGCCAGCGCAAAGACCGGATGGGTGCCCGGTTGCTGATGATGCTGACCTGCATCCGGTTGGCCGAGGATTTTGACACCAGCTATCGGGTCAACTGGTTTCCCAAAGGTGCGGATGCGCCAGAGCTGGACCAGCCGCAAGAATTGTTCTCACAAGAGTGGATGGATGAGCATTTCCTGAGCACCGAATCCTTTGATGCTCTAGGCGAGAACGCCCTGCCGATTTGGTCGTTTCAGGGCGATGCGACACCGGATCGGCTGATATCCCATCTGAATTCCGGCCGCTCTGTTGTCGTCGAGGAAGGCTTTGAGGTTCTGGCCTTTCAATGGGAAGATGTCGAGCAGATCCGCCCCCGGTACCGAGAGTTCATCCATCAGATCGGGTTCACGGATGAAATCCGGAACATTATGGAAAAGGCAGATGCCAAACTAAGTGGCAAGGGGGTGTCGGCCTATCACATTCGCCGTGGCGACATCCTGAATGGTCTGCCGTGGAAGCATACGACCTGGCCGGCAAAGATCGAACCGGAAGAACTGTATGCGGCACATCTTGAAAAAAACGCAGGGTGTGCCGCGATCATGTTTTCAGATCAGCCCGAGCTTGTGGCTCGATTCCAAGTGCAGTTTCCGCACCTTATGCAAATGTCAGATATCGCGGATCTTTCCAGTCTGACCCGCGCACAACGAGACTTTCTGGAACTCTATACCATGTCGCGCGCGGATCAGGTGATTGCACCGTTTATCTCGGCGTTTTCCATGGCAGCAGCGCGGATTTCCGGGCAGCAGGGAAAAGTTTTTCGCGATGTTTTGAACGAAGATGAAGTCAAACGCGCCAACGAACAAGTGATCGCACGCCTGCACCGCGGTCCAGAAGAATTTCTGAATCTCTCAGAAGCCGCTCATATCTATGCCAAGGCTTCGTTTTATCTTCATGGTTTGGGCGCGGGAGATCGGGCCGAAGAGGCATTGGAACTGGTGCAGCCGTTGATGGATGCAGGTTCGGATAATGCATTCCTTCCACTTCTTCAGGCGTTGAATTACTTTTATCTGAATCGTTGGGCCGAAGCGTTAGAGATGACTGAAGCAGCCTTCGAAAACCCGCATATCTGGCCCGAAGATTTTGCTGTGGTAACTGCACTTCAAGCCGCGATATTTGGAGGGCAGAAGAAACGCTGGAAGGCTGCGCAGGTGTTCAGCAGGGCGTTTTGGACAAAACCAATGCGCCCGGATGTCATCATATTTGGCTCTCGGCTTTTGTATCGTGAACAGATTGCGCAGCGCGCAATGCCGCCAATGGATTGGGTGATGCAGAAGGCTATTCGGAGGCCTTGGTTCAACTACAATGCGCACGTTGCGCAGAGGAAGGTACTGGGTCGTCCGCCCTGTAATTTCGACCTGATCCTATTGGATTGGGCTAGTCTGTCCGTAGATCAAAGGGCGCGCCGTCTAACCTCCAACCGATCCCGTTTGCAGACTTTGGCTGACGGGCTAGAAAGCTCAACTCAGTTGCCCGAGGACGTTTGCATTTCCCGCGAAGACCCGCGCTTTGAAGGGGTGCAATCTTTGCTGCGTTTGCATTTGGGAGATACATCTTTGGCGCAGTCTTTGGATATAGCGCGGAAAGTGGCCAAGCGCCTTCCGGATAACCCGTTATACTTAAAGCGACTGGCCGAACTGTATGAGAAAGATGGAGATTTTGTAAACGGAAGGCTGGCCATGGCAGATGCGTTGGCCTGTGATCCGGGAAACCCATTTCTGGTCTTTGCGATGGGGCAGTACCTTGAAAGGAACGGGGCTGAAGAACAGGGGCAAAACCAAATTATTCAGGCTGGGGAACTGGATGACAATACAGCGGCGATCCAAGGCGAGGCCGGCAGGATATATCTGCAACGAGGTGAAAAGCAGAATGCGCGCATTCATCTTTCCAAGGCCCACGCGCTGTGCCCAACCCTTAAACGATATTCCAATCAGCTGAAACGTGCAGGTGGAAAATAGACGGATTTCTCTTGGTGACCAGCTTGAATACCGGTAGTTTGCGGTCAAAATCTTAAACAAATCTCCGATACCATCGGGGCAATGAAAACAAGCAGGGCAGTCAGGTATGGCCGAACAGGATCCTCGATATATCAGCGTTACCCCTATGAAGAACGAAGGACCATTCGTTCTTGAATGGATCGCCCATAATCGTGCCATTGGTGTGGACCAGATTGTGGTCATGACCAATGACTGTACCGATGGTACAGATGCCTTGCTGCAGCGATTGCATGACCTTGGCATTGTCACACATGTCGACAACAACTCGAGACGTCAGACCAGCCCGCAAAAACGCGCCTATAACGCCTTTCTGAAAATGGAAGTGGCCCGTCCACAGGATTGGGTGATCGTTATCGACGCGGATGAACATATTAACGTCAGAACCGGCGACCATACATTGCGTGCGCTGACAGGTGCCATGCCGGATGCAAAAACGATTTCAATGACTTGGCGTCTATTCGGAAACGCCGGCATTGTTCGGTACGAGGACCGTTTCCTGTCGGATCAGTTTCGCCAAGCTGCACCTGAGCGTATTTTTCGACCGCCGCAAGCTTGGGGCTTTAAGACCATGTTCCAACGCGGCCTGTGGGATGCGCTCGGTGTCCATCGACCGAAAAGGCCGACCGTTGAAACGATGGAAGAATGCCATTGGTACAACGGATCCGGTCAACCGATGCCCGAAAGGTATTTTACTGCCAGTTGGCGATCGGCGCGGGACTCCGTTGGGTACGAGCATGTTCAGATCAATCACTATGCCCTGAAATCCTGTGAAAGTTATCTGGTCAAGAAAATGCGTGGTCGGGCCCATCATCTGGGGGAAAGCCTTGGGATGGAATATTGGAACATGATGAACCAAAACGCCGAAACTGAGACCTCGATCGACACAATCCTCGATCGGAAACGGGCTTTGTACTACGAAATGCTCTCAGACGCTGAGACGGCCCGCCTGCACCATATGACCTGCGATCTGCATCGCCAGCAGGTTGCCCAGTTGCGCGAACAACCCGAGATGCAAGACCTCATGCGTCAGATGACCGCCGGGTTCTCAGCCAAGGCCGAGACCTGAGGTCGCTTGGCGAATAGGAACGTTTCATGCTTTGGCTACACATAGGAATGCCCAAGACTGGGTCGACCGCGTTACAGGGGTTTGTTCGCAAAAACGGTCAAGTGATGGCTGGGGCCGGATTACACTATATGGAAACGGGCCGCAGGCGAACCGAGGGGCAGGGGCGTCTGGCCAGCAGTCATAACCTGATTGCCTTCCACATGAACCAAACCGATCAGCCGGTCACCGCCCTGCGCGAAGCGATGGCAAGGGAATATGCTGAGCATGAGGATAAGGCATGCTTGGTATCGTCTGAGATGTTGTACTCAGTCGATCTGCACAAACTGGCCGAGATTTTCGCTGAGATCCCCGCGCGTGAGATGAGGATTGCTTTCTACTGCCGTAGATATTCTGACTTTTTCGAAGCCGACTATAAACAAAGGGCAAAGAACGGCAGGCTTGCCGGGGGCGGCTCTGAATATATTCGTACCCAGCTGGACGAGATACGTGCGCATCCTGAGCGTTTCAGCTTTGCCAGCGCTGCGGCTCGGATAAGGTCAGCTTTTCCGGGCGTCTCGTTGGTGCCTATGCTGTATGAGCGCTCTGAAATGGTCAATGGCAACATTGTCGATGATTTTCTGGATCGCATCGGCGTCCAACTGCCCTTGGGCAGCAAGACCGAAACATCGTCCAATCCTTCGCATTCAAGGGCCGCGTGTGAGGCGTTTGGTGTGGTCACAAGGGCCATGGGACGCAAGAAAAGTCGCCAGTTGCGACGTCGGGCTGTCGATGATCCCGTGATGATGCGTAAGAATGATGTGCTTGAACCGGATGAACGCGCCTGGCTGGACGCGTTTGTGGCAAATGAAGATGTGAGTTTTCATCAAGAGTTCTTTCCCGACCGGACGCAGCTTTTTGCCCCTGTCAGGTTGAGCATGCATGATCAGTCGTTTCGCCGGGACACAGCCGCGGAATATCAGGCGCTGCGCCAGGCATCCGAGATCGTGTTTCGCATGGCGCTAGAGGGTTGACCTTATTCGACGGTAATTTCCTGGCGCTGCCGGCCAGTGGTTTTGTCAAAGATCAGGATGCGATTGTCATCAGTCACAACTGCAAACCAGTTGTTTCCAATGGTGACCGCCTGCGCTTTTGCGCCAACGGGCAACTCAATCTGATCGGGCAGGGTAGGGGTCCGGTCCGATAGCCGGATGACAATCAGTGCGAATGTCACTAGAACCCCGCCAATCATCACCGCGGTCAGCAGCATGACCATTCTCCGCAGCAGGCGAAGCTGCGGCGTTTCCTGCGGTTCTTGGGGTTCGGAAGGGACAGTCATGGGCACTCGCCAGATTGAGTTTCAAATCGCGGCCGATCCGCCGCCCCGCCTTGATAAGGCGCTTTCCCGGGATGTGCCAGCGGGGGAAAGCCTGTCGCGGACCCGATTGGGGAAGTTAATCGAAGAGGGGGCCGTGATGATCAACGGAACCGCCGCCCGCGACCCCAAGGCCAAGGTGGTCGAAGGCGCAGTGGTGGCGATCACTGTGGCCGAGGCCGAAGACAGCCATATCGGCCCGGAAGACATCCCGCTGGAGGTCGTATTCGAGGATACCGACCTGATCGTGGTCAATAAACCTGCGGGTATGGTCGTGCATCCTGCGCCCGGCTCTCCGAACGGGACATTGGTCAATGCGTTGCTGCATCACTGCGGTGATGACCTGTCTGGCGTAGGCGGCGTAAAGCGCCCCGGCATCGTGCATCGTATCGACAAGGAAACCAGCGGGTTGCTGGTGGTGGCCAAATCCGACGCGGCCCATCACGGGCTTGCCGCGCAGTTCGAGGCGCATAGTGTCGAACGCTATTATCGCGCCATCTGTTACGGTGTCCCGGATGCCAATGATCCCCGGTTGCGCGGCGTCAAAGGTGTCAGCTTTGAGCCCGGAAACATCATGCGGATCACCACTCAGCTGGCCCGTCACAAGACAGACCGGCAACGACAGGCTGTGCTGTTTCACGGTGGTCGCCACGCTGTCACGCGCGCCCGCCTGGTCGAAACGTTTGGGGCGCCGCAGGGGCTGGCTCTGATCGAATGCTGGCTGGAAACAGGCCGCACACACCAGATTCGGGTTCACATGACCCATGCCGGTCATGGTCTGGTCGGTGATCCGGTTTATGGGGGCAAGCGGAAACTCGCAGCCAAAGCCTTTAGCGCGGCTGCCGCAGAGGCCGTACGAGACTTTCCTCGTCAGGCGCTTCATGCTGCGGTTTTGGGTTTTGAGCACCCGATATCGGGTGAAAACCTTCGCTTCGAGGCTGTGTTGCCGGATGATATGGAAAATCTGATTGAACAGCTGCGCACACCGCTGACATAATAAGCAAAGTTACGTGAATAACGTTTTCTTAGGTTTCCTTTATCAAACGTTAATTTCAAACTGTTAACGGTACCTCTTGAACGGATCGGGACGACCTCCCATATCCATGTTAACGACTTAAACATTTGTCGGAGGGACAAGAAACATGGCCAATTACGCAAATCTCCCCGCGCCGACGCCGGAAGGCGGGCTGAACCGCTATATGCAGGAAATTCGGAAGTTTCCCCTGCTGGAGCCAGAAGAAGAATACATGCTGGCCAAAAGCTGGGTTGAGAAGCAAGATACTGAAGCTGCACATAAAATGGTGACTTCCCACCTACGGTTGGCGGCCAAGATCGCTATGGGTTATCGCGGTTATGGGCTGCCACAGGCCGAAGTGATCTCCGAGGCCAATGTCGGTCTTATGCAGGCCGTGAAACGGTTTGACCCGGAAAAAGGATTCCGGCTGGCGACCTATGCCATGTGGTGGATTCGCGCCTCGATTCAGGAATACATTCTGCGGTCATGGTCTTTGGTCAAACTGGGTACAACCTCGGCGCAGAAAAAGCTGTTTTTCAACTTGCGCAAAGCAAAGGCACGCATCGGTGCGCTTGAAGAGGGCGACCTACGTCCGGAAAACGTGGCCCGGATCGCAAATGACCTTGGTGTGACCGAAGCAGAAGTGATCAGCATGAACCGCCGGATGTCCGGTGGCGACGCCTCTCTGAATGCGACCGTCGGGTCCGAGGGCGAAGGCACCATGCAATGGCAGGACTGGCTTGAGGACGAGGATGCCGATCAGGCGGGCGATTATGAGGCCCGCGATGAGCTCGACGCCCGCCGCGAGCTGTTGGCGGCTGCTCTTGAAGTTTTGAATGACCGGGAAAAAGACATTCTGACCCAACGCCGCCTGATGGATCAGGCCGTCACACTGGAAGAGCTGAGTACGCAGTATAATGTCAGTCGCGAACGCATTCGCCAGATTGAAGTCCGCGCTTTTGAGAAACTTCAGAAGAAGATGCGTGAGCTTGCCCGCGAAAAAGGGATGCTGGCCACAGCCTGACCTCTTCGTTATTTGAACGGGCCCGGTGCGACATTGGTCGCGCCGGGTTTTCTATTTGTGTTAGCGCTAATGACACTCGGACTGAGGGCGATTACAACAGACCGGATCAAAGCCATAGGGGGTGTCCATGATGCAGAATCCGGTGAATTGGGGTGTATTGGGAGCGGCGAAATTCGCGCGGCAATATATGGCCCCTGCAATCCACGCAGCTGAGGGCGCGCGTCTGGCAGGCCTTGCGACGTCCGATCCCGCCAAAGCCGAACCGTTTCAGGCCTTTTGCCCGGATTTGACGGTTTATGACAGTTATGATGCGTTGCTGAACGACCCACAGATTGAGGCCGTTTACATCCCGCTGCCCAACCATTTGCATGTCGAATGGAGCCTTAAGGCACTGGACGCCGGTAAACATGTGCTGTGTGAAAAGCCGATGGCTATGACCGTGTCCGAATTTGCCCCATTGATCAACAAACGGGATGAGACCGGATTGTTGGCGGCCGAGGCTTATATGATCGTCCAACACCCTCAATGGAAGTTTGTACGCAAGCTGATCGCCGACAAGGCGATCGGGAATTTGGCCCATGTGACGGGTGCGTTCAGCTTTGACAGCCGGGCGGATACGGCAAACATTCGCAACCGGGCTGAGACCGGCGGAGGTGGGCTGCGTGATATTGGCGTCTATGTGATTGGCAGCGCGCGCTTTGTCACCGGGCAGGAGCCTGTTCAGGTCGAATCCGCCATCCGGTGGGAGGATGGGGTCGACGCTTTTACCGAGATTCGCGCTCAGTTCCCGGATTTCACCTATTCCAGCTATGTCTCGATCCGAATGCATCCGCATCAAGAGATGGTGTTTCATGGCGACCGCGGCATGATCCGGCTGACTGCGCCGTTCAATCCGCGTGTGTTCGGAGAGGCGCGTGTCGAATTGCACCGCCCCGGCCTGGAAATACAGGTCACACGTTTCCCCGCGGACGATCACTATAAGCTGCAGGTCGAAGCTTTTTGTCGGTCGGTCCGTGAGGGTGCCGAATATCCGTGCCCGCTTGAGTTTTCACGCGGCACGCAGGAAGTGATTGACCGTGTGCTGGAGAATGCAGTGGCGCTGCCATGACTTGCCACGCTTCTTGAATCGCCGCAAAATCGGCTAACACCTTAACAGGAGGCATCCCGATGGCAGGTGGCTGGGCGCGCGACGGCGCAGTAAGCGAACAGATCGAGGCATCCATTTCGGATGAGTTGGCCCGAATGCAGGCCCAGAAACGGCCCGTAGGCGAAAGCCTGACCCATTGTGCCGAATGCGAAGAACCAATCCCAGAAAACCGCCGCACAGCACTGCCGGGCGTGAAACTGTGCCTCGAGTGCCAGCAAGAACGTGACGGGGCGCACAAAATGCGCGGCGGTATCAACCGGCGCGGGTCGAAGGACAGTCAGTTGAGGTGAGTTTATTATGTTTGCTTTGAGCCCAAAGTTTCACTAGTCGGTACGCAGTTTTGAGAGCATGGGGCAAGAGACATTCCCGCTGTCGCAGTTGGCTGTGAGTTCGTTCAGCGCTGCTTCCAATCGCTTCAGCTCGTTTATCTTTTCACGCACATTGAAGATATGAAGCTCAGCCAGTTCTTTTACGGATCGGCAATCTTCTCCGTCGCCTTCGGACAGGCTTAGAAGCGTCTTTGTATCGGCTAGTGGAAAGCCCAAATTACGGCATTTTTTCAGGAAACGAAGCCTTCCAACATCGTGCGCGGAGTACATCCGCCGGTTATTAGGTGCTCGTACTGGTTTGGGCACGATCCCTTCGCGTTCATAGTAGCGGATCGTTTCAATGCCGACACCGCTTTGCCGGGATGCTTCCCCAATCGCAAACATGTGAGTTTTCCCGTCTTGATCCTGTAGCGACTACAGAAGTTATACGAGAAGCAGTCACTTTGACAACTCCAACTAATCAAGGGAATGAGATGCAGAAGTACCTTAGCGTTAGTTATCTGGGATCACTGACAGCACTTGGCGTCGCGACCTGCTGTGTATTGCCCATGACAATGATGTTGCTGGGACTGGGGGGCAGTTGGCTAGCCATTTTCGGAAAGATCGCGGCGGCAAGCTACTACGTATTGGCGATATCGACGGCGCTTGTCGCTATATCGTGGCTTGTATCTTATCAGCGCGGTTCCCTAACAAAGTTGAAATGGTGGCTTTCGGGGACTACCGCAATCACCGCGTCAGCTTGGGTCGTCGTCTATAACGAGGCCCGTATCAACGATTACCTGATAATGCAGATGTGAAACAATGACAGAGCAAACTGTAGTGCTTGAAAGCACCCTGACGTGCCCGAAATGCGGTCACAGCGAAAGCGAAATAATGCCGACGGATGCTTGCCAGTGGTTCTATGAATGCAAGTCTTGCGCAGCGGTCTTGAAGCCATTGGAAGGGGACTGTTGTGTCTACTGCTCCTATGCCACGGTGCCTTGCCCCCCGATCCAGAATGGCGATAGTTGTTGCGGATGACAAAGTCCGCATTGTCCGCAAAGCAGACATCACCGTCTCCGCTTCAGGCGACTTCAGCCCTCCATCGCTTCCAATTCATCAATAAAGCCCGAGATCATCGACAGGCCTTTGTCCCAGAACTTGGGATCGCTGGCGTCCAGACCGAACGGGGCCAGCAGCTCTTTGTGGTGTTTTGATCCACCGGCGCGCAGCATGTCGAAATACTTGTCCTCGAACCCGTCGGCGCCGCTTTCGTAGACGGAATAGAGCGCGTTCACGAGGCCGTCGCCAAAGGCATAGGCGTAGACGTAGAAGGGCGAGTGCACGAAATGTGGGATATAGGCCCAGAACGTCTCATACCCTTCCATGAATTCAAATGCGGGGCCGAGGCTTTCGGCCTGTACGCTCATCCACAGGGCGTTGATGTCGTCCGGGGTCAACTCGCCCTCGCGGCGTGCGGCGTGCAATTTGCATTCGAAGTCATAGAAGGCGATTTGGCGCACGACCGTGTTGATCATGTCCTCGACCTTGCCAGCCAGCAGAATCTTGCGCTGCTCAGGGGTTTCGGCCTTGTCCAGCATTTTGCGGAAGGTCAGCATTTCACCAAAAACCGAAGCGGTTTCGGCAAGCGTCAGCGGGGTGGATGACAGCATCTCGCCCTGATCGGCGGCCAGCACCTGATGGACGCCGTGGCCCAGCTCATGCGCTAGGGTCATCACGTCGCGCGGCTTGCCCAGATAGTTCAGCATCACGTAAGGATGCACGTCGGTAACAGTGGGATGCGCAAATGCGCCTGGCGCCTTGCCCGGCTTCACCGCCGCATCAATCCAACCCTTCGAGAAGAACGGCGCGGCGATTTCACCCATACGGGGATCAAAGGCCTCATAGGCATCCATCACGGTTTTCTCGGCGTCATCCCAGCCGACAATCTGCGTGTCTTCCATCGGCAGGGGCGCGTTGCGGTCCCAGACCTGCATCACATCCAGACCTAGCCATTTGCGTTTCAGCTCGTAATAGCGGTGGCTCAGCTTGGGGTAGGCGGCCACGACCGCCTCGCGCAGGGCCTCGACGACTTCGGGCTCGACGTCATTCGACAGGTGACGACCAGTTTGCGCGGTCGGCATATTGCGCCAGCGGTCGACGATTTCCTTTTCCTTGGCCTGCGTGTTGTGAACGCGCGCGAAGGTCTTGACGTTGTCCTGAAACACGCGGGCCAATTCGCGAGAAGCCGCTTCGCGTTTGCTGCGGTCCTGCTCGGTCAGTAGGTTGAGTGTGCCTTCGATGTTCAACTCTTCTCCGTCAACATCAAAGGTCAAGCCCGCGATGGTCTCGTCGAAAAGGCGTTCCCAGGCATCGCCAACAACACCCAGATCGTGCAGGAATTTTTCAAGCTCGTCAGATAGCTGATAGGGTTTCATCGCGCGGATGCGGCGGAATACGGGCTCGTAACGGGCCAGATCGGTGTTGGCGTCGAAATGCGCTTTTAGCGCGTCGTCGTCGAGGCGATTGATTTCCAGCGTGAAGAACACCAGCGGCGTGGTAAAGACAGTGATCTTTTCCTGCATGTCCGAGAGGAACTTGGCGCGCTCGGCGTCGGTCGTCAGCTGATAATAGCGCAGTCCGGCAAAGGACATGATACGCCCGGCGATCGAGTTGATCTTTTCGTTCCGCAACACGCAGGTCAGCAAGCCCAGGTCATCAAGATCCGCCAAATTGCCTTCGTAATCTGCGGCAAAGGCGGCGCATTCGGTTTCCAACCAGTCCAAGTCACGCGCAAGCTCGGCCGCGTCTTTCGAAGCATAGAGATCCGTCAGATCCCATTCCGGCAGGTTGCCAAGATTATCGGCCCCGCCGACCGCGTTTGCGTCACGTACTGGAAAAGGAAGGTCGCGCATGGATCACCTCGAAAATCTGCTTTGGCAAACATTTAGGCGCGACCGACGAGGATCACAAGCGGACAGTCAAAGGGAAAGCGCCGGTTCCAGGGGGTGATCCGTCTATGCAGCTTTGAAATGCGCGGCGATTTGGTCAAATGCAGGGTCGCGCACCTCTGGCGGTTCCATCAGGACTTCGTGTTCACCGTCTGGAATTTCGATCAACGTGCTGTTGGGCCAGTTTGCCATGCGTGCGCGGATGGCCTTGCGGTCCACAATCTGCTCGTGGGAGCCAAGATATGTCAGGCATGGAATGGCTGGGGCAGTCTGCACCATCAACCAGTCGCATTCATCTAATGCCTCGCGCAGCCAGATCGTCGACGGTGCACCAAGGGAAAGTTCGGGATACTTGGCCAGATGATCCTGCATCATTTTGTACATGGCAGGATCGCGCGTCAGGCTATTGCCTTCGAAAGGCTGTGTCAGAACATAGCTGTCCAGTGAAGTGGTCGGGGGGGTCTTTTCGCCAAACCCCAGACGCGGGGCCCAATTTGCGGTCAACCGGCTGATGGGTTTCATAAGGGGCGTAAAGAAAATCCCCCACATCGGACCGGTAAAAACACAGGTAGCAAAACAATCGTTTTCCAAAACTGCCCGCAATCCAATGGCACCACCCATAGAGTGGCCGATAACATGCCAGGGCCTGGGCAGATCAAGCTTTGTGGCCAGCTCTAGCGACACATCTACGTCTTGCTGATAGTCAGTGAATTTATTGACATGGCCAACCCGCGGATCGTCAAGCAACCGGTCTGCCAATCCCTGACCCCGCCAGTCGATCACCAGCACGGCAAAGCCACGCTTGACGAATTCACTTGCCGCATTACCGTATTTTTCGATGTATTCAGTGCGACCGGGAAACAGCATGACAGTCCCGTTCACTGTACCTTCGGGGCGCCAATGCGCCACGCGAATTCGGGTACCGTCGGCGGTGTTCAACCAATGAGCAACACCGCCAGCGGGGCCGCCAGCCACGTCTTCGAACAAAGGGGCCGACGGGTATTCCATCAGGCCAGGGCCGAGGCGAGTTTCATTGCCGCGCCCATGTCGCCGTCAATGCTCAGTTTTCCGGCCATGAAGGCGCTTGTCGGGTCCAGATCACCATTGAGAATTTGCTCGAACGTTTCCGCATCAGCATTCAAAGTCACGTCCGTTTCTTCATCGCTGATGCGCGCGCCGCTTGCATCAACTACGATCGCGCCCAAATCCGCGATGGCAAATTTAGCCGATGCGTCGAAATCGCCGCCCGACAGTTTCTCATTCAGCACTGCTGCGGCTTTTTCCAATGAATCGCTCATGATCTTCCTCATTTTGTTAGTACGCCGTGAATGGACATCCTCGGTCGCAACGCTACACTGACACTTGTTATGAGCAATGCAATCAACAATCTCAAAGGTACCGTTGCGGCACTTTTTGTCCTAGTCATGTTTTCCTCCACTTGCCTTGCGCAGCAGGAGGATTCCCGCGACGAGGCCGAGTTGTTGCAGAACCTTGCGCAGGCCACACCGGACCAGGCGACTGGAATCGACCGCCAGTTACGGGCGCTCTGGTCGCAATCTGGTTCGGCCTCCGCCGATCTGCTGCTGGAGCGTGGGCGCGAAGCACTGGATGATGGTGACACCTATGCCGCGATCGAGCATTTGACGGCCCTGACAGACCACGCGCCTGATTTCGCCGAAGGCTGGCACGCGCGGGCCTCTGCGTTTTTTGGGATCGAAAGGTTCGGGATGGCTGCCGCAGATCTGGAACATGCCCTGACGCTGAACCCGAACAACTATGAGGCCATCTACGGGCTTGGATTGATATTTGAGATTCTGGGTCAGCCCGAAAAGGCATTTGCGGCCTATTCCCATGCCTTGGCTATACATCCCCATTACGAAGAAGTAACCAATGCAGTGAATCGACTGAAAGCCCAGGTCGAGGGCTCGGCCCTCTGAGAACCGGGGGCAGGGGGCAAAGGTGAGCGGGTCATCCCGAATCGTGGCCGTACTTGGCCCAACCAATACAGGCAAAACCCATTACGCAATCGAACGTATGCTGGGGTACCGCACGGGGGTGATCGGCCTGCCGCTGCGTCTGCTTGCGCGCGAGGTATACGACAAAATCGTCGCCATTCGCGGGCCGTCGGTGGTGGCGCTGATCACCGGGGAAGAACGTATCGTACCGCCGCGCGCGAAATATTGGGTCAGTACGGTCGAGGCGATGCCCGAAGGCATGGGTGCCGATTTTGTGGCTATCGACGAAATCCAACTCTGCGCCGACCCGGAACGCGGCCACGTCTTCACCGACAGGTTGCTGCGCGCGCGCGGCACCAATGAAACCCTGTTTCTGGGATCCGATACCATGCGCGGCCCCATCGCGGCACTCGTGCCCGAAGCACAATTCGTCCGGCGAGAGCGGATGTCGCAACTGGTCTATGCCGGTTCCAAGAAAATCAGCCGCATGCCACCGCGCAGCGCCATCGTCGGGTTTTCGGTCGACAACGTCTATGCCATCGCCGAGCTGCTACGCCGTCAAAAGGGTGGGGCAGCTGTGGTCATGGGGGCGCTTAGCCCGCGTACACGGAATGCACAGGTTGAGCTCTATCAGAATGGTGAGGTCGACTATTTGGTTGCCACCGATGCCATCGGGATGGGGTTGAACCTGGATGTGAACCACGTTGCGTTCTCGTCCCTGACCAAATTCGATGGCCGGCGCATGCGGCCCCTGGCCCCGAATGAGCTTGCCCAAATTGCTGGCCGCGCAGGGCGTGGTATGTCGGATGGAACTTTCGGCGTGACCGGCGAGGCGCCGCCTCTGGACGACGGTGTCGCGCAGGCCATTATGGACAGCCGCTTTGCGCCGATGAAAAAACTGAACTGGCGGAATGCCGCCTTGCAGTTTGGTTCGATTGACGCTCTGATCCACACGCTCGAGATTATCCCGGATAGCGAACACCTGATCAAAGCCCGTCCGGCAGATGATCTGAATGTGCTTAAATCCTTGTCGCAAGTTGCCGAAATTGCGGCCCGTGCCAGTGATCCGCAATCCGTTCGTTTGTTGTGGGATGTTTGCCGAATCCCCGATTTTCGCGGCATCAGCCATGCCGAACATGCCAGCCAGATCGAAGTGATTTTTGGCCACCTGCATGAAGGTGGTTCGATCCCGGATGACTTTATGGCGCGGCAAATCCGCCGGATCGACCGAACGGATGGCGATATAGATGCACTGTCAAAAAGGTTGGCATATATTCGCACCTGGACTTACGTTGCGCAACGAAATGGTTGGGTACGTGACGAATCCCATTGGCGTGATGAGACGCGCATTGTAGAAGACAGGCTGTCAGACGCTCTGCATGACCGTTTGACTCAGAGATTTGTGGACCGGCGCACATCCGTTTTGTTGCGCCGGCTCAAACAGAAGGAGGCCCTTTTGGCCGAAGTAAATGACAAGGGTGAAGTGACCGTCGAAGGTGAATTCGTCGGTCGTCTGGAAGGGTTCCGGTTCAGTCCGGACAAAAGCGCGCAAGGAGCCGAGGCGAAAGCCTTGAAATCGGCGTCCTTGCAAGCCCTCGCGCCGCAATTCCATCTGCGTGCCGATCGCTTCTATAATGCACCCGATACCGAAATTGATTTTACCGATCAGGGTGGCCTGATGTGGGGTGAATATGCCGTTGGCAAGCTGGTTGCCGGGGCAGAGCCTCTCAAGCCGCTGGTCGAGGTTTTTGTGGACGAGGCCGCGGGCCCCGATGTTGAACAGAAAGTTCAGCGTCGCCTGCAGCATTTCATCGACCGCAAAGTGGCCGCACTGTTCGAGCCGCTGCTGAACCTGTCGCGCGATGAAGAACTCAATGGGCTGGCCAGGGGCTTTGCCTTCCGCATGGTTGAGGCGCTAGGCGTATTGCCGCGCGCAGGTGTCGCGCAAGACGTCAAGGATCTGGATCAGGACGCCCGTGGCGCGCTGCGCAAACACGGTATCCGCTTTGGTCAGTTCACCATTTTCATGCCGCTGCTGCTGAAACCGGCCCCAACGCGTCTGCGTCTTGTTCTGTGGGCATTGGCAAATGGCCTGCAGGAATTTCCCGACGCGCCGCCTCCGGGTCTTGTTACTGTGCCCATCGCCAAAGGCGCACCTGACGGTTATGACACTATGTGTGGTTATCGCGATGCGGGCGAACGCTCGATCCGGATCGACATGCTGGAACGTCTGGCCGACATGCTGCGCGCTGAAGACAGCCGTGGTGGGTTCGAGGCCAAGCCTGACATGCTGTCGATCACCGGTATGACGCTGGAACAATTCGCTGACCTGATGCAGGGGCTGGGCTACAAGGCCGAACGCGCCGAGCGTGAAAAGGTTAAGCCCGCACCGGCAGAGCTACCTGCCGCAGAGGCCACGGAAGCAGCTGCCTCCGAGGAAGTACCCGCACCAGAGGGAACCCCCGAAGAGGTCGCCGCACCCACCGAGGCGTCAGCCGAGGCCACCGAAGGCACCGAGGCAGCAGCCGAGGCCACCGTGCCGACAGCAGCAACAGATGAACCCGAGGTTGAGGTTTTCTATACCTTCACCTGGGGCCGTCAGCGTCAGGCCAACCAAGGCCCACGCCGTGAACAGCGGCAGGGGCAGGGCAAAGGTAAGCCGCGCGGTAAGCCTCAGGATGGCCGGGGCAAGCCGCAGGGCAAGAAAGGTGGCAAGCCGCAGGGTGCCAAGACCTTCTCGTCTCGTCCGCACAGGAAAGAAAAGCCCATTGATCCCGATAACCCGTTCGCGGCCGCGCTTATGGGTTTGAAGGAAGGCAATTAACGCCTGATGACCGAGGCCCGGCTTCGGATCGATAAATGGCTGTGGCAGGCTCGGTTCTTCAAGACCCGCAGCCTGTCCGCCAAACAGGTCAGTGGCGGCCATGTCCGCGTCAACGGAAACCGGATCCTGAAACCGGCGCAGCCTGTGGCACCCGGTGATGTTCTGACCTTCCCTCAGGCGCGCGTTGTGCGCGTTGTGCGTATCGAAAAACTGGGTGATCGGCGCGGACCAGCATCCGAGGCGCAGACATTATATACCGATTTGACCGAAAAGCAGGACACGCAGCCGCGAAATCCAGGGTTTGAGGGAAAAGGTCGTCCCACCAAGAAGGATCGGCGTCTACTTGATCTTTCTCGCAATCAAGATAGCTGAACATATCTTGAAGCTGACGCCATACTGATTTAGCTAGACGCCCAAACCGCAAACGGGAAATTCACCATGACCTATGTTGTCACTGAAAACTGCATCGCCTGCAAATACACCGACTGTGTCGAAGTGTGTCCGGTGGATTGTTTCTATGAAGGTGAGAATACACTGGTCATCCATCCCGATGAATGCATCGATTGCGGAGTATGTGAACCTGAATGTCCCGCTGATGCGATCCGTCCGGATACTGAGCCGGGCATGGATCAATGGGTCGAGTTTAATCGCAAGTTCTCCGAGCAGTGGCCGGTGATCGTGACCAAGAAAGACCCGCTGCCTGATGCAGAAGAGCGTGATGGCGAAGAGGGTAAGATGGAGAAATACTTCTCTGAGGCCCCCGGCGAAGGCGGCTAAGCGATTCGCGCTCTGAACTTGTCAGTTCAGCAGTGGGATGGCGCCTTATCTATCTGTTTCTTAACACCTTTCTTTCAAGTGGAAAGGGGCAGCCTTTCGAGTGTCTCAATTTTGTGATATACTCGGAAATTGAACGTTGATTGAGATGGGGATGACTCCGTAAGTATGCTCGCTTTGGAGTTCTGATTAGTTGAAAACACAGCAACCTGACCGGGCCGTACTGGCACGGGGTGGGTCGTTTTGTTGTCTGTCCCGCGCTCTCGTAACCAAGGAAGAACCTGTATGTCTAAGTCGAAGAAGCTTGAGTTTCGCCCCAACGACTATGTTGTTTACCCGGCCCATGGTGTCGGTCAGATCATTTCGATTGAAGAACAGGAAGTTGCGGGATACTCGCTCGAGCTGTTCGTCATTTCCTTTGAGAAAGACAAAATGACCCTGCGCGTGCCGACCAACAAGGCGACCGAGTCCGGTTTGCGCTCGCTCAGCTCGCCAGATGTCATCAGCCAGGCCATGAAGACACTGAAGGGCAAGGCCAAGGTCAAGCGTGCCATGTGGTCCCGCCGGGCACAGGAATATGAACAAAAGATCAACTCGGGTGATCTGATCTCGATTGCCGAAGTTGTCCGCGATCTGCACCGCACCGATGATCAGCGCGAACAGAGCTATTCCGAACGTCAGCTTTATGAAGCCGCGCTTGAGCGTCTGACCCGCGAAGTCGCGGCAGTATCCGGCGCAGGCGAAGTGTCTGCGGCCAGGCAGGTGGATGAGGTTCTGACCTCGCGCGCGGCAGCGGCGGCCTGAACCTGCTGAAATCAAAATTTTAGGGCCATCCCCGCAAGGAGGTGGCCTTTTTATATTGCAGTCACCAGATGAAATCGGGGCCACTAAACCTGCGTAGCTACGGCCATAAGAAACCCTATCTCGGCCAGTTGTTGAGTGGCGCCCAGTATATCACCGGTCTGACCCTCGATCTTGGCCTTGGTTAGCATCGCCATTGCCACCGCAGACAAAGCGGCAATCAGCGTAGGGAAAACCACCTGCAACCCGATCATTGGCAGAGTGAGCAGCAGCGCCATGACTCCGCCGAGTATCACCGCGGTCGATCCGGGTGCGCCCACTGAATGGCTAAGGCCCGATTGGCGGGCATTTGGAAGGACGGACATAACAACAGGCATCATAGCCCGCGAAACGATGCATGCGGCCAATACGGTGGTAAAACCCGCATTCGAAAGGATCGCGGCAATCAACGACACGCGCAGCAGTTGCGAAGAAATCAGGGCAAGGACGCCATAGGTGCCGATGTGGCTGTCCTTCATGATCTCTAGCCGCCGTTCAGGCGTGAAACCGCCCCACAGCCCGTCGGCGGTATCTGCAAGCCCATCCTCGTGCATCGCGCCGGTGGTGATGGTCAGGACAAGAACGACAAGTATGGCACACACTATCGACGGCAGCCCCATGGCCGTCGCCATCCATCCCACGGCACAGGCCAATAGGCCGACAACAAGCCCCGCCAATGGAAAGGCCCAAACGGCACTGGCCTGACGCGAGAACACTCTGTCAGGCAGCCGCGGCACGGGCAAACGCGTCAACAGGACCAAAGCCAGCGGAATATCCCAGGCAGAAATGAGCTTGGTGTCGTTTTTTAGCACTCCTGCGCCTTTCAGGGTCTTGTCGGTTTGATCGCTTCGGTTAAACACGCAGGACCACTCTGATGCAACGAGGCTTTGGATGCTGCCCGAAATTAACAATCTGAATTCTTTCCGCGAAGCTGTCCGGCAAGCCTCCGGGCCCGATGATGCCGCTGCGCAAGGGGCGACTGACCGTAATGGGCAGCTGACCAAACCTCCGGGCGCGCTTGGTCGGTTGGAAGACCTGGCAATCTGGTATGCAGGCTGGCGCGGGGATGCCCGCCCGCAGATCACCTCGCCGCAGGTTATCGTGTTTGCCGGAAACCACGGTGTCACAGCACAGGGTGTTTCGGCCTTTCCGCCGGAAGTGACCGTGCAGATGGTGTTGAACTTTGAACATGGCGGGGCGGCCATCAACCAGCTGGCCAAGGCGGCTGGTGCTACGATGGATGTCCACGCGCTGGAGCTTGAACGACCGACCGCGGATTTCACATCAGGTCCAGCTATGTCAGAGGACGACCTATTGCAGGCGCTGCGCAACGGGTGGACTGCGGTCAGACCAGACGCCGATCTTCTTGTTGTTGGTGAAATGGGTATCGGCAACACAACCCCCGCAGCGGCGATTGCTTGCGCCTTGTTCGGAGGTCAGGCGGGCGATTGGACTGGTCGCGGAACAGGTGTCGATGATGCGGGATTAGCAAACAAAACCCGTGTGGTGGCCGAAGGTGTTACGCTACATGGCGGTTCGGGCGATGGGCTAGAGATTCTGCGCCGTCTGGGCGGACGCGAGATCGCCGCTATGGCCGGAGCCATTGCCGCCGCACGCGCGCTGCACATTCCGGTTATTCTGGATGGCTTTATCTGCTCAGCGGCCGCCGCGTGTCTGTCTGACCTTTCAGAGAGCGCGCTGGATCACTCGATCGCCGGGCACCAGAGCGCGGAAGGTGCGCATGGCGCTGTGTTGGCCAAGCTCGGTAAAGAGCCTTTGCTGAAGCTGGGGCTGCGACTGGGTGAGGGCTCTGGCGGGGCGCTGGCGATCAATATCCTCAAAAGCGCTGTTGCCTGTCATTCCGGCATGGCGACCTTTGCCGAAGCTGGCGTCTCGGACAGTTGATCCGCGCGGCCTGACCGTCAGTTGAAGGTCAGGCCGATTTTTTGTCGTTTTCTTCCGCCAATTCCAGCAGTTCGGTCTCAAGGTCTTTTTCCAGCTGCTGCGCACGCTCGATGTATTTTTTGTTCTCGGCGGTGGGCAGCCCGGGAATCCAGAGCTCTGCCAGTTCACGAACCGACATGCGATCATGGTGGTAGAAAGTCTGTTCGGCCTGCGCTGCCTCGTATTCGCTGAGACCCACATTCTCGAGCACATATCGCCCGGCCCGCAATGAGCCATCGAATGTCTCGCGCACAATGTCGTTCGCGCCGGCTTGATACAGCTCGTACACATGGGTCCGATCCCGTGCCCGCGCGACGATGTGTAGGTCTGGGCGCTGGCGGCGCGCATAGCCGACAAGACGCGTCACCTTCTTGCGATCATCCATCGCAGCCACCAGAACAGATGCTTTTTCAAGGCCGGCCGCGCGCAACAGTTCCGGACGGGTCGGATCCCCCAGGAACCCTTTTACGCCAAAGCGACGCATCAGCTGGATGGTTTCGATGTTATGGTCAAGAACGATGGTTTTGAACCCGCTTGCCTGCACCAGACGATTGACGATCTGACCAAATCGCCCGATCCCGGCGATGATGACCGGGCCTTTCTCGTCGATCTCATCCGGTTCGGGTGCCGGTGTGCCATCCCCCATCCGGCGCGAGAGAAGATCATAAATGATGAACAAAAGCGGCGTGATCAGCATGGTCAGCGCAATGATCATCAAAAGTTTTTGTGACAGATCCCCTGGAATCACATTCTGCTGGGTCGAAAACGCCAGCAGGACAAAGCCGAACTCACCTGCTTGCGCCAGCCCCAGTGTAAACAGCCAGTGATCGCGTCCGCGCAGTTTAAATGCGCGGCCAACCAGGAACAGAATGATCCCTTTGACCAAGATTACCAACAGGGCCAGTCCGATCAGGTCGAAGGGGTCGTCAAAGAAATAGGCGACATCGATGCCCGCGCCAACGGTGATGAAAAACAGACCAAGGAAAAGGCCTTTGAACGGCTCTAGGTCGCTCTCCATTTCATGCCGGAACTCGGAACTGGCCAGCACCACACCCGCAAGAAACGCGCCCAGAGCGGGTGACAGGCCAACCAGCGTCATCAGGAAGGAAATGCCAACCACAATCATCAACGCCAGCGCCGTATACATCTCGCGGAGGCGGGTCGCATGAATAAAGCGGAACAAGGGCCTGGTCAGGTACACTCCGGCGAGAATGACGAAACCGATCGCGGCAATGGTGACAAGCGTTACCGCCCACCCTGGCAACCCCTCGACCAATGACAAGCTATGATGCGCCGCGCCGTGGTGCCCCGTGGATATGCGGTTGATAGATCCGTCATTTGCAATCTGGGGAATGGCAGGCAGAGCCAGCAGTGGAAGCAGTGCCAGGATTGGTATGACCGCGATGTCCTGAGTCAGCAGTACTGAAAAGGTCGCCCGTCCTCCGTTCGTTTTCATCAAGCCCTTTTCCGACAGGGTCTGCAAAACAATCGCAGTTGATGACAAGGAAAGCGTCAGCCCCACTGCCAGGGCTACGGACCATGGATGATTTGCATACATGGCGACGCTGGCGATCACTGCGGTCGATAAAAGCACCTGGAGGCCGCCAAGCCCCAAAAGCCTGTCCCGCATATCCCAAAGAGCGCGCGGTTCCAGTTCAAGTCCAATCAGGAACAGCATCATGACTACGCCGAATTCAGCCACATGCTGCAGGTTTTCCGTTTCCGCACCCACCAATCCGAACAACGGCCCTATGACAAGGCCCGCGGCCAGATATCCCAGTACAGAGCCCAGTCCCAGACGCGCCGAAAGCGGCACGGCGATCACAGCCGCAGCCAGATAGATCGTCGCCTGGTAAAGGAAGTTGTCCATGATCGTCCTTTCAATGCGCTCAGGTGGGCAGGGGGGCGTCGCGTTTGAGCTGATCCATAACGATTTGGCTTTGTATCCGAGCCACTGCAGGATGTGGAAGGATTACCTGATGAAGCAAGCGATTAAGCGCGGATAGATCGTCGCAATAGACATGTAGTAAATAATCGGCCTCACCTGTCATTGTCCATGCGCTGGTGATTTCGGCGCGTGTTTCGACCATACGGGCAAAGCCTTCAGATTGCTCGGGGCCGTGCGTACTCAGATGAACCTGAACAAAACCCTGCACCTGCAACCCTAACTTTAGAGGATCGAGGCGAGCGACATAGCTGGTGATATACCCTTCAGCCTCCAGCCGTTGGCGCCGGCGACCAGCCTGACTGGGCGACAGGTTCAACATCTCTCCAAGTTGGTGTGCTGTTAGGTGGGCGTTTTTCTGCAGCGCTGACAGCAGGCGCGTATCAGTGGAATCAAGCATGTGCGGAAAAACTCCGTGATTGGCCAATCTTATGCGCAATTTACGCGCGCCCCTTTAAGTTATTGGAAAACTATGCGCGAAAAAAGTGCCGATTAAGACGTATTTTGAAATCAGCAAATAAATTCCTGTATTAACGGAGACGCGCCATGGGTCCATTCCCTCACAACGCCCCGAAATCAATCATATCGGATGAAAACCCCGCCGGAACCGATGGGTTCGAGTTTGTCGAGTTCGCACATCCCGAGCCGCAAGAGCTGCGCGATCTGTTCGCAAAGATGGGATTCGCGCTGGTAGGTCACCACAAGGACAAGCCTGCGATTGAGTTGTGGCAACAGGGTGATGTGACTTACATCCTGAATGCAGATCCCGACAGCTATTCTGCCCAGTTCGTGGGCGAGCATGGCCCTTGTGCTCCGGCGATGGGATGGCGCGTCGTGGATGCGCAGAAAGCCTATGAGCATGCTGTAGCGAAAGGGGCTGAACCTTATGACGCGGCAGACAAGACACTGAATGTGCCTGCAATCAAGGGGATTGGCGGATCGTTGATCTATTTCATTGATCAATATTACGAAACATCGCCCTATAATCAGGAATTCACATGGACCGAACAGTCCAAGCCCCGGGGGGATGGGTTCTATTATCTCGATCACCTGACCCACAATGTTTACAAGGGCAATATGGACAAGTGGTTCAAGTTCTATGGTGATTTGTTCAACTTCCGTGAAATCCGTTTTTTTGACATTCAGGGCAAATTCACCGGTCTTTTTAGCCGCGCGCTGACGTCTCCATGCGGGCGTATCCGCATTCCGATCAACGAAGATCGCGGCGAAACCGGGCAGATCGTTTCCTACTTGAAGAAATACAAGGGCGAGGGCATCCAGCATATCGCTGTGGGCAGCGAGGATATCTATGCCTCGACCGATGCGATTGCCGAAAAGGGGCTGAAGTTCATGCCCGGCCCGAACGAAGCCTATTATGAGTTGTCCAAAACCCGCGTGGTCGATCATGAAGAGCCGTTGGACCGGATGATGAAGCACGGCATTCTGATTGATGGAGAGGGCGTTCTGGACGGTGGTGAGACCCGGATTCTGCTGCAAATCTTCTCGAAAACGGTCATCGGACCGATTTTCTTCGAGTTCATTCAGCGCAAAGGCGACGATGGGTTTGGCGAGGGTAACTTTAAGGCGCTGTTCGAATCCATCGAGCGAGAGCAGATTGAAAGTGGAGAAATTTCAGCAGCTTGATGCAAGAAGGTAATCCTGCGTGGTCATCCGCGCAGGCCGCCTCTTAACCACGTGGCATCTTGAGAACTACGTTTCGCCCGCGTTTCTGATAGCGCAATTCATTGTCGCTGATAGCAATGACATTGCCGCCGTCAAGCCTGTCCCCGATCTTAAGCTTTTTGTACCTGCCGCTGGGCAGCCGAACCAATGCGCGGCGATTGGATGGGCTGCCGTAAACCCCGATCAGGTTCAGTTTCCGCAGGTTGATTGCATTGTCGATTGTGGCCTGCCGTGCAACCGAAGCCGAGGATGGGATTTTGGGCGCTGTGGTTTTGGGCTGGAACGTTCCGACCTCATTGTTGAGCTGTTCAATTCCAGCTGCCGAACCCAAAGTCGCAGTACCTGCACTGGCCTGCCGGGTCAGTCCGGCCGGTCGGAGTTTGGGGCGCGGCACCCTCATTTCCGCAAGGGGCTCAGTCGATTCCGGGGGCGGCGGAGCACGCAACAGGGATTCCGGGCGCGGTTTCGGGCGAATTCCGGACAATTCCTTCAATGTACGCCCTTGAAGCCGTTGCCGTTCAAAATTTTCGGTCAGGTTCTCGGGCCTTGGTTTTGGTCGCAATGTCGCCAGCCTGTTGTCGACCACTTCCTCAACAGGTGCCTTTTCCAGCCGGACCAAAGCCGATGGAGGGGGAGTTTTCGAAGGTGTTCCCAAATAGACAACCACTCCGTCCGGGTTCAAGACGCCTTCTTTGGTTGGTATTACCAGCCCGCGCTCATCAAGGCTGAACCTAGCCCCGGCAGCGGTTGAAAGTGGTTCGAAATCAAATGGCAGGTCGGTGTCGTATGTGTGTACTGGCGGCAATGCGATTGCATCACGCGACAGATTCGAGTCGTCTTTGGAGGCCAGATACAGCTCAATTTGCGGATCCTGCGCTGGCGCTATCAAAAGGCCCGGTGACGTGATTTCGATCTCCGGCTGTGTAGGAACTAACTGAGGTTCAGGCTCAAGCTCGATTTCGTCTACCAACGCGGGCGCAACGTTCAGCGCCTCAAGAATGGCTTGGTCGGTTGCAGACAGCTCGGGCTCTGATTCAGAGGTCGGTGCCATTTCTGGCTCTGCGGTCTCAGGCACTGTGACTTCGGCCTGTGCTGCGGGTGTCTCTGCAGGCTCGACAGGTCCAGAACTCGGTTCGGGTTGGGATATTGTTTCGTCCAGCAGGGCCAGTTCTGAATCGGCAGGGGCAGGGCTGTCTTCTCCAAAAAGGCTCCATATGCCACCGGCCACCAACATCAAAGCCACCGCCGCTGCAATTCGCACTGATGGCAGAGAGGCCCAGTTAGGTGCGGCCACTTTTTGGACAGGCCAAAAGCTGGTCGGAGCGGTAGAATCGGCGATCGCGTGAACAACCGGACTATCCTGCGCGGGGTCTGTGGGGATCACTTTGGGCGCGTTTGTGGTCGCAGGCGCGTCCCCAAGCGGGAAAAACGGTTCGGTCGGAAAGTCAACTGTTTCATATGCAGCGCTGAACGCGACCGGAACGAATCCGTATCCCAGCACAAACCCCCGAGCTTCCTCCAGTGTATCGCGTGGAACGACGGCGACGCATGTGGTCGCCCCGTCATGTGCCGTGACATATACCAGCTCTGTCAGATCATAAGGGGTGGCATCGGATACAGCGTTTTGCACAGCCTGTTCGGTGTCTTCGAAGGATGATCCGGCGGCCTCAACCTTGATGAATTTGACCTGATCCCTTGGGATGATGACCTTGCAGCTCAGGTCATTTTCAAGCGCAAACCCCTTGTCCCGAAGCGCTTTCAGCTGCTCTTCCAAGTTGGAGGCATCCAACGACACCTCACCTATGGCGAACCAGTCGCCATCGGAATTGTGGTGCAAAGAAATTCCGGTTGTAGAAATGGACAGCGCAAAAGCGGGTTTCATAATCCGGAGGAACCATAATTGTCAGTTGCAATGCAAACGATGCCTCGTCCGCAGACCGACATTAAAGCAGGATCTCGCCGAGGGAAAGAAAAAGCCTCCGTCTCCTCTTGCCCCGTGACCCGGTGCAGCCCCATGTTGAAATCAGGATAATTGGAGGGAAGATGTTGAAGAAAATCGCTTTTCTGGCCGCTGTGCTGGCCATGACGTCGGTAGGGATGGCAACTGCGGAAGAACGTCGCATCATTGTTGATGCGGTAGGCATGGTGCATGTGGCCCCGGATATGGCCACCATTACCCTGGGTGTAACAAACGAAAATGCACAGGCATCAAATGCGATGCAGGCGACTTCGGATGCGGTGGCCAAAATTCTGACTCGACTGGATGAGATGGGGATCGAAACCCGTGATGTGCAAACACGTGATCTGTCTTTGTCGCCGGTATGGTCTGGGCGGAACAGTTCTAGCGGAGAACGGCCAGAGATTTCCGGCTTTGTCGCATCCAACAGCGTCGTGGTGCGTGTTCGCGATCTGTCGCAGCTGGGTACCATCATGGATGCGGTCATTGACGACGGGGCCAACAATTTCGGCGGGCTGAGTTTCGGAATTCAGGACCCTGCACCGCCCGAGGCACAGGCGCGGGCCAAGGCAGTGGGTGAGGCAAGGGCAAAGGCCAACCAACTGGCACAGGCGGCCGAAGTCACGCTGGGCCCGGTTCAGATGATCCGCGAACAGGCCGGAGGGTTCAATCCCATGCCTCAAATGCGTGCAATGAACATGGCGGCTGAGGGCGGCGTTCCGGTTTCCGCGGGCGAGATTTCGGTCTCGGTCAACGTGTCGATGGAATTTCTGATTTCCGACTAGGATGTGTCGCTGGATCGGGCCATCAGGGATTGCCGCTGCTGGCCCGACTGATCAAAATTATCTGGTGAAAGCCAGGCCTCGAAAGCAGAGCGGATGCGCGGCCATTCTGTATCGAGGATCGAGTACCAGGCCGTATCGCGGTTGCGCCCCTTATAATGGGTGGCCTGCCGAAAGATGCCCTCGAAGGTAAAGCCCAGCCTTTGGGCCGCACTGCAGGACGGGGCATTCAGCGCGTCGCATTTCCATTCGTAACGGCGATACCCCAGCTCGTCGAACACGCGGCGCATCATCAGGTACATCGTCTCGGTGGATTTCGGGCTGCGCTGCAGCAGCGGTGAGAAATGGATGTGCCCAACCTCGACCACACCGGCCGCAGGTTCAATCCGCAGGAACGAGGCCATGCCAATCGGGGTGCCATCACCGTCTAGCACTGTGTGGAACATGGGATCGGCATCCATACAGGACGCGCGGGTCCAGGCGGCGAAATCTTCTTCGCTGTCGAATGGGCCATAGGGCAGATAAGTCCAGTTCCGCCCATCAGTGTCATTGGCAAACGCCCGGTACAGACCGGGCGCATGCCTGTTCACATCAAGGGGCACGACCGAGCAATAGTGACCTTCCATCGGCGTATAAGGCGGCGTCGGGCGCGGAAAATTGCCCGAAACCGGCCGGCCGATGGGCTGGCCTAGATCGTTGGTATCGTGCCCAGCCATTTGTCAGGCCGTTGCCTTGGCCAGCGCCTGATCCAGATCGGCAATCAGATCGTTGGCGTCTTCGATGCCGATGGACACCCGAACAACGCTGGGACCGGCGCCTGCGGCCTCTTGCTGTTCCGGGGTCAGCTGACGGTGGGTGGTCGAGGCCGAATGAATGATCAGCGACCGCGCATCGCCCAGATTGGCGACATGGCTGAAGATCTCCAGCGCGTTCACCAGTTTGACACAGGCGTCATAGCCGCCCTTGACCGCAAAGGTGAATAGCGCACCGGCCCCTTTGGGGTAATGCGTCTTGACCCGGTCGTGATAGGGCGACGAGGGCAAGCCCGCATAGGTCACATATTCCACGCGGTCATCGGCCTCTAGCCAGGCTGCGATCTTTTGCGCGTTCTCTACATGACGCTCCATTCGCAGAGACAGAGTCTCGATCCCCATCAGCGTGTAATGCGCCGCCTGTGGGTTCATCGTCATGCCCAGATCACGCAGGCCGATTGCGATGCCGTGGAATGTGAAAGCCAGCGGACCGAATGTCTCGTGGAATTTCAGCCCGTGATAGGCCGGTTCCGGCTGGCTGAGCGAGGAAAATTTGTCATTCGCGGACCAGTCGAACTTGCCCGAATCCACGATACAGCCGCCAGTGACAGTGCCGTTGCCGGTCAGGTATTTGGTGGTTGAATGCACAACCAGCGTCGCGCCGTGCTCAATCGGGCGGCACAGATAGGGTGTGGCCGAGGTGTTGTCGACGATCAGCGGAATGCCGGCGCCATCCGTCACATCCGCCAGTGCGCGGATATCGGTGACATAGCCGCCCGGGTTGGCGATGGATTCGCAGAACACCGCTCGTGTATTTTCGTCGATCGCGTCCTTCACAGCATCCAGATCGTCAGTATCCACAAACTTGGCAGACCAGCCGAACCGTTTGATCGTCTGGCTAAACTGAGTGATCGTGCCGCCATACAGTCGGGTCGAGGCCACCACGTTGCAGCCAGGTCCCATCAGCGGGAACAGTGCCATGATTTGGGCGGCATGACCGGACGAGCAGCAAACTGCTCCAACGCCACCCTCAAGCGTTGCCACGCGTTCCTGCAGAACCGCCACGGTGGGATTGGTCAGGCGGGAATAGATAAAGCCGACTTCCTGCAGGTTGAACAGAGCCGCCGCGTGGTCTGCATCGCGAAACACATATGCCGTTGTTTGATAAATCGGCGTCTGACGCGCACCTGTTGCCGGGTCAGGGCGTGCGCCTGCGTGAATTTGAAGCGTGTCGAAACCGTAGGTGGGGCCGTCAGACATGGTGAAAATCTCCTGTTGGGCTATGTGTTGCAGAATCTCTAGGCGATTGGACGCGTGCGCACAACATTGCTGTCAGCGCATCCATAGACCTTTGCTTTTGATCTTGTTGCGAATGACCTGCTCGCGCTGAGGCAGGTTTTCGCGATCGAACATCTCGCGTATTTTGTGCCCTTTGCGCTGGAGCACCAGTTTCTTTATTGGGTCATAGCCCTTGAGCACTTTCTTGAACTTGTTGGGCGCAACCACAGTTTCCAGAACCTCGATCACATGGTCGCTTTCGCGGGCATACAGCAGAGGAAACAGACGGTAGTGGCACGTGACCGACCCGTCCAGCAGGCCAGTGGGCAGTGCGTCGCGGCCGCCGCCAAGGGCATGGATAACCAGCGGCAATGCGACCTGATCCAGCCATGGGTCCAGTGTTTGGCCCGCGAGTTCCGGGATATCCTCATCCCGGATGGTGCAGGCATATTCCAGGAACCGTTCGCCGAACTGGCGTGGGCATCTGTAAAAGAAATAACCCGCATTGAAATACAGGTAGCGCCGCCAGTATTCGGCTGGTTGGGCCTTGTCCAAGGAGCTGTCGAAATCCAGTTCGAACCGCTCATACAGGGCGCGCCAGATACCGTCATACCCCGGACCATACAGGGTCGGGCGCGGCCATGTCCCCTCAACTTTCAGCGAGGCACCGGGGCGGTCAAAATCGAAGGGCACACTATTCAGGTCTCCAGTGACAAGCGTATCGCTGTCGAAAAAGACAAACGGTTCCCCCTCGGGCAAGGACAAGAGCGCCTCGATCTTGTTTCCATAGGGATAGCTTCCACCGAAAGCCCGGTTTTCAAACGGTAGAATTTCGGCCCCAAGCTGGTGTAACGCTTTCAGGACATCCTCATCCTGAATGCTGGGGTCCTGTGACCATCGGGCCCCCGGTTGAGGAACGGCAACGAACAGGCGGCCAGCGAAATCGGGACAGCTGTGTCGTAACGAGGCTGCAAACAGCAGTGCCTCGTATTGCAGCCGGTTGTTTTGGCCGATGACCACGATATTGAATTTATTGTTGGCGGTCTGCATCGGGCGTCTCTCGGGTTCGTGGCGTTGGGCCAGCACTGCTCGAATTTTGGTTGGGCGTACACTAAGTAGAGACGTGGCACAAAACCAGATGTGATCATAGATCATGCATCTGAAATTTGAATTCAGGACTTGCGCAACCATCTAGAGACCAGACCAAACAGGAGAAGCCGCATGAGAGTTAACGCAGATTTCACAAAACGTGTTGCTGTGCATTTCGACCGGAATGACTGGATTGCGTCACCTGCCGCAGGGGTCGAGCGCAAGATGTTGGACCGGATCGGGGAAGAGGTCGCCCGCGCCACCACGATTGTCCGCTTTGCCCCAGGAAGCGCCTTTGCCGCCCATACGCATGATGGAGGAGAGGAGTATTTGGTGCTGGACGGTGTGTTTCAGGACGAGACCGGTGATTTTCCTGCAGGTAGTTATGTGCGCAATCCTCCGACATCTTCCCATACGCCTTCGGCAAAAGAAGGCGCGACGATACTAGTCAAACTGCACCAGTTTGACCCTTAGGACAGGACCGAAATTCGTCGGTCGATTACTGGGGATTCGAATCTTCAGCTTTTCAAGGACTCACGCGAAGATGTTCGCGTATTGAATTTGTCACCTGGCGAAAAGCTGGATTTGGATGCAGTCGATGGGTTGGAGTTGTTTGTCATCGCAGGTTCGGTGCAGGAATCCGACGAAGAATTTTCGGTCTGGGACTGGTTGAGATTACCGCCAGGTGCGCGTTCCACTGCTTTGGCAGGAGCAGAGGGCGCGCGAATTTGGATCAAATCCGGGCACCTGTCACAGATGATCTGAGCGGTTCCGGCCCAAAAAACCAGCAATGTACAGTAAAAAACCGGGTGTTTCGGCCTGGTTATTCATTTTTTGACCATTTGGCAAAATTTACCATTTGATAAAAAATCAGATTGTGCCAAGCTGAGGCCATAACAACATATCTACAGGGAGTAGAGCGATGGCACAGGGCCAGATGGTCCCCGGCATAGTCTCCGGGAGGCTTTCCAGCGATGAGCTGACCTCGAATTTCACGGATCTGCATCCACCACTTGCCCCGCATGAGGCCGCAGTGGCCGCGGATCGGTGCTATTTCTGCTATGACGCGCCGTGTGTGACGGCCTGTCCGACAGACATTGATATTCCATTGTTCATGCGCCAGATTCAGGCCGGTCAGCCTGAAGCTGCGGGTGAAACCATCCTTGGCCAGAATATCTTGGGTGGCATGTGCGCCCGTGTTTGTCCGACCGAAACGCTGTGCGAGGAAGTCTGCGTACGCGAAACCGCCGAAGGATCGCCAGTCGAGATCGGGCGTTTGCAGCGGTTTGCTACTGACAGCGTTATGGCATCGGGCGACCATCCGTTCCAGCGCGCCGCATTCACCGGCAAAACGGTGGCCGTGATCGGGGCAGGGCCCGCAGGGCTAGCCTGTGCGCATCGGCTGGCGATGCTGGGGCATGATGTGGTCATTCACGAAAGCCGCCCAAAACCCGGCGGTCTGAATGAATATGGAATTGCCGCCTATAAATCGACCAATGATTTCGCTCAGGCTGAGATCGATTGGTTGCTGAGGATCGGCGGCATCACCATCGAGACCGGATCGGTGCTGGGCGAGGGCCTGTCGCTGGATGGCCTTGTTGACAACTATGATGCGGTTTTCCTGTCCATCGGTCTGACAGGTGTGAATGCATTGCGAGCGGGCGGCGAGGATCTGACCGGCGTGCGCGACGCGGTCGACTTTATCTCGGATGTGCGTCAGGCGGCCGATCTGGCTGAGCTGCCCGTTGGGCGGAATGTCGTCGTCATCGGAGGCGGCATGACCGCGGTTGACGCAGCTGTAAAGTCGAAATTGCTGGGCGCGGAAAACGTCACCATCGCCTACCGGCGCGGACGCGAGGCGATGGGTGCCAGCCGCTATGAGCAGGATCTGGCCGCATCGCACGGCGTCAGGATCATGACCAATGTTCAGCCCATAGCCGTACACGGCAACGGGGCAGCCGCCGAGATCGAATTGGAGTATACTGCCAGCCATGACGGTCAGTTGAAGGGCACCGGCGAGAAAACCTGCCTGCCTGCCGATCAGGTGCTGAAGGCGATAGGTCAGACGCTGGAAGGAGCGCCCGAAGGGCTGACGTTGGACGGGAACAAGATCGCCGTCACGGGCGCCGGGCGCACGTCGGTACAAGCGGTCTGGGCCGGAGGCGACTGCGCCGCAGGCGGGGATGACCTGACCGTGACCGCAGTGGCCGAGGGGCGCGATGCCGCGATGGATATCCACGCAAGTCTGATTGCGTGAAACTCAATGATCAAGATGCCTGCAAGCATCAGGGAGGCCGGATAAATGGCTGATTTGAAATCGAACTTTCTGGGAATTGAAAGCCCCAACCCATATTGGTTGGCATCTGCGCCGCCGACGGACAAGGAATATAACGTCCGCCGCGCCTTTGAGGCCGGATGGGGCGGTGTGGTGTGGAAAACACTCGGGTCCGAAGGTCCACCGGTCGTCAATGTTAATGGCCCCCGCTATGGGGCGATCTACGGCGCAGACCGTCGGTTGTTGGGTCTGAACAACATCGAGCTGATTACAGACCGCCCATTAGAGGTAAACCTTGAAGAAATGGCGCGGGTTAAGGCTGATTATCCAGATCGCGCCCTGATCGCCTCGATCATGGTGCCGTGCGAGGAAGAGGCCTGGAAGGCTATCCTGCCGCGTGTTGCCGAAACCGGTGCCGACGGGATCGAACTGAACTTTGGCTGTCCACACGGGATGAGCGAGCGCGGTATGGGGGCGGCCGTAGGGCAGGTGCCTGAATATATCGAGATGGTGACGCGCTGGTGCAAGAAATACTATGACCGACCGGTCATCGTGAAACTGACGCCGAATATCACTGATATCCGCAAGCCTGCCGAAGCCGCAAAGAATGGTGGTGCGGATGCGGTATCGCTGATCAACACGATTAATTCGATTACCAGTGTCAATCTGGATAGCTTCAGCCCCGAGCCCTCGATTGACGGTAAAGGCAGCCACGGCGGCTATTGTGGCCCTGCGGTGAAACCGATTGCCCTGTCGATGGTGTCCGAGATTTCGCGGGGGCAGGCCACGCATGGACTGCCGATCTCGGGTATTGGCGGTGTGACCACCTGGCGCGATGCGGCAGAGTTTATGGCCCTGGGCTGTGGCAACGTTCAGGTTTGCACGGCGGCGATGACCTATGGGTTCAAGATCATTGACGAACTGACGGCGGGCCTGTCGAAATGGATGGATGAAAAAGGGTATCAGGACGTCTCGGAAATTGTCGGTCTTGCGGTTCCAAACGTGACCGACTGGCAATATCTGAACCTGAATTATGTCGCCAAGGCCAAGATTGATCAGGATCAGTGCATCAAGTGTGGCCGTTGCTATGCCGCCTGCGAAGACACCAGCCACCAGGCCATTTCAATGTCCGAAGAGCGCGTGTTCGAGGTTATGGATGACGAATGTGTGGCCTGTAACCTGTGCGTGGATGTGTGCCCGGTCGAGGGATGTATTTCGATGGTGCCGATGGACGCTGGCGAAATCGACCCGCGTACGGGACAGGAAGTGCAGCCCGAATATGGCAACTGGACAACCCATCCCAACAATCCAATGGCGAAAGCCGCCGAGTAGTCCAAAAAAATTCGTCGAATCTTCTTAGAACAGGATGTCGATGGGGGGCGTTGTGGCAGTTTGCGACATATTGGGTGGCGGTGCGGATCAGATGATATCCGCGCCTCCTCACTTAGTCTTGGAACGCCTTATGCCCCACTTCTCGCTCTACCCACCCAACGAAAGCCTTACCACGGCACCTGTGTGTGGACAGGGAAGAAAAGAGTAGCGTCATCCTAGGCTCAGGGTGAGCGGGTTCCGGCTAACGAAAACCTAAGGCGCCAGCAATTTGCGGTAGAGCGTGTCGATGAACGGTTCAGCACCTTCATACGGGTCTTCGTCGCCAAGAATGGCCCGAACCTGGACATCGAAATCCGCATAATGCTGTGTCAAAGCCCAGATGGAGAAAATAAGGTGGTAGGGATGGAGGCGCGCGATTTTACCCTGCTCCATCCAGGCCGTAAGGATTGCGGTCTTCTCATCCATCAAAGTTTTGAGATCATTGGACAATGCATCGTGTATGCGTGGCGCACCCTGGACCAGTTCATTGGCAAACAGACGGCTTTCGCGCGGAAGTTCCCGGCTCATTTGCAGTTTGCGATGGATATAAGCGCGTATCTCTTCCAAAGGGTCCCCGTCGGCGTCGAGATCATGGAGGGGGGCCAGCCAAATCTCGAGAAGGCCAGATAGAAGGGCCGTGTGAATCGCTTCTTTTGAGGGGAAATAATACAGAAGATTCGGCTTGCTCAACCCGGCCTCGGCAGCAATCTGGTCGACGGTGGCACCGCGGAAACCGTAGGCAGAAAACACGTTCAAAGCGGCTTCTAGAATTGCAGCGCGGTTTTTTTTCTGAATTCGTGTTGGTGCGCGGTCTTTGGACATGTCTTTGCCTGTCTGATTTTTGGGCTCGCAAGTGCGGAATATGCCAAAAATTCCCACCGAGCTCTGCTATTTCTTGACTGATGTCGAACCCGTGATAGCGTGAGTTTGACCAGATGGTCAAATCAAGACACCAAAAGCGAGCAAATCGCAAGCAACAGGGAAGACTAGGATGGCAGCTCCGGCGCAGAACCTCAGGATCAATGGCGACAGGTTGTGGGACAGCCTGATGGAGATGGCCAAGATTGGCCCGGGTGTTGCGGGGGGCAATAATCGTCAGACCCTGACGGATGAAGATGCGGCAGGCCGCGCGTTGTTTCAGAAATGGTGCGAAGAGGCAGGGTGCACCATGGGGCTGGACCAAATGGGCAATATGTTTGCGCATCGAGAGGGCACGGACCCCGAGGCATTGCCGGTCTATGTGGGTTCACATTTGGATACGCAGCCGACAGGCGGCAAATATGACGGTGTTCTGGGTGTATTGGGCGGGTTGGAAATCATTCGCACGCTCAATGAATTGGGAATCAAGACCAAACATCCAATCGTTGCGACCAACTGGACGAATGAAGAAGGCACGCGCTATGCACCTGCGATGCTGTCCTCGGGGGTTTTTGCCGGGATGCATACGCAGGATTGGGCTTATGACCGTGAGGATGCCGATGGTAAGAAGTTCGGAGATGAGCTGAGCCGCATTGGCTGGCGCGGTGACGAAGAGGTTGGCGCCCGAAAGATGCACGCCTTTTTTGAGCTGCATATCGAACAGGGCCCCATTCTTGAGGCCGAGGGGAAGGATATCGGCGTTGTCACCCATGGTCAGGGTCTCAGCTGGACCCAGATTACCGTTACCGGAAAGGACGCCCATACCGGGTCTACGCCGATGCCGATGCGCAAGAATGCCGGATTGGCGATGGCGCGTATCCTTGAAAAGGTTGACGAGATTGCTTGGTCCCATGCGCCCCACGCGGTGGGTGCGGCGGGGCATATTGATGTGTTTCCGAATTCGCGTAACGTGATCCCGGGGAAAGTTGTGTTTACTGTCGATCTCCGTTCGCCCGATCTGGACGTGATCACCGATATGGAAAATCGTCTGCGCGTAGCGGCCGAAGATATCGTGGATGAGATGGGCCTACAGATCGAATTCGAGAAGGTCGGCGGATTTGATCCGGTGCAATTTGATGAAGGCTGCGTGGCAGCCGTGCGCGATGCGGCTGAACGGTTGGGTTATTCTCATACAGATATCATTTCGGGCGCCGGTCATGATGCCTGCTGGATCAACCGGGTTGCACCAACAGCGATGGTGATGTGCCCTTGTGTGGATGGGCTAAGCCATAACGAAGCCGAAGAAATCAGCAAGGTTTGGGCTGCCGCCGGGGCGGATGTTCTGTTTCATGCGGTCGTAGAGACGGCTGGAATTGTGGAATAGGGGGCTCTGCCCCCGTCGCCCGTTGGGCGACTCCCCCGAGGTATTTGTAGCCAGATGAAGCAAGCGGCGCAGACCGCATCAGGGAGATTGATATGAGCACTGTTATCAAGAACGGGACCGTCGTAACCGCGGATTTGTCTTACCAGGCGGATGTGAGGGTCGAGCATGGGGTGATCACCGAGATTGGGCCGGACCTAAAAGGTGATACGGAACTGGATGCGACAGGCTGCTATGTGATGCCTGGCGGGATCGACCCGCATACGCATTTGGAAATGCCGTTCATGGGCACCTATTCCAGCGATGATTTCGAGAGCGGAACCCGGGCGGCATTGGCTGGAGGAACCACGATGGTGGTTGATTTCGCTCTGCCCAACCCAGGTGAAAGCCTGTTGGATGCGCTCAAGCGCTGGGATAACAAGTCGACACGTGCAAATTGCGACTATTCTTTCCACATGGCGGTGACCTGGTGGGGCGAGCAGGTGTTTGATGACCTCAAGACGGTGATCGAGACACGCGGCATCAACACGTTCAAGCATTTCATGGCCTATAAGGGCGCGTTGATGGTCAATGACGATGAAATGTATGCTTCGTTCAAGCGTCTTGCCGAGCTGGGTGGAACGGCCATGGTGCATGCCGAGAATGGCGATGTTGTTGCCGAACTCAGCGCAAAGCTGTTGGCCGAAGGCAATACAGGCCCCGAGGCACATGCCTATTCCCGTCCGCCGCAGGTCGAGGGCGAAGCGACCAACCGCGCAATCATGATCGCGGATATGGCCGGAGTGCCGCTGTATGTGGTGCACACATCGTGCGAAGAGGCGCATGAGGCCATTCGGCGTGCAAAGATGCAGGGCAAGCGGGTGTGGGGGGAACCTTTGATCCAGCATCTGACTTTGGATGAGAGCGAGTATTTCAACCAGGATTGGGACCACGCGGCGCGGCGGGTCATGAGCCCTCCGTTCCGAAACAAGCAGCATCAGGATAGCCTGTGGAACGGATTACAATCTGGTTCGTTGAGTGTCGTGGCCACCGACCATTGCGCCTTTACGACGGATCAGAAACGCTTTGGCGTGGGGGATTTCACCAAGATCCCGAACGGTACCGGAGGGTTGGAAGACCGGATGCCGATGCTGTGGACTCATGGGGTGAACACTGGTCGGCTGACGCCAAATGAATTTGTGGCAGTCACTTCAACAAACATCGCTAAGATATTGAATTGTTACCCAAGAAAAGGCGCAATTCTTGTAGGTGCCGATGCCGATTTGGTGGTGTGGGATCCTGAGAAAGGCAAGACGATCAGCGCGAAATCGCAGCAATCTTCGATCGACTACAACGTGTTTGAGGGCAAAGAGGTCAAAGGCTTGCCGCGCTTTACTCTGACCCGTGGGCAGGTTGCAGTGCATGACGGAGAGATCAGGACTCAGGAAGGCCATGGCCAATTTGTTGAACGCGAGGCCAATACAACCGTCAACAAGGCGCTGAGTACTTGGAAAGAGCTGACAGCGCCGCGACCGGTGGTACGCACGGGTATTCCAGCAACCGGTGTATGACAGAATATGTGGCAGATATCACGTCTTATTACGGTTTAAGTTCAAGGGGATGGAATGAATATTGAAACCGCTGCACCGCCTGTAATCGAGGCGCGGCAACTGGATCTGACCTTTCAGACCAATGACGGGCCGGTCCACGCTCTGAAGGATGTGAACCTGACCATCGAAAAGGGAGAATTCGTCAGCTTCATCGGACCCTCCGGCTGTGGTAAGACCACCTTTTTGCGGTGCATCGCTGCGTTGGAAACTCCGACCGGCGGGACATTGACCGTCAACGGTATGACCCCGGATGAGGCGCGGCGGAATCGGGCCTATGGCTATGTATTTCAGGCCGCGGGTCTGTACCCTTGGCGCACCATTTCCAAGAACATCAAGCTCCCGCTTGAAATCATGGGGTTTACAGCTGCCGAGCAGGAAGAACGCGTAAACAAGGTTTTGGAACTTGTTGATCTTGAAGGGTTTGGTGGAAAGTTTCCCTGGCAGTTATCGGGTGGAATGCAGCAACGGGCCAGCATTGCACGGGCGCTGGCCTTTGATGCGGATATCCTGCTTATGGACGAACCTTTTGGCGCGTTGGATGAGATTGTCCGCGATCACCTGAACGAGCAGCTTCTGGCACTTTGGGCGCGGACTGAAAAGACCATTGGGTTTGTCACCCATTCCATCCCTGAGGCCGTCTATCTGAGCACCAAGATCGTTGTGATGAGCCCTCGGCCCGGACGGATCACTGACGTGATCGACAGTCCGTTGCCGAAAGAGCGGCCGCTCGATATTCGCGACACGCCGGAATTCATCGAAGTTGCCCATAGGGTGCGAGAAGGGTTGCGCGCGGGGCATTCGGATGAATAGTAGCGGGTTCAAGGCATTTTGGGCTGTATTGACGGTACTGGCCGTCATAGTAGCCTTTTGGTACGCCGCTTGTATTCCGATGAATATCAAAGGCGTTCTGACCGAACAGGAACGGGCCGGCGCCACTGTTCAGCCACCCTCGGCAAAAGATCGTCGCGATCTGTCCGAATTCAGCCTGGTTCTGGACAATAGCTTTGCCATTCCAGCCACGTGGGAACAGGATCGTCCGCGGTTGCCCGCTCCGCATCAGGTGGCCGTTGAGATATGGAAGACAACGGTTGAGAAGAAAATCACCTCAAAGCGCTCGCTGGTTTATCACGGCTGGGTGACGCTGAGTGCGACGATACTGGGTTTTGCCATTGGCACCGGTCTGGGAATTCTGCTGGCTGTTGGGATCGTACATAGCCGGGTCATGGACCTGTCGGTCATGCCCTGGGCGATAGTCAGCCAAACCATCCCGATCATCGCTCTGGCCCCGATGATCATTGTGGTCCTATATTCCGTTGGCGTGCAGGGGATTATCCCCAAGGCGGTCATATCGGCCTATCTCAGCTTTTTTCCTGTCGTGGTGGGCATGGTCAAAGGTTTGCGCAGCCCGGATGCGATGCAACTGGATTTGCTGCGTACCTATAGCGCGAGCCACGCGCAGGGGTTCTGGAAACTGCGTTTGCCGGCCTCGATGCCGTATCTGTTCACATCGCTGAAGATAGGCATTGCGGCTTCATTGGTAGGGGCCATCGTGGGGGAATTGCCCACCGGGGCAGTTGCGGGACTGGGCGCGCGCCTGCTGGCAGGCAGCTATTATGGTCAGACCGTGCAAATCTGGTCGGCCCTGTTTGCGGCGGCGATTCTGGCGGCCTGTCTTGTGGGGCTTCTGGGGCTGATTGAAAAGTCGGTCCTGAAACGGATGGGGATTGCGCAATGATACCAATTCTGGGCGCACTCGGTGTGTGGCTGTTGGGATGGTGGTTGAACAGCCGCTTGGCCAGCGGGCCTTATGCTGATACGCGGATGGTCCGGTTTCTGGCTCCGCTGATCTTTGGTCTGACTATCATCGTCATCTGGGAGCTTTTAGTGCGCGGCCTTGAGGTGTCTTTGGTCATTCTGCCCGCTCCATCGGTTATCTGGATTCGGTTCTGGGACAGTTTGCCAACGCTTTGGATGGATTTCGTGCAAACCATCATCAAGGGCGCGCTGAGCGGTTACATCATCGGCTGTGGAGCCGCCTTCCTGATGGCGATTGCAGTGGACCGGTGGGATTTTCTGCGCCTTGGGCTTTTGCCCGTGGGCAACTTCGTGGCCGCTCTTCCGATTGTTGGCACCGCGCCGATTCTGGTCATGTGGTTCGGGTTCGACTGGCACTCCAAAGCGGCGGTGGTTGTCGTGATGGTCTTTTTCCCAATGCTGGTGAACACCGTCGCCGGGCTGCGCGAGGCGACAGCAATGCAGCGCGACTTGATGGAGACTTATGCCGCCACGTATTGGCAGAGCTTTCTGAAGCTGCGCTTGCCTGCCGCGATGCCATTTGTTTTCAATGGTCTCAAGATATCCACCACCCTTGCATTGATCGGCGCTATCGTGGCCGAGTTCTTTGGCTCACCGACGCTTGGCATGGGGTTTCGGATATCAACCAGCGTGGGGCAGCTCTCACTGGATATGGTCTGGGCCGAGATCGTAGTGGCGGCTTTGGCCGGGACATCATTTTATGGTCTGGTGGCCATGATCGAAAAGGCGGTGACCTTCTGGCACCCGTCGCAACGCGGATAAGAATTCAACAGACCCCAAAAATGAAAAATGGGGCGCCAACTGAAACTAGGAGATGTGAAGATGAAAAAGATACTCAGCGGGGCGGTTGCCGCCTTTAGCCTGGCCGCCAGTGCAGCCTGGTCGGCGGATGAGGTGACATTGCAGTTGAAATGGGTCACGCAAGCTCAGTTCGCAGGTTATTACGTGGCCAAAGACAAAGGGTTCTACGAAGAAGAAGGTCTTGATGTCACAATTCTGCCAGGCGGCCCGGACATAGCGCCGACACAGGTCATTGCCGGTGGGGGCGCTGACGTGACGGTCGAGTGGATGCCAGCTGCGTTGGCCGCGCGCGAAAAGGGCCTGCCGCTGGTGAATATTGCCCAGCCTTTCAAAAGCTCGGGTATGATGCTGACCTGCTGGAAAGATGCCGGTATTTCCGCACCAGAAGACCTTAAGAACCGGACACTGGGCGTCTGGTTCTTTGGCAACGAATTCCCCTTCATGAGCTGGATGAGCCAGCTGGGCATTGATACCGGTGGCAAGAGCGAAAATGGCGTCGAGGTTCTGAAGCAGGGCTTTAATGTCGACCCGCTGCTGCAGCGTCAGGCTGATTGCATCAGCACCATGACCTATAACGAATACTGGCAGGTCATAGATTCCGGCGTCAGCCCCGACGAACTGGTCACATTCAAATACGAAGATCAGGGCGTCGCGACGCTGGAAGACGGCCTGTACGTTCTTGAAGAGAACCTGAGCGACGCGGCATTTGTCGACAAGATGGAACGTTTCGTGCGGGCGTCGATGAAGGGGTGGAAATATGCCGAAGAGAACCCAGATGAAGCGGCCGATATCGTGCTTGAAAATGACGCGACTGGCGCCCAAACCGAAGCGCATCAGAAACGTATGATGGGTGAGATTGCCAAGCTGACTGCGGGCTCAAACGGATCGCTTGATCCGGCGGATTTTGAGCGCACTGTAGGGACGCTGCTTGCCGGTGGTTCTGACCCCGTTATCACCAAACAACCCGAAGGTGCCTGGACGCATCAGATTTCGGATGCAGCACTGAACTGAGTCAGGTTCACGATGGAATATGGCGCGGTCCCAAAGGGGGCCGCGTTTTTTGTTGGAAGCGTCGAAAATGTGACTGAACTTGTAGGGCGTTTGTCATAGTAATTACCTGTAAATTATAGCAAACTGTTCAACATAGGAGATATAAGGTAGATAATGCAGGATTTTACAACAGAATTCAGGTTGGCGCTTGCTTTGATCCTTCATTGGGATCCGGAGCTGTGGGCGATTGTTCTGTTGTCCCTGAAAGTCTCTGTTTTTGCCGTTCTGATTTCTGCCGCTATCGGGATGCCCATGGGCGCGGCTTTGGCCGTTGCGCGTTTTCCAGGGCGGCGGATTCTGGTCGTCTTGATGAATGCCTTGATGGGCTTGCCCCCGGTTGTGGTAGGTTTGCTGGTCTATCTGATGCTGTCGCGTTCCGGTCCGTTGGGGGTCCTTGAATTGCTCTACACACCGACGGCGATGATTATTGCTCAGGTCGTTCTGGTGACCCCGATCGTTGCCGCACTGACACGTCAAGTGGTCGAAATGCTGGCCGAGGAATATTCCGAGCAACTCCGCTCACTCGGCGTGTCGCGGATGGCATCGATTCCGGTGCTATTGTGGGATGCGCGGCTGTCTCTTGTTACTGCATTGCTGGCAGGGTTTGGACGTGCGATTGCCGAAGTTGGAGCGGTTATTATCGTTGGCGGCAATATCAACCACGTCACGCGGGTGATGACGACGACAATCGCCCTTGAAACGTCCAAGGGAAATTTGGCGTTGGCGCTTGCGCTTGGGGCCATCCTGATTGCCATAGCCATCGCAGTAAACGCCATGGTCAGCACGCTTAGCCTGCGGGCCGAGAAGGAAGGGTTGCGCCATGCGTGATCTGGTGCCCGAGATGGTGAAATGTCTTTCTGTTCACAGTTTACAGATTTCCCGCAAGGGAAAGACACTGCTTCAAGTGCCAGAGTTATCCCTGATGGGGCTGGGACCAACTTTGATCCTTGGGCCGAACGGAGCGGGCAAGAGCCTGCTTTTGCGCTGTTTGCACGGGCTTATCGTCCCGGATAGCGGCAGGGTTCAGCAGGACGGGATTGCCCTGAATGCGTATCACAAATCACGACAGGCGATGGTGTTTCAAAGACCGGTTCTGTTGCGCCGGTCCGTGACAGCCAATCTTGATTTTGTGCTAAAGCGTCAGGGCATGTCCTGTGCAATTCGCAAATCCCGGATCGACGAATTGCTGGCCGAAGGTGGGCTAGAGGGTAAGGCGCGCCAGTCCGCCAGATCGCTGTCCGGGGGCGAGGCGCAACGGCTGGCCATCCTGCGCGCGCTGGCGCTGGACCCGGAGACTTTGTTCCTGGACGAACCAACCAGTTCGCTTGATCCTGGTGCTACGCAGATGATCGAACGGATGATCTTGCGCGCTTCGAACCGTGGGGTACGCATTGTCATGGTATCCCACGATATCGGTCAGGCACGCCGTCTGGCAGCGGATATCGTCATGATGCAGGCCGGGCACGTGGTCGAACACGGTGCTGCCAAACAAGTTCTGGATGCCCCGACAAGTGACGCCGCGCGCCGGTTTGTTGCCGGTGGTCTGGTAACCTAATCTGAATATGGAGTTCAAATGATCCGCAAATTCGTCGGGGCTGCAGTAATAGCGCTTGGCCTGAACACTACAGCCGCATTGACCGAAACCCCATTTATTGTAGTCCAATCAACCACGTCGACTCAGAATTCGGGCTTGTTCGACCATATCCTGCCAGGCTTTGAAGCCGAAAGCGGGATTGATGTCCGCGTGGTGGCTGTTGGTACAGGGCAGGCGATCCGCAATGCGATCAACGGTGACGGGGACGTCTTGCTGGTTCACGCCAAACCTGCCGAAGAGAAGTTTGTGGCAGATGGTTGGGGTGTTGAGCGGTCGGACGTGATGTACAATGATTTTGTCCTTGTAGGGCCAAAATCCGATCCCGCCAAAGTGAAAGGTGGGACTGACATTATCGCGGCGCTGACCGCCGTGGCTAAGGCCAAGGCGCCCTTCGCCTCACGCGGGGATGACAGCGGGACGCATAAGGCAGAATTGGGCCATTGGGCCTCGTCCGGTATCGACCCGACCGACGCTTCGGGCACTTGGTACCGGGAAACTGGATCCGGGATGGGGGCGACACTGAACGTGGCTAGTGGGATGGGTGCCTATGCGCTGACGGATCGGGCGACCTGGCAGAGCTTTGGCAACAAGGGAAACCTTGAGGTCATGGTTGAGGGCGATCCGCGCCTGTTTAATCAATATGGGATTATTCTTGTGAACCCTGACAAGCATCCCAAAGTGCGGGCGGCCTCGGGGCAGCGCTTTATTGACTGGTTGACCGGGCCCGAAGGGCAGGCGGCCATCGCATCTTACACGCACGACGGCCAGCAGCTGTTCTTTCCCAACGCCCAATAGGGTCATCCGCTGGCTCCATTGTGATGGATGGTTCCGAGATCCGACAAGTCATACCCGCCGAATTCTTCTGCCCGGGTGGCAAAGCGGTCGGATTGCACAAAGCCGAGCAACCGAAGCATCGGGCCATCGAAATAGGCGCGCCTCCAGATGGCAAGGTCCAGGCGTTCGGTATGGGTCGGGGCAAAGCCCAGATTGTACAGCCCCGCAAGCGCACCCAGGCCGAATCCGGCATCGGCTTTGCTGTCATGCAGGGCTATGGCCAGCTCTTCTTCGGTACGTGCGCAGGTCGGCAGGGTATCCAGATCGTCTCGGTTCAGGCCGTGCGCCTGCAGTTGCGTGTCGAACAACCGTTGACTGGCGGCACTGTCCTGACGAAGAAGAATGCGACGGCCCCGGAGGTCAGAAAAGTCCGATATCCCAGTCACACCGGGGGCCATCAGTAGCCCACGCTGGCGTTTTGCTAGTTCGAACAGAATGACGGGTGCCTCTCCCAGATGGTCCTGGAGAGATTGCGTGTTAAATCCGTCTGTCTCGTGGATATGCAGCGCCGCAGCCTGCGCTGATCGTTCTTTCAGGCGATTCAAGCCGTCAAATGAGCCGTCATAATAAGTTGCCAGGCCCGACCCGCTTTCCCGCAGAGCCCAATCCAACAGCGGATCATGACTGCCCGCCACGATCGGCGGCAGCGACGGTTCTGCGACCTGCGGTCCGCTGCGCGATGCGTTCAGCCAGGCAATGACTTCGGCCCTTGGAAACAAGAGTTTGCCCATGGCCCGGACACAGGGGACCTCGCCGGATGAAGCAAGGTCATAGGCTTTACGCTCGCCAATGCGCAGCAGGTCGGCCAGTTCTTTGGTGGTCAGGTATTCTGACATTCAGTCGAGGCGCACGGCCGAACCCGCGCTGGCATTCGCCGCGCTGAATCCGAATTGGCCTAAGGCAAATGGCGCAGCGACGGCAATTACAGCCATCGTGGCAACAGCGGCTAGAAAGGCTTTCATATTTACCTCCGGTTCAGTTTTCCGGTGCCGTGACGCGGCGCAGAAAGGCGATCAAATCTTTGCGGTCATCCGCTTGTGTAATCCGTTGCATGGGCATCTTCGATCCCGGAATGTAATGGTCTGGTCCTTGGTCGAAAAGGGCATTTATCGTCTCGTCATTCCAAATGATATCAGAGTCTTGCAGCGTGTCCGAGTAGAAATATCCCGGTAAGCTGCCCGCCCGGCGACCAAACACACCAGAGAGCGTAGGCCCAGCACGTCTGTGCCCGTCCGCCGTCAGGCTGTGACAGATCGAGCATTTGCGCACGAATTGGCGTTCGCCATTATCCATCTGGTCAGGGTTCTTCAGAAAACTTGGTTCAGTCGCGGCCATCTGTTGTTGGTCGCCAAGGTCAGATACCGGCCAGCTATACATCGCCTCATCTATACCACCTGCATAGATGTTTTTACCATCGGTTGAGAAGGCCAGCGCCCAGACCGGGCCGCGCAATGTGGCCCGGAAATCCTGTGCGATGCGCCAGTCGATGGTATCGACCAACATGATATGACCCTCACCATCCCCCACCGCCAGCAAGCTGCGGTCCGGGCTGAGAGCCAGCGCAAGGATTGGACGGCGGTCCAGGGTGAAATCATGCTCGTCGCCTGTAGTCAGATCACGAATGCGCGTGACGCCATCGACGGCCCCATAGGCAATCCAGTTTTCATGGGGATTCAGGACCAGTTCGTTGATGCCGAACCCGTTATCAACCAGTCGCAGTTTTTCCTGACCGGTTGCGACATCCCAAAGACGAACCGCCCCATCAACCCCGCCGGTATACAGCGCATCCCCGTTTGGTGTGAACACAACAGCATTCACACCGCTGCCTGTGGGCCCTAATACCCTTGGCTCTGTCCCGTCAAGCGGCCAAACCCCTATCGTGCCGTCCCAACTGGCAGTGGCGATGTAGGAGTCTGAAACAGCAATATCGACGATCTTGCCTTTGTGCCGCCCGAGGATTTGGCCATCCGGCCACCGGCGCAGGGTAAAGTCGTCACCCGCGGAATAGATCGCTGTGCCGCCAAAGGCGACGCTGTTCACGGCAGCCTCGTGCCCTTCAAGCCATTGCGGAGTGCGGTCTGACCACAGGCCGACGGAGTTGTCGAAGCTGGCCGTCGCAATCCGGCCGTCCGGCGCGGCGGCAATCCCCATGATCGGTCCTCCATGACCTTTGAGCGTAAAGAACTCGGCCATTGCGGGCAGGGGGGTCAACACCAGTGCAAGGATTAGACCGCGCATCTATTCCGCAGGCGAGGCCGCTGCCTTACTGGCCTCTTTTTCCTGGACCTCTTCCAGCCAAAGCGAGTGGTGCTCACGCGCCCATTGTTCCTCGACCTCGCCAGTGCCCATCGCGTCGAAAGCGCCCTCCATGCCCACCGAGCCCAGGTAGATATGCGCGATGATGATGGCGATGAAGACATAAGCGACCATCACGTGCCAAACCTGAGCATATTGCATCTCTTCCTGGGGGGACATCTGCACCGGAAGGTTCAGACCCAACATCTGCGGGATGCCGGTGGCATTTGCGATTGAGAAGGTCTTAGCAAACAGCGGCATCTCAAACGGGAACAGCAGAGACAGGCCAGACAGGCTGATCGATACGCCCAGCAGGATACAGGCCCAGAAGATGATCTTTTGACCCGCGTTGAATTTTTTGGCCGGGGGATGGCTGCCTTTCGTGAACAACCCGCCGCCGGCGGCCAGCCATTTCAGGTCGGTGCGGTTGGGGATGTTGTGGGCGATCCAGTTCACAGTGACCATGATCAAACCCAGCATGAAGGCCCAGGCGAGATTGTTATGCAGCCATTTGCAGCCCTGCGCTATGGCCGCAAAGCCTTCTTTCCCGAAGATCGGGATCAGAAAGTCTCGACCATAAAGGGTCAGCAAACCGGTCAGGCCAAGGATCAGGAAAGAGCCCGCAAACAGCCAATGTCCGAACCGCTCAAAGCCTGAGAAACGCGTAACCGTGCGTCCCGTCTTTTCACCATCAATGCGGATTTTACCCCGGACCAAGAAGAACAGCAGCAGGATGCCAAGCATCCCGGCCAGAATATACGTGCCGTAATCGCGCAACGGGCCTGTTCGAAAATTCAACCACCACATGCCTCCGTCCTGTATCAAGACGCTGGCCGCAGGACCGTTCGACGAAACGGTCACATCCGCCGAGCCATAGCGCAAAGCGCGATAGACGTCGCTGTCAGACGCCACGCCACGTGTGCCCAACTGGCCCATCAGACCTTCGGCGTTGCCTTGACCGGTGTTACCTGAGCGATAACCGTTATCGACCGTCTCGCCACGCTGCCGGGCCAAGATATCCTCGAGCGTGGTCGCACCACCCGTCGAATTGCGATCCGGAGCATCCTGAGCAAGGGCAGGAACAGTCAAAACAATGAGACAGAACAGAAGTCGCAGGAAAGTCATATGAACCTCGTGACGCGGTCATTGGCGTAGGCCCTTTTCCGGGCGGGCAGAGATTTTTCGTCGAAAAATCTTAGTGCTCCCCGGCACACGGTTTGCGCGCCGGGGAAGGTTTGGCCAAGGATCAGCCGTCTTTTTGGTCGTAGGCTGTGCCCCACCCCCAGGCGCCAGACCCGAAACCGCGCGCCACGACGCGTTCGCGGTAGATGGCCGACACCACGTCGCCGTCACCGGCAAGCAGGGCCTTGGTGGAACACATCTCGGCGCAGATGGGCAGTTTGCCTTCTGCGATCCGGTTGCGACCGTATTTGGCGAACTCTGCGGTCGAATGCGTTTCCTCGGGGCCACCGGCGCAGAAGGTACATTTGTCCATCTTGCCACGTGATCCGAAGTTGCCCGCCTGCGGGTATTGCGGCGCGCCGAACGGGCACGCATAGAAGCAATAGCCGCAGCCAATGCACAGGTCCTTGGAGTGCAGGACGACCCCTTCTTCGTTCTGATAGAAGCAGTCAACCGGGCACACCGCCATACAGGGCGCATCCGAGCAATGCATACAGGCAACCGATATCGAGCGTTCGCCCGGGTCGCCGTCATTGATCGTCACCACTCTGCGGCGGTTGATGCCCCAGGGCACCTCGTGCTCGTTCTTACACGCGGTTACGCAGGCGTTGCATTCGATGCAGCGTTCAGCGTCGCAGAGAAACTTTGCTCTAGCCATTGTCGTCCTCCTTACGCTGCTGAGATCTTGCAGAGAGTCGCTTTGGTCTCCTGCATCTGGGTTACTGAATCATAGCCATAGGTCTGGGCAGTGTTCGAACTTTCTCCCAGCACATAGGGATCAGCGCCTGAGGGGTATTTGTCCCGCAGATCCTGACCCTGGAAATGGCCGCCAAAGTGGAATGGCATAAAGGCCACGCCGGCACCAACCCTGTTGGTCAGCATCGCCATCACCTTGACCTTACCACCCTCAGGCCCTTCGACCCAGACCTGAGCCCCGTCGCGAATGCCCAGGTTGTTGGCATCACGGGGGTTGATCTCGACGAACATGTCCTGTTGCAGTTCGGCCAGCCACGGGTTCGACCGGGATTCCTCACCTCCGCCCTCATATTCGACCAGACGACCAGACGTCAGGATTATCGGGTAATCCTTTGAAAAGTCGTTCTTCTGGATCGAAGCATACAGGGTTGGCAGGCGATAGGACTGACGATCCTCATAGGTCGGATAATCCTCTACCAGATCACGCCGGTTGGTATAAAGCGGCTCGCGATGCAACGGGATCGGGTCCGGGAAAGTCCAGACCACGGTGCGGGCCTTGGCGTTGCCAAAGGGCGCACAGCCATGTGCAATCGCAACCCTCTGGATGCCGCCTGACAGGTCGGTTTTCCAGTTGGTCTTTGGCCCCGCAACGGCGTCGATGGCCGCACGTTCTTCGGCCGTCAGATCGCCGTCCCAACCAAGATCCATTAGCATCTGCATCGTGAATTCGGGATATCCGTCCTGAATTTCCGACCCAACGCTATAGACCCCTTCCGCCAGCAGGTTGTCGCCATCACGTTCCACGCCAAAGCGCGCGCGGAAGGTCAAGCCACCTTCGGCCACCGGTTTGGACATGTCATAGAGGTTTGGTGTCCCCGTATGACCCATCTCTGGCGTTCCCCAGCACGGCCAGGGCAGACCGTAGTATTCGCCGTCGTTTGGTCCACCTATAGCTTGCAGCGTGGTTCTGTCGAACGTGTGCTGATTGGCCATGTGGCTTTTCAAACGCTCCGGCGATTGGCCTGTATAGCCGATGGTCCAGAGGCCCGAGTTGAACTCACGCGTGATGCTTTCAACATTTGGGGTTTCGGCGTCCTCCATCTCGATATTGCGGAAGAACCGATCCGCCCAGCCGAACTTGTTGGCGAACTTGGCCATGATGACCTCGTCCGGCAGGCTTTCGAACAGCGGATCCACCACCTTGTCGCGCCACTGCAACGACCGGTTCGAGGCCGTGACCGAGCCACGGGTTTCGAACTGCGTACAGGCGGGCAACAGGTAAACGCCATCGGTCCGATCATGCAGAACGGCGGAAACGGTGGGATACGGGTCGATCACGACCAGCATGTCCAGCTTTTCCATCGCCGTCTTCATTTCCGGCCCACGGGTTTGCGAGTTCGGAGCGTGCCCCCACAGAACCATGGCGCGGACATTGTTGTCCTGATCCATGTTGGCGGGGTCTTCCAGAACACCGTCGATCCAACGAGAGACCGGGATGCCGCGCTCATTCTGCAGCGGTTTATCCTTGCCCTCCTTGTCCTTGATCGAGGCGAACTGGCCGGACAGCCATTCAGGGTCTTCACCCCAAACGCGCGCCCAATGGCCCCATGCCCCTGCGGACAGGCCATAATAGCCGGGTAGGGTATGGGACAGAACACCAAGGTCCGTCGCACCCTGCACGTTGTCGTGGCCACGGAAGATGTTGGTGCCACCGCCCGACGTTCCCATGTTGCCCAAAGCCAGCTGCAGCACGCAATAGGCGCGTGTGTTGTTGTTGCCATTGGTATGCTGGGTGCCGCCCATGCACCAGATCACCGTGCCAGGACGGTTGTTGGCCATGGTGCGCGCCACGCGCTTAAGCTGTGATCCGGGTACGCCGGTCACACGCTCAGTTTCTTCCGGGTTCCAGTTGGCGACCTCTTCACGGATCTGATCCATGCCCCAGACACGGGTGCGGATGAACTCCTTGTCCTCCCAGCCGTTGTCGAAGATGTGCCAGAGGATACCCCAGATCAGAGCCACGTCAGAGCCGGGGCGGAACCGGACATACTCATCCGCATGCGCTGCGGTGCGCGTAAAGCGCGGGTCGCAAACGATCAGCGGCGCGTTGTTCTGCTCTTTTGCGCGCAGAACATGCAGCAGAGAGACCGGGTGTGCCTCAGCCGGGTTGCCACCGATGATGAAGATAGCCTTGGAGTTGTGGATGTCGTTATAGCTGTTGGTCATGGCGCCGTAGCCCCATGTATTCGCAACACCCGCAACAGTAGTCGAGTGGCAGATACGGGCCTGATGGTCCACATTGTTCGTGCCCCAATAGGCGGCGAACTTGCGGAACAGATAGGCCTGTTCGTTGTTATGTTTCGCGGAACCCAGCCAGTACACACTGTCCGGTCCGGATTCTTCGCGGATGTTCATCATGCCGTCGCCGATCTCGTTGATCGCCTCTTCCCAGCTGATGCGCTTCCACTCGCCGCCTTCCTTTTTCATCGGATATTTCAGGCGGCGTTCACCATGGGCGTGCTCACGGACCGAGGCCCCCTTGGCGCAGTGCGCACCCAGGTTGAAAGGGCTGTCCCAGCCGGGTTCTTGCCCGATCCAGACGCCGTTCTGCACCTCGGCCACAACGGTACAGCCGACCGAGCAATGCGTGCATATGGATTTGATGTTTTCGACGGCTTGATTGGCCGCTGACTGGGCACTGGCTGGCGTCACGGTTCCACCCGTGGCGCTGATCGCGGCCAACCCGCCGATCGTCAGGCCCGATCCGCGCAGGAACGCGCGGCGATCGACGGTTTTCTCGCCGACCTGGGACAGGATACTTGTCCGCTGGGAGCGTCTCGCAACCCCGTTGGTCTTTTTCCTAAGCATTTCTTTCCTCCCTTGCTGGCCATGTTAGCTATGGCTGGCTTGGTACTGTTGGTGCCGACGTCAGGGCCAATCGCAACCGTCAGTCGGGTGGTGACATCGTCCGGGGTTCAGAACCGGGCGCTGTCCAGATATGCGCGCGTATGCGCGGTGTCCTGCATGCGGGTCTCATCCGTCGGCAGCTCGGCTGCCTCGGCTTGTCCGCTCAGGCTGGCGGCGGCAACTGCAGCGGGCGCTGCGGTTCCGGCCAGTTTCAAGAAGTCACGGCGCGTGGCGCCTTCTTCCTTGGTTTTGCTCATGGGATCCTCCTTTCCCAATTGCGATCTAGCGCCTATTGGGGCGCTGGCGAATGGCGGGATCATCCCGCCGTCATTCGAAAGGCTTCACGCTCGATTTCCATGAAAACCCGACCGGCGGTGCCGACCGAGGCATAGAAAACCGAGTTTTCCGCAGCTTCCAAATCTGAATAGAAATGTGCGGCCCAGGGGCCGATGTGCTTGTTCCAGAACGCTTTTTGATCCTCCAGCGAGGCGGGCGCGCCAAAGCGACCGACGATCATACCCGCCATCATCTCCATCAACGAGGCGATATTGTCTTCGGGTTCAAACACGTTCTGCGCTCGTGTGATCTGACGAACCGCCATGTCGTTGCGCAGTTGCGCCAGCGGTTTTTCGTTCAGGAATCCAGTCAGGTAGAAACTAGCATAGGGCAGCAGTTCCCCGCGCCCCAGCCCAATGAACAAGGCATTGAATTCGCGTTCGGCAGCCGCGGGTTTGGTCACCTTGGCGACCCGCGACATGGCCTTGATAGCCTGACCCAGATCGGTTTCATCGCCGGTCAGACCAGTAACCTGAGACAGCAGCATCTGATCCGGAGGCGCCGCAAGCAGCAGCCCAAGGAAGTTATAGAAATCCGCGCGCAGACGATCCTCGGCTGAGACGTCCAGGTTTTGCGCGTTGCTTGCGGTCATACGGTTATCCTTCGTATTCAAACTTCATGCGGCGTGGGGCAGGCGTAAGCTCTGCCTCATCCGGGTCGTCGATTTCAGAAATCATTACAGGTTCTGCCGAGTGTACCTCGGGCGTTTCGGGCAACTCAGGCTCAGGCTCTGATGTTTGGTCTTCAACCTCAGGCGCTGCGTCTTCCTCTTCGGTCTGAGCGGCCAAAGCCTCGATATGGGCCAGCATTCCCTTGCCGACCTGATAGGCGGTCTGGATATTTTCGATCACGCAGGCGGCGTCGGTATAGTCCTCGCCGTAATCCACCAGCCCATCGACATTGGCCAGAACCGGGTTCAGACGCCAGAGCTGCCGAAGGGCGCGGCGGCGCAATCGGTCAGGCACTGCCTTGGCCATAAAGCCCGAGACGTCGTCACCAACTTGCAACTGATCAGGGTCGGGCAAATTGAATTCCGCCAGAATTTCAGCGTCAGTCTTTTCTTCCAGCTCGCCCCGCTGTTCAGCGAAAGCCTGTTCTTGTGCTGCTACAACCTCGGCTTTGGCCTCAGCCTGAACGGCGGCTTTGCGGCGCGACCAGAAATCGCGGGTTTCTGTCATTGCACAATCCTCCGCGGGGCGCGGAAAACATCCGAGTCCTGCCGGATGCGTACATCCCCTTTGCCGTCCTCAACCAGATCGGTGCGTTTCTTATCACGGCGGCGCTTGACGAAGACTTCGTTGCGATGATGCTCCAGTGCGAAATCACGTACCCAAGCGATCAGCCCATCAGTCATTGGGATTTTCTCGACAAGCTCTTCGCCGGTATCGGCGTAATCCTGTCCTTCGAACGGTGAGGCGGTCACCAGCACCGCGTCCATCGGCTGTGTTCCATCCAGCGCATCGCGCAGGACCAGATAGATCGAGGGTTGCCCGTCCGACAGGTTGACCATGTAGGCTTCGGCCTCATCTGACCACAGGGTCAGGGGCAGGGTGGCTGCATGGTATTCGACCGCTTCACCCTCGCGCCGCATCTCTAGCCAATCGGCCGGTCCAGCGCCGGGCAGCACGGCGACGGCGCGCCAGTTCCATTGCGCCCAGCGTGTAACCCCGGGTGTTTTGCGCACGACGACGCCGATTGGCATTTCAATCTGGCTGGCGGCCTTGGCCACTAAGTCCTCCCTGGAAAGCTCTCCCCTGCCTTCCTCAGGGTCTACTATGGTACACAAAGTAGCTTCCTGCCAAGTCCTTGGGTGGTCGAATATGCACCCCTCACCGATTGTTTACGGTCCTCGCGGCTATTATCGGGCTTTGTTCCGGCGATCCGGCCCCCACGGGCATTGCTACTTTCTTCAGAGGTTCTAAGCTGACCTTGGACTGGGGAGGACATCCGGGGGAGGTTATGGGTACGAGATTGCTGCTATGTGACTGTGCGGGAACGCAAACCATTGACGCTGAGAAACTATCGTCAGCTTGCGATGTCGCCTGCTCCAGAATTCACACCGCATTATGTACGAAAGAACTGGAAAGCGTCGCACAGCCGCTGCAAGAGGGCAAAGTCGTAATAGCCTGTACACAAGAGCAGGATGTTTTTCTGGCATTGGCCGATGAGTTAGGTGTCGAGGTGCCAGGGTTTGTCGATCTTCGCGATCGTGCTGGGTGGTCTGAACAAGGGCAGGATGCTGCCCCCAAAATGGCCGCGCTGGCTGCTGAGGCGGTGTTGCCTCAGCCGATCACACCCAGTGTCGATGTGGTCAGCGAAGGGACGTGTTTCATCGTCGGGCCCGGCGCGCTGAGCTTTGAAGTGGCAGAACGCCTGTCGGACCAGTTGGCCGTGACGGTCTTGGCTACTGATGACATGGACCCCATGTCGCGCAGCTTTGATGTGGTGCGCGGGCGCGTTCGTACTGTGAAAGGTGCGCTGGGCGGGTTTTCGATAAAGCTGGATGCGTTGCAACAGCTTGAACCCGGTGGGCGCGGGGCCTTTGGCTGGACCGAACCGCGCGATGGGGCGAACTCCTCATGCGATATGGTTGTGGATCTGACCGGCGGCACGCCTCTGGTTCAGGCCCCAGCCAAGCGCGAAGGGTATTTGCGAGCTGATCCCAAAGATGCGGTCGCTGTCGAACGGCTGGCGTTTGAGGCCATGCAACTGGTCGGGACATTTGAAAAGCCTCTCTATGTCCGGTTGGAAGAATCCCTCTGTGCGCATTCCCGTGCCGAACAGGTCGGGTGTACGAATTGCCTGGATATCTGCCCTACGGGGGCGATCACCCCTGCGGGCGAACATGTAGCCATCGACCCTATGGTTTGCGCAGGGTGCGGAGAATGCGCGGCGGTTTGCCCATCTACCGCGATAACTTACGAGGATCCGCCCGTTTCTGCGCTGCTGTCACGGATGCACATTCTGTCGCGCACCTACCGGCGTGCAGGCGGGCAAGCACCCCGGCTGTTGGTGCATGACGCGCATGGGGCCGAAATGATCCGCCTGTCCGCCCGTTTCGGACGCGGGATTCCAGCGGATGTGATCCCGCTAGAACTGAACGTGATCTCGGGCTTTGGCCATGCCGAGATGCTGGCCGCGCTGGCACATGGGTTTGCGCGGGTTGATGTGCTGCTGGCCCCAACAACCGAAAGGGATGCCTTGGACCGCGAACTGGCGCTGGCGCAGGCTATCGCTGGGACTGCAGGGTTGGCACAGATCGATGAGGCTGATCCCGATGCGCTGTCCGACCTGCTATATGCGCAGGACGTGCCGCCCCCCTTGGCCGACCCGGTTCTGCCGCTGGGAAATCGCAGGCAGATTACGCGACTGGCCGCACAGGCGCTGAACCCGCAGGCCGCAGCCCCGTTGCCCTTGCCCGAGAATGCACCCTATGGGGCCATCGCGGTGGATACGGACGCCTGTACATTGTGCCTCAGCTGCGTGTCCCTTTGTCCGTCAGGCGCTTTGGCCGACAACCCGGATATGCCGCAGCTGAACTTCCAACAGGATGCCTGTCTGCAATGTGGCCTATGCCGAACAATCTGCCCCGAGAATGCGATAACTCTGGTACCGCAACTGGATTTAAGTGATGCGGCCCTGTCTCAGGACGTGTTGAACGAAGAAGACCCTTTTGCATGTGTGGAATGCGGTGCCCTCTTTGGTGTCAAATCGACCGTCGAACGTATCATGGAAAAGCTGTCTGGTACGCATCCGATGTTTGCGACATCCGAACAGGCGCGCATGATCCAGATGTGTGACAACTGTCGTGTGAACGCGCAGTTCCAGCACAAGGACAACCCGTTTCAGTCAAACCCGAAACCCAAAGTCGTCACGACCGAGGACTATTTCTCGAAAAGAAAGGATCATTGAAGCTGTAGCGGCGCGCCCAGATCTGCTGCCTCGATGGCCGAGACAAAGGCCAGAATCGCCTCTAACTCCTCCAGCGTCATCTCGACCGGGTGGATTGGCGAAGGACGCAGAGGGTCAAAGGGCGGGGTTACGTCCTCAATCTGTGTGAAAGCGGGATGAGGGTTCAGGGCAAAGAAGGCCTCGAACCGTTCGGACCAGTCCGGAATAGCCCGCAGCACGGCGAAAGAGGGGGTGGAGCCAAGCCCGTTCATCTGGTTCTGCGGACCGATCACATGGCAGCGCCCGCAATGGGTCATCGACAGCTCCGCACCCAGGACAGCGTCGCCGTCGATCTTGTCGGTCTCGGTCGCGGCCTCGACCGTTAAGCTGGCGGAATAGGGCGGGCCGCTTTCGGGCGCGAAACTCTCAACGGTGCGCTTGCCGATGTCAGACAGCAGCCAGTCCCGAAACCGAAGCTGCTTTGTGTCGTCCAGTATGCGCAGGTGGTAAGTGACCCCGTGACGCGCGAAAACCGGATCGCCTGGCGGTGATCCACCCAGAGACATAGCGCCGGTATCGTCCGCAACGACACGTATCCCGGTCTTGAGAGAAAAACGCGGAAGAATATGTTGCAACAGACCAGAGTCTGTAACCTCATCCGGGGCGGCAAGCCCCAGCACCTCTTGCGACCAAGAGGGGGTAGCAGAGAGCAGCAAGCTCAGGCAAAAGAAGGTAACCCGCATAAAGGCAGCTTATCGGCCTGCGCCCGAATGCGTCAAATGAACGAAAAAAAGACGGAGACACATGCAATGAAACGTATCCCAACGACCGGGCAAACCAAAAGGGTAATGGCATGAGTGTTCGTGACGCGGTTCTGGCGAACCTGAAGAAAATCACCGATCCGGTTTCAGGCCAGGATATCGTCAGCGCCGGAGTTGTCCGCGCGTTGAATGTCGATGGCGATACAGTGCGCTTTGTGCTTGAGATTGATCCGAAACAGGCAGAGCGGATGGAGCCGGTGCGCGCCGCCGCCGAGCATGCTGCGCAGTTGGTGGAGGGGGTCGACAAGGTTTCCGCCATGATGACCGCGCATTCCGAAAAGGCCCCGCCTGAACTGAAGCCCAAGCCGAAACCATCTCAGACAGGTCCGCAGGCCGTTCCGGGTGTCGATCGGATCATCGCCGTTGCATCCGGTAAGGGCGGAGTCGGTAAATCCACCGTATCCGCAAATCTGGCTTGTGCTTTGGCTGCAGAAGGGCGGCGTGTCGGGTTGTTGGATGCTGATGTCTATGGCCCATCACAGCCTCGGATGCTGGGTGTCTCTGGCCGCCCGGCCAGCCCGGATGGCAAAACGATCCTGCCCCTGCGCAATCATGGCGTCACGATGATGTCGATGGGACTGATGACCAACGAAGGGCAGGCGGTCGTCTGGCGTGGTCCGATGCTGATGGGCGCGCTTCAGCAGATGATGGGGCAGGTTCAGTGGGGAGCATTGGATGTATTGATTGTCGACCTTCCGCCGGGCACCGGCGATGTGCAACTGACGCTCAGCCAGAAGTTCAAGGTGGACGGGGCCATCGTGGTGTCGACCCCGCAGGACGTGGCCCTGATCGACGCGCGCAAAGGGATCGATATGTTCAATCAGCTCAAGACGCCGATTATTGGGATGATCGAGAACATGTCGACCCATATCTGTTCCAACTGCGGGCATGAGGAACATGTGTTCGGACATGGCGGCGTCGCCGCTGAGGCCGAGGCGCTGGGCATTCCGCTGCTTGGTGAGATTCCGCTGCATTTGGATATCCGGGTTGCGGCGGATGGGGGCGCGCCCATCGTTGTCAGCAAGCCGGACAGCGCACAGGCCGAAGCTTTCCGCAAGATTGCCCGCGACATGATCACCAAGGGCAATGCATGACCCAGCCGGTCTTTCCTCCGTTGCTGACTGGACATGGCGTTCAGGGCGGGGAAGACCCGTTCGAACGCGCCCAGGCGATGGCAGCGCTGGGCTGTGATGCCGGAACGGTGGTCTACAACATTCAGGCCAACCGTTTGCGCGTTGCCATTGTATTTGCACCTGAGGTTCCATTGCAGGATGCCATGGTGATGTTGCCGCTTTGCGGAGTTGGGTTTCAGAATGCGCTGGGCGCTCTAGCCCCGCCCGAGGTTGCCGTTCATCTGGACTGGGGCGGCCCTATCTGTGTGAATGGTGCGACCTGCGGCAAGTTTCAGGTTGCTGCGTCGACTTCAGACCCTCAGATTGAGCCTGACTGGTTGATTGTCGGCTGGGAGCTGGCCTTGCTACAGACCAGCACCGCGCCAGGCCAGGCCCCGGATATCACAGCGCTCTACGATGAAGGGTGTGCCGAGGTCCAGCCTGTCCAACTGATTGAAAGCTGGTCGCGCCATATGCTGACATGGCTCAACCGTTGGCAAGAAGACGGCAACGCGCCGTTGCACAGCGAATGGTTGGGCCTGCTGCGTGGTGTTGGCGAACCCTTTGGCGAGATCGGGGTCTTTTTGGGCACTGATGAACGGTTTGGCATGCTTATCCGCAATGGTGCGGACACCCGCCTGCACCCGCTGACTGACTTACTGGAGAACGGATGATGAAACTGGCCCGTGCGATCCATTTCGATGAAAGCGACACGAATGTGTTTCATTCTCCGGCGCGAACGGGTGAGTGGTGCATTTCAGGCGGGTTCGAGTTTTCGAATTGGGGCGAAGGCGATTTGGAGGGTAAAGCCCGCCAGGCCTTTGCGAATGGTTGGTTGGGGGTTGAGACATTCGGCCGGGTGACCTTTGTAGCGGTGACGCAGGTTGAACAGGCCGAGATCGACCAGATTGCCCGGAATTTGGCGGAACATTTCGTGCAATTCTACGGGGCCCCATCGGTCGAGGCCGCCCTGGGTGTTGCGCAGGAAGAGATCGCGCATATGGCAGAGCTATGTGATGAACACGCCGCCAATACTCTGCTGACCGTCGCCCGTGAGCTGTCTGAAACCGGGGTGCTTGAGGCGTTTCGCATCATCACACCGCAGGAAACCCAGCTTGAGGCGCTGGCGGTCCACGGATCGCTGGACGAATAGGGCTTATAGCAGATCAGCAAAGCCGCCGAATTGACCGCGTTTGAAGATCAGGCCTTTGCCGGTGCGGTACATGGCCTGTTCGACTTCACCCACGATGATCAGATGATCCCCTGCCTCGTGCCGGGCATGAAGCTGGCAGTCGAACCGCGCCAGACAATCCGCCAGACGAGGGCGACCACGGTGATCTGCGGCCCAGTTGGCATGTGAAAAATCCGCACCCTCGCGCGCGAATTTTAGGGCCTGTTCCTGCTGTTCCTCAGCCATCACATGGATCGAATAGTGATCGCAGTCTTTGAAAGCGTCGAACCGGTTTGAATCCTTCGCCAGGCACCACAGCACCAGCGGAGGCGTCAGCGAGACCGAGGAAAACGAATTGACCGTGATTGCGCGGGGCCCCAGCGCTGTTTCGGTGGTGACAACGGTGACGCCGGTTCCAAAACACCCCAATGCCTCGCGAAACGCGGTGCTGTTGTCCGGGGTTGGGGTGAAGGTGCGGTCCGTCATCTCACGCTCATTCTGTGGCCGCGCCTCAGGTGCCATGGCAAGCCGGGATTGTCCATGAAAAGCTGCGCCTGAGGTGCATATTTCGCCCTCAGTTCAGGTCCTCAAGCAGACGACCGTGCCGGCGGGTTGCTTCGATGACCTCGCCAAACGTATTCATCCCGCGCGCTTGCAGCATCGGAAGCATCCGAACCAGCGCCTCGGCGGTGGCAACTGCATCACCCAATGCCGTATGGCGCAGCTCATGCGGAATTGTAATGTCCAGCCGTTCGCACAGCGCGTCCAAAGTGTGCGTGTCGCTGGCGCCGAACAGGACCGCTGATAGCAGGACCGTATCCAGTACGGGATGCGTCCACTCAACTTTCATACGGTCGGCGTGGCGTCGTAGAAACGCCATATCAAAAGGTGCATTATGAGCCACGATTACAGCATTTCGCGCGAATTCGTGAAAGATACGCCCGGCTTCGGCGATTTCCGGCGCGCCTTCGACCATTCGATCCGTGATCTTGTGAACCTTGGTCGAGGCGGCAGGGATCGGCATGACCGGGTTCACCAGCATATCCAACCTTTCGCCTTCGACCATCCGTCCATTTACCACACGGACTGCGCCGATCTGGACGATCTCGTCTTTGTGCGGCAGCAGGCCTGTGGTTTCGGTGTCGAAGACAACAAAACAAAGCTCGCGCAGAGGCAATGTCTCGAATGATTGGTCGGTGGATGTGTTCAGCAAACCAAAGTCATAGACCAGAGGTCTGGCAGCCTCAGGCGCTATATTGGCGGCGCTGTCATCTAGGATTAGCATATAGCCGGAAGTTTCCCCCAGCGGTTTCATGCGGGCTGAATAGGTCTGCGCCCCATCAATGCTGGTCAGCGAACAGGATGCCTCCATCCCGGTCTTGGTCAGTTTAGCATAGGCTTTCTGCAGCGCGTCTGGCTGGAAGTAATCGAACAGTGGCGCATTCAGGCGTGGATGCGAAATCTGTGCCAGAACCTCGGCGGCCTGTCCGTCATACAAAACGAGCCTGTGAGAGGCGCTAGCCAGCAATATGGCTACAGGAATTTCAGTCAAAAGCGCCCTAAGCCTTTGCTGTTCCGCAGCCAGATGCTCGGTTTCAGCAGCGACAGCCTCTGCCACGCCCATGGTCTTGTCGGACAGTTGGTTGGCCAGACCGGCAGCCGCAGGGGCCAGGTCGCCAAGATACCGCGCGGCTTGCAGATCGAGGTCGCGGCTGACACCGGCATGCGCTCGTGCGCGCAGTTCAGCGGAAAGCCTTTCGATCGGCTTGGCGACATTATCGTCGAACAATAGCCAGACAGCGGCGATCAGGGCCAGCAGACCGAACCCGATGACGATCTCTGCAAAGATGAACGCGTCAAAAAGGGCCGGATCCGCCGCCCGCCTGTAGCTTACCCAAAGCGCAACCGAGCTGACGGCAACTCCGCCGACCGCCAGTAGGCAGAAGAACAGGAAAATCCGCAGGCGCAGGCTTAATCGGGTCAGCATGTTACACTCCGCAAGTGGCCTCGATGATCGGATCGTTCGTAGAGCCTGTTACCCAATCGGCGTTCAGCAACTGGCCGTTGTCACCAAACTCTGCCCCATCCGCCAGATTGGCGCGTTGGTTCTTGTCGCAATCCACAGCGACCGGCAATTTTGAAACCGGTGCCCAACGACCAAAGAAATACAGTTCAACGAGGCGCCGCTCAGGCACTTGGTCATTGGTGCGCACAGATAGGGTGTCGATTGCGGCAAAACGATCAACAAAGGGCATCGCATAGGTCCAGGGACGGTACAAAGCGCGGCTTTCGACCTCTTGAATGATGATCAGACCATCTGGAAGCGTATCGCGCGTGCGGTCAAACCATGAATACTCGCTGTTGATCGTCATCCCGATCATGCCAATGCCCGCCGCGACTGGTGCGGACCAACGAGGCAGGCGTCCACCTGTCAGTTTGTTGATCACCATCACGATGCCGGCTAGGGCGACGCCTGCAAATATCGTGCCGATCAGTTCTAAGAACATGAATACTCTCCAAGGTTCCTGAGGGTTTAGCCCAGCATTCCTTTACCGTGGCCGACCGCCGATTGCATTGTTTTTACCACGACAAAGGCATCTCGCAGATGACTTCGCTCAAAGTCCGAAAGATCGGAAGGGGGCAGGAAATTGTCCGGCTTCTTGTTGCCTTTCACCAGACGGGCCTGATGGTCCAGCCGCGTTTCGGCGATCAGATCGTAAGCGTCCAGCAGGTCGCGGGTACCTGAGGGGCTGAGGACGCCTGCCGCCCCAGCTGCTTTCAGGCGGGCACGTGTATTGGCCTGGGACAGTTGCCCCTGAAGGCTGTATATCCGGGCCAGGTCAACCACAGGCACAACGCCATTATGCTTTAGATCCAGCGTGTTGCGATGTTCACCCGAGCGTACCGTAGCAAACCCGCGTAACAGGCCTAGCGGCGGCGTGTGCTTTAACGAGTTCGAGATCATATGTGCCACAAAGATTGAATTCGCTTGGGCCGCGGCCAGCGTTTCGGCCTGCAGGTCATCGAACAGGTGAAATGCGCCGCCAATGGGGCGCAGGTCGAACATGACCGAGGCCAGCATCTGCGCCTCGGGGTTTGGTTTGGCGATCCACCCGCGAAAATAATCACGCCAGACACTTACCGGTTGGCACCAGCGTGGATTTGTCGCCATCATGTCGCCCGGGCAATAAAAGTACCCACATTTATCCAGCCCGTCCGACACGATTTTTGCCAGTGCCTGGAAATATAGCAGGTCGTCATCGGTTACTTTGTCATCCAGCATCAAGCAGTTGTCCTGATCCGACACCCCGGTTTGTTCCTGTCGTCCCTGCGATCCACAGGCCAGCCATAGGTAAGGCACAGGTGGTGGTCCAAGCTGTTTTTCCGCCATTGCCAGCAAACGTCTGGTGGCTGTGTCGGCGATATCGGTAATCAGGCGCGTAACGATCTCGTGGCGATTTCCGGCAGCGACAAGCTGGACCAGAAGCTGGGGAATCTCTTCGGTCACTTCTGCCATCTGCTGCGCGGTTTGCGCATTTGCTATCCGGCGCACCAACTCGGCGGAATTGACCGCCTGATAGTGGGTCAGGTCTGTCTGGGTGACAATTCCGACCAGACGCCCAGCTTCGGATACCGGAATATGGCCGATGCCGCGCTCCATCATGATGTGAAGAACATCCGATCCGATATCCGACGGCGACAGCGTCACCGGGTTTGCCGTCATTATTGCCGATACAGGGGTATCCACAGACATCCCATCGGCAACGTATTTGCCCGAGATATCTCGTAAGGTGGCGATCCCCAAAAGAATGTCCCCCTCGGTGATGCAGAGAGAGGAAATATGTCTGTCCCTCATCATCTGCGCCGCTTCGCGAACGGTGGTAATAGGGGGGCAGGTTGCGGGGTTATGTGCCATCAGAACGTCGATAGCGCTGGTTGCAAGGCTTTGGGGGCTGGAGCGTTCCGTGCGGGTCCGATCAAAGAATTTGGCGACGATTTCATGTTCGTCAATGAGGTCTCGGATCAGGTTGGGCGGGATCACCAGAAAAACCGAGTTTGCGTGCGCCTGCGCTTTGGTCGCGGCTTTACCGTCTTTCAGTAAACCGCGTTCCCCGAAAGAATTGCGCAGCCCCAGATGAGAGACAATCGCGCCGTTCCTGTCAGTGATTTCAACCTGTCCTTCGTAAATCACGAATACGCCGGGCAGGGGCGCGCCCAGTTGATACACCGGGGATCCTTCTTCGACCTCCCAAACTTCGATCTGATCAGACAGCGTTGCCAAATCATCGGCGGGCAGGGCGTCATAAGGGTGAACGGATTTCAGAAACCGCGTGATCTCGGCTTGGGGCAGGGGCATCGGATACTCCTCGGTTTCTATTCGAAAAATCCCGCCCGGTGGAATGCCGGGCGGGAGTAGTCAGTCGAAAGAAACGGCCTTTGGCAAGGTGCTCAGGGGCCGCATCTCTACTCAGTGATCCTGAGCGGCACCCGCGCCACGGGGAATGCGGACGCTTTCGACCAGATCCTTGATCTCTTGCGGGGTTTCTTTGGTCATGCCAGCCACCACATAGGCGACAGTGAAGTTGACCAATGCACCGATCGCACCGAACGAAGTCGACTTGATCGTACCCAACAGAGGATCAGCATCCGTGAACGAGTTGGTATCCGGAATGAACAACCAGCCCTTGTGCAGGAAGATGTAGACCAGAGTCACAGTCAGACCAGCCAGCATACCAGCAACCGCACCGGTGTTGTTGATGCGGGTCGAGAAGATCCCCATCATCAGCGCCGGGAAGATCGAGGCAGCTGCCAGACCAAACGCCAGGGCAACGGTCTGCGCTGCAAAACCTGGAGGGTTCAGGCCCAGATATGTCGCCACAACAATGGCCACGCCCATTGCGATCCGCGCCGACAGAAGCTCGGATTTTTCCGAAATCTGCGGGTTGATCGCGCCTTTGATCAGGTCGTGTGACACAGCGGACGAGATCGCCAGCAACAGGCCCGCAGCGGTCGACAGAGCAGCCGCAAGACCACCGGCAGCGACCAGACCGATCACCCAACCCGGCAGGTTGGCAATTTCGGGGTTGGCCAGAACCAGGATGTCACGGTTGAACTTGGTCAGCTCGTTTCCGACCCAGCCCTTCTCTTCCGCAAGCGCCTGCATGTCGGCATTCTTGTCGTTATAGTACTGGATCTTGCCGTCGCCGTTCTTGTCTTCCCAGTCCAGCAGGCCGGTTTTCTTCCATGTAGCCATCCAGTCATAACGGGCGTCGTTGTCGATATCTTCGACGGATACGGCGCCACCTTCGATGCCGCCATTTGGCCACATCATGTCACTGATGTTTAGACGGGCCATTGCGCCAACCGCAGGGGCGGTCAGGTAAAGCAGTGCGATGAACACCAGCGCCCAACCGGCAGACCAGCGGGCATCAGCCACTTTCGGCACGGTGAAGAAACGCATGATTACGTGCGGCAGACCGGCCGTACCGATCATCAGCGACAGCGTGAACAGCACCATGTTCAGCGTGTCCGAGTGGTGGGCGGTGTATTCGTTAAAGCCCAACTCGGTCACGATCGCATCCAGCTTGGTCAGCAGCGGTTCACCGCTGGCGGTATCACCAAACAGACCCAGAGCCGGAACCGGATTGCCAGTCAGTTGCAGGGAAATAAAGATGGCTGGGATTGTGTAGGCGGTGATCAGCACGCAGTACTGAGCGACCTGTGTGTAGGTCACGCCCTTCATCCCCCCAAACACCGCGTAGGCAAAAACAACGGCTGCACCAATTAACAACCCGGTGGTGTTTGACACTTCAAGGAAGCGGCCAAAAGCTACGCCAACGCCGGTCATCTGGCCGATCACGTAGGTCACAGACGCTACGATCAGACAGATCACCGCCACGATACGCGCGGTCTGGCTGTAAAAGCGGTCGCCAATGAACTCTGACACGGTGAACTTGCCGAACTTACGCAGGTAAGGGGCAAGAAGCAGCGCCAGCAGCACATAACCACCGGTCCAACCCATCAGGAAGGACGAGTTGTCATAACCGGTAAAGGCGATGAGGCCCGCCATCGAGATGAACGAGGCCGCAGACATCCAGTCTGCCGCTGTCGCCATACCGTTGGTGACCGGGTGAACGCCGCGACCGGCGGCGTAGAATTCTGATGTGGACCCAGCACGGGCCCAGATCGCGATGCCGATGTAAAGCGCAAAGGACGCGCCCACAAACAGCAGGTTGATGGTAAACTGGTCCATAGGGTCTTACTCCTCCTCAACGCCGTATTCAGCGTCTAGCTTGTTCATCCGCCAGGCGTAGTTGAAGATCAGCAGCAGAAAGACCAAGATGGATCCCTGTTGCGCGAACCAAAAGCCGAGATCGGTTCCGCCGACGGAAATGCCGGACAGAAGTGGACGCAGCAAAATGCCGAATCCAAACGACACCAGCGCCCAGATCACCAGGCTGATGTAGATAAGACGCAGGTTGGCCTGCCAATAGCCCTTATCGGCTTCGGCAGTCTGCGCGGAGTGTGTTGATTGATCCGCCATCGCGGGTTCCTCCTTCGCTTCCTCTTTGAGCGGCCCGTTGTCCTAACCCTCCAGCGCGCGGGGCCACTTTTCGATATGCTTGATGCCAGGTGGCATCAGGCAAGACTTCTCTGGTCCGCCAGAGCGGGTCCTTTGAAGTTTTCCTTTAGGAATTCGGCCCTTATTGAGGGTGGGTCATATTCCCCTAGTTCATTGTGTCGCTGACGATCCGTTCCAGATTGCCGGCGATGTCTTCGATATTGCCCATGGCGTTCAGACCTTTCAGAACGCCATGGTCTTGGTAATAAGTGATCAGCGGCGCGGTCTGCGCATGATAGGCAGCCAGCCGTGAGGCGACGGTTTCAGCATTGTCATCTGCGCGGCGCTTGAACTCGGTCTTGCCGCATTTGTCGCATTTGCCTTCGACTGCGGGCGTTTTGAACCGATCATGGAACCCTTCGCCACATCCGGCACATGTGTAACGGCCGGAAATACGGATCACCATTTCAGCGTCTTCAACCTCAAGACTGATGGCTGCGTTGATCTGCTGACCGGTCTCTGACAGCAGCGCGTCCAGCGCCTGTGCCTGAACCGTGGTGCGGGGGAAGCCATCCAGAATGACGCCTTTGGCGCAATCCGGCTCGGCCAGACGATCCCGCAGGATTGCAATTACGATATCGTCACTGACCAGATCACCCGCCTCCATGACAGCTTTGGCGGCTTTTCCGGCTTCGGTTCCCGCGGCAACTGCCGCCCGTAACAGGTCACCCGTGCTGAGTTGGACAAGCCCGAACTTGTCTTCGAGCATACGGGCCTGTGTACCCTTCCCGGCGCCCGGGGGGCCGAGAAGGATCAGTACGGTGGGTGTAGTGATCGTGGCAGCGTCCATCACATCCTCACTTGCTTGCGCGGTTTTCGATCAAGTTGTCGACCACGGACGGATCAGCCAAGGTCGATGTGTCACCGAGCGATCCAAAATCATTCTCGGCGATCTTACGCAGGATACGGCGCATGATCTTGCCCGAGCGGGTTTTTGGCAGGCCAGGAGCCCATTGGATCACATCCGGGCTGGCAATCGGTCCGATCTCAGTCCGAACCCAGGTGCGCAGCTCTTTCACAAGCTCGTCCGAGGGTTCGCGATCATTCATCAAGGTGACATAGCAATAGATGCCTTGCCCCTTGATATCATGGGGATAGCCCACAACCGCGGCCTCGGCCACGGCAGCATGTGCCACCAGAGCGCTTTCGACCTCGGCCGTACCCATGCGGTGCCCCGAGACGTTGATCACATCGTCCACACGTCCGGTGATCCAGTAATCGCCATCCTCGTCCCGGCGGCAGCCGTCACCGGTGAAGTAGTAGCCTTTGTAGTCCGAGAAATAAGTCTTCTCGAACCGTTCATGATCGCCCCAGACCGTACGCATCTGGCCGGGCCAGCTGTCCTTGATGCACAGCACGCCTTCGACGCCGTTGCCGTCGATCTCGACCCCGGATTGCGGGTCCAGAACCACAGGTTGGATGCCAAAGAACGGCTTCATGGCCGAGCCGGGCTTCATCGCGTGGGCGCCGGGCAGGGGGGTCATCAGGTGACCACCGGTTTCGGTTTGCCACCAGGTGTCCACGATCGGGCAGCGCCCACCGCCGACAACGTCATTGTACCAGTTCCACGCTTCCGGGTTGATCGGCTCACCCACAGTGCCCAGCGTGCGCAGATCGCTCAGATCGCATTTCTCGACCCATTCATTGCCTTGCCCCATCAGGGCGCGCAAAGCGGTAGGGGCCGTGTAGAATTGATTGACCTTGTGCTTTTCACAGACCTGCCAAAAGCGGGATGCATCCGGATAGGTCGGAACACCTTCGAACATCAGCGTGGTCGCGCCATTGGCCAGCGGGCCATAGACGATATAGCTGTGGCCGGTCACCCAACCGACATCGGCGGTACACCAATAGACGTCGCCTTCATGGTAATCGAAGGTGATCTCATGCGTCATTGCCGCATAGACCAGATATCCGCCGGTGGTATGCACCACACCTTTCGGCTGACCGGTCGACCCGGAGGTATACAGAATGAACAGAGGGTCTTCGGCGTCCATTTCCGCAGGCGCGCAATAGTCATCCGCCTCGAGCGCCATTTCGTTATAGTCGTAGTCGCGCCCGTCGATCCATGTGGTCTGGCCGTTGGTACGCTTGACAACCAAGCATTTCACCGTGTCCTTGCAGTGCAGCAGGGCCGCGTCTGCGTTTGACTTCAACGGTGTCTTACGGCCGCCGCGAGGGGCCTCATCAGCTGTAATCAGAACCTTGGCGTCGCATCCGTTGACGCGTGCAGCCAGGGCATCAGGGGAAAACCCTGCAAAAACAATCGAGTGGATTGCGCCGATACGTGCGCACGCCAGCATGGCATATGCAGCCTCGGGGATCATCGGAAGATAAATGACTACGCGGTCGCCTTTGCGCACGCCCATGGAAACCAGGATATTCGCCATCCGGCAGGTGCGGCGGTGCAGTTCGGCATAGGTGATGTGTTGGGCGGGTTCATTCGGGTCATCAGGTTCCCAGATGATCGAAGTCTGATCGCCGCGTGTATTCAGATGACGATCCAGGCAGTTGGCTGAAACGTTCAGAGTGCCATCCGCATACCAGTTGATCCCGACCGAGCCCAAATCATAGCTGACGTCTTTCACTTGGGTATAGGGTTTGATCCAGTCAACGCGTTTGCCCTGTTCGCCCCAGAATGCAACGGGGTCGTTTATAGAAGCCGTGTACATTTCGCCGTATTTCTTGGCATCGACATGCGCACGCGCTGAAATTTCTGCGGATGGCGGATAAACTTTGGCATCTGCCTGAGCAGCGGTTGTCATTCTGAGGTTCCTCCCTCTGGACTTAAATTCACTGGGACAATCTTGCCCGCTGAACAGGCAATGTCGACCTGTTTCCTCCCGATGCAGGATAATACGGAGATCAGAAAACAAAGAAATAAATTACAGAAATAGCAGGGTTTATTTGTTAATAAATTTCAATCCCTATGAGGGAATTGTAAAGGAAATCGTTAGGTATTAAAAAAACTTATTTAAAACAATAATATAGATGTTAATCACATTTTCACTGTTTTCAAAGTGCTTGCCCGTGAAATTTACACATTTCATATACACCTTATGATTGTTAGCGCTGGCGGGCGGTTTGCAGATTTTAGTGGGTGGTCTGGCAGGGGTTGGCACATATCGATGTTGGCGCTAGCTTTACGCGCAAGCGACCCAAAAAAGGGGACGCATCAATGGGAGAAATCACTATGACTAAAATGTTGAGCGGTGCCGCCGTCGCCGCCCTGACTGTTGCATTCGTTACCGAAGCTGCAGCAACAGAATGGAATGCTTCGGTCTGGGGCAAACGCCGGGCCTTTACCGAACATGTCGAGAAACTGGCTGAACTGGTCAGCGAAAAAACCGGTGGCGAATTCACGATCAATGTCAGCTATGGTGGGCTTTCAAAGCCGAAGGAGAATCTGGACGGGATTGAGATCGGTGCATTCGAGATGGCGCAGTTCTGCGCAGGCTATCACCGCGACAAAAATCGGGCGATCACTGTACTTGAACTGCCGTTCCTGGGTGTGAACAATTTGGAAGAAGAGGTGGCCGTCAGCCACGCTGTATATGATCATCCCGCCGTTAAGGATGAGATGGCTCAGTGGAATGCCCGGATCATCATGACGTCGCCAATGCCCCAGTATAATATCGTTGGAACCGGTGATCCGCGCGCAACGCTTGCCGATTTTGACGGCATGCGTGTACGTGCGACCGGCGGGCTGGGTAAGGCGTTTGAGGCCGTTGGCGGTGTTCCAACATCGGTGCCCGCGACCGAGGCGTTTAATGCGATGGAATCCGGTGTTGTTGATACAGTGGCCTTTGCTCAGCACGCACATTTGTCTTTCGGCACCATCAACGAAGCCGACTGGTGGACGGCCAACCTGAACCCCGGCACTGTAAACTGTCCGGTTGTGGTCAATATCGACGCCTACGAAGCGCTGCCTGCAGAACATCGCGAAGCGCTTAACAGTTCTGTCGACGAGGCCATTGCCCATTATCTCGCCAATTACGGCGGTCTGCTGGAGCAGTGGGATGGTGTGTTGACCGAAAAAGGCGTGCAGAAAGTTCAGATCGACGAAGCCGTGCTGGAGGAATTCCGCACCAAGGCTGCTGATCCGATCCGCGAGCAATGGATCGCTGACATGTCCGCGCAGGGTCTGCCTGCGCAGGATCTATATGATCTTGTTCAACTGACGCTGAAACAACAGCGTGGCGGGAACTGATCACGCGTTCCGGGTACCCAGCGCGGTACCCGGACACTGATTCCAATACAGAAAGGGCCAGCGGAATGGCAGGACAGGCGACGGTGCTTGCGGATGATAGCCGTCTGAGCAGGCTGGACCAGCTGCTGTTAAGGGCCGAGCGTACGCTTGCACTGATCAGCGGAATTGCCGTGTTCGGGTTAATGGTGCTGGCAGTTGTCTCGGTGAGCGGGCGCAACGCCTATAACGCGCCATTGCCGGGCTATGTCGATTGGATCGAGCAAGCCATGCCTTTGATTGCGTTTCTAGGTATCTCTTACGTACAACGCGATGGGGGCCATATCCGGATGGATATTGTCATTTCGCGGCTACACGGACGGGCTTTGTGGCTGTTCGAGTTGATTTCGGTCGTTCTCATCCTGGTGCTCATGTTGGCATTGGTCTGGGGCAGCTGGTCCCATTTCGACAGATCATTCGACTTTGGCGCACCTCTGTGGAGCCGGGACAGCTCGATCGACATTGGCATCCCGCTCTGGCCTGCCAAGTTACTGGCACCTATTGCGTTTTCGGTACTTTGCTTGCGGCTTGTGCTGCAAATCTGGGGTTATGGACGGGCCTTTGTGCTGGGCCTACAAAACCCAGTTGCGGTGCCGATGATACAGGACGCTGCTGCGCAGGCTGCCGCTGAAGCCGAACAATTCGAAGGGCAGGACTAGTAAATGGACTCGATTGAGATTGGCCTCTGGGTCACCGGTGGCCTGCTGGTTCTGGTTATCACCGGAATGCGTGTGGCTTTTGCCGCGGCTTTGGCGGGGCTGATCGGTCTGGTTTGGATATTCTGGGCCAAATTCGGATATGATCCTGACCGATTTGGCAAGGCGCTGACCGTTGCGGTAAAAACCGCAGGGCAAGTGCCGCATTCCAAGGTTGCAGCCCATACGCTCAGCCTGATCCCGACCTTTATCCTGATCGGTTACCTTGCCTATTACGCAGGCCTCACGCGCGCGCTGTTCGAGGCGGCCAAGCGCTGGGTGGCCTGGGTTCCGGGTGGGCTTGCGGTCGCAACCGTGTTCGCCACCGCTGGGTTTGCTGCAGTCTCGGGGGCATCGGTCGCGACATCTGCGGTATTTGCCCGGATCGCGATCCCGGAAATGCTGAAGGTCGGGTACAACAAACAATTTGCGGCGGGCGTAGTTGCTGCAGGTGGCACTTTGGCCTCACTGATCCCGCCCTCGGCGATCCTTGTGATTTATGCGATCATCGTGGAACAGGATGTGGGCAAACTGCTGCTCGCCGGGTTCATACCGGGAGCGTTTTCGGCGGTTATCTATGGTCTGCTGATCGTCGGCATCGCCGTTGTGTTCAAAAATGTCGGCCCGCCGGTCACCGGCTTTACTTGGAAACAGCGTTTTGCCGCGCTGCCTGGTGCCCTACCGATTGTTGCGGTGATCCTGATCATCATCTGCTTCGTCTATAACCCGTTTGGTGAAAAAGCCTGGGGCACGCCAACCGAAGGCGGGGCAATCGGTGCCTTTATCGTGTTCTGCTTCGCGCTGTTCCACGGCATGAGATGGGCAGAGTTGAAATCCGCACTGCTTGAGACCGCCAAACTGACCGCGATGATCTTTTCGATCATCTGGGGCGTGCTGATCTATGTCAGGTTCCTGGGTTTCGCCGATTTGCCAAGCGCGTTTTCCGACTGGATCACGTCGCTGACAATGTCACCCATGCTGATCCTGATCTGCATCCTGCTGGCCTATGCGGTGCTCGGCATGTTCATGGATGCCATCGGGATGCTATTGCTGACTCTGCCGGTTGTCTATCCGGCAGTTATGGCGCTGAACGGGGGCGAGGCCGTCACCGCTGCGGAAAGTACGTTTGGGATGTCCGGTCCGATGTGCGCCATCTGGTTTGGTATTTTGGTGGTGAAAATGGCCGAGTTCTGCCTGATCACGCCACCGATCGGTTTGAATTGCTTTGTCGTTGCCGGCGTCCGCCCTGATCTGAGCGTTCAGGACGTGTTCAAGGGCGTGACGCCGTTTTTCATCGCCGACGCCGTGACGATTGCGCTGCTGGTCGCCTTTCCGGGCATCGTTCTGTACCTGCCTTCGCTGGCCGGGTAATTGGCATCTGACGAAGTCAATCTTTGGTGATACCTGCCCCCGGCTGGCGCGTGGGGGCAGGGTATCTCTATTTCGCGCGCATCAGCATTCCGTACAGATCGCGCGGGTCGTCAGGGTCTGCCAGCATGTCCAGGGGTTCGTAGTAATCTGTGCCCCGGACTGCGGACTGGATGTAGCGCAGGGCTGAAAAATCCTCGATCGCGAAACCTACGCTGTCAAACAACGTGATCTGACGATCATCTTTGCGACCCTCGGCCTGTCCCGTCATGACCTGCCACAACTCGGTGACGGGATGATCGTCTTCCAGGGCCTGAATCTCGCCCTCAATACGTGTTTGCTCCGGGTATTCGACGAATATTTCAGAGCGTAGCAGGATATCCCTGTGCAGTTCGGTTTTGCCGGGACAGTCGCCGCCGATCGCGTTGATGTGGACGCCTGGGCCGACCAAGTTATCGGTCAGGATCGTGGCATTTTTCTTGTCCGCCGTGCAGGTCGTGATGATATGCGCGCCTTCGATGGCGTCCTCAGGGGATTTGCATTTCACGACCGAGAGGCCAGAGCCCGCCAAGTTGGCCGCACATTTTTCGGTAGCAGCCGCGTCGGTATCGTACAAGCGAACAGTATCAATCCCGCACATGGCCTTGAAGGCGAGGCACTGAAATTCGGATTGCGCGCCATTCCCGATCATTGCCATGGTCGAGGCCGATTTGGGCGCAAGATAACTGCCGACCAGGGCAGAGGTTGCTGCGGTGCGCAATGCAGTCAGCATGGTCATTTCGGTCAGCAGGGTCGGATAGCCTGTGTAGACGTCTGCCAGCAATCCAAATGCGGTAACGGTCTGTAGGCCCTCGGAGGTGTTCTTGGGGTGGCCGTTGACGTATTTAAACCCATAGGCCTCACCGTCTGAGGTTGGCATCAGTTCAATCACCCCATGTGGCGAGTGGGCAGGGATGCGGGGTGTTTTGTCAAAGCTTTCCCACCGTTTGAAATCAGCTTCGATTTGCGCCGCAATATCGGTGATCATACGTTCGACGCCGATGTGGTGGACCAGTCTCATCATATTGTCGACAGACACAAACGGCACCAGGGCCTTTTCAGATGGTTGCATTAGGGGCTCCTATCGGCGGGACAGGTGGATGCCCGCAATCATGCAGCGCACGGATCCACCGGCAGTTTCAATGGTGGGAATCGAAAGCGGCAGAGGTGTCGCGCTGGCTTCGATTGTAGCGATTTGTTCCGGGGTCAGGGCGGCAAGTGCCCGGCTGGACAGCGCCAGCACGGGACCATTCAGGCCGCTCAGTTCGATGGCGTTGCCAGCAAATTCAGCGATCTGATCATGTGTCAGGTCGATGACCGTGCGACCGGATTCTTCCAGCCTGGCTTTCACTGTCGCGCGGCGTTCGGGGTCCGCGATCATATCAAGACAGATCAGCGCGTATTTGGAGCCGATGCCCATCAGAACATTCGTGTGATAGACATCACGTCCTGCGGCATCATGCGCCTCGAATGCGATGGGCTCATAGTTGAAATGGGTGCAGAAACGCTCCAACAGAACGGGGTCGGCGCGGTTGGATTTGACCGTGTAGGCCACGCGGCCAATGTGGTCCAGAACCATCGCTCCGGTGCCTTCCAGCGCCAGTCTGTCCTGTTCAAGCCCGGAATAATCGATCACGTCCTGAACACGATACTCCTGTTTCAACATTTCTATGACGTCGGCGCGACGTTCGCGCCTGCGCGACGGCACAAACATCGGATAGATTGCCACATGTCCGCCGGGATGGGTCGAGAACCAGTTGTTCGGAAATACGCTGTCTGGTGTGTCAAGGTCTCCGAAATCGTCGAAGACATGAACCTTAATACCCGCATCGCGCAGCAGCGCCACCGCCTGATCATGTTCATCGCGTGCTTGGACAGACGTGGCCGCTGCCGAGCGGTTGGCCAAGGTCTGGAACGCATTGTCGTCGCGTGTCTCGGGGTTCGAAGCAAACGCATGGGGCCGGATCATCACAACGGCTGGTGGGGCTTGTAGAGATTGCATCAGAAGCTCCGGGTGGGGCGGTCAAAGATGCGGCGGCCCAGCAATGAGGCGGCCAGATCCACCATCAATTTTGCAGTGCGGCCGCGTTCGTCCAGAAACGGGTTCAATTCTACCAGATCCAGCGAGCAGACAAGACCGCTTTCGTGCAGCAGTTCCATCACTAGATGAGCCTCGCGTTCGGTCGCGCCACCTGGAACTGTTGTGCCAACTGCAGGAGCAATGGACGGATCAAGGAAATCCACATCCAGCGAAACATGAAGGATGCCATCCGCTGCCCGGACCCGCTCCAGAAAGGCCATCAGCGGTGCTTTGATGCCGTTTTCGTCGATGCTTCGCATATCGGCCAGCATTGCGCGATCCTGTTCCAGCCGAGCCCGTTCGGCTGGGTCGACCGAGCGCAGACCGATCATGCCGACCCGGTCGGTCGGAACTGGCGATGAAACCGGTGGGAAGTCGTCAAATCCGGGCTGTCCGGTGAAATAGGCTACGGGTGTCCCGTGCAGGTTGCCGCTATCGGTGCTCTCGGGTGTGTGGAAATCGCTATGCGCGTCCAGCCAGAGAACGAACAGTGGGCGTTCGATCCGCTCGGCGTGCTGTGCCATGCCCAAAACCGTGCCCATCGAAAGCGCATGATCGCCGCCCATGAAAATTGGCAGGCCTTGTGGGGCGACATCTTGCGCGACACGGCTGAGAGCTTTGGTCCAGCCGACACACTCGGGCAGGGCGAAGAGATGCGAATGTTCGGACATATCCGGAATGTCAGGTGTGACATCGCCGAGATCCCGTAGGTGAAGACCGAGATCGGAAAGAGCTGATTGAAGCCCCGCAACCCGATAGGCATCGGGGCCCATCCGGCAGCCCTGTCGACGCTTGCCCGAATCCATCGGGGCGCCAACCAGAATTACGTTGTTTGTATCCATATGGAATACTACTCCGGCAATGTGGCTTGCGGATAGGGATCAAAATGCTCAAAATGGAACCGCAAGTGACATAACGGAAGTATTGAATGGACGATTTGGATGGCAAGCTTCTCAGCGCTCTGCATCGGGATGCCCGTGCTTCACTCTCGGAACTGGCTGAAACACTGGGAGTCACACGCACAACAGTGCGCAGCCGTCTGCAACGTTTGAAGCAATCCGGTGAGATTGTAGGTTTTACGGTTCTGACACGGCAGGATGTGGCGCAAAGCCCGGTCAGAGGGTTGATGATGCTGGAAATCGAAGGGCGCGGCACCGAGCGCACCATGGCCCAAATTGCCGCCATGCCACAGGTGCGGGCTGTCCATTCGACAAATGGCGGTTGGGACTTGATTGCCGAGATTGGGACCGAGACCCTGGCCGAACTGGATGAAATCCTGTTTCGCATCCGCAGGATCGAAGGGATTACGCGATCCGAAACCAACTTGCTTCTTTCTACTCGGAAAGGCCGCGTCTGATTGCTGTAGTGCTTTGAGCAGCAAGGAATATGTGTAAAAGTTGCGATGCGTTCGCCACCCGCGCAAAGGCAGCTGCAAACCTGAAACAGGGAAATCACATGACTGATCAGGATACAGGCAAAGAACTCTGGGCCATCAGACTTGCCGAAAGAGTATCCGGTTTTCTGGAACGACCCCTGGTCAGAACCGCCATTCCCGTAATCGTCATGCTGGTCGCCCTGACCGTGCTGCATGAACTGTCTGCACATGTGAAATGGTCATCCGTTCAGACGGATGTGGCGAACACCTCTTGGACGCTGTTGTTCATCGCCTTGTGCTGGACCGCTTTTAGCTTTGTTTCCCTGTCTTTATACGACGTCTTTGCAGTCCAGAGCGTTGCCGACGGTGAGGTCCCTTTGCCGGTTGCGGGCATGGCCGGGGCCTGTGGTTATGCGGTGTCAAATTGCCTTGGGTTTTCCTACATCACGGGCACGGCGATCCGGTATCGGATCTACGCATCTTTGGGGCTGGATCTGGGGCGTGTCGCTGGGGTTATTGCGACCTCGTGGATCGCTTTCTGGTCCGGCATGACCTTGCTGTTAGGGGCTTTGCTGACCTTTCATCCCGACGGGATATCGAAGGTTTTGCCAATCAGCGATACGGTCGAGACGGTCATAGGATTGGGCCTTTTGATCGCTCTGGCAACGCTGTTCATCTGGCTGTCGAAAGGCGGGCGCAGGCTGGCCTATGGCGGGGTTGGATTTAACCTTCCCGGCGGCAAACTGGCCGGGTTGCTGACGCTGGCGGCCTTGGGCGATGTGTTTGGTGCGTCGATGGTTCTGTATGTGCTGCTGCCGACAGACCTTGGGATCGGCTACCCCTATTTCTTCACCATCTTTATTGGCGCGATTGCGGTCGGTATCCTCAGCCATGCGCCGGGTGGAATTGGCGCCTTCGAGGCGACTATGATCGCGGGACTTGGCGCGTCAGGCCGGTCGGATGTCATTGCCGCGCTGCTGCTGTACCGCCTGGTCTATACGTTTCTTCCCTTCCTCATCGCCACGCTTTCAATCGCTGTGGCATCAGCGCTGAGCCACCGGCGACATATTACTGGTGCAGCCACTTGGGTTTATCGAGTGATCCGTCCGATCGTGCCCATGGTGGCCGCAGGCGTGGCCGCAGTGGCCGGTGTGATACTTCTGGTCTCCGGCGCGTTGCCTGCAAGCAGCGGTAACCTGGGTGTGCTGCGGGATTTCCTACCCCTGTCCTTTGTCGAAGCGTCCCACTTGGCCGGAAGTGCGGTAGGGGTCTTGCTGATCCTTGTGTCACGGGGGCTGTTTCGCAAGCTTTACCGGGCTTGGGTTGTGGCCATGCTGTTGATGCTGGCCGGTTTTGTCGCTTCGCTGACCAAAGGGCTGGATACGCACGAAGCGCTCAGCATGGTGGGTAGCATCGTTCTGCTGGCCATGTTCCGGGATGCTTTCTATCGGGTTAGCGGCGCTTCGATCTTCAGGTTGAACATACCTTGGCTGGTCAGCGTTCTTGCATTGCTTGCGGTGATCTTTTGGGTGGGTCTGTTTGCTTATTCCCATGTCGAATATCAAAATGCCCTGTGGTGGGAGTTTGCCTGGAACGGCGACGCCTCGCGGTTCCTACGATCCAGCCTTGTGGTTGCGGTCATCCTTGGGGTGGTTGCCGTTAGCTCTCTGTTCGGGCGCGAGATTCCTGTTCCAGCCCGCACAGAAATCCCCGAAGTAGTCGAACGTCTGGTGATGGAAAGCGAAGACACAGAATCCCAGATTTCCCTGACCGGGGACAAGCAGTTCCTGATCGCGCCGGATGAAACCGCTTTTCTGGCTTATGCCGATACCGGCAACGCACTGGTCACCAAAGGTGAGCCAGTAGGGGATGAAACCGCCGGTAAACAGCTGATATGGCAGCTGCGCGAGATGGCGGACCGTGAGGGTAAACTTTGTGCCTTCTACAGCGTTTCCACCAAATACCTGCCGACCTTTCTAGACCTTGGCCTGTCGATCCTGAAAATTGGCGAAGTAGCGCGGGTGCCGCTGAAAGATTTTTCGCTGGACGGAAAATCCCGCAAGCGGTTCCGTCAGGCCAAGAACCGGGCCGAACGCGAAGGGTATGTTTTCGAGATTATTCCAAAACAGGAACTAACCCTGATCCTGCCCGAGTTGCGCAAGATTTCGGATGACTGGCTGGCGCAAAAGGCTGGGGCCGAGAAAGGTTTTGCGCTTGGCGGATTTGATGAAACCTATCTGTCCTATTTCGACCACGCGGTGCTGCGGAATGGCGAAACAGGTGAGATCGTCGCGTTTGCTAACCTGTTTCAGGGCGGGCAAAAATCAGAACTGTCGCTGGATCTGATGCGGTATGAACCAGATAGCCCAAGTTTTGTTATGGATGCGCTGTTTGCCGAGATGATGTCATGGGGCGCCGAGCAGGGGTTCCACTGGTTCTCGCTGGGGGCGGCACCGTTTTCCGGGATCGAAAACCGGCAACTGGCATCACTGTGGAACCGCATTGGCGGCTTTGTCTATGAACATGGCGAACAGTTTTATCACTTCGAGGGGCTGCGCTCGTTCAAGCAGAAATTCGAACCAGAATGGAGCCCGAACTATTTGGCCAGCCCCGGAGGACTGGCCGCGCCGCGTATTCTCTACGAGGTCAACATTCTGATTTCGGGCGGCTTGCGCGGTCTGACGAAATAGCGCTCAGTTCAGGCTGGCTTGGATCGGAGCCTGTTGCAGCAGGTCTCCCCAATCGGTGCGATAGGCCATTTCGGCCAGCACGGTTTCCGGCAGGAACTCCTGATTTTGCCGGATTTGCCAACCACCGCCTAAACCTTTGTAGACTGCAACCAGATTGCTCGAGACCTGCTGGCGGGCTTCGATCAGATTGGCCTGTGATCGCAGCAATGCGGTTTGCGTGTTCAGAACGCGGGAATAGCTGGCGATGCCATCCCGGTATTGGTTCACCGCGATCTCGGCAGCTTTGCGCGATGCGGTGACGCTGTTTTGGTAGAATGTCACTTGTTTGCGTGATTGCGCATAGGCGACCATGGCGCTTTCAACCTCGGAATAGGCGGTCAGGACGGTGTTTTGATAGTTCGCAATCAAGGCCTGATAAGCTGCGTCCTGGGCGCGGACATTATTCTTGATCCGCCCATAATTTAGCACATTCCAGACCACTCCGGCACTGGCCAGCCCAGTATTGCTGGCGGATGAAAACAGGTCCTGACTGCCCGAGGCCTGCAGGCCGATCGAACCGGACAGGATGAACTGGGGATACAGGTCAGCAATCGCGATCCCAACTTGCGCAGACTGTGTGGCAGCGGCCAGTTCTGCGGCGCGTACATCCGGGCGTCGGCGCAGCAATTCCGCTGGTACTCCAACGGCGACGTTGGATCGGGCCGAAGGGATACGACCGGAATTACCCAGCAACCCGGCCATGCGCGAGGGTGTTGTTCCCAGTAAAACAGCCAAAGCATTCTTGGTCTGCTGAAGATCGCTTTCAATCTCCGGCACCAGCGCCATGGTATTGTTCAGCAGGGCGGTGGCCTCTTGCACATCCAGTTCAGTGGTGACGCCGTTGTTGAAACGCAGTTGCGTCAGATCAACCGATTCCTGTTGCAGCTTGATATTCTCTCGTGCCACGAACAGGGTTTCTTGCAGCGCGCGGAAGCTTACATATAACGCTGCTACATCGCCGGTCAGCGTGACCAAAGCGTCATCGTAATTAGCGACCTGAAGTGCCAGATTGGATCGTGCGGCCTGCACACCCCGGCGTTGCTGCCCCCACACATCCAGTTCCCATTGGGCGTCGAAGCCAACCTGCGAGGTCGAGAATTCAGTATCCAGAGGGATGATCCGATTGATATCGGAAATCGGTCCGATATTGTCGCTGATCTGGCGCCGCTCGATCGAACCTCCGATGGCCTGCGATTGGGGGTAAAGCTCACCAAAGGCAATCCCAAGCTGTGCGCGGGCCTGCAATACGCGCGCACCGGCCACCTGTAGCGCCAGGTTCTGGGCATAGGCTTCGGCGATCAACCGGTTCAAAGTGGCGTCGTTGAAGGTCTCCCACCATTTTGCCACAGGGGCACTACGCGAGGTGAGGCCGCTGGGACCGACTGAGGGGTTGTTTACCTCGATCCATTCCTTCACGACCGGAGAGTTCGGTCGCACAAAATCAGGACCGACAGGTGCGCATCCCACCAGCAGCGCGGCACACAGGGCTGTGCCCATCAAACTGCGGTTTAGCCTGGCCCGTGTCATACAGCGTGTCCTTAAATGTCCAGTGGTCGGATGAAGTTTGCGAAGGAATAGAGGCGGATATTGATGCGCCGCAGGAACTCAAAGCTTTTGCCCTGGCCGGTATAGATTGCCACCGCGGCATGTCCACCGGCGGGAAAGACGTGGCCATCTGGAATTTCGACCGAAATCTGCACGGCAATATGTCCAGGAATTTTTGGCAGTTCAAATCCGGGCAGGCGGCCTGATGGCAGATATTGACCCTGGCGGGTTGCCCACCAGATTGCCTCGACTTTGCCGGTCAGGATTTCTCCGGGATATAAGTCCAGCGCGACCTCAACCTGTTGCCCGGGTTTCACAAATTTCAGGTTCTGCTGCCGGTAAGTGGCGAGAATATAGGGGTTTTCCTTGGTCACAAAGCTGGCGATTGCGCCCAATCGGATGTCACCGACAACCAGACCCGGGCGTGCCTGTTGTGAAACGATCATACCATCTTCGGGCGCGTAGATCGTAGTATTGTCCAGAAAGTACCGGGCCTTTTCCAACTGAGCCTGAGCTTGAACGATTCCGGTATTGACCCCGTCGATCTGCGAATCCAGCGCCAGCTTTGCCTTTTCCAGATTGGCTTCGGCCTCTTTTATCTTGGCCTGATCTTCCGTGACCTGCTCGTTCCAGCGATCCAGCTCATCCTCTCGGGCACCACCCGCAGGGACAAGGTTTTCATACCGTGCCTGCTGGGTCAGTGCATATGCCAGTTGCGCGTTTGCTCGCTCGACGGCTTCACCCGCGACGATCACATCCTGTTCCAGAATTTTGGCGTTCTGCTGGGCTGCAACCAACTGTGCGGATGCCTCTTCGAATTCAAGCGCAAAGACGGTGTCGTCGAACCGATACAGCGGATCCCCTTTCTTCACCTCTGTATTCGGCTCGACCAGAACCTCGGAAAGGATGGTTGGTTCAGTCAGGCGCGGTACGATCTGTATGGTTGAGCGGACCACGTGGCTGTCGATCGAAAATGGCTGGAAGAACCGCAGCGCAACCATAAAGATCAATAACAGATGAGCACCCACCCAGAAGGAAACGATGCCCCAGGCGATACTAAACTTAAGCCATTGTAGTTTGAAGAAGATCAGCCAGACAAAAATGATGTAGAAAAGCGTAATGCCAAGAGCGACAAACATATTGTGGGACTTCCTTTAGCCTTAGCTTTTTTGTGTTTCGTCCGGGTCCAGTGGATCGCGATATTCTTCGGTCAGATCACCGCCTAACCGTTTGATATCCTTCCGTATCGCATCGCGTTCATCATCAGGCATACGGCGGATATCGACAGTGGCTGCATCGTGGAAAGCCCACATAAAGGCGTGAATCCAGGGAACGACAGCCAGAAACCCCATCCAGCCCATGATCTTGACTGCCTCAGCATGCGGATGGTTGCGTTTGATTGCGATGCGGCCGGGCAGTCCCATTATGAACAGAAACAGCGCCATTACAGCGGCCAGCAGCAGTATAAGTGCGATAAATGTCAGATAGTCATAATAGCCTAGCGGCTGCCCCAGTAGTCCCATTCCGATGCCTCCATGAGGGAAGGTTTATCCATCCTCAGTTGTTGGTGTCCAGTTCGTCAATCAATTTGTAGCTTGTCGGCGGGTCAGCGCAGATACCTGGGCCACATTCCAACAAGGTCGACCCCGCATTCAGCGCGGCCAGCCCTAGCATCACAAAGAACGCGGTTTTGGCCAGCGTATTGCCCCCGAACCGTGGTTGATCGTCGGTTGTGTCCTGATATTGATGGTCGAAAAGCAGCATGATTGCCGTGCCCAGAAGGATCAGAAAAAAGCAGATCGCGGCCCATGTGTAGTAGTGATACCCAAAAACAGGCGAACCATAGTGGCCGGTACCCGGTACGATATGCAGCAAGATCTGGCGAACGGAAACGCTGATCCCAAACAGTGCCGCAAGCAACATCAACGCATAATGCTGCGGCCGGGCTCCGTATAGCAGGTTCAGGCCCAAACCAACGCCCACCGCTACGAACCCGACCCGTTGCAATAAGCAAAGCGGGCAGGGCAGTTCGTTCAGCGCCAGCTGGTATCCGAAGGCCAGTACAAGAACGAGGCTGACCGCCAGGGTTCCCAACGCGTTCAGGGTGCGGGAAAGCTCGGGTGTCATTGTGGCCTCCTACAGCTGAATGGTCAGTTGGCTGGTGGCATGAAACTTCAGCCAATAAACACTTAGGGCCATAGTGATGAAGAACACAACATTGGCCGCTTTGGTTTTTCTATAATAATTCAGCCCCATAGTAGCTGTGAGTAACGCAAATAAAAGCGCGATCATGGCCCGGATCTCCCCCTTGCCGTGCACTGATTGCAATATGTTGCGATACTGTCAGGGCCGGTCGCCTATGACAAGAACCACGTTTGGAATTACGCGTTTAATGCGAATCTCCGGTGGTTCGGCCGCTGTATACGACCCGCGTTCCCCATTCCTTACATTTACGTGCAAGCCCACTTGGAAGAAGTTGATCTGTAAAGAAAACGTCAACTTCGGACATCGAGGCAATACGGGCAGGGGCCGAGCGCTGAAATTTCGAATGATCGGCAACCAGAAAGCTGTGTCTGGCCTGTGCAATGATAGTCTGGCTGACACGGACCTCCTGGAAATCGAAATCCAGAAGATCACCATCGGCGTCCAGTGCGGAACACCCGATTACCGCATAATCGAACTTGAATTGTTCAATCGTTGAATTGGTCAGGTTGCCGATCAGACCACCGTCCGACCGGCGCAGAACACCACCGGCGACGACGATCTGGCAGTTCGTGTTTTCCACCAGGATACGCGCGACATTCATGTTATTTGTCACCACCATAAGATCTTTGTGGTTTAGCAACTGATGCGCGACAGCCTCGGTCGATGTACCGATGTTCAAAAAAAGCGATGCACCATCCGGTATGTTGGCAGCGCAAACCTGTGCGATACGGGTCTTGATTTCAGCATTCAGGGCGCGCCGGTCCTCGTAACCGATATTCGAAACGCCGGATCGCAGGACCGCGCCGCCATGAACCCGGTCCAGCTTGCCCAGTTCCGCAAGCTCGGAAAGATCGCGCCGGATCGTTTGGACCGTGACACCAAACTGCAACGCCAGATCCTCGACCATGACGCGACCATTCTGCTTGGCGATTTCTATGATGTCTGACTGGCGGAACGAAAGAGACAAGGGAAGCTCCGGTTATTGGGTTCTTTCGTTTTTGTTCCTTTTTTCGCAATATTGCAACCGGAAGAAATCAAACATCGTTTGGACAACAGCAAAAAATCGCTATTCTTGTTCGTTACGCGAAAAAAAACGAAAATCCACATTGACGAACCGAGTATCGAACGGGTTAATTGCCGCACGTTTTCAGCAAAAGGACTGACCTGCAAATGGCACAGCAGACTGGCCAGGTTACTGACCTATTCATCATAGGTGGCGGTATTAACGGTTGCGGGATCGCGCGTGATGCGGCCGGGCGGGGATTGTCGGTGACATTGGCCGAGATGAACGACTTGGCATCGGCCACGTCCTCGGCCTCGACCAAATTGTTCCACGGCGGCCTACGGTATCTGGAATATTTTGAGTTCAGGTTGGTCCGCGAGGCGCTGATTGAGCGGGAAACGCTGCTGCGGGCAATGCCTCATATCAGTTGGCCGATGCGCTTTGTGCTTCCCTACCACGATGGGATGCGATTTGACTCGGACACTCCGACCTCACGGCTGCTGAGTACAGTGATGCCTTGGATGCGTGGTCGTCGTCCAGCCTGGCTGATCCGTCTTGGCCTGTTCATGTACGATCACCTTGGAGGGCGGAAAATTCTACCCGGGACCTCTGCGCTGAATTTGCGTTCCGCGCCTGAAGGTGTCCCGCTGCAAAATAGGTTTGAGACCGCGTATGAGTATTCCGACTGCTGGATCGAAGATTCCCGTCTGGTTGTTCTGAATGCCCGTGATGCCGAGGCCCGTGGCGCCGATATTCTGGTTCGGACCGAAGTTCTTTCAGCCGAGCGGGTGGATGATGTTTGGCATGTGACGATCCGCGATAACCAAAATGACGAAACCCGTATCGTCCTGGCGAAGATGTTGATCAATGCCGGTGGGCCCTGGGTTGGCGATATCATCCAGGAAAAAATCCACGTGAACTCGCGCGAGGGGGTTCGGTTGGTCCGCGGCAGCCATATCGTAACCCACAGGTTATTCAACCATGACAAATGCTATTTCTTTCAGGGCGAAGACGGGCGCATCATCTTTGCCATTCCCTATGAGAGAGATTTCACCCTTATTGGAACAACTGATCAGGATCACCCAGACCCATCGGTTCCTCCAGTCTGTACCGAGTCTGAACAGGAATATCTGTGTGCGTTTGCGTCAAAATATTTTGAGCAGCCTGTGACCCGCGAAGACATCGTCTGGACCTATTCCGGTGTGCGCCCTCTGTATGACGATGGGGCCAGCAGCGCAACGGCCGCGACCAGAGACTATACTCTGAAGGTCAATGGGCTTGGCGGTGCTCCGGTTTTGAATGTTTTCGGCGGCAAGATTACGACCTATCGCAGATTGGCCGAAAGTGCGCTTGAGAAAATCGCTGAGTACTTCCCGGATTTGCCCGGTCCATGGACCGCTGGAGTTTCTTTGCCGGGTGGCGATTTCCCCGTTAGCGCAGTGCAAGACCTTATTGCCGGTCTGGAATTCGACTATGCTTTTTTGAATCGCACATGGGCGGAACGGCTGGTGCGCGCCTATGGAACCGAGGCGCGCGCTATTCTGGCCGATGCAAAGACCGCTGAGGATCTGGGGGAAGAGTTCGGGGCGACGCTGACCGAACGCGAAATGGAATGGCTGGTCACCAAGGAATATGTGCGCTGCGCTGAAGATGCCATCTGGCGCAGAAACAAGCTGGGCCTAAGGCTTGATGCCGATCAGATCGCTGCCATCCAGCGCTGGATCGAAAAGCGCCTGGCCCATTAAAGAAAAGCCCCGCGTTATCGGCGGGGCTTTTTTTTGATTTATGCGGCTTCTTCCGAAGGGTCGGGGTCGTTCTTTGTCCCTTTGAGCCATTCCCTCAGCCCCTGCATCAGGGCGTAAAGTACCGGCACAAGGATAACGCCAACCAGAGTCGCCGCCAGCATTCCGCCAAAGACGGCGACACCGATGGCCTTCTGGCTAGCCGCTCCCGCGCCGTTCGCGGCAAGCAACGGTACAACACCCAACAGGAAGGAGAGGGCGGTCATCATCACCGCGCGGAAACGTTGATGGGCGGCTTCGGCTGCAGCATCTTTGATCGAAAGGCCATTGGCACGCTGTTCCATTGCGAATTCAACGATGAGGATACCGTTCTTCGACGCAAGCCCCACCAGCATGATCATCCCGATCTGCGTGTACAGGTTTATGTCGCTGCCCACGATGGCCACCGCCGCAACCGCCCCGAATAGGGCAACAATAACCGATAGAAGAATGGACACCGGCATCGACCAGCTTTCGTATTGCCCCACCAGGAACAAATAGGCGAACAGGACAGCAAGCCCGAGGATAATGATCACAAGGCTGCCGGATGCAAGCTGCTGTTGCGCGGTACCTGTCCATTCAAACGCGTATCCCGAGGGTAGGGCGTTGGCGGATTCTTCTGTCATCACAGTGATAGCGTCGCCACTGGACAGCCCTGGCGCAGGTACAGCTGTAACAGTTGCCGAACGGAACAGGTTATGCCGTTTTAACAGGACTGGCCCCAACACGTTTTCCACGTCGATCAACGTACCCAATGGAACCATATCGCCCTTGGTCGAGCGCACATACAGGTTCGAAATATCTTCGACCTTGTTCCGATAGCTCCCCTCGGCCTGAATCATCACGCGGTAGACGCGGCCGAACAGGTTGAAATCGTTCACATAGTACGAGCCTAGCTGGGCTTGCATCGTCTGGAAAATCTCAGCAACAGACACTTCCAGGGTTTTCGCTTTCTCACGGTCCAGATCGACAAATAGCTGAGGAACATTGGCCCGGAATGTTGTATAGGCCTGACCAATCTCGGGTCGCTGGTTTGCAGCATAGACGAAGGACCCAACGGCCGAGGCCAGATCCTGAGGCGTACCGCCCCCGACTTGCTGAACCTCCATTTCCACACCGGCTGACATGCCGAGGCCCTGAATCGGTGGCGGGTTGAAGGCCACGATCGAAGCTGCGGATTCGCCATTTGCAATCGCCAGAACCTTGCCCAGAATGGCATCGGCAGACAGGTCGGGATCTTGCCGCTCGTCCCAGTTGTCGAGGTTCACAAAAACGGTCGCTCCATTTGTGGTTGTGCCGTTCAGCAGCGAAAACCCGTTGATCAGAACCGTACTGGCGACCCCCGAGATATCGCGGATTTGGTCGTCGACCCGACCTGCGATAGTCTCGGTTCGTTCCAGTGTTGCCGCATCTGGCAACTGGATGTCCACAAAGAGATAGCCGTTGTCTTCAAGCGGAATAAAACCGCTTGATGTGTTCGACATGATCGTCCCTGTACCCATGGCCAGAACAACGATGACGCCCAGTCCGGCGACTGGCAGAATTAACAGTTTTCGGACAATGACAACATAACCGTCACGCAGCGTTCCGATGAAACGCTCAAACAGGGCCAGAATACCCTTGGGCGGACCCGAGCGCGCGCGCAGAACCAGTCCGCAAAGCGCCGGAGACAAGGTCAAAGCGTTGATTGAAGAAATCACGACCGCAGTCGAGATGGTGACTGCAAACTGAGAATACAGTCGCCCCGAGATGCCAGGCATAAAGGTTACGGGCACAAAAACGGCCAGCAGAACCAGTGTGGTTGCGATGACGGGTCCGGTGATTTGGCCCATCGCTTTCCGTGTCGCCTCAGGCGGGGACAACCCTTCGTCGGCGATAATGCGTTCAACGTTTTCAACCACCACGATGGCATCATCGACCACGATCCCGATGGCCAGTACAAGCGCGAACAAAGAAATCGTGTTCAGGGACATCCCAAACGCCAGCAGGAACGCGAACGTCCCGATCAGCGAAACAGGAATAGCAACCGCCGGAATGATCGTGGCACGCCAACTGCCCAAAAAGACAAATACGACCGAAATCACTAAAACGAACGTCAGCATCAGGGTGGAAACCACGTCGTTCAGAGATTGTTCCACGAAGTCGGTCGTGTTGAACGGAACCTGATATTCAACATCTGTTGGGAACGAACGCGACAGCCGGTCTAATTCGGCCTGAACACGATCTGAAACAGCCAACGCATTGGCACCGGGGGCTTGATAGATACCGATAACCGTTGCGGGTTCTGCCTGGAAATAACCCGAAGCCGAATAGAACTGCGCTCCAAGTTCGGTTCTGGCAATGTCCCTTATGCGTACGATTGCCCCTGCATCACCAGTACGGATGACAATATTGCCAAATTCAGCGGCCGAGGTCAGCCGGCCCTTGGTCTTGATCGTATATTGAAATGTCTGTCCCTCAGGGACCGGCGGCGAGCCTATCGAACCGGCAGACACTTCGATATTCTGTTCTCGGATAGCGTTTATGACATCACCCGGTGAAATCGACAGGGCGGTCATCTTGTCGGGATCCATCCAGATCCGCATTGCATATTCAAGGTTAGTCAGAACGTCGGCTTTACCAACACCCTGTACCCGCGCCAACGCATCTTTCAGGTTGATCGAAGCGTAGTTCGACAAGAATACACTGTCATAGGTGCTTTTGGGTGAGGTCAGCGTGACCAGCATCAGCATATTGGTCGATGCCTTCTGCGTAACGACACCCGAAGAAGTCACCTCTGACGGAAGCGAAGACATGGCCTGCGCAACGCGGTTCTGCACGTTGACGGATGCAATGTCAGGATCGGTGCCGACTTCGAAGGTAATATTCAACGAATACGATCCGTTATCCGAAGAGGTGGACGTCATGTAGATCATGTCATCCACGCCGTTGACCTGCGCCTCGATCGGCGCGGCGACAGTGTTCTCGACCGTTTCGGCATTGGCACCGGTATAGGTGGCGGAAACGCTGACGACCGGTGGCGTAATATCAGGAAACTGGGCGACCGGCAGAACCATATAGCCGATCCCGCCCATGATCGTCAGGACAAGCGAAATAACTAGGGCCAGCTTGGGCCGGCTGATGAACAGGGATGAGAACATCTGTTACTCTCCCGGCTGCTCGGATGCGGTGACAGCATCCACTGCCACACCCGGGCGCACGCGCTGGAGGCCCTCGACGATCACGCTTTCCCCTTCGCGCAGGCCGTCTAGAACGATCACAGCAGTTCCGACATTGTCGCCGGTGGTGATATAGCGCTGTTCGACCATTTGCTTATCGTTAACGACCAGAACGAAATCACCGCGCTGATCACGTGACAAGGCCGCCTGCGGGATCAGAACCTGCAAGGTCGGCTCCAGGGCTTCGATATGAACGCTCAGGAACTGACCATCGAGGATCAGCCGGTCGGCATTTGTGAATTCGGCCCGCATTGCAATCGTTCCAGTTAGCGGGTCGATATGGTTGTCAACGAAAACAATCGAACCTGTTTCGCCCAAGTCCGATCCATTGGGCAGCGTTACATGCACATTCGGGCTTTTGGGGCTTTCGGCCAAAGACGATGCATTCTCGCCATATTGTTCAAGAACCGAGGTAAACTGTTTTTCGTTCAACGAGAAATTCACATACACTGGTGCCTCGCTGACGATATTCACCAATGGTGGGTTGTTCGGGCCAACAACGTCCCCGACGCTGATAGCGACCCGCCCGATACGGCCGGTGAACGGTGCGTGGACCTTAGTATAGCTCAGATCAAGTTCAGCCTGTTGGATCGCGGCTTTCGCGGCTTTGACTTCGGCAATGGCCACAAGTTCGTTGGCACGGGCGATATCCCGTTCGCTTTCCGGAGTGGCATCGCGTTTGTAAAGTTCTTCCTTCCGGGCCAGGTCAACTTTGGCGAGCTCAAGATTTGCTTCGGCACGGTCCAGATCGGCATTCCGTGCATCTAGTGTCGCCTGATACAGGTCCGGCTCGATCGTGAACATAAGGTCGCCTTCATTCACCATCGCGCCGTCTTCAACATTCTGACTGTCCAGAAAACCGCTGACCCGGGCGACGATATCGGCCTTGTTCAGCGCCTCAGCTCGACCGATGAAAGTCGCCTCGTCCGTGATTTCTTGCGTGTAGGCCGCTGCGATGGACACTTTGGGCGGTGGGGCGTCACTTTTATCCTGCGCGGCAGCTGGCACCACCAACCCACACAGGGCCAAAGCTGCGGCATACCAAACGGATTTGGCTATGGGGTCATTCGGTCGAAAGCTGAAAAGTGTTGATGCAAGGATCATGGCAGAAGCCCCATTGAAACAAAAACTGGACACAACTCGAGTCGCCGCCAGCGGTCCGAGTCGCCTAAACTCTTTGTGAGGATGGCTGGTTTTGGTAGGTTTCTCAAGCGTGTTAGCCCGTAAGGCAATCGCTTACCCAAGGATATTTTTCTGTAGGGCGGCAGGTTTACGCAAATCGGCCAGGGTTAGTTTCCTGATCTGGCAAGGGCGATTCCGGCAATCTGGATCAAACGCAAAATGAAAAAGGGGGCTGTTAAGCCCCCTGTATTTTTTCCCGGTCGGGTGTCTTAGGTGCGGATACCAGCGAAACGCCTCTGCCAGTCTTCGCGCTGTTCGTCCGTTATCTTGGCGAACAGCACTTCGGGAACGGCAAAGTCATGGCCTGGGGGCAGGGCGGACAGGGCCGCCGCAACATCGTCAGGCCAGCCGGTATCCAGCGTGTTCATCGCGCTCAGCATACGGGCGGTGGTTTCGGGAATGAACGGCGCACTGAGCACGGCATAGAGCCGGATCAAGTTCAGACCCAGACGCACCTGTACCGCGGCCTGTTCGGGATCTTCCTTGAAGGTCGACCAGGGTGCCGCGGATTGAAGATACTCGTTCCCGGCAACCCAGATGGCGCGCAATTCCTGGGCGGATTTGCGAACTTCCATTGCCTCCATGAACCCTTCATAGGCGCGGACGCGGCGGGTCAGCTCTTCGATCAGGGCCTGCTCGCGGTCGCCATAGGTGCCGCCTTGGGGCACCGCCTCGCCGAATTTTGAGCGGCAGAACTTGGTGATCCGGCTGACGAAGTTGCCCAACACATCGGCCAGATCCTTGTTCACCGATTGCTGGAAGTTCTCCCAGGTGAATTCGCTATCGCTGCTTTCGGGCGCATGGCTCAGCAGCCACCAGCGCCAGTAATCGGCAGGCAGGATGTCCAGCGCCTGATCCATGAACACGCCGCGACCTTGGCTGGTCGAGAACTGGCCGCCGTCATAGTTCAGGTAGTTGAAGGATTTCAGATGGTCGACCATCTTCCACGGCTCACCCGAACCTAGAATGGTCGCCGGGAAGGACAGGGTATGGAAAGGCACGTTGTCCTTACCCATGAATTGAACATAGCGCACGTCATCGGCACCTTTGTCAGTGCGCCACCAGCGCTCCCACTCGGCATCCGGCTTGCCGGTCGCATCAGCCCATTCCTTGGCGCAGGCGATGTATTCGACCGGCGCGTCGAACCAGACGTAAAAGACCTTGCCTTCCATACCCGGCCAGTCCTGATCGCCTTTCTTGACCGGCACGCCCCAGTCCAGATCGCGGGTAATGCCACGGTCTTGCAGGCCGTCACCGTCATGCAGCCATTTCTTGGCGATCGAGGTGGTCAGGATCGGCCAATCGGTCTTGGAGTCGATCCAGGCGTCCAGCTGATCCTTCATCGCGGATTGGCGCAAATACAGGTGCTTGGTTTCGCGCACCTCAAGGTCGGTCGAACCGGAAATGGCCGAGCGCGGCTCGATCAGGTCAGTTGGGTCCAATTGCTTGGTGCAGTTTTCGCACTGATCACCACGCGCCCGGTCATAGCCGCAGTTGGGGCAGGTGCCTTCGATATAGCGATCCGGCAGAAACCGTCCATCGGCGTGGGAATAGACCTGCTTCTCGCTCACTTCGCGGATCAGCCCGGCATCTTCCAGCTTGCCCGCGAAATGCTGGGTCAACGCTTTGTTCTGGGCGCTGGACGAGCGGCCAAAGTGATCAAAGCTCAGGCCAAAGCGCTGTGCGATATCGGCCTGCACACCATGCATCTCGGCACAGTAATCAGCGACCGGCTTGCCTGCCTTGGCGGCGGCCAGTTCGGCCGGGGTGCCGTGTTCGTCGGTGGCGCAGAGAAACATGACCTCATTCCCCCGGCCGCGCTGATACCGCGCATATAGGTCGGCGGGCAGTTGCGAGCCGATCAGATTGCCGAGGTGCTTGATCCCGTTGATGTAGGGGATCGCCGAGGTGATGAGAATCCGAGCCATGTTCCGTTTCCGCGTATGTAACTGCAGGCTCGTCTATCTTATGTCACAGCCCAGCAAAAGCCCGGCTTTTGCCCGGATGCCACTTTCCGGCCCCAGGCACCGAAAAAACCCCAAAGAACGGATTTCCCGACTGCCGCTGTGTCACCATGTTAATTACCCATAGGTTGAAATATAGAATCACAACCTCTTGAAACTTTGTCATGACTCCCCATATTTGCTGCATACCATAGTATACAATTACGGAGACAGCCCACTGATGCTCAGTTTTCTACTCGAGGGTGCATTTGTGCCCTTTACCATTGCGATTGCGCTGTTGTTTGGCCTTTTGGGGCTGGAACTGGTGGCGCTGTTGCTGGGTGGAAGCCTGATGGCGGGTGAGGGCGAGGTTGACCTTGATGTGGTTGACGCTCCGGAATTGGACATTGGTGATTTCGAACTTGATCTGGACGCGGATGTCGATCTGGGTGAGTTCGAGCTGGCCGAGGTTGCGGCGGAAACGCCGGTTGTGACCTCGGACGGTCCTGCAAGCTGGCTGGGCTTTGGCAAAGTGCCTTTCATGATCTGGCTGGTGGTTTTGCTGGCTGGTTTCGGCCTGTCGGGCATCGGTCTGCAACTGGGCCTGCGTGATGTGATGGGCTTTGATCTGCCCTCATGGATGGCTGCGATCCCGGCCGGGGCCTTTGGCATCTGGTTTGCGCGTGGCTTTAGCGCGGTCTTTGCCCGCTTGCTGCCGAAAACCGAGACCGAGGCTATGTCCGAACGGATGCTGGCCCGCCGTCGCGGTTTCATCTCGCAAGGGACAGCATCGCGTGGCCGCCCGGCCGAAGTGCGGGTCATGGATCGCTTTGGCAATGCGCATTACCTGCGCGCTGAGCCCCTGCAGGACAAGGATACGCTGGAACAAGGCACCGAAGTGCTTGTCCTGCGCGACCGACGGCAAGACCGGTTCGTTCTGGTCGGCTTGTCAAACTAACCAATTCTACAACCCCAAATCGGAGGATTTTGCATGGAACTTACATTCCTAGCCGTCACAGTTGTGACCATTTTAGCGGTCGTTATGTTCATTGGCCTTGTACTGGCCCGACTGTACCGCCGCGCAACCCGCGAGGTGAGCCTGGTGAAAACCGGTGCTGGCGGTAAGAAAGTCATCATGGATGGTGGCGTCATCGTCGTGCCGCTTTTGCACGAGGTCAGCCCCGTCAACATGAAGACCCTGCGTCTTGAGGTGCAGCGCAGCGCCGAGGCTGCTTTGATCACCAAAGACCGGATGCGTGTTGACGTGGGGGTCGAGTTCTATGTCTCGGTCATGGCCACGGAAGAGGGCATCGCACGCGCGGCCCAAACCCTGGGCGCCCGTACATTCGATGTCGAACAGCTGCGTGAGATGATCGAAGGCAAGCTGATCGACGGTCTGCGTGCCGTGGCTGCGCAGATGACCATGGACGGTCTGCATGAAAACCGCGCTGACTTTGTGCAAGAGGTGCAGAATGCGGTGTCCGAAGACCTTCTGAAAAACGGCCTGTCGCTGGAATCGGTCTCGCTGACCGCGCTGGATCAGACACCGTTCGAAGCGCTGGATGAAAACAACGCCTTTAACGCCGTGGGTATGCGCAAGCTGGCCGAGGTGATTGCGACCTCGAAAAAAGAGCGCGCGCAGATTGATGCGGATGCCGAGGTGGAAGTGCGCCGTGCTGCGATGGAAGCTCAGCGTCAGAAGCTGTTGATCGACAAGGACGAAGAGCAGGCGCGCATCGAACAGACGCAACAGATCGAAACCCTGCGCGTGGCGCAAGAGGCTGAGATCGCCGCGCGGACCGAGGATTCGGTGCGTGAAACCGAACGTGCCCGGATTGCGCGCGAGGAAGCAATTCGAGCGGCTGACATTGAGCGCGAGCGTAAAATCCGCGAGGCCGAGATCTCGAAAGAGCGCGAGCTGGAGGTTGCCGAGCAAGAGCGTCAGATCATCATCGCGCAGAAATCCGAAGAGGAAAGCCGCGCCCGTGCGTCTGCCGATCTGGCCCGCGCTGAGGCGACCAAAGCGACCGAAGCGGTGGCAACCGCCCGTCAGGTGGCCGAGGCCGAGCGTCAGAAGCAGATCGTTCTGATCGAAGCGACGCGTGAGGCGGAACGTCAGGCCACAGCCATCCGTCTGGCCGCCCAGGCCGAGAAAGAGGCCGCCGCTGACCGTGCTGAGGCGCGCCGCGAAGAGGCGCAAGCCGAAGCGGATGCGCTGAACATCCGCGCCGAGGCCAAGAAGAACGACATGCTGGCCGAAGCGGAAGGTAAGCGCGCGATTGTCGAGGCTGACAATGCCCTGTCCGTTGATCAGATCCGTCTGAAGGTTGATCTGGCCCGGATTGAGGCGATGCCGACGATCATTGCGGAAATGGTCAAGCCCGCGGAGAAGATCGACTCGATCAAGATCCATCAGGTTGGCGGGATCGGTGCCGCCGGTGGTGGCGGAGGCGCCAATGGCGACAAGCCGGTGGTGAACCAGGCGCTGGATTCGATCATGGGCATGGCCGTTCAGATGCCCGCGTTGAAAAAGCTGGGCGAAGAGCTGGGCCTGTCGATGGAAAACGGGGTCGGGGGCATCGTCAACGGCGCGCTAGAGCCCACTGTTAAACCAGCCGATGAGGCAGAAGTGGTTGATCAGAAACCACGAACCGAACACTAAAAGAATGGGCCGGGAATTTCCCGGCCCTTTTTACTGCTTCTCGCGCGACCGTTTCAACAGGCGCCCGATAGTAAAAGAAGTTCGTGGCGAATAGACATAGTTGGTGCGCTCTTCGGGGGTCGGACGTGAGCGCATCCGCGCCAGCCCAAAGATGATCAGGAAGACGTGGCCAAGTGCCACAAAGGCGAAAAGCGCTCCGGGCCCGAAGGACTGAATAAGTGTGGATGACAGATAGGGAGACGCAATCGCTCCGAGCGCATACCAGAACATCAGGGCGGCCGACAGCTCGACCCTTTGTTCGGTTGTCGCAAAGTCGTTGGCATGCGCAGACGAGACCGAGAATATTGGGAAGGTCGTAAAGCCGAACAAACTTGCAGACAACATAACACCAACGGTACCGGTGTTACTGGCGGCCATGGTTACGCCACAGCTTAGGACTGCGGCAACCGAAAGCCAGATCAAGACCCAGCGCCTGTCATATTTATCGGCCAGCCATCCCATCGGATATTGCGCCAACGCGCCGCCCAGCACGAAAGACGCCAGGAAAAACGCGATCTGATCGACGCCAAGTCCGACCTCTTGCCCGTAAACAGGGCCGACCATCCGAAAGGACGCCGAGCTTAACGCGGCAACCACCACCCCGGCCACCGCCAGAGGAGAGCTGTTCCAGGCCAGTTTCGGGCGCAGCCGCGGGGCGTCGGGCGTTTCGGGCTGGCTGGCGCGCGTCAGGGTCAGTGGCAACAGGGCAGCGCAGCACAGGATCGCCAGCAAGTTATACGAGACATATGATGCTGGTGGCAGAACTGCGATGATCAGCTGGGCGCAGAGGGACGCGCCCATATCGACGATGCGATAGGTGCCCATGGCGCGCCCGCGCGTCTCATTCGTGACTTTTGCGTTCAGCCAGGCCTCGATCACTGTGTAGCACCCGGCGACACAGGCGCCTGACGCGATCCGAAGGGCCGCCCAGATATAAGCGTTGTCCGTCAGGGTGTGCCCCAGCAACCCCATTGCGCCCAAAGCTGTGCAAACGGCAAATGCCCGCGAATGGCCGACGCTTCCCATCAGGCGCGGGGCCCACCAGCATCCCACAAAGAAGCCAACGAAATGGGCCGAGCCCAACAGACCAATTTGCCCGGTGGTGAAATTCAGGGTCAGGCCGGAAATCGCATCCAGCGGGCCAACGCCACCGGTGGACAGTTGAAGCAGAATGACGGAAAGAAATAGGGCGGCAAAGGAAATGATCGTGCGCATGATGGGCTCAGATTGCGATATTTCCAGCGCGGTGCGCGCGGCTTATCGACTTTGTGGCGTCGTTTTTGATCTATCCAGTCTTTTTGATCTTGGCCCGGATATCAAGGCCAACAGTTTCCTTTACGAGGTCGGAATAACCCGAGGCGCCAAATTCGTGACGGTTCAGTGAACCGCTGAGTTGGATGGAGAGGTTATTCAAGTTGTCTCGGGCGCTGCCGGGCGGGCGAAAAATATTGGCGCGCAATGTGATTGGTCGCGTTACGCCACGCAAGGTCAGATCTCCTGTGATCTCGGCCCCGTTCGAGATACGTCCACCGTTGCCAAGCTGAATATCGGTCGAGGTGAAATGAATTGTGGGAAATCCTGTGGCGTCCAGAACCCCAGCGCTGAGCATGGGTTTGCGGGCAAAGGGCAGGTTGGTTCGCGCCTTGGCAACGTTCAGCGAAACATCCACCCGGCTGTTGGCCAGGTCGGTCATGTCAATTCGGATATCTGCAGATCGTATCGGCATGGTTCCGGACTGTGTGATTCCGGACAGCTCGAACGTAAAATCTACGGAAGTGCCATTGCGGACCAGTTCATAGGGACGCAACCCGGCCAGAGCCGGGTGCGCAAATGGCAGGGCGGTCAACCCGGACAGTACAGCGCGCCTTGTCAGTTGGGTCATATCATGACCTCCTGCCTGCGGGGCCGCGATCGCCTTAGCAACATCAGCAGGATAACGATGTTCAGCCCGTTCCAGAGGATGCCATTAATAAAGGCCAGTTGATAATTTCCGGTTAAGTCGTAAATCCACCCGGACATCCATCCGCCCAGTGCCATGCCCATGATGGTCATCATCATGACAAAGCCAACGCGTGCTCCGGCCTCTTGTGGGGGCATATATTCACGTACGACCAGCGCATAGCTGGGGACAATGCCGCCCTGCGCCAGACCGAACATGAGGCTGATAATGTAAAGTGAGGCCATCCCGTCATAGGGCAGGAACAGAAATAGGGCGATACATTGCAGGAAAGAGCCGACCAGCAATGTCATCAACCCGCCTAGCTTGTCGGCGACCAACCCCGAGATCACTCGGCTGACCACGCCGCCCAGCAACATCAGCGAGAGCATCTCGGCCCCGACCGCCGGGCCATATCCGAGCCCGACGCAGTAGGACACGATATGGACCTGCGGCATCGACATGGCCACGCAACAGCCGATTCCGGCCAGACCAAGAACGTATTGCAAGCTGCGCGGCGATATTCCCACGCTGCGTGCGTTGATCTGCGCATTGGCGGCGGCGGTTTGATGGGCCTCGATCGGGACTTGCCGGCGCAACAGCAGAGACAGGGGGATGACAACGAGCAGCGTTATGACCGCCAGCGTCAGATAGACCTGCTGCCATCCCTCACGTGCAAGGATGCCTGACAGAAGCGTTGGCCAGATCGCCCCGGACAGGTAGTTTCCGCTAGCAACCAACGCCACCGCAATCCCGCGGCGTTTCATGAACCAGTGTGAGATATCCGCGATCAGAGGGCCAAAACCAACAGCCGTGCCCAACCCCAACAGCAGATGGGCCAGTGACAAGAGCAGCATATTCGGCGCCCATGTTGCCAACAGATAGCTGACCGCGCTCAGAAGGGCGGCACCGATCAGTGCCTTGGTCACGCCTAACCGATCAACCAGTTGTCCCAGCCACATGTTCCCCAGTGCAAACCCGATCATCGACAAGACATAGGGAAATGAGGCTTCGGCCCGACCGGCGCTGAATTGCGCCTCGATCGCGGGCATCACGACGATTACCGCCCACATGCCTACATTCGCCACCGTAGCGATTGCGAGGGTGATCAGAAGGCGAAGCCAAGAATAGCGGCTGTCATGGATTGGATGGCTCATACCGGAACGCTAGGGTTGGATGTGGCACTTGGCTAGTCACAAGTGCCGTGAGCCGCGTAACTTATTCCCCCCAATACACATCTTGGGCTTTGATCCGCGTCAGGTTCAGCCCGGCATGTGGCTTGGTCTGGGTGGCCTGCCAGCTGACCGGGGGCAGGGCGCGGGCGCGACGGCGAGTCAGGGTCCAGCAGGGAACCCCGGCGTGATGATCCGCAGCCATGTGCCAGCGGGTTTCAACCCCCTGTGCGCCGCCATCGCCAGGGGTCAGTAGCAGGCCAAGCGGGGCTGGCCCCATCGTGCCGCCTTGTTCCGCGGCCAGATGCATCCGTCGGACCGGCGTCAGGCCGGGCGCCTCGGGCAGATCGCAGATCACCAGTGGGGTTGCCCCGCTGCGCAACGCTTCTTCCATGCACCACAGCAGGTCCTCGGCATGGTTGGGGCGGGCAAACAGGAACCGAGCAGGATCGGCAAAGGCCATCATCCCGCCTGGGTGCAACTGGCTGGCCTCCCACGCGGGGGAAATCCACAGAACCGGCCCCTGTGCCTGACCGGCCAGCCACATGGCAAAGCTGCGCCGGGCGGGGCCGCAGGCCTCGTGCACGCGGGCCAGTTGCAGGGTGATCTGCGGATGGAGATTCAGCCCTGCCATTTGTCGTGCGGGTTTGCGGCCAAGAAGATGTGTGGACATGCTATTACTCTAGCATGTTCTTATTATGTTCTCAATATCGAGAGGGCATCAGCGCGACAGGATCAGACGCCCATCCGCGAATTGAATATTCGAGAACCGGTGCAGGTAATCCATGCCAAGCAAGGACTGATCCAGCGCACCTTCATTCACCCAGGCCGAGACATTGCGATCCGTGATCGGCCCCAGTTCAAGGCTGTCCAGCCGTATCGGGGCGGTGCGCACCTCGCCATTGGCCGTCAGGGCCCGCCCGAAATAGTTCAGCTGATCGGGGTCAACACCGATGCGTCTGGCATCCGCCTCGTTCAACACAATCTGGCTGGCGCCGGTATCGACCAAAAAGGTGATGGGCTCTCCGTTGACCAGAACCGGTAGATAGTAGTGCCCGTCATAGGCGCGCGGCACCTCGATGCTTTCGCCGGTCACGGTCATCTGCGGGGCAGGGCCCACAGTGCTGCGGATATCGCCCCATAGTCCATAGGCGGCAATGATGCCGATAAAAATAAACACCCAGGCCAGAGCCTGTTGCAACGTTTTGTTCAGGCTTTGCCGGTTCTGAGAGATAAACCAGGCCACGACCGCTGCGCCCAGCAATCCAAGATAGGCCAGATTTGCAATGCTGTCGCCGTCCATACCGCTACCTTACTGCGTCACTCGAATCCAATATGAGGATTTATGACGCAAATCCAAAGGCTTTTAGCCCATCCAAGATAAACTGAACTGACAAGGCCGCCAGCAGCATGCCCAACAGGCGGGTCAGCACATTCAGCCCGGTCTTGCCCAGAATTCGTGCCACCGCGCCTGAAGACAGGTAGGTGACGAACACCATCGCCACTACGATCAGCATCATGCCGATCACCACGGCCAGACCCTCTATGCCCGGATGCTGCCCGGCCAGCAGGATCATTGTGGCAATCGCGCCGGGTCCTGCAATCAGGGGAATACCCAACGGAAATACCGAAGGATCAGGATGCTCTTCTTCTTCGGCGCTGTTTTCGCGCCGCTTGGTGCGCCGTTCGAACAGCATGTCCAGCGCTGTGAGGAACAACAGAACGCCGCCCGCAACGCGGAACGCCTCCATCGAGATGCCAATAAAGCCCAGAACCGCCTCGCCGAATGCGGCGAACATGGCCAGAATCCCAGCCGCCGTCAGACAGGCGCGCACCGCTATTGTATAACGCGCATGCCGATCCATGCCTTGTGTCAGGGCCACAAAGATCGGCGTTTGTGCTGGCGGATCAATGACCACAAGCAATGTTGTAAACGAGGTTATGAGAAAGGCTGTATCCATCATGCTGCGGTCTCTGCCTGTTCCAACCGCTCTGCTGCAACCACCCAAAGCGCCTCGGCTTTTTGCATTGCCTCGACCACCTCGGAAAATTTCCGGTTCCAGGTCGCCAGGTCGTTGATCTTGTCGTCTTCATACAAACTGGGGTCCGCCAGTTTGGCCGAGAGCTTTTCGTGCATATCCGTCAATTTCTCGATCCGTTCCTCGCATTTGCGCAGATCGGCGCGCAAGTTCAGAACCGCCTCGCGCGATGGGCGTTTGGGCTTGGCCGTCAGCGGCTTTTCCTTAACAGGTTTGTCGCGGCCCAGCAGTAGGGACCGATAAGATTCCAGATCCCCGTCAAACTGTTTGACGGATCCGTCCGAGACCAGCCAGAGGTGGTCCGCCACCAGCGACAGTAGGTGCATGTCATGACTGACCAGCACTACGGCCCCGGAATAGGCGGTCAATGCCTCAACCAGCGCCTCGCGGCTTTCGATGTCCAGATGGTTGGTCGGTTCGTCCAGAATCAGCATATGCGGGGCGTCGATGGTGGCCAGCAGCAGCGACAGGCGCGCCTTTTGACCGCCGGACAGCCGCCCGACCTTGGTTTCTGCCTGATCGGCATTCAATCCGAACCCGGCCAAGCGCGAGCGCCACTTGCCCGGTGCTTCATTCGGGCGCAATCGGCGCAGATGATCCAAGGGCGTCTCGTCCACATGCAGCTCATCCACCTGATGCTGCGCAAAATAGCCGATGCGCAGCTTGGTGCTGCGGCTCATCTTGCCAGCCATCAACGGCAGACGATCAGACAGCAGCTTGGACAGGGTCGATTTGCCCTGACCGTTCTTGCCCAGCAGCGCGATACGGTCATCCTGATCAATGCGCAGGTTCAGTCTGCGCAGCACCTCGGTCTCGCCGTATCCCGTCACACCGCCTTCGATCTGAATGATCGGGGGCGACAGTTCTTCGGGTTCGGGGAAGGAAAAAGCGCGCAGAGCAGCCTCTTGCGGGGTCGAGACCAATTGAATGCGTTCGATCATCTTCAGGCGCGACTGGGCCTGAACTGCTTTGGACGCCTTATAGCGAAAGCGATCCACGAAGCTTTGCAGATGCGCGATGCGCGCCTTGGCCTTGGTGTTTTCCGATTCCGCCTGTGCCAGACGTTCGGCGCGGCGTTCCGCAAATTTATCGTAAGGCACCGCGTAATAGGTCAGCTTGCGGTCTTCCAGATGCAGGATCGACCCCACAGCGCGGTTCAGCAAGCCGCGGTCATGGCTGATGATGATCACCGTGTGCGGGTATTTCGCCAGATAGCTTTCCAGCCACAGAGCGCCTTCCAGATCCAGATAGTTGGTCGGTTCGTCCAGCAGCAACAGATCAGGCTGCGAGAACAGTACCGCTGCTAGCGCGACGCGCATGCGCCAGCCGCCGGAAAAGTCCGAACAGGGTTTCAGCTGATCCTCGTCATCGAACCCCAACCCCTTGAGGATCGAGGCTGCGCGCGCTTCGGCCGACCAGGCGTCTATATCGGCCAGCCGGGTCTGAATATCGGCGATGCGTCCGGGGTCCGTGGCACTATCGGCTTCAGTCATCAACGCGCTGCGCTCGGTATCGGCGGCCAGAACGGTATTGATCAGTGAGGCATCGGACGAGGGCACCTCTTGCGCCACGCCACCAATACGCGCCCGTTTCGGGACAGCGATACTGCCCGATTCCAGCGCCAGTTCCCCCCTGATCAAGCGAAACAGGGTGGTCTTGCCGGTGCCATTGCGCCCCACTAGCCCAACCTTGTGGCCATCGGGGATGGTTGCGCTTGCGCCCTCGAACAAAGGGCGGCCTTCAACGGCATAGGTGATGTCTTGAATCCGTAACATATGCTGCTCTTAGCAGAGCCGTTATGCCGCCGCCAGCAGCTTGCATGTTCAACCGGCATTCAATGTGTTAGCGCTGTTTTGCCTGAAGTTTTCACACGGTTCCATCATGCATACAGCCCGAACACCTCCGTCGTTGGTCACGCTGGTCTTTGCCACGGCGTTGTCGGTGCTGACGTTGAATATGTTCCTGCCATCGCTGGCGCATATGAGCGTGGACTTTCAGGTGGATTACGGCCTTATGAATCTGGCGGTTGCCGGATATCTGGCGGTTTCTGCTGTGCTGCAACTGATCATGGGTCCTCTGTCGGATCGATATGGGCGCAGACCGGTCCTGTTGATCTGCATGTCGATCTTCGTGGTCGCATCCATCGGCTGCGTGCTGGCTGGGTCAATCTGGGTGTTTCTGGGTTTTCGCCTCATTCAGGCTGTGGTCGTCGCCGGGTCTGTGCTGTCCAGCGCCTCAATCCGCGACCGCTATCCCCCCAACGAGGCGGCCAGCAAGCTGGGCTATGTCGCAATGGCTATGGCATTGGCGCCAATGCTGGGACCGATGTTGGGCGGCGCGTTGGACATGCTGTTTGGCTGGCGCTCGGGGTTTGTTCTGTATTCCTTACTTGGCACCGGTCTGCTGGCTTTGCTGTGGTTTGATATGGGAGAGACCAATATAAACCGCGCCCCAACATTCGCGGCGCAGCTGAAGGAATATCCGCATCTGTTCCGCGCCCGCAGGTTTTGGGGTTATGCCCTATGCGCGGCATTTTCGATCGGCGGTTTTTTCAGTTTTATCACCGGTGCACCGTTGGTTGCAGCTGCTTGGTTTGATCTGAGCCCCGCGATGCTGGGTCTTGGGATCGGCATTATCACCGGCGGGTTCATGGTCGGGAATTTTGTCACTGGCCGATTGGCGGCGCGGACGCAGTTAACAACGATGATCCTGATAGGGCGGAATGTGGCCACGGCAGGGCCGCTTTGCGGGCTGCTTCTGTTTTGGGTCGGGCTTGGTACGGTTTGGGTCTTTTTCGGCTCGGCCATCTGTGTCGGTTTCGGCAATGGACTGACCAACGCCAATGCATCGTCGGGCGTGATGTCGGTTCGTCCCAAACTGGCAGGCAGCGCGGCGGGCCTGTCAGGTGCAATGATTGTTGCGCTGGGGGCGGTTCTGACCACGATCACCGGCGCCTTTGTCAGCCCTGAAAACGGACCTTTTCTTGTGCTTGGCATGATGTGCGGGTGCAGCTTTATCGGCCTTCTGGCCGTGCTCTATGTTCGTCGGATCGACAGTCTGGACCCGTTGCCCAGCACATTGTGACCGGCAAAGCGCCGGAGCAGGGCATCATAACACTTTTCATAAGCTACAGACCATGATACGCGGCCCGCGATGGATTTCGGCGCGGGCCCCGCGCCCTATTTTAAGGAGAGGCCGACATGGCACTGGAACGCACATTCTCGATCATCAAACCCGATGCAACCCGCCGCAACCTGACTGGCAAGATCAACGCCAAGTTTGAAGAGGCCGGTCTGCGCATCGTAGCGCAAAAGCGCATTCACATGACCAAAGCACAAGCTGGCAAGTTCTATGACGTCCATGCCGAGCGCCCGTTCTATGACGAACTGTGCGAATTCATGTCGTCCGAGCCGGTTATTGTACAGGTTCTGGAAGGCGAAGGCGCCATTGCCAAGAACCGCGAAGTCATGGGCGCTACCAACCCCGCAGATGCGGCCCCCGGCACCATCCGCGCCGAGTTCGCTGAATCGGTTGGCGAGAACTCGGTCCACGGTTCAGACGCACCGGAAACCGCAGCGGTTGAGATCGCCTATTTCTTCTCGGGCATCGAACTGGTCGGCTAATCTGTTTTAAGATCAAGCCTATAAAGCCGCTCCCGGGGTCGGGGGCGGCTTTTTCTATGCGGGTTTCAAATCGTCCGAAGATATCCGGACGCCGATCGCATCCAAGTCGGCGATCATCTTCGTTTGCGGCGCAGTGCTGTTGCTGGCTTTGATTGCGTCGAACCTTTGCCGCAGGGCTTTTTTCTCTTCGCCTTTGCAATCGTTCCAGGGGCGGCCTTGCAGCCCCATCACCAAAACATAATAGCCGATGAAATGAGGGCGCGATCCTGCCTGCAAGAGTTTTGCATAGGCCGCGTCGGGGCCTATCTCGCGCAGTTGCTGGGCCGAGTGGATACCGGCACGCGCGCAAGCCTGTTCATAGGCCGGGCCGAGATTACGGATAGTTGAGATCGGGTCAGACATAATCGACGTTTTAACCGGTGTCAGAATTACTGTCACCCGATCCTTTTGCCTTGGGGGTCAGGGTTTGCGTGACAGACGGATTGTGGCCTCAAGCCCCGGGTCACAGTTGCGGGCGTCGAACATGCCTTTGTGCATATGTGAAATCGCCGCAACCAAAGCCAGCCCAAGACCTGCATTGCGCTCGGTTCTTGCGGGGTCAAGCGTCACAAAGGGCATCTGCAGGCGGGCCAGATCGTCCTGAGGAACCCCCGGGCCGCGATCCCGCACGCTGAGGTTAGCGTACCGGCCGTCATCCGCAATATTGATCGTGATGGTCGAACCATCAGGCGCGTATCGCAGAGCATTTTCCAACAGGTTGGACAGTGCCTGAGACAAAAGGGGGCGGTGGCCGGGAAGGGGGGCAGTTGACCCTGTAACTTCAAGTGTTACGCCCTGATCCGTGGCAACCGGATCATAGAGCTCGACCACGTCCGCCACGAGTTGATTAAGGTCGACATCTTCGAACTGCTCTCGCCCGACACCTGCTTCGGCACGCGAAATCTCAGTCAGTTGGCCCAGAACCCGCAGGACATGATCAACCTCGGTCGTCGCGCGCGCGATGTCGATTTCGCGATCCTGTTCGGATTTGCGGCTATCTGACAGGGATTCGACCCGCTGTTTCAACCGCGACAAAGGAGAGCGTAGATCATGCGCGATCGAATTCGAGGTTGTCCTTAGATTGCTGACCAACTCCTCGATCCGGTCCAGCATCGTATTGAGCGTACCTGAAACCTGATCGAATTCATCACCGGTCCCGCGCAAGGGCATCCTGCGCGACAGGTCGCCTGAAACGATATTTTCTGCGGTCGAGGCGATGTCAGACAGGCGCGAAAAGACGAGCCTGGTAAACAGCCAGCCTGTCAGGACGCTCAGCGCCAGCGCGATTGCCAGCGCGAAGCCGACCGAGCGTAAAAGAACACGGTCAAACTGCTGTCGTGCCAACGCATCCCGCCCGACAAGCAGGCGTTCTCCGCCCGGCAGACGAATGGATGCAGCCGAGATTGGCACCAGCTGTTCGCTGTCCGAGCGTCGCAGCTCTAGTTGGACCCAACCACTTCCGGCAGTGATGTCATCGGGCCATTGTCTCAGGTTGCCAGCCAATTTCGTCCCGTTGCGGTCGGTCAACAAGTAGAGGGCATCCCGTTCAGAGGCGGTGGGAATACGGCGTTCGATGGCTGTCAGCAAACCGATGAGCCCGCGCCTTTCGTATTCATCGGCCAGACCGGTCAATTCCGCGGAAACCACCGAGCGGGTTTCGCTTTCGATACTGCGATTTGCGGTGACATAGACAAGGGCCAGCACGGTGGCTGTCAGCAATGTGCTCAGAACCATGCTGGCCAGAACCAAACGCGTTCTGGAATTATTGAACGAAAGCCGTAGGTTATCCATCAGATATCATGTAACCTGCGCCCCGGACTGTTTCAATCAACGGGATCTCTCCGCCTTCATCCAATTGGCGGCGCAGTTTCGAGATATGGACGTCAACCACATTGGTGTTCGGGTCGAAATGATAATCCCAGACACCTTCCAGCAACATGGTGCGTGACACTACGCGGTTCTTGCGTCTCAGGAAGAATTCCAAAATCTGAAATTCACGCGGTGTCAGGGTAATCTCTCGCCCGTTGCGAGTGACTTTGCGGGTCAGCAAATCCATATCCAGATCGCGGCAGGTCAGGGTTGGGTTTTCCTCAGATTCCTGCGGGCGTCTTAACAGAGCTTCGATCCGCGCATGCAGTTCCTGAAAAGAGAACGGTTTGACCAGATAATCATCTGCACCGGCCCTCAGGCCTTTGACTCTCTCATCGACCGCGCTCATTGCGGTTAACATCAGAACCGGAGTTTTCAGACCCGCGGCGCGCATGGATTTGATCAGTGACAGGCCGTCTAGACCGGGCAGCATTCGATCCAGAACGATGGCGTCAAAGCCACCATCTGTGGCGTGATACAGCCCTTCGCGCCCATCCGCGGCCTGTTCGACGACATATCCTTCCTCGCTGAACCCTTTTGCTATGAATTCCCGGGTGTCTTCATCATCTTCAACGATCAACAGGCGTCGGCTCATGATCTGAAATCCTTTCTACCGGAACTTAAACACAATTTTTCAAACAAAGTACAAGATTTGACCGGTTTAGATGCCGGGTGCGTCGTTGCGCACCCGGCTGCTCCGGCAGATTGCGGACAATTCAATCATGCCAGAGAGGCGCCCGCCAGATCTCCCCATCACGTGGCGCGCGCAGGTGTTCGATCAGGCGATTTCCACCGCAACAAAGATCTGGTTGCCACCACGGTTGATCAGGACAAGCGCGGGATCAGTTTTTTCACTGTCCAGCGCGTCTTTCAGCGCGTCAGGAGTGGCCGTGTCCTGGTTGCCCAGCTTCACGATCACGTCGCCACGCTGAAGACCGGCTTTGGCTGCAGGGCTGTCCGGTTTCAGGTCCGTGACGATCACACCGTCAATATTCTCGGCCATGCCCAGTTCCGCACGGTTGGTTTCTGTTAGTGGTGCAACGGTGACGCCCAGGGCGGTGCCCGAAATGCCTTCATCCACTGACTTGTCAATTTCGGCCGATGCGGACTGATGCTGTCCAATCGTCAACTTTATGTCTTGCTCACTGCCGTTGCGCAAAACTGTAAGCGTGCTTTCTGTTCCAACCTTGGTAGTTCCGACAAGGATCGGCAGGTCGCTGCTGGACTCGACGGGTTCGCCGTTAAAGGTCAGGATGACGTCGCCCTGTTCCAGGATGCCTTCGGCAGGGCTGTTGGCAACAACGTCCGAAACCAATGCGCCGTTTGAGGCATCAATTCCCATCGCCGCAGCGATCTGAGGGCTGACATTCTGGATTGACACACCCAGCCAACCGCGGCTGACCTGGCCATCATCGCGCAGATCCGCGGCAATATGGTCCACAATGTTCGACGTGACGGCAAAACCTAACCCGACCGACCCACCGCTCGGGGAATAGATGGCCGAGTTCACGCCGATAACCTCACCATCCATGTTGAACAGCGGGCCACCGGAATTGCCTTTGTTGATGGCCGCATCCGTCTGGATGAACTCGGCATAAGGTCCCTGCGAAATATTGCGGTCCTTGGCCGATACAATCCCGGTCGTCACGGTCGAGCTGAGGCCAAACGGGTTCCCGATGGCGACAACATCCTCGCCCACACGGATCACATCGCTATTGCCAAGCTCTACGGCCTGAAGTGGCTCGCCCGCGTCGATCTTGAGAACCGCGATATCGGTCAACGGGTCGGTACCGATCACCTCAGCCTCAAAAGTTCGGTCATCATTGAGGCGCACGGTCACGGTCGCGGCATCGTCGACCACGTGATGGTTCGTAATGATGTACCCGGCTTCATCCAGCACAAAACCTGACCCCAAACCCTGAGAAGGACCACGACGGGGGGCATCGAACCCTTCAGGCACGCCAAAGCGTTTGAAGAATTCACCGAATGGTTGGCCTTCGAAATCAAACTGCTGTCCATTTTCCGGGCCCTTGGCGGCGTTTTGTTCCGCGATGATGGTCACGACAGAAGGAGACACGCTCTCAACTAAATCAGCCAGCGCTTCGTCAGCTTTCGAGGGCAGGGCAGTCGTCGCCAACAATGCCGCACTCAGCGCTGAGACGCCTAGCCAGTTTGATGTGCGTGGCATAAGAAGAGAGGATTTACGGATGCTCATTTTGGTCTCCTGATTGAAGCACGCGACATTGGCCGCGCCTTGGATCAAGAGATGCTGCATCAGTCTGTGACTTTCCTGATTGGTTGGTTAATAAATCTTAATTTTGCCACAAACGAGAGGCTCTATCCCGGCGTCGGGTGGCAAAGATTCGCGGAAATCTTCCGAATCATAAGGTGAGAATCGGTGGATTGTTGCCTGTTCGGCAGTCAAATGATGATTTTAGTTGAATTAAATCTGTTTGATAAACAAAGCGAGCGCTCAGAAATTGATGGATTTATGACACAGCCATTGGTTGTGAGTAGATCTGATGTCATAGGCTGAATTTGCCGGAAACATATCATATTATGAACATGTTATATATATGGTCTGTGATAAATGGAGTGTACTTGCATTTAGATTTTCTCGGACGAACAACCTATAGTAGAAACACATTGAGAGAAATGTTGCGTAAAAACCAAACTGATACATCAGAAAATGCAAGTTTAGGCCAATTTTACGTTGTTTGAGAGCATCTGATAGGTGACGATGGTCTTGCCCAAGCGAAGGGAAGTCGGCGGCACTAGGGGGTGCCAACGGCTTGTCACAGTCTCTGGAAGCGCTGAGCGGCATGTTAACGAGGGGGTCTTGTTTAGGTTCGGTTGCGGAATATTCGGAATGCCTAGTGTGTTCTGGACGCGCTTTCAGGATCAGTGAAAAGTGGTAGTCCTTAATTGGGTAACCGGCCCGGTCTTCATTGACCGGGCCGTATTCGTTTTAACTGTTGCGATTTTTGGTCCAGATATCCCATGCTTCGGGCGTGTCCAGATCCAGCATGGCATGTTGGCCGGGGAGCACACATAGATGGACCTTGTCCGGATGGTCCCGAACCACAGATTGTGCGCCTTCGTCTCCGGTCAGGCGGCTGATCTGATCGAACAGGAGACGGCTGAAGATCACAGGGTGGCCAGGCTGTCCTGACGCGGTCGACCCGCGCCAGATCAGCTTATCCGGATACGCCTTAGTTGCCTTGATCAGCGTCTGAAGGTCATCCAGAGTGATTTCAGGCAGGTCAGCTAGCAGAACCATGACGGCTTCGGCCTCTTGCCCAACAGCAGACAGGGCCCCTCGTAAGCTGGCATTCATACCTTCTTCCGCATCTGCGATTTCGACCAGATGCAGGTCCAGCCCCTGCAACACGTCGTACCTGGGATGAGGCTTGGACGGCAGGGCAACAATAACCGACGATGCAGCCCGTGCCGTCTGGGCGGAACGGAGCAGCAGCGGGCAGCCATCAATTTCTTGCAGCAGCTTATCTGCGCCTCGCATACGCCGGGATTGTCCGGCGGCCAGAAGGATGATGGGTATTTGCGTCATGCGCCGACAATGCAGACGTATGAAAGCAGTGTCATCCCCTCATACGCGCGCCATCGGCGTCGAATAACGGTTCTGAGATCACGCGTGCCTTGCACAACTGGCCAAGTATTTCGATTTCTACTTCCAGCCCGTCCGCAGCGCGGTCTGTTGGCAGAAACCCCATGGCAATGGACTTGCCTGCATAGTGTGAATAGCCACCCGAAGTGCAAAACCCGGCGACCTTTCCGCCCAGCCAAACCGGCTCATACGCGTTGACATCAGCGTCCTCGGCATCAACCTCGAACGCGACCAGTCGACGGGCAGGGCCAGAGGCGCGTTCAGCCTCGGCAGCTGCGCGGCCAATGAAATCGGCGTTCTTAGAGAATGAAATGAACCGATCCAGACCGGTTTCCGCGGCCGTGTAATCGGGCGAGAACTCTCGCATCCAGGAGCCAAAGAATTTGTCCAGTCGCAGGCTCATCATCGCGCGCATACCAAAGGGGACGATGCCGCGTTCTTGCCCGGCCTGCCATAAGGTCCACCACAACTGCCTTTGTGCCATGGGATCGCAGTAGACCTCGTACCCCAAATCGCCGGTATAGCTGACGCGCTGGACGATACAGTCGGTCATCCCAACGGTCATGCGGCGCAGATCGAGGAACCGAAATCCGCTCAGGTCATCACGGGTGCAGGCCGCCAGAACCTGCGTGGCTTTTGGGCCTGCGATCTGGAACCCGTTCTGCCGATCGCTGATGTTTTCGACAGTCACGCCATTCTGCGCATTTTGCAGGAACCAGCGCATGTGAAACGCCTGAGAGCCGTAGGAGGCGGTCAGACGGAACTCGGTCTCATCAAGACAGGAAACGGTAAAATCACCGATCAGCTTGCCCTTTGGTGATAGCATCGGGGTTAGCGACACGCGGCCCGGTTTCGGGATTCGACCCGCCATGATCCGATCCAGCCAATCGCGGGCAGCAGGTCCAGCAATGCGGTATTTGCCAAAATTGTGCACTTCGTTGATGCCAACACCTGATCGCACGGCCCGAACTTCGCGCCCGGTGGCATCGAATGCGTTGGATCGGCGGAACGAGGGCGTTTCATAGCCGGGTTCATCCCCCTGGGCGAAGTAATTGGGCACCTCAAGCCCGTATTGCTGACCCCACACAGCACCAAGATCGGTAAAGATATCATACATCGGCGTTGTGCGGGCTGGGCGGGCTGCCGGCAATTCCTCGTTCGGATAAGAGACGCTGAACCGCTTCTGATAGTTCTCGATGACCTTTGGACGGGTATAGCCCGGGCTGATCCAATCCCCGAACCGCGCCACGTCCATCGCAAAGACGTCGCGCTCTGGCTCACCCTCAATCATCCATTGCGCCAGTGTCAGACCAACGCCGCCGCCCTGGCTGAACCCGGCCATCACGCCGCAGGCCGACCAATAGTTGCGCAACCCCGGAACCGGCCCGACCAGAGGATTGCCGTCCGGTGCAAAGGTAAACGGCCCGTGGATCACCGATTTCACACCAGCCTCGGCCAGAACAGGAAAGCGGCGATAGGCGAATTCAATACTATCGGTGATCTTATCGAAATCATCGGGAAGAAGCTCGTGACCGAAATCCCATGAGGTGCCGTCGACAGCCCAGGGCCTGCAGGTTTGTTCATAAAAGCCGATGCACAGACCGCGTCCCTCTTGCCGCAGATAGCTTTCGCCGGCGGGATCCATGACATGGGGATGTTCGCCACCTGCGTCGATAATTGCCTCGATTTGGGGGATCGAGTCGGTGACCAGGTACTGATGTTCCATCGGATGCAGCGGGAAATAGACACTGGCCATGGCGCCAACCTCGCGCGCCCAGAGCCCACCAGCGTTGACCACATGTTCAGCATGAATCGTGCCCTTGTTGGTGACCACATCCCAGGTGCCATCGGGGCGCTGATTTGTTTCGTGCACCATGCAATGGGTTTCGATTGTTGCGCCGCCCATCCGCGCCGCTTTGGCATAGGCATGGGTGGTTCCGGACGGATCAAGATGTCCGTCCAGCGGATCATAGAGCGCGCCGATGATGCCGTCGGTATTGGTGATCGGTGCGATTTTCCTTATCTCTTCAGGGCCTACGATTTCGGTCTCTAACCCCATAAAGCGGTGCTTGGCACGTTCGGCCTGGAGCATGTCAAACCGGTCGCGGTCGTCGGCCAACGTTATGCCGCCAACGTGGTGCAGGCCACAGGACATGCCGGTGATCTCTTCCAGCTCTTTATACAGCCGGATCGTATAGCCTTGCAGTGCGGCCATATTGGTGTCGCCGTTCAATGTGTGGAAACCACCCGCCGCGTGCCAGGTCGAGCCACTGGTCAATTCGGACCGCTCCAGCAGCATGACATCCGACCAGCCCAGCTTGGTCAGGTGATAAAGGACCGAACACCCGACAACGCCGCCACCGATTACAGCTACCTGAGTTGTTGTCTTCACGTCACAGTCTCCCCTTGCGATATAGTCAAAGCCTGCAATCGCAGTACAAGGGATACTGTTCCGTTCACGACAAAGTCTGTCGCAGCGAGAGGATCAGAGGGGACGGATCTTCAGCTCTGTGATCCTGTTGCCTTCGCGCGCGACGACTTCGAATCTGAAACCGTGGAACGAGAATACCTGACCCGTGATCGGGATCATCTGCGCTTCGTGGATGACCAGACCGGCCACGGTATTGGCCTCTTCGTCGGGCAAAGACCATTCCATCGCGCGGTTTACATCGCGGATCGTCATGGCGCCTTCAACAAGGTACTGGCCGTCTTCGGTTCGCGTTACCGGGACGTCCTCATCAATGTCAAACTCATCAGCAATCTCGCCGACGATTTCTTCGAGGATATCTTCAAGCGTGATTAGACCCCTGAGTGAACCATATTCGTCGACCACCAGCGCAAAATGGCTATGCATCCGCAGGAATTCCCGCATCTGATCGTCCAGGGTGGTCGTTTCAGGCACAAAATAAGGGGCGTTCGCTACCTTTGAGACATCGAACTCTTTCAGTCGGTTGTTTTCACGTTCGCTGCTTCCTGCATGAGCATACATAGCGCGGAACAGGTCTTTGGCGTGAACAACCCCAACGATGTTTTCTGGTTCGTCCCTAAAGACAGGCAGGCGTGTATGGGGGCTTTCAAGGCATTGTTTCAGGATCGCCTCGGGAGCGTCATCCGCATCAACCATCTCGATATTCGAACGATGGAGCATGATCTCTTCAACCGCACGTTCACCCAGATCCAAAGCGCCCAGAATGCGGTCACGGTCTTCCTTCTCGACCACGCCTTCGGAATGGCCCAAATGCAGGGCCCCAACGATTTCGTCGCGCACGGCCAGAATGTTGCTATCCGGGTCGATCTGTACACCGAAGAGGCGTAAAACTCCCCGTACCAATAGGCGTACGGCCGAAACGACCGGTGAGAATAGGGTGACAACCACGCTGATGATCGGAGCAACGGCGGATGCCGCTTTTTCCGAATTGGTTATGGCATAAGTCTTGGGCAAAACTTCAGCAAAAATCAGAACCAGCAAGGTCATGACCAGGGTTGCCAACGCTACGCCGCTTTCGCCAAAGAGGCGCGTGAACATCGCTGTGGCCAACGAGGCCGCAAGAATGTTGACCAGATTGTTGCCCAGCAAAACCGATCCGATCAGCCGTTCGTTGTCGTCGGTGATGTCCAGCGCCTTCTGCGCCCCGCGCGACCCTTTGTCCGCCTGCGCCCGCAGCTTGCCGCGTGACGAGGCCGTCAGAGCCGTTTCAGAACCCGAGAAAAACCCCGATAAGAAGAGCAATAGCAATATGGCACCGGACGTAAGCCAGAATGTGCCGTCGATCAGAGAAGTTGAGGGTTCCATCGGTCCTTAGCTGCTTGTGTTTCTGCGTCTGTTATGGGGGCGCGGCTTGACTGGATCAAGGAGTTAGCCCTTTTCAACTGGATCTTTAGCTAATGGGTGATGCTGCAACACCAGTTCAGCCAGCCGTTCTTCCAGGACATGAGTATAGATTTCTGTGGTCGCCACATCCGCGTGACCAAGCAATGTTTGGATCGATCGCAAATCGGCACCGTTGGCAAGAAGATGTGTCGCAAAAGCGTGACGCAAGGTGTGAGGTGTAACCTTTTCGGGCGAAACCCCACCGTGAACCGCCAGTTCCTTGATCAGATGATAGAACATATGCCGTGTCAGATGCCCGGCCTTGCCACGTGAGGGAAAAAGAAATCGGGAACTCTGCCCACCCTTTGTAACACGCTTTTCCTCAGTCTCATCCCGAGCCGCCAACCATGCCGAAAGCGCCTGTCGAGCCGGAGGGGACAGTGGAACCATCCGCTCTTTGCCGCCTTTTCCCAATACCAAGAGCATCCTCGGATCGCCGCGCGCCGATGACACCGGCAACGATACCAGTTCAGTGACACGCATCCCGGTGGCATACAGGATTTCCATCAGGCAGGTATTGCGCAGCTTTTCGATGTTGTTTCGCCCGCTTTCGCGCGCAGCAACCAATAACCGGTCCACCTCGGATACATCCAGAGTTTTCGGCAGCCGCTTTGGCCGTCCTGGGCCTTTGATCTTGATCGCGGGGTTTGTCGAACGCCAGCCTTCCTCGAATGCGAACCGATAAATCTGTTTTATGGCAGACAAACGGCGGGCGCGGGTGGATTGAGCCAATCCCTGTGCGTCGCAACTGATCAGGTAATCCTCAACCTGCTTGGCGTCGGCCTCGGCAAACCCAATTTTCCGGCGCCGCAGCCAGGCCGCAAAATCCTTGAGATCGCGGCCATAGGCAACAAGCGTATTTTGGGCAGCGCCTAACTCGGCGGCCTGTGCTTCCAGAAAGGTCGAAATCCAGATTTCGTCAGAGCCCGGAGACGTCATGATCACTTGCCCTGCAGGATCAGCAGGTTCAGCGCGGCGCGGCGCGCGGTATCTTCTAGACCGACCCGGCGCAGGGTTGCGATGGCTGCTGTCAGGTCGACCAGATTTCCCCGCGATCCATGGGCAAACAGGACCATCGTCTCCAGAAGCGCCTCACCGAGGCGGCCTTCGTCCAGCATGTTGCCAATATCGGTTGGCACCGGCGCCGCCCATGCAAACCCCTCTGCGATGGCATCCGCCAGCGGCGAAGGGGAGGGCGCGCGCCCCGGATCACCCTGAGCCAGCGCAGCCAGAAACTGACTTTCTTCAGAATTGTCCGGAGCCGACAACGCCGCTGTTTCATATAGATCTGACAGCAACAGAATGCGCCACCGCAGATCCTCGGCCGCGGGTTTCTGTAGTTTGACCTGAGAGAGGCGCCCGGCGAAAAGTTCAGCGAATGGCACTTCCAGGCCGATATTGCGCATCTGGTTCCAAACCACCGGCAGAGCTTTGGCGATCTTTGCCGAATTGCCAGAATCAAGTGCATTTTCGAACCGCTGTATCGACGATACCCGGTCCCATACGGCTCCAGACGCAGCCGGAGACCGTTCTGTATAGAGCCCCAGCAGTTGATTTGGCGTTAGCGCCCCAACGCGTGTCAACCGTTCCGCGGCTTCGACCTGAGCCTTCCAGCCCGCAACATCCCGCAGATCCGCATTTGCGAAGACGCGGGGCAAAGCAGCCGAGGGCAAACGTTCGCCAATAGCTTCGAACAAGCGGAACATCAGGGGCGAGGGGTCGTCCGGTTGCGGCAGATACTCGGCGTCTTCGTACAGTTCAGGGCTTAGAAACCTGTCCAGAACCTCCAGCTCTTGTGGTGCTAGAACCTGTAGGGCATGGGCTGCCTCAAGCGTGAGAGCGGCCGAGTCCCAATCCCCACGCCGGGCCTTGCAGAAAATCTGAGCGGCATAGTCCCGTGACAAATGCGGCTGAGCAATCAGCGCCGTGCAACTGCGATCTTCATCCCCGGTCAGAAGGGTGGCGTCGAACCAGCGTTGAAATCGGTCAAGACTGTTCGTCGGGCCTGCCAGCTGTACCAATGATTGCGTGGGGTCCGCAGCGCCAAGATGCATGAGGCGGTCGAGCCGCGCCAAAAGCAAAATCTCTTCCCCTTTACTGGATGTCGGTGCCCGAGCTTCGGTTAAAAGCAACGTGAACAGCAAACGCTGCATTGCTGGGTTATACTTGACCGGGACGCTTTCGATCAGTTCGGACAGGCGTTGGGGATCGCTGTTCTGCCACATGTCGACAGGCAATCCTGTGACAGTCGAAGCAACCAGGCCCAGGGGTTGTGACAATGCCTGAAGTGGGGTCACAAGAACATCGGGCTGACCGCCGGGCTGCGCCACGGGTGGCTCAAGCAAAACCGTCCCCGGAAGGTTTTCCGGAGGATTGGCCAGCCATTCGATAACAGAAAGGGGTTCCTGCTGCGCCTGCGCTGTTCCTGCAAGAAACAGTGCAACCACCGCCACTTTATTCGACATTCAGTATTACCGGCTCCCTGACCTCGCTTTGCGGCGCAGAGAAATCTGCACCAAAAAACTCACCCAGGTAGACATATCCCACCAGCCCGATGAAACACAGGCAAATCAGATATATCAGGAACTTGATCAGACGGCCCATGGTCAAACGCTGCCTCAATTTTCTCTTTTGCCCAAGTTATAACTGGCATTTTTCCTAAGATCACGTCATTCACGATGAAATGAGCGAAATTAAGCATAACACCCATGCGGCATCTGCCGTTTCGGACTATACACTGCACAAAACAGTGGTGCTTGTAGGTATGATGGGGGCCGGAAAGACCGCCGTAGGCCGCGCTTTGGCCGCTCGGTTGGGGGTTCCTTTCCTCGATAGCGATGCCGAAATCGAATCAGCGGCCAACATGACCATCCCCGAGATATTCGAGCGTGATGGCGAAGCCTTTTTTCGCAGCAAGGAAAGCCAGGTCATCGGGCGGCTTTTGGTCGAGGAAAAAGGTATCCTTTCTACCGGCGGCGGTGCCTTTATGACCGAACAAAACCGCGACATGATCACTCAACGCGGGGTGTCCGTTTGGTTGCGCGCCGATTTGGGTGTGTTGTGGAACCGCGTTCGCCACAAGGATACGCGCCCGCTTTTGCGCACCGAAAACCCGTTCGCGACCCTTCGTGCATTGTACGATCAGCGTGTTCCGATCTATGAACGCGCCGATCTGGCGGTTTCGTCCGACGGGGATGTCTCGATTGAAGATATGGTAGAGCGTGTCGTCAAAGCTCTGATGACGCGACCTGATGTTTTGGAACGGAAATAGATGCACCAAACCGTACATGTTGAGCTTGGGGATCGGTCCTATGATGTTGAGATCGGCCCCGATCTGCTGATGCAGGCCGGTCAGCGCATAGCGCCTTTGCTGCCGCGACCCAAAGTAGCGGTTCTGACCGATGAAAACGTGGCGAGCCTGCATCTTGACGCGTTGCGGGATGGGTTGGCCAGCGCAGGGATCGAAATGTCCGCATTGGCGCTGCCCGCGGGCGAAGCCACCAAAAGCTGGCCGCATTTTGAGCGTGCAGTCGAATGGCTGTTGGCCGAGAAAATCGAGCGGCGTGACGTGGTGGTTGCGTTCGGAGGTGGGGTTATAGGTGATCTCGCCGGATTTGCCGCGGCCGTTTTGCGCCGGGGCGTACGGTTTGTTCAGATACCAACTTCGCTGCTAGCGCAGGTCGACAGTTCGGTCGGCGGCAAAACCGGGATCAACGCACCGCAGGGCAAGAACCTGATTGGCGCATTTCATCAACCCTCACTGGTGCTGGCGGATACTTCGGTTCTGGGCACAATGACCGACAGGGATTTCCTGTCCGGTTATGGTGAGGTCGTAAAATACGGGCTGTTGGGGGATGCAGCATTCTTTGAATGGCTCGAGGGCAATGGCCCCGATGTCTCGGGCGGGGATATGGCCGCGCGGGTTCGGGCCGTCACCCGATCCGTTCAGATGAAAGCCGACATCGTCGCTCGTGATGAGACCGAGCAGGGGGATCGCGCCCTGCTGAATCTCGGGCATACGTTCTGTCATGCGCTTGAGGCTGCGACCGGGTATTCTGATCGTTTGCTGCATGGTGAAGGCGTTGCGATTGGATGCGCACTGGCATTCGAACTGTCGGCGCGACTTGGTTTATGTTCGCAAGAGGACCCAAGCCGGGTTCGGGCACATCTGCATGCGATGGGCATGAAAACCGACATTTCCGATATCCACGGGGATTTGCCCGACGCCGAAGCGCTGGTCGAGCTGATGGCGCAGGACAAGAAGGTTATCGATGGCCAACTGCGTTTCATTCTAGCCCGAGGCATCGGGCAGGCATTTGTCACGTCGGATGTTCCGCGGGATGCGGTTTTGAGTGTCCTCAAGGACGCGCTGGGTTGATCAACGTCCGCGAATGATCATTAACTCGCCAATATTTTCACGGGTAATATAGCCGACCATTTGATCTGACCGCGTGCAGACGGCAACTGCGGGGGCACCCCCGTGGAACTGTTTCAGAACCGCTTCCAATCCGCTGCTCAGGGTCACTGTCGGGATATCCTCAACCATGATTGAACTGGCCAATTCTGACCGGGGAATATCTTTGGCGAGAGCAGCAAACAGCCGGTCGCGCGTGACAAAGCCCTGCAGTTTCCCTGTTGCATCCAACAATGGAAATTCATGCTGAGTGGTGTGAATGACCGCTTGAGCGGCGGTCGCAAGCGTGTCGCTTGGCGATAGGGCGTGAAACTCGGTGATCATGGCGTCGCGGGCCAGAACCTGACGCGCCACTGATCGCATTGCGACGTCCTGGCTTTCTGCATTGGCGGCAACGAATACAAAAACCGCGATCAGAACCAACAACGGATTGCCTGTGCTTAGCCCCAGAAACCCCAATCCTACCGCCACTATCTGACCGGCAAATGCGGCAATGCGCGTGGCCTTGACCCGATCCATCCTCAGGCAGAGCAGTGCGCGAAAAACGCGTCCACCATCCATCGGGAATGCGGGGATGAGATTAAAGGCAGCCAGAAGAAGGTTCACATAGGCGAGGCGGTTCAATAGCCCGGTCTCGGGTGAATCAATATTGGCGAGTGTTTCAAATGGCATTCCTGCGCCCAAAAAGACGAGGATGATCCAGATGACGACGTTTACCGCAGGACCGGCCAAAGCCACCGATACCTCTTGCATGGGGTTCTCTGGCATCCGTTCCAATCGGGCAAGACCGCCGATCGGCAATAAAGTAATGTCCGGAGTTTTTATGCCATAGCGCCGCGCCATCAGCGCATGACCAAACTCATGCGCGACCACACATGCAAAAAGGGCAAGCACGAAAATCAGATTCCCGATCGCGGCCTGCATCCCTCCGGTAGAATAGGCAGCGAATCCAACCCATGCCAACAAGAGGAAAAAGGTGACATGGACCTTCAGTTCCGACCCCAAAAGTCGGCCGAGCGAGAAGGACCATGTCATGATGTGTCTCCGGTGTGCCTAGAACGGAATCTCGTCGTCGTCTATTCCACCAGATGCGGGTGCCGGGGCGCTGGATTGTCCGCCATAGGGGTCACCATAGCCACCACCTGCCTGGCCGCCACCGTAACCGCCGGATTGACCACCGCCACCGCCACCGCCTTCTCCACGCGCATCCAGCAAAGTCAGCTCGCCGCGATAGGGGCGCAAAACCACCTCAGTGCTATAGCGGTCCTGACCGGACTGATCCTGCCACTTGCGGGTTTCCAGCTGACCTTCGATATAAACTTTGCTGCCCTTGCGCAGATATTGCTCGGCAATGCGGGCCAATGGTTCTGAAAAAATCGCGACCGAGTGCCATTCTGTCCGCTCGCGGCGTTCGCCGGTGTTGCGGTCTTTCCAGGTCTCGGAAGTGGCGATGCGCAGATTGCAGACCTTGCCACCGTTCTGGAACGACCGTACCTCGGGATCACGCCCCAGATTTCCCACCAGAATGACCTTGTTGACAGAACCCGCCATGTATTTCCCCGTTCTTAACTGACTTGAGTGCGCCCGAATCTGGCGCTGTGTATTTCTGAGACCCTATACGCCCTGAACCATGGTTGGAACATGGATCATGAGAAATGAATTGGTCGGGAGTTTGCACATAGAAAATTTACCATGCTTTCATTATTGGCTGAAATACATATACTCACTCGGGTTCGTGACAGTGCGGGACAGGCATTAATGCGTTTCAGATTTTGTTTTTTATCGGTTCTATGCTTTGCGTTGACCTGTGGACTCGCTGCGGCGGATACGCTGTCGACCAAAAGCCGTAAGGACATCTTTCTGAAGCAATCCAAATATTTGGACGGCCGTGCGGCCACCCAGTACCGCGATTCAGATCGGTTGAAGCCTAAGACGCCTCAACCACAATTCAGTAAGCGATATTCCGGCAACTATCGGGGTGAGTACCTGACGATGGCGCGGCAAGCGGCTCGTAAACACGCTGTTCCCGAAGAGCTGTTCCTGCGCCTTGTTCAGCAGGAAAGTGGATGGAATCCGCATGCCGTGTCACATAAAGGCGCGTTGGGTCTGGCCCAGTTGATGCCCGGGACCGCGCAATTATTGGGCGTGAACCCGCGCGACCCGAAACAGAATCTTGAAGGTGGGGCCAGGTATCTGTCCTGGCAATACCGCAAGTTCAAATCCTGGCGGCTTGCGCTGGCCGCCTATAACGCCGGACCTCAGGCTGTTGAAAAACACGGCGGCGTACCACCCTACAAGGAAACCCAGAATTACGTGAAGGTGATTTGGGGCGGTTAGGCCACCCGATGAATTGCCGGATCAACAGGTGATGCGGCTTGGCCAAATTAGCGCGTTCAGTGACAGGCTGCTTGCGGTCGTGTCGCTTAATTAGGGCGCCGGAACCACCTTACCGACGCCCTTGTTGCGTACCCAATCCCATTACTCAGCGGCGATTTTTATGACGGGTTCCATACGTGCCAGGATGTCGTCTGCCAGATGGCATTTGACCTGATGACCGTCTGCCAGGGTTTTCACGGGTGGGACATCTCTTTCGCAAAGACCGTTGGGGACTTCGGACTTCCAGCGGCAGCGGGTTTGGAACGGGCAGCCCGGGGGTGGGTTCATCGCCGAGGGGATGTCGCCTTCCAGCACGATATGCTGTTTTTCGATCGACGTATCAGCGATGGGGACCGCGCTCAGCAGGGCCTCGGTATAGGGGTGATAGGGCGGGGCAAAGACCTGATCGGTGGTGCCCAGCTCGACCACATGGCCCAGATACATCACCATCACCCGGTCGCTGAGATAGCGCACGATCGACAGGTCATGGCTGATGAACAGCAGCGTGGTCTTGTGCTCGCGCTGGATCTCCATCAGCAGGTCGGTCACCGCCGCCTGCACCGAGACATCCAGCGCCGAGACCGGCTCATCCGCCACCACGATCCGCGCATCCCCGGCAAAGGCGCGGGCGATGCCGACGCGCTGTTTCTGCCCGCCCGACAGCTGCCGCGGCATCCGTTCGGCAAAGGCGCGGGGCAGTTTCACCAGATCCAGCAGTTCCAGCATGCGCTTTTTGCGCTCGGCCTCGGATTTGCCGACGCCAAAAATCTCCAGCGCCCGAATGATCTGACGGCCCACGGTCATCGACGGGTTCAGCGTGTCGAATGGATTCTGGAACACCATCTGAACCTCGCCCACCGTCTTGGCATCACGCTCTTCGATGGGCACGGCCTCGATATTGCGATTGTCCAGCAGGATCTGCCCGTCCGTGGCCGTCTCCAGCCCCATCAGCACCTTGGCAAAGGTCGACTTGCCACAGCCGGATTCGCCCACAATGGCCAGGGTCTCGGATTCATGCGCCTCAAAACTCAGGGTTTCGTTGGCTTTGACAACTTTGGTTTCACCGCCGCCGAACAGCGCATTTGCCGCAACCTCATAGTATTTCTTGAGGTTGTCCATCTTCAGAACAACGCGGCCAATCTCGCCCTTTTCCTTCTGCTCGCCCAGGGTGATGGGGGCGTTCCAGTCGATCTCCTGGAATTTCAGGCAGCGGGTGTGATGCCGGTCATTGCCGGGCACCGCCTCCATCAGAATGTTCTGCGCGTCACAGCGGCCTTCTTCGAAATAGTCGCAGCGCGGCCCGAAATTGCAGCCCGGCGGGCGCTCATGCGGCAGGGGGAAGTTGCCGGGAATGGCCACCAGCGGGCGGGCGTTCTTATCCGCGCCCGGCAACGGGATCGACCGGAACAGCGCCTGCGTATAAGGGTGCTGCATCTCGTCGAACACATCATGGATCGAGCCGCGCTCGACCGCCTCGCCGGAATACATCACGCAGAGCCGGTCGCAGGTTTCCAGCACCAGCCCCAGATTGTGGCTGATGAACAGCATCGAGGTGCCGTATTTCTTGCCCAGATCCTTGACCAGCTCGACCACGGCGGCCTCGACCGTCACGTCCAGCGCGGTGGTGGGCTCATCCAGGATCAGCAGCGACGGCTTGGACATCAGCGCCATCGCGATCACGATGCGCTGCTGCTGGCCGCCCGACAGCTGATGCGGGAAAGAATTCAGCATCCGCTCAGGGTCGGGCAGGCGCACATCGGTGACCACCTCCAGCGCGCGGGCATAGGCCTCGTCCTTGCTGACGCCCTCGTGGATCATCGGCACTTCCATCAACTGCCGGCCGATCTTCATCGCCGGGTTCAGGCTGGCCATCGGTTCCTGATAGATCATCGCGATTTCATTGCCGCGAATATCGCGCAGCTCTTCGGCCGTCATCTCGGCCAGATCGCGGCCCTTGAACTTGATCGACCCGCCAACAACACGCCCGTTCTTGCCCAGATCCTGCATCACGCCAAGCGCCACAGTGGACTTGCCGCAGCCCGATTCCCCAACCAGCCCCACAGCCTCCCCCGGCCGCACGCTGGCCGAAAAATCCATCACTGCAGGGATCTCGCGCAACCGCGTGAAAAACGAAATCGACAACTTGTCGATCTCCAATATCGGGCCATCATAAGACGCTAACTTGGTCATCTGTGTTGCTCCTCACCAGATCCAGGGGATCCCATTCATCTGGCCAAAAATACCTCGGGGGTCCGGGGGCAGGGCCCCCGGCCGCTCATACATCAGTCCTTCAGACTTTCCTCGCGCAGCCCGTCAGCCAGCAGGTTCAACCCAAGAACCAGCGTCAACAGTGCCAGCGCAGGTGGCAGGGCAGGGTGCAGATAGATCGACAAGAGCTTGCGCCCTTCGTTGATCGTCGACCCCCAATCGGGACTTTCGGGTGGTAGCCCGAGACCAAAGAATCCCAAGGTTCCCAAAAGGATGGTCGTATAGCCGATGCGCAAGCAGAAATCGACGATCAGCGGACCCCGTGCGTTGGGCAGGATTTCCCACAGCATGATGTACCAGGGACCCTCACCGCGGGTCTGCGCAGCAGCGACGTAGTCACGGGTTTTGATGTCCAGCGCCAGGCCACGTACGATACGGAAAACCGTGGGTGAGTTCACAAATACCACTGACACGAACACGACCAGAATACCGCCGGGGATATTGAACAGGTCCAGATAGATGGGCAGCCCCCAGATGCTATAGCCAGTGGTCTCGATGATGTAGCCGTCGGTCGAAATCAAAGACAGATAGAGCCACATCGCGATGCCCAACACTCCGATCAGCAAGGGCGTGCGGAAATTGGGTCTGGTATAGAACCGCGAATTCAGCAAGACGCAAAGAAACAGGATCGGAAAGATGAACAGCACAGCGGCCATATAGTTCGGCACACCGGTTGCCACGATCTCGGGCGTGACCAGCAGATAGAACAGCAGGATTACCGGGAAGGCCAGGATCAGGTTTGCCAGGAAGGACAGGAACGTGTCCAGACGTCCGCCATAAAACCCCGCAGGCAGGCCCAGAGTAATCCCGACCATGAAGGCAAATATGGTTGCCATCGGTGCGATCTGCACCACGATCCATGCCCCTTTGACCATCCGGCTGAACACATCGCGGGCCAGATTGTCCCCACCCAGCAGATACCAGGAATATGTTCCGTCCTCAGTGCTGGGCATCGGAGTTCCGGGCAACTTGTTCTTCATACCTGAAACTTGCGCCAGCGGATCATGCGTAACGATCAGGTCCAGCGCACCAAAAATGCCGGTAAAGACCCAGAACATCACAAGGCCAAAACCGATCATGCCGATGGGGCTGTCAAACAGTTTGCCGTAAAGGCCCAGCTTGCGCTTGAAGGCGATCGACATTGCAAACAGGATGATCAGCGACATCCAGACAGGTAAAAACTGCCGAGAGATCGCTCCGATAATCCCGGCGCTTGTCCCCATCAAAATACCAAGCACCACATATGCCAGACACAGCGCGACGCAGGCGAAAAAGCTGTATCTCAGCGCGATCTGCGTCAGGCCGCGCAGGCCGGTATCTGCATTGATTGTGCCGTCGATATTCACGACGACCGGCGTTTCGGGCAACACGATGCTGCCCAAGATCCAGACGATGATTGATACCCCTAGTGCAACCAGTGCGATCATCAGCAAGGGGTTCAGAATGGCGATAGAGCCGGTCCAGGTAAGTGGTTCCATGTTCTGTCCCTCCTTACGAAATTCGGATGCGTGGGTTGAGGTAGACATAGCCGATATCCGAGATCAGCTGCGTTACCAGCACCACAAAGACCGACACGACCGAAATCGCCAGCAGCAGCTGGATGTCGTTATTGCCTGCTGCCTGAACCAGCGCCCAGCCGAACCCTTTATAGTTAAACAGGGTCTCGACGATCACCACGCCGTTCAGCAGCCAGGGAAACTGCAGCATGATGACTGTGAACGGTGCGATCAGCGCGTTTCGCAGCGCGTGCTTCATGACAATATTCGGGAAGGAAACACCTTTGAGCCGCGCGGTACGGATATATTGCGCCGTCATCACCTCGGTCATCGAGGCGCGGGTCATACGAGCGATATAGCCCATCCCGTAGAGAGCAATAGTCAGTACCGGTAGGAAGAAGTTTTCAAAGGTCGGGTTCTCCATCGCCTGTGTCGCGGTGCCTTTGAACCATTTCAGGCCAACGGCGGACGAAGTGAAGATTGCGATAAAGATCACGCCCGACACATATTCCGGGGTCGCTGTCGTCGTGATGGCGAATGTTGAAAGGGTCCGGTCGGTGGCCGATCCTTCTTTCATACCCGCAAGCACCCCAAGGATCAGCGCCGAAGGGACCATCAGCAACATAACCCAAAGCATCAGCCGACCGGTTAGGGCCAACCGGGTGCCAACAACTTTCGAAACTTCCTCTTTAAAAACAGAGGAGTACCCCCAGTATCCCTGCAGGATGCCACAGAAGCTTGGCGAGCTTTCTGCGGTTTCACCGGGCAGGATACATCTTCCTTGTACGCTGCCGTCTTCGTTGGTGTGCCGATAGGATGGCAGCACGCCCAACCACTCGCCGTATTTGATCGGCGTCGGCTGCAGATACCCGTTTTTCAGAAGATAGCTTTCAACCTGTTCGTCGGACATCCGAAAATTGCCCTGTGTTTTGGCAAGCTTTTCGAGGTTTGGATACAGGTTGGTGAGGAAGAAGACCAAGAATGTCAGGCACAAAGCTGTGATGAGCATGATGCCGACACGCTTTAGAATGAATAGTCCCATATTAGCCCCTGTTGGTGGCCAGTGCAGGTGTCAAAAGCCCCACACTTCGCTGTTTTTTGGTCGCCACGATACGGACGAAAAAGCCGCGCCCAATCGGCGCGGCTTGTATCTGTCGGCTTAGGAAAGAACGCCGAACTTATAGATTTGTGGCAGGTCGGCGATGTGCTTTTCAACCCCAACCATATTATCGCGGTGGTGACGCATCGCCGTCCGCCAATAGGGTTGGATGGTCACGCCTTCTTCGATCATGATCGCCTGCAGCTTGGCCATGACTTCGCGACGCTTGTCGACATCCGCGATCGAGTTTGCCTCGGCCAGAAGCGCGTCGAACTCGTCATTGGCGAAACCAGCCTCGTTCCAGGCTACACCCGATTTGTAGGCCAGCGCCAGAACCTGCGTGCCCAGCGGGCGGTGGTTCCAGTTGGTCGACGAGAAGGCGTATTTCGTCCAGTCGTTCCAGAAAGTCGAACCCGGAAGAACCGTATGACGTGCCTTGATGCCAGCATCGTTCAACTGAGCTACCACGGCCGCGGTCGTGTTGCGGCGCCAGTCGTCGTCGATGGACTGAACCTCATGCTCGAAGTCACCCATTCCGGCCTCGTCCATCAGCGCTTTGGCCGCTGCGGGATCAAAGGGCAGGCGGGTTACAGCGGAATCATGTTCCGGGTGCATCGGGCCAACATGGCAGTTGTCGGCAGGAATGCCGTATCCCGACATGCCCAGCTCCAGGCAGACAGCGTTGTCGACGGCCATGGCCAGGGCCTGCCGCACACGTTTGTCGGCGTAGATCTTGTTGCCGTCGGCATCTTCGGCCAGCTGGTTCGGGCGGATGACGATTGTAAAGCCCGATGGAATCTCGGACCGTGTCAGGCCGATGCTGTCAAAGATGTCTACGAATTCGCCGACCGACTCCCAGTTCATGTCGATCTCTTCGGCCTCATAAGCAGCCAGGAAGGCCGCAGGGTCGGTGCCGTAGTCGATGAATTCGATCCGATCGATATAGCCACCTTTGCCCGCAGCATATCCCCACCAGTCGTGCTCTTCATTGCGGACCAGTACACCCTTTACGCCCACTTCGTGGCTTTCAGGGATCATGAAGCCAGTGCCAATCGGGTTGGCCAGCATATTGTTGGGATCGTGGCTGCTGTGCACGATGGCTGCGGGGTAGTCGGCCATACCAGGAATGATCGTGATATCGGGCGTGTTGCAAGTCAGCTTGACCGTGTGATCATCGACCACAGTGATTGCACCTTCACCCGCTTTCTGGGTTGCCTCGTCAACCAGGGATGACATGCGCGATGCCATCGAGTTCCCCTCGACTGCCGCGTCACACCACATTTCGATATTGCGGGCGACATCCGCTGCGGTGAAGTCATCACCATTGTTCCACTTGACGCCTTTGCGAACGTTCAGCGTGTGCTCAGTCGCGTCATCGTTGGATTCCCAGCTTTCCAGCAACATCGGCTTGAACGAACCGTCATTGTTGTATTCGACCAGATATTCCAGCCATCCAGCCGTGAAGGTCGCAATTTGCGTCCAGTCATAAGTACGTGGATCTTTCAGGGCGCGCACTTCCATCTGATAGCGGATAGTTCCACCGCGCGGTGGCTCTTGTGCTTGTGCCGGAGACGCCAGGCCGATCATTCCATAGGCGGCGGGGACGGTAACCCCCAATGCCGTCACGCGCGCCAAAAACTCGCGGCGGCTTAGTTGCCCGTCGCGGTACTCTTGCGCGTGCATTTCCGCGGCACGATGGATCGGCGCTCCGGTAATGGTTTGGTGTTTCATTAATGTCTCTCCCTGTGACATCGATTTTGATGAAGTAGCTCTGAACCGCTCAGACCGGTTGGTGTCAGGCAGCAGGTTCGTGTGTTTTTTTTTGGATATGCAGCATCCCCATGGCGTCATTCGGCACCAGATTTCCCATGAGGTCAATGTCGGAAATCGTCATCAACTGCACAAAAGCGACATTTTGAGGCCGAAGTTTCCGTCATCGCGGATGCTTAATCTGTGCTCCGGGTAATTCAAATAAGTGACCGCCAATCAGATTCGATCACTTCGAACCTGCGGCTGTTGTCTTGAAAATGTGTTTGTAACGACCTTAAGTATCACTTTGATAAATCAGCGCGAATCCAGTTTCTCATGCGTGCGCGAAACCACGTGCGCTGACGTTTGGCAAATTGACGGGTCGAGATTGTGGCACGCTCGCGCGCGTCATCCAGTGTGATACGGCCTTCAAGATAGGCTACCAACTCGGGAACGCCGATGGCCTTGAAAGACGGCAGCGAGGCGTCATACCGGTTTCGCATCGCCTCAACTTCTTCCAAAGCACCACTTTCCAGCATCAGGTCAAACCGGCGCCTGATCCGATCCAATAGCCATTCTTTGTCGACATCAAACACAATGGGCACGGCGTCTTGCGGGTTCAGGACCGGAGGAGGGGTGTCGGCTTGCCAGTCCCGCAAGCTGCGCCCGGTGGCTTGCAGAACTTCCCACGCACGTTGAACGCGGGCGCGATTCCGGGTGTCAATCCCGGCCAGGGTTTTAGCATCGACCCCATCAATCAGTGTAGCTAGGTCCAGTTGATCCGCGGCAGCCCGAACTTTGGTCGGAGTCGCCGGGATATCGGCCATACCTTCGGTCAGGGCAGAAAAATACAAACCTGTACCGCCCACAATGATGGGGCGCTTTCCGCCGGACAGCAATGGCTTGACCTCGCGCAACCAGTGGCCAGTCGAATAGTCCTGATCATAAGGCACATGACCATAAAGCAGATGCGGCGCGCGGGCTTCTTCCTCGGCGGAGGGACGCGCCGAGATCACGCGCCAGCAATCATAAACCTGGCTTGCATCTGCATTGACGATCACGCCGCCGAACGTTTCGGCGATCTTCAGCGCCAATGCTGATTTCCCCGATGCGGTGGGCCCAGCGATCAAGACGGGTTTGTCGTCAGGAATAGGGGGAAGGCGGTCCCAAATCTGCGTCATATTGGCATTGGCCATTCAGGTTGCCTCATTCCTTATGATCCGCATTGAACCCGCGGAGCTTTTGCTTCATTTTGCGCCGGAATTAAACCCGTGCCAGCCCGGAGCGCAATATGACCCTTTCCCCCACAACCGACACTGTCGATACGACCAAGGCGAAATACAGCCGTGTGATGCTGAAGATTTCGGGCGAGGCGCTGATGGGAGATCAGGGTTTTGGCCTGCATCCCCCCACCGTTCAGCGCATCGCGCAAGAGGTAAAGTCGGTGCATGACCTTGGGGTCGAGATCTGCATGGTCATCGGCGGTGGCAACATCTTCCGCGGCCTCAGCGGTTCAGCCCAGGGGATGGAAAGGACGACGGCGGATTACATGGGTATGCTGGCTACGGTCATGAATGCGCTTGGCATGCAATCGGCGCTTGAGGAGGTTGGCGTATTTACTCGTGTGATCTCGGCCATTCGTATGGATGAGGTTTGCGAGCCTTACATCCGCCGCCGCGCTGTGCGGCATCTGGAAAAGAAACGGGTCTGCATCTTTGCCGCTGGAACAGGGAATCCGTATTTCACCACAGATACCGCAGCGACACTGCGCGCCAATGAGATGGCTTGCGAGGCGATCTTTATGGGTAAGAACGGCGTGGACGGTGTCTATGACAAAGACCCCAAAGAACATTCGGATGCGGTGCGTTATGACTCAGTCAGCTACGATGACGTGTTGGCAAAGCGGCTGAAAGTCATGGATGCATCGGCCATTGCGCTAGCGCGCGACAATAACCTGCCTCTGATCGTATTCGGATTGGATGAGCCGGGCGGTTTCCGCGGTATCCTGGCCGGTGAGGGAACCTACACAAAAGTTCAAGGCTGACACCCGAACGGTACTCATTTTCAAGGCTGGGCATGATTGCCCGGCTTTTTCTTTGGTTCAGGGCACAGTGTTCTTGACGATGGCAAAAGCTGTGGGCAATTTGTCAGCGTACTTGCGCGGCAAAGGCGCAGGTTCTGCGGGCACCTGAACGTGTCGGCTGGGCTGGAAGACCTGCCATGATTTCTGAGGGTTCCGAAATCATGCTCGGGCACCTCTTGGATAGGCAAGCATGATCAAGGAGGCACGTGCCATGAGCACTCTGGATATCAATTTCGTTCGGTCGCAGTTCCCAGCTTTTTCCGAACCCAGCCTAAAGGGACAGGCATTTTTCGAAAATGCTGGTGGATCATATACTTGCAAGCCGGTGCTTGATCGTTTGACGCGCTATTACACCCAGCGCAAGGTTCAGCCCTATGCCCCCTATGATGCCAGCCGTCTGGCCGGAGAGGAAATGGACGAGGCCCGCGCCCGGATGGCTGCGATCATGGGTGTGGATGCAGATGAACTGAGCTTTGGCCCGTCGACCACGCAGAACACCTATGTTCTGGCGCAGGCATTCCGACAGTGGATGCAGCCGGGTGATGCGATTGTCGTGACAAATCAAGATCATGAGGCCAATTCGGGGCCTTGGCGCCGTCTTGCTGATGAGGGCATAGAGGTTCGCGAATGGCAGATAGACCCCGAATCCGGGTCTCTGAACCCGCAGGATCTTGAGGACATTCTGGACGAAAAGGTGCGTCTGGTCTGTTTTCCGCATTGTTCGAACGTGGTCGGGGAAATCAATCCGGTTACCGAGATAACTGCGATTGCACATGCGGCTGGCGCGTTTGTCTGCGTCGACGGTGTCTCTTACGCGCCGCATGGATTTCCGAATGTCGGTGATCTGGGACCGGATATCTATCTGTTTTCGGCGTATAAAACCTATGGTCCTCATCAGGGGTGCATGGTGATCCGCCGGGCATTGGGTGAGCTGTTGCCCAATCAGGGGCACTATTTCAACGGCGATGTTCTTTATCAACGCTTTACCCCTGCAGGGCCGGATCACGCACAGATCGCCGCCAGCGCGGGAATGGCGGATTACGTCGATCTATTATGCGAACATCATGACGGACCCGGAACTGGTGCTGCAGCGCGGGGGGCGTTTGTCCACGACCTGATGCGCGGGCACGAGATCGCCCTGCTACAACCGGTTCTGGATGCGGTTAAAGATCGCAATGCAGTCCGTCTGATCGGAACCTCTGATGCCTCGCGGCGTGCGCCAACGGTCGCGCTGGCGCTGAACCGAAATGCTGAATCTGTTGCTGCCAATCTTGCCTCGCATGGGGTTATGGCCGGTGGCGGCGATTTCTATGCCGTGCGTCCTTTGCAGGCCATGGGTGTGGATCTGGGTGAAGGTGTTTTGCGAGTCAGCTTTACGCATTACACATCGAAACGGGAAATTGATCAGCTTTTGAATGCGTTGGACGCAGTTTTGTGATCCAGTTCTGACACTGCTGCGTAGAAAGGTAAACAATACGGAGCAGTCATGGGACCCAAGAGCCCGCCGATAATTATGTGGTTCCGACAGGATTTGCGACTGTCGGACCATCCTGCACTCAGCGCTGCTTCGGCAACGGGTAGGCCAGTTATTCCGGTCTATATTTTCGACGATCTCGGGCAGGCCTTGGGTGCGGCTCCTAAATGGCGCCTCGGCAATGGCCTTGAGGTGTTTGACCGTGCGTTGGCGCAGTTGGGAAGCCGTCTGATCTTGCGGCGCGGGGATGCATTGGAGGTTCTGCAAAACCTGATCAAGGAAACCGGATCCACCGAGGTCTATTGGTCTCGGGCTTACGATCCGGACACGATTGCCCGAGATACAAGTATCAAGACGGCTCTGACCAAATTGGGCGTACAGCCCAAATCGTTTTCCGGGCACCTGCTTTTTGAGCCCTGGACCGTCCAGACCAAGACCGGAACGCCTTTTCGCGTGTTTACACCAATGTGGCGATCGGTACAGAAACGCGAGGTTCCATTCCCACATGCGCGACCCGCCGCGCTGACCCCGCCGAAGGAATGGCCGCATACAGATACTCTGGAGTCGTGGGGATTGGCCGCGGGAATGAACCGCGGGGCATCAGTTTGCGCCCGATATGTTCAGCCAGGGGAAGACGCAGCGTTCAAAACGCTCCATCGGTTCTTGGAACGGCTTTCGGGGTATCCCGAAGCCCGGGATCAGCTGGCCGAGGATGGAACGTCGGGCATTTCCGAATATCTATCGCTGGGTGAGATTGGACCACGTAGCGTCTGGCACGCCCTTCAGGGCACAGAGATGTTCGGCATGTCCGGTACCGAAGCCTATTTGCGGCAGTTGGTTTGGCGTGAATTTGCCTATCATTTGATGTTCCATACGCCTCATTTGTTAAGCAACAACTGGAAACCGGAATGGGATCAGTTCCCTTGGGGCCAAAACGCCTCTAGCCCCGAGATCATTGCTTGGAAGCAGGCAAGGACAGGCATTCCCGTGGTCGATGCTGGGTTGCGACAGATGTACGTCACAGGTCGCATGCACAATCGCGCCCGGATGATTGTCGCCAGTTATTTGACCAAACATCTGATGGCGCACTGGAAAATCGGTATGGGCTGGTTTTCCGATTGCCTGACCGATTGGGATCCGGCCTCAAATGCGATGGGTTGGCAATGGGTTGCTGGGTCCGGCCCAGATGCGTCCCCGTTTTTCCGTATTTTTAACCCCGAGGCGCAGCAAAAAAAATATGATCCCTATTGCGACTATGTGCGGAAATGGGTGGCCGAAGGACAGTCAAACCCGCCCTCGAGCGCACTTGATTATTTTGAAGCCATTCCCTGCAAGTGGGGTCTTGATCCGTCTGCGCCATACCCAAACCCTGTTGTGGGTTTGGCCGAAGGGCGCGCGCGTGCCTTGTCGGCCTATGAGGGCCGAAAAAGCCGGTAAAGAACTGAAAACTTGCCAGAAACACAAACTCGTTTTAGCCTTCTACAACAACCGCACAGGGGAGAGCGGATGGTTCTAACTACAATCGAAGGGCAGACAGACCTGCCAAGATATTTTGCACATGTTCTGAATATGCTGAACCAGATGGAGCAGGGGCAGCTTGATATTGCCTTGCCAGACGGTCGTGTATTTCGCACCGAAGGCAAACGCCCTGGGCCTGTCGCACGGGTCGATATTCACAATCCGGACGTATTTGCACGACTTATCCGGGAGGGTGAGCTGGGGTTTTCAGACGGATATCTGGAAGGCGATTGGAGTACACCAGATCTGCGTGCCTTCATGGATCTAGTGCATCTGGGTACCGAGACCGTGTACGACGATTTCACCGGGAAATTTCTGGTACAGGCCTATGAACGCCTGCGCTTTTGGTTGCATCGAAACAACCGTCGACAGGCTAAAAAGAATATCTCTTATCATTACGATTTAGGTAATGAATTCTACGGGTTATGGCTGGATGATACCATGACCTATTCCAGTGCATTGTTCGAAACCGGGCAGGAAAGCTTGGAAAAGGCACAAACCGCTAAATACGCCAGTCTGGTTGATGAAATGGGTGCCAAGCCCGGTGACCATATTCTGGAAATTGGCTGCGGATGGGGTGGTTTCGCCGAATATGCAGCAAAAGAGCGTGGCCTGCGGGTCACAGGCTTGACGATCAGCAAGGAACAGTTGAGCTTTGCCCGTCAACGCATTGAAAAAGAAGGGCTTACGGATTTAGTTGATCTGAAGCTGCAGGATTATCGTGACGAACGGGGCCAATATGACGGGATCGCCTCTATTGAGATGTTCGAGGCGGTTGGTCAGAAATATTGGCCGGTTTATTTCGACACCATCCGTGATCGCTTAAAACCTGGCGCACAGGCAACGTTGCAAATCATTACCGTTGGCGATCATCGCTGGGATGTGTATAAGAATGGTGTTGATTTCATTCAGAAATATATCTTTCCGGGTGGGATGCTTCCGGCTCCGACAATTCTGCAGGAGCAGGTGGCGAATGCGGGTCTGACCGTGGTGAAGTCAAAAGAATTCGGCAAAAGCTATGATCTGACACTGCGCCGCTGGTACGAGACGTTCAATGACAAATGGGACGAGATTTCGGGAATGGGGTTTGATGAGCGTTTTCGCCGCATGTGGAATTATTATTTGACCGCTTGCGGCGCGGCCTTTGACACCGGCAACTGTGATGTGACACAGATCACCATAGCGAAACCTACTTAGTAAACGGACCTTTAGAATGCCCAGCGCCTCACGTCTTGTCGCAGCCCTTTGTCTGGCGGTGGTGGCATTTCTGGTTTCCAGCATGATCATAGCAAATGGTGAAGAAGGCAAAAGCTATGGCTACTTCACTGTCGTCAACATGGCCCTTGGGGTCGCGTGTGGTTGGAAAATCATGGGTAAGCGAACCGGCAAAGGGTGGACCGCTGCCGTCAATAACGGACTGACAGGCATTGCCTCGCTGGTGTTTTGGGGTCTTTTCGTTCAGGGCACCTATGAGATGTTCCGCTTGGCCATGCGCCACCGATATGACGGCCCGTTCGAGGCCCTTATGGCGATATTCAAGATTGGCGTTGGATATGGCGAACAGTTGTTAGCTCCGGAAATTCTGTGGACTTTGGCTATTGGCGCTCTTATCGCCGGTTTGGCGACGGAAGAAGCAAGCCGCCGCTGGCGCTAGCACCCAAATACCAACGCGAGATACCCTTGTGAACGATCTGTTTTTCTATGGCACGCTTCGGCATCTGCCACTGCTGCAACTGGTGCTTGGCCGTCCGCTGTCACGCCTGACTTTGTCAGAGGCCAAGCTGAAGGATCACGCGATTTACAGCGTGCGCGACGAGGCATTTCCGATGATCCAGCCAGAACGTGGGGGCGTTGCGGATGGCATTCTGGTTCAGGGCCTCGAACCCGAGGATTTCAGGCGACTGATTTTCTATGAAGGGGGGTTTGATTATGATCTGCAGCTGAAGCCCGTTGAACTGCCCGATGGCTCTGTTGTCGAAGTCAGCGTGTTCTTTCCCGAGCCTGACCTGTGGTTGCCCGGTGAGCTATGGTCCTTGCAGGACTGGGCAGACGCGTGGGCGGATCTGACCCTAACCGCCGCTCAAGAGGTCATGGGCTATTACGGCAAGGCCGATGCCCTCAAGATCGCGCGCAGTTTTCCGTCGATCCGAACCCGCGCTTGGGCCAAGCTGGCTGCACGCAAACGCGGAACCGGTGACGCGCGTGATCCGAAGAAGGATGTGATCGTACACGAGCATACCCATGCCTATATTGACTATTTCGGCATGCAGGAGGTTCAGCTTCAACACCGCCGGAATAACGGCACAATGGGGTCGGTGCTGAACCGCAACGGCTTGATGCAGGGCAGTGCTGTGGTGGTTCTGCCATATGATCCGGGGCGTGATGCGGTGCTTTTGGTTGAACAATTTAGGACGCCGGTTTTCCTGATCGAAGACCCCGAGCCGTGGATGTGGGAACCCGTTGCAGGCATGATTGACCCCGGTGAAACGCCGCAACAGGCTGCGCGGCGTGAGGCGATGGAAGAGGCCCAGATCAGCCTCAAGTCGCTTGAATTTGCCGGAGAGGCCTATTCGTCCAGCGGATCGTCCACCGAATACGTCTATCTTTACGTGGGGTTGGCCGATCTTGAGAAAACGATAGACGATGGCGGGTTGGCCTCGGAAGGTGAGGATATCCGCACCAAAATCATTCCCTATGCTCAGTTCATGGATCAAGTCGACGGGCATGGGTTCAAGGATTTGCCGCTATTGTCACTGGCGCATTGGCTGGCTCGGAACAGAGACAGGTTGCGTGGGGCGTGATCGCGGCTTGTGGTTGTTGCGTAGCATCTGTAAATCTTCGTTGATACGTAAAGAAATGAGGGCGCCATGCGCATAGCGAAAGACCTTGCCGACGCAGTAGGGAAAACTCCGTTGATCCGGCTGCGCCGTATCAGTGAGGAAACCGGGTGTGAAATTCTTGGCAAGGCCGAGTTCATGAATCCTGGTCAATCGGTCAAGGACCGTGCCGCCCTTTATATCATTCGCGATGCCATAGCACGGGGCGACCTGAAACCTGGGGGCACCATCGTTGAAGGCACCGCCGGAAACACCGGTATCGGTCTGGCGCTTGTCGGGGCGTCGATGGGCTTCAAGACCGTGATCGTGATCCCCGAGACCCAGTCCGAAGAAAAGAAGGATATGCTGCGTCTTGCGGGCGCTCAGTTGGTTCAGGTCCCGGCAGCGCCGTATCGCAACCCGAACAACTTTGTACATTACTCTCGCCGTCTAGCTGAAGAACTGGCGCAGACGGAACCCAATGGCGCAATCTGGGCCAATCAGTTCGACAACGTCGCCAACCGTCAGAGCCATGTCGAGACCACCGGCCCCGAGATCTGGGAGCAAACCGGCGGTAAGGTCGACGGCTTTGTCAGTGCGGTTGGTTCAGGTGGCACGTTGGCCGGTGTGGCCGAGGCCCTGCAGCCCAAAGGCGTCAAGATCGCATTGGTCGATCCGATGGGGGCCGGGTTGTATTCCTATTACAAAACCGGTGAGATCGCGATGGAGGGAAGCTCGATCGCGGAAGGTATCGGGCAGGTGCGGATCACCAAGAACCTTGAGGGGTTCAAACCGGATTTCGCCTATCAGATGACGGATAACGAAGCGTTGCCCTATATCTTTGACCTTCTGCGCGACGAAGGTCTGGTCATGGGCGGATCGACCGCCATCAACATGGCTGGCGCCGTGCGCCTGGCCAAGGATCTGGGTCCGGGCCATACCATTGTTACGATTCTGTGTGATTATGGCACGCGCTATCAATCCAAGCTGTTCAACCCGGAGTTCCTGCGCGAAAAAGAATTGCCTGTTCCTGATTGGATGACCGAGGCGCCGCGTAGCATTCCGGGCGTTTTCGAGGACGTATGATGTTGCGGCAGGTCCGCCTGTTTCTGGCCCTTGTTTCACTTTTGTTTGCAGTTCTGTCTGGTCCTGCAACGGCCCAGCTTTCGGATCGGCAAAGTGAATACTATCAGGGTTGGGTAAAAACGGCGGATCGGGCCGAAGATGTGATCGAGGCCAATCGGGCCTCGAACGCTTCGCTGGAAAATCTGCGATCGGAAATTCATACCTATCGAGATGTTTTCAACAGCGCGCGTGGTGCAAATACCGAACGTATCCAGACCCTGGAAAGCCAGATCAAGGCTTTGGGTCCCGGACCGGAAGGTGATGCAACCGAACCGGAAGACATTGCTACGCTGCGTTCACATCTTGAAAACCAACTGAACGCGCTGCGGGTGCCGCATATCATTTCCGACGAGGCCTTCAGTCGCGCCAACGGACTGATCGCAGAAATTGACCAGATCCTGCGAAATAGGCAGAAAAAAGAGCTGTTGGAGCGCGGCCCATCGCCACTGAACCCCAGCTATTGGCGGCCAGCCTGGGTTGACCTGACTGAAGCGGGCCGAAGCCTTTTCAACGAGGCTGTGCAGAACTACCAAACGGACGTGGTGCATGAGCAGCTTCGCAAACAGGGGCTTGGAATTCTTTTGCTGGTCTTTGTGGCCATTGTTTTGCTGGGCTATGGAAAACGTTGGTCCGAGGCTGCTGGGAACTATCTGCGTACCATAGGGGGGCAGGGAACTGGCGTATGGACATTCCTGACATCGCTGTTTCGGATAATTCTGCCATGGCTGGGTGTTTTGTTGCTGGTAAAAGCCGTCGTCCTGACGGGGATATTGGGATTGCGGGGAACCCTTCTGATACAAAACGTACCGTTCTGGGCGGCCATTGTTCTGTACTACGACTGGATTGGTCGTCAGGTCTATGTAATGCAGCAGGCGCGGGGTTTCAGAAAGCTCTCGCCAAAGCGGATCACCGAGCTTCGAATCTACCTGGATCTGCTTGCCGTTTTTCTCATTTTGCATGATCTTGGGAACCTTTTCGAACAGATCGAGAATACTTCGGATGCGACGCGCGCGGTTGTGGGCTTCCCAGTTATTCTTGCAACTGCTCTGGTTCTGTTGCGTGCGCGGCAGATACGGCTTGCCGAGGTGCAGGCAGAACCTGATGGCAATGCCCGTGGAACCGGGGTCATCCAGCTGGTCGAATTCTTGCGCCGAGCATTGTTCCTGTTGGGAGTTGTCAGCCCAGTTCTGGCCGCCATCGGTTATAACAACGCTGCTGAGGCCATTGTTTTTCCAGCGGTAAAATCGTTGATCCTGATTGCCGCACTGATCATCCTTCAACGATTCCTGACTTCGGTTTATGGATTGATAACCCGCAAGGGTGAGGCAGCCCGAGACACATTGTTTTCGGTTCTGATTGGCTTTGCCATGGCCATTTTGGCCCTGCCGGTTCTGGCGCTGATCTGGGGCGCACGCGAGACCGATTTGTTAGAGGCATGGTCGCGGCTTCTTTTGGGATTCGACATTGGGGGCGTGACAGTCTCGCCCAGTAATTTCTTTACTTTTCTGGTGGTTTTCCTGATCGGATACGGACTGACACGCGCCCTGCAGGGTGGGTTGCGGACCTCTTTGCTACCAAAGACGAGCATTGATCCCGGTGGTCAAAACGCGATTGTTTCAGGGACGGGGTATGTCGGTATCTTCCTGGCAGCCTTGGTCGCCATCATGGTTGCGGGTTTCGATCTGTCGTCCCTGGCCATCGTGGCCGGGGCGCTCTCTGTCGGGATCGGATTTGGTCTGCAAACCATTGTCTCGAACTTTGTGTCCGGCATTATTCTTTTGGTCGAACGTCCGATCTCAAAAGGCGATTGGATCGACGTAAACGGGATGATGGGATATGTGCGCGACATCTCGGTACGCTCGACCCGGATTGAGACCTTCGATCGAACAGATGTCATTGTCCCAAACTCGGACCTGATCAGCGGTGTTGTCACCAACTATACCCGTGGAAATACGATCGGACGCGTCATTGTCCCGGTCGGGGTGGCCTATGGTACCGATACCCGCGTAGTCGAGACAATCCTGGGCGAAATCGCAAACGCACATCCGATGGTATTGGCGAATCCGGCACCCAACGTTGTGTTTCAGGGGTTCGGTGCGGATTCTCTGGACTTTGAAATCCGCGCCATTTTGCGGGATGTGAATTGGGTTCTTTCGGTGAAGTCCGACATGAACCATGAGATCAATCGCCGCTTTGTCGAGGAGGGGATCGAGATACCGTTTGCTCAGCGTGATGTCTGGCTGCGAAACCCCGAGGCTCTTCAATCGTCAGATAACGCGCAAATGCCCCCATCTGAGCCTGTTTCAGAGACAAAAGCGCCCCCGGCCTCTTCGCCCGCCGAATTGACCGAGGCTGATCTTTCCGACGGTGATGGTGACGAACCCTGAGGCAAGTTCGGGCCTGAAACGAGCCAGAGAATTTTACACTAATCGGGCCTTGCAAATCCCCAGGCGATAGTCCAAATAACGCCCGCACGGAGAGGTGGCCGAGTGGTCGAAGGCGCACGCCTGGAAAGTGTGTAGGCGGGAGACCGTCTCCAGGGTTCGAATCCCTGTCTCTCCGCCACAACACCAGCTCTTGTCTTGGACGCTTAGGTGTTTCACATCTCAGACATTGTTTTGGAGCCCCCCAGCAAAAAAGGCTCGGTAAGCGATTCACATAACCCATGTTGAGCGAATTCATCCAATTTAGATGGCCCAGAATTACTGTTTCTTGCAGGCAAGGGAATTTCAGGATGCGAGGCAGTCAAACTGTTGGGTAGGGCCTATTCCTGTGTCGGTTGGGTAACTACAGGTGAAAACTCGGCGCTCGGCTTGTTCGCTGATGCGTCTGTTGAGATATCAATACATCTACAACGCCAAGTGAACGTTATTCCTTGGCTGGTCCGTTTTGCGATAGGTGCGCTGTAAAATCGCGCCCGGAGGTTAGATGTTACTGTCTGTCGTCATTCCATGCATGAACGAAGAGGAGTCGATCCCCTTACTGGTGGAGCGCCTGATCGCTGCGACTGAACAGTGGAACGCCGAATCCGAGATTATTCTGGTGGATGATGGGTCTAATGACGAAACATGGCGCGCAATCTGTGCCCAAAGCGAGTTTCATCCGCGTATTCGCGGTTTGAAGCTATCGGGTAACCGCGGTCACCAGATCGCTCTGACAGCGGGGCTGAATGCAGCCCAAGGGCAGCGGATATTCATGTTGGATGCCGATCTGCAAGACCCGCCGGAGCTTTTGTCGGACATGATGGCGATGATGGATCAGGGTTATGATGTGGTTTATGGGCGTCGGAGTGAGCGAAAAGGCGAAAGTTGGTTTAAGAAAGTAACAGCTCATGGTTTCTACCGCATATTGAACCGGCTTTCGGACGTACCCATTCCAAATGACACGGGCGATTTCCGGCTTGTCAGCCGTCGGGCGCTGGATGCGGTTCTGAGTATGCCGGAACGCGCGCGGTTCGTTCGGGGCATGTTCGCTTGGGTTGGTTTTCGTCAAATCGGGATCGAATACATCCGCGACCCACGGATCGCGGGCGAGACCAAATACCCGATGTCCAAGATGATCCGCTTTGCGCTTGATGCACTGGCGAGTTTTTCGATCAAACCGCTGCAGATCGCCACACGAATGGCCTTTCTGACACTGATTATCGCCGCGCTGATGGCGGTCTACGTCTTTTGGTCCTTGATCCTTTACAACGCGGTTGCGGGTTGGGCGTCGACGGTTCTGGTGATCAGTTTCTTCTCGGGTATCCAGCTATTGACGCTTGGAATCATGGGGGAATATCTCGGACGTCTGTATATCGAGGCCAAAAACCGACCACTCTATTTTGTAGATCAAGAGACCTCAGAGATTTCGGACACCATAGTAGAAGAGAAGACCGCGCAGAAATGAGCGAACGGCGCCGCATAATCCGGTTTGCCATCGTGGGCTTAGGCGTGGCTGGTTACTACATGCTGGCCTATCTGGGCCTGTTGCGCGTGTTTCATTCGCCTTGGATCGCCAATGCATTGGCTTTTGGGTCCGCAATCCTGATCCAATATATTGGGCAAACAGTCTGGACCTTCGGGCAGGCGCTGGTGGTTCCTGCACAGTTTGGGCGGTTTCTTTGCATGGTCGGAATTGGGCTGCTGGTTTCAGCTGCGATTACCGGACTGGCCGGCCCTCGTTTTGGCCTGAGCGAAGCTGCCTCGGCCGCTGTCGTTGTAGTTGTTCTGCCTGTGATCAACTTCGCGTTCCTACGGCTATGGGTCTATAAACCGCAGAATTCAACCTAGAGATTGGCAATGTCGCATATCTATTCAAACGAGTTCTTTGACTATATTGACCAGGGCGCCAGGCGGTCCGCAAACAGGCTAATTGCTTGCCTTCTAGGAAAAATCTCTGCGGACAGTGTCGTGGACTTTGGCTGCGGGCGGGGTGTGTGGCTGTCGGAGTGGCAGGCCGCGGGTTGCAAGGATATTGCCGGTGTCGATGGCGACTATGTGGATCGTGACAAGCTTGCGATACCGGCTGAGGCGTTTATCGGTGCAGATCTGTCCAAACCGGTCGAGCTTGGACGCCAGTTTGATTTGGCTCAGTCGCTTGAGGTCGGTGAACACTTGCCGCATGACGCGTCGGCCAGCCTGGTTCAGAGCCTGACCACACATAGCGATCTGGTCCTGTTCTCAGCCGCCGTTCCGGGGCAGGGCGGCGAGTTTCATATAAATGAACAGCGCCTGTCCTTTTGGCAGGGTTTGTTCGCTGAACGGGGATACACGGCCTATGATTGTTTGCGGCCTGAGATGTTCGGGGATCAATCGATCGAACCCTGGTATCGGTATAATTCTGTCCTCTATGCGAACCAATCAGGGGCAGTCCGGCTGTCTCAGGACGTGCTGGATACCAAAGTCGCGCCCGGCGCGTTGAAAGAGGTCGGCAGTTTAGGCTGGACCCTACGCAAGCTGGTTGTGCGTGCCTTGCCCCGGTCGGCTGTCACCGCTATCGCTCAGGTCCGGGCCTCTGTTATTGCAAGGTCATATGGCGACAAATCATGACGGAAAAAACATCTCGGCAGGAGTTTCTTTTTCTGTCCCTGCTTTGCATCGCTGCGTTGTTCTTGATCAATTGGCCACAGCTTTTCGACCCTTTCGTACGTCATGATGATTTCCCGGCGCTGCTGGGCTGGACCGAGATTGCCTACCACAAGGCCTTGGATGAAGGTCGTTGGTTGAACTACTGGTGGCAGTTCCGGCCATTTCTATGGCCCTCACAAATAAGCATGTATCTCTATAACATAGCCTGGGGCTTGTTCTCGGCTGCGGCAGCAGCCGCGATCATGGAGCGTTCGGACCCGATCTGGTACAAAGGTTATCTTGCGCTATTCATTGCGTTTTCGGTTCCAGCATTCCTGATTTCATACTGGTTCAACACGTTGCTGCCGGGGATCTGGGTTATCACCTTGTACAGCCTGGCAGTTCTGTTTCTGCCGCATCGTGTGTCGCTGGCCCTTTTGGTTGTGGCAGTGCCCTTATCCTTCATGGCCTACACGACCTATCCGTTCCTGTTGCTGACACTGATCCTGCTGTCAAACAAGGCGCCAAAAACCTATACCAGCGTCGCTGTTACGCTGATCATTTTCTTTGTCAGCCTGGTTCTGGCGTTGCTGAGTGTTTACACCCTGAACTACTTTTATCATGGGATATTTGGTATACCGGTTGCTGAATGGCGTGGGCCGAACGAAGTAAATTCGGTCGATGACCTGCTGCTGAACCTTACCAAGGTCAAAGTATTCCTTCGATCCATCATCTATACAATGGGCGGAGGGACAATCGGTTATGGCTTGATGCTCTTGGCCCTATTTGCAGGTGCCTGGGGGTTCCTGTTTACCCGAAGACGGATGTTTGCCGTCGCGATCCTGATGGCTGCACTTGCTGGTCTGGCACCGCTTATCCTCAAGGCGATTATGTCGGGGGTGCAGGTCCCTGTTCGGGCATTGAACTGGCTTTGGATCTTGTTTGGAGTCGTGCTCACCACGTGTGGGGTTCAGTTTCTGCAGTCTTCAAAAAGATGGTTAAGTGTTTCGCGTATCTTGTTGATGTGCGTGTTGATGATCAATTTGATGCTCATTGGCAAAACATCGTTTATGTTCATCCCGCCTTGGCAAAAAGCAACGCGCGCATTGGCGCAAAGCCTGCCTGAACAGGTCGAAACCGTATATATCTATGGGCATTTTCTTGGCGTGAATGGCGCGGCAGACGCCAGAGTTCAATTCGAACGGGGGCTGCGGTTGCGGTTAAACTATCTGACCGGGGCCGAGATCATCATGTGCTGGAAGCAGCCCGATAGATGCGATGGGATTACACCTCCGTTCGATCCAGGCGACTGGGTCTCGACGCCTGTTGTCGCATCATCTGGTGACCAGGCCTTTATCCTTTTGCCGCGTCCCAATCTGGGGCCCTGATCAAAAGGTGAGTTGTAACAGGTTTGAGAAAATTCTATGAATGCGCCCACTTGGGCTGTCCGGCATTCAAGGACACAGACCCCAACCCCTGTTGGAACACCCGGACATGATTGACCTGAGCGACCACAAACCCCTGCGAAAAAGTCGCAACTACCTGATTTATCAGCACCCCGAGGTCGAAGGGGCGCTGCTGAAAGTGCGGGTGGACGAACCTGTGCGTAGCCATTTTCTGCCGCGTTATGCCGAATGGCGCTATGGCAATCTGCGCCAATGGAACCGCGAAGCAAACGAATATCTGGCGGCGCTCAACCGTGGATGCCCTGAGATCGAAAGGTTGGCGCAATTCATGGGATATGCGCCAACATCAGCGGGCCCGGCGATAGTGGTGGAAAAACTGACCGGCCCGGACGGAGATCTTGCGCCAACCCTGCATTCGGAACGCGTCGCGCTGGCCAAGGATCACGCCGGACGTGAACGTCTTCATGCTGAATTGATGGAACTGTTTGACGATCTCGAAAGCGGCCGGATCATTGTGGGTGACATGGGGTTTGAAAACATCGTTCGTGCGCAGGAAAGAAGCGGCAAGCTGACCGTGATTGACGGCGTTGGCGAGAGGGTTCTTTTTCCGCTGTCACTGGTCAGCGAAACAGCGTTTCGCAAGTCAATCGACCGCCGGCGACAGAGGATGTCGAGTGGCTTTGGTTTAATGAAGACCTGACCACTAAACTACTACGCGCAAGGGAAACGCGCGTTCGACCTCTTTTGCTATCTCCGCAATCAGCGCTTTTGTCACGGCGTTGCGGTTGTTCATCTGAACCCGCGCGACATAGGCAAGCTCTGGAGGGGTAGGAAAGACATCGTTGATGACTTCCATGTCAGGTGTAATGTGCATCCCGTTCAATAGCGCTATGCCCAGCCCAGATCGAACAGCCGACTGGATTCCTGCTGCACTTGGACATTCCAGGATATTGTCAAAACGGTGGTCCTGCTGCTGACTGTCTTCCATTCCCCATCTTCGGTAGAAACACTGTGTGTCAAAGGACAGAAACGGAACCGGTTCTGACAGATTCAGACGATAGTCGGGTGATTTGACCCAATGAAGGGAATCCTGAAACAGGATCAGATCTTCGGGCTGCACGTCGTTGCGAAATATCTGAATCACCGCCAAGTCTAATTCACCAGCCTTCAACCAATCCTGAACATTCAGGCTTTGGCCAGTGCGGGTTCGTACGCGAACATCGGGGTACAGCCGCGTGAAACGTCCAAGAATTTGGGCGATCCCGCTGGTTGTCGCATCCTCGGTCATGCCAAGCCGCAAGTGGCCGGTGAGCGGCCTGTTACCAAGTGAGGCCACCGCTTCGTCATGCAGAGTGGTAATTCGACGGGCGTATTCACAAAGACGCAGCCCGTCTTCGGTGAACAGGGGGGCACCTTTGCGGCGAGTCAGCAGTTTGCAATTCAGTGCGCGCTCTAAACGGCCGATCTTATGGCTGACTGCCGATTGCGAAAGCGCCAGATGTCGGGCCGCACTGGTCACACCACCATAGGTTGCGATTGCGAGCAGCGCGCGCAAAGCGTCTATTTCCAAACGTTCGTTCATGAATGCCCATGACAGATTTTGATCATTGAATGATAATCATTCATTTGCGGCAAAGGCAAATGTCAGATTAGGTATCGCGAACACAATGTACGCGGAGCTTCGAAATGAACAATCTGTACCCGGAGGATATCACAGACTTCGAACATCAGTCGGAATGCAAATCTGGCCCGCTGACGCTGTCTTCTTCTTTCGGCAAAGGTAAGTGTAATTGATGACGGAAGACAGAACAGCTAACCGCCGCCTGACAACACTGTTTGAGATCACCGGATCGGTTCTGGCCATGGCTTATGCCTTGCTGATTGCTTCGAATATTGGCGCTGAGATTCTTGGATTCTCCCTACTGTTGGTGTCGTCGGCACTGTTTGCCGCATGGGCATTGATTGATCGGCGCTGGACGTTTTTGCTGTTGCAGGCGTTCTATGCGACCTCTGCCATTATTGGACTGATCCGTTGGGCATAAACTTGGTGTAGGGTTGCCGCCAGGAACTTGTTAGGACGGATCTATGACGGATCAGGACAGAATCGATATCGGCTTTCTGCTGTTTGATGGCTTTCCGATGGCTTGTTTGACATCGGTGATCGAACCCCTGCGGGCGGCCAATGAAATCGCAGGTCATCAAGCGTTTAGATGGTCGCTGGTTTCTGAACGTGGTCAAAAGGTTCAGTCAAGCGCAGGGGTTGGGTTCGAAGCAGATCGCGCGTTGGCGGACTGCAGGAATATCGACATTCTATTCCTGCTCAGCAGCCCGTCTTCGGTCTTTGACAACGCTGTTAGCGGCAATGCCTTGCTGCGTGGTCTTGGGAGGCACGGAACAGTTCTGGGCGGGATCAGCGGTGGCGTATTCCCTCTTGTGCGATCCGGTGCAATGGCAGGTCAGCCGGTCTCGGTCCATTGGTGCTATGAGGCGGCATTTGAGGCCGAGTTTCCCGATATGGACGCCCGGAGCGAAGTGATCGTGCGCACCGTGACGCGCTATACCGCCGCCGGTGCAGCGGCAGGGTTCGACCTGGCACTGCATTTGATTCACGATCGCTTGGGCGGTGACATTGCGCATGAGGTTGCGTGCTGGTTTCAACATCCGATGATGCGCGGTGCGGCAGTGCGTCAGCAGGTGCCCAATGCGACAGCGCCGAGAACGGGAGACCGCCTTCCACCGCTTGTTTCACGCAGCGTTGAAATGTTTGCCGCCAATATAGGTCAAGCGATCTCGATTGCCGAAGTTGCGAAACAAATGGGCGTCACGCCCCGTCAGATCGAGCGGGCATTCAAACAGGCAACCGGACACAGCCCCAGCCATTATTACCGCGCAATGCGGATGAAGGCGGCGCGTCAGATGGTGGTTTATACCAAAGACCCCATTTCCCAGATCGCGGCCGCTGTCGGCTATGGATCTGTTGCGCCCTTGGTGACACATTACCGGTCGGCTTTTGGCCTGAGCCCCAGCGAGGACAGGCGCCGCATCAACCGTTTCCGGGTTGAGGATAACGCCCCTTTGCCCTCGGTCTAGGCGCTGACTAAAGCGCCGATCGCATCGCCGTCAGGATCGCATGGTGCAGAGATTTGGCGGACGAGCGCGGACCGTACAGGCTGTAGTGATCCGAACTACGACAAAGCACGAAACAGCCAATATGGTGGATCGAGCTGCGCGCCGCCGTTCCCTTAGTCAATATGCGCAGATCCAACTGGCACAAAAGCTCCAGCACTGCTTGAATGTTCGCACCAGCCAGGTCGAAACGCACCCAAGCATCGGTCTGTTCAGTGACCGAGGCCGCAGACCCAACCGCAGATTTCACCTGCGCGGCAAGGTCCTCGTGCGTGTCATGCGGTGCTTCAACCATCCATTGCTCTGGCCCCGCCCAAAAGGCGGTGATTGCGGTTCCTTCAAACCTCTGGACCTTTGGTGCCTCAGCGCCGATTAGTTTCTTCAATGCGGCTTTGGCCGCTGTTTCCTGACCGAGCCGCGCCGCGACTGATGCCAACGCCACGTCCGGTATCTCGGAACAGGTGACAGGCCCAACCGTGTCTACCCGAGGGTCAGCCGCGCCGAGGGCGGTTATCGCAACCAGATTATCCACGCAGACGTTCTCCTTCCGGGTCAACGAAATGGGCCGAGACAATTTCCACCTCGACCGTCAGGTCCGTCAGCGGAGAGACAAGGCGCATTTTTTCGCCCAGCCTGTCGCCGCCGTTTTTCAACAATCCCAGCCCAATGCTACTGTTCAGAATGGGTGAGTAGACGGCTGAGGTGACATAGCCCTGATCATGGGCCGCATCGACCGGGCCATCGTTCTTCATCAGGTGGCCACCGGCGGTTACCTTGTTTTCAGGCTCCAACGGTTTGATCCCCACCAGCATCAGTGCATCCGGTTGGTTCAGTGCCTCGCGTTCCGACAGGGTTGATCCGATGCTGTCCTTCTTTTTGGACACCATGCGGCCCATTCCCAGGTTCAGGGCGGTTGTGGTGCCGTTCAACTCGCTGCCTGCAGCATGGCCTTTTTCGACCCGCATGACGCCCAGTGCTTCGGTGCCATATGGGACAACGTCGAACTCTTCGCCCTCGGCCATCAGCCTGCGCATCAATGCGTCGCCATAGCGAGAGGGAACCGCGATTTCGAATGCCAGCTCGCCTGAAAAGGAAATCCGGAACAGCCGCGCCCGAAGGCCGCCGCACACGGTGATGGTTCCACAGGCCATAAAGGGAAAGGCCTCATTCGAGATGTCGAATTCCGGGTCGATGATTTTTCGCAGCAGCTTACGGGAATTGGGCCCGGCAACTGCATATTGCGCCCATCCTTCTGTGGTGGATATCAGCTGCACATCCATGTCCGGGCACAGGCACTGGCGCACGAATTCCATGTGGCGATAGACGACTACGGCATTTGCGGTCGTGGTAGTGACGACGAAATGATCCTCGGCCAGCCTTGCCGCTGTGCCATCATCCATCGCCATGCCATCTTCGCGCAGCATCAGGCCATAGCGGGTTTTGCCGACCGCAAGCTTGGCGAAACCATTGGCATAGACCCGGTTCAGGAACGCTGCCGCATCGGTACCCTGCACGTCGATTTTGCCCAATGTCGTGCAGTCGCACACCCCGACCGAGGCACGCGTCTGACGCACTTCACGGTCCACGCTCTCGCGCCAATGGGTCTCGCCGGGCAGGGGGAACCACTGCGCGCGCAGCCAGTTGCCAACCTCGACAAACACCGCGCCGCGTTCTTCGGCCCAGTGATGTGAGGGCGTCAGGCGGGTAGGGTGGAACTCTTTGCCCTTCATCCGGCCTGCGAAAGTAGCAATCGGGACGGGGGTATAGGGCGGGCGGAAGATGGTGGTACCGGTCTCGGGGATCGACTTACCGGCCAGCTCGGCCATAATCGCCAGCCCGCCGATATTCGAGGTCTTGCCTTGGTCCGTGGCCATGCCCAGCGTGGTATAGCGTTTCAGATGCTCGACCGAACGGAAGCCCTCCTGATAGCTGAGACGGACATCCTTGACCGTCACATCGTTCTGCTGGTCCAGCCATGCGCGTTTGCAGCCCTGAACGTACCAGAATGGGGTCTGCGCGATGGGTGCGTCCTCGGCCTCGGGCAGATCGGGTTTGGCGTTGGTCAGGTCCAAAGCGACGATTGCGGCCTCGGCGCCAGAGCGCAACGCACCGTGGGTAGACATATCGCCGTTTGCCGCGCCGGCAACGGACATGCCTACCGGCAGGTCCGCGCCGGGAACAAAGGCGGCCAGCGTCTCATCCCATGCGGGGCGGCAGCGCTGGTGGCAGGTCATGTGGACGTTGGGGTTCCAACCGCCCGAGACGCCCAAGGCACCGCATTCCAATGTCCGGGTTGAGCCATCGGGCAGGGCGACTTCGACAAAGCTCAGCCCCAGTCGGCCTTTGGTATTTGTGACCTGAGCACCCTGCAGAACTTCGTAGTCATGGCTGATGGGGGCGTCTTTGCGCACATCGATCACCGCAGTGATTTTGACACCTTTGGCGTGCAGATCAGCTGCGGTGCGGTGGCCGCCATCATTGTTGGTAAAGACCGCGACGCGCTGCGAGGCCGCCACTCCGAAACGGTTGGCATAGGTGCGCAGGGAGCTAGCGGTCATGATGCCGGGGCGATCATTGTTCTCGAATGCGATTGGCCGCTCGGTCGCGCCTGCGCACAGCAGCGCCTTTTGGGTATAGATACGCCAGAGGATTTGCCGGGGTTCGCCTGCGGGCAGGCTGGGCAGATGATCGCCCGTACGCTCGACCGCGCCATAAATTCCGTGGTCAAACGCGCCGATCACCGTGGTGCGCGGCATCAGGCGCACATTGGGAAGCGCGGACAGCTCGGCCACAGCCTGCGCCGCCCAGTCAGACGCCGCAGCATCGTCTATGGTGAGTGTTTCGCTGTTCAGGCGACCGCCCAGGGCGAAATCCTCATCCGCCAGAATGACATCCGAGCCCGCACGACCCGCGGTCAAAGCCGCCGTAAGACCGGCTGGTCCGGCACCAATGATCAGCAGATCGCAATGGCGAAAGCCCTTGTCGTATTCGTCCGGGTCCTCTTGCATCGAAAGCGATCCAAGCCCGGCTGCGCGACGGATTGTAGGCTCGTACAGCTTTTCCCAGAAGGCTGCAGGCCACATGAAAGTCTTGTAGTAAAAACCCGCAGACAGGAAGTTGGAAAACATGTCATTCACGGCCAGCGCGTCGAATTTCAAGCTGGGCCAGCGGTTCTGTGATCGCGCCTCAAGCCCCTCGAACATCTCGGTCACCGTGGCGCGCGTGTTGGGCTCTTTGTGGGCGCCGCTGCGCAGCTCGACCAGGCCGTTGGGCTCTTCGGATCCGGCGGTCAGAAGCCCGCGCGGGCGGTGGTATTTGAAAGACCGCCCGATCAGACGCACATCATTGGCCAACAGGGCCGAGGCCAGCGTGTCGCCGGGATGCGCAGTATAGCTGCGCCCGTCAAAGCGGAAGTTCAGCGTGGTGTTGCGGTCAATCTGTCCGCCGTTCAGCCGGTTCACCTGCGTCATTTGGAGCGCCCCCGTGCGCGGGCCACATCGCGGGCCAGTTCCACCTTTGAAATCTCGTGGGTCAGCGTGTTGCGCGTGACGACCAGCCAGGATCGGTCACCTGTTTCGTGGTACCAAAGTTCACGGTGCTCGCCTGCCGGGTTGTCACGCAGATAGGCATAGTCGTGAAAGGCCTCGGCGGCATTTTCCGCCTGCCAATCGGGGCGGTCAATCAGCGCGGCGTCGCCCAGATAGGTGAATTCTGATGCATCGCGAGGCCCTAGAAGGGGGTGGTTGATTATCATGTCTGGTGTCCCCTTTAATGCAGGTTGGGCTGATTGCCCGCGCCTTTTTCGTCGATCATCCGGCCGGTGCGGAACCGGTCCAACCGATAGGCCGTTGCGACAGGGTGCGGTTCGTCCTTCGCAAGCAGATGTGCAAAGCAATAGCCCGAAGCCGGAGTTGCCTTGAACCCGCCATAGCACCAGCCCCCGTTGAAATAGAGGCCCTCGACCGGCGTTTGGTCAATGATCGGAGAGCCATCCATCGACATGTCCATCACGCCACCCCACATCCGCAGCAACCGGGCGCGTCCGATCATCGGCATCAATGCCATGCCACCTTCGCAAACATCCTCGACCACGGGCAAGTTGCCGCGTTGGGCATAGGTGTTATAGCCGTCAAGATCGCCACCAAACACCAGCCCGCCCTTGTCGGACTGACTGACATAAAAATGCCCCGCGCCATAGGTGATGACACTGGGCAGGACAGGCTTTAGCCCCTCAGATACAAAGGCTTGTAGAACGTGGCTTTCGATAGGCAGGCGCAGTCCGGCCATCCCCATAACGCGCCCCGAACTGCCCGCAACGGCGCATCCGACTTTGGAGGCGCCGATAAAGCCCCTAGTCGTTTCGACCCCAAGACATTTGCCATCTTCGATCCGCAGCCCGGTAACTTCACAGTTCTGGATAATATCGACGCCATGCAGGTCGGCTGACCGGGCATAGCCCCAGGCCACCGCATCATGGCGCACGGTGCCTCCACGCCGTTGAACAAGGCCGCCCTTGATCGGAAAGCGAGCGTCGTCGAAATTCAGATAAGGGTGTTCGCGCCGCACCTGATCTGCGTCCAGCAATTCGGCATCGGCCCCGTTCAGGATCATCGCATTGCCACGTCGCGTATAGGCGTCACGCTGTCCGTCTGTATGGAACAGATTGACGATACCGCGCTGACTGACCATTGCGTTATAGTTCAGGTCCTGCTCGAGCCCTTCCCACAGCTTCAGCGAGAACTCATAAAACGGCTCATTCCCATCCAGCAGGTAGTTCGAGCGAATGATCGTGGTGTTTCGGCCCACATTTCCGCCACCGATCCAGCCTTTCTCGATTACGGCAACATTTCGTTGGCCGTAGATTTTGGAAAGGTAATGCGCGGTTGCCAGACCATGCCCGCCGCCGCCGATTACGATGATGTCGTAATGGGCCTTAGGTTCAGGTTCACGCCAAACCGGTTTCCACCCTTTGTGGCCGGTTAGCGCCTCTTTGATAACTCGAAAGCCGGAATATCTCATGAATCGGACCTTTTCTTCCAAACTTCACTATTTTCGGGCGCGGCGATATCCCCATATGCGACATGGGTGTGTCTGAATCAGACCCTCAGGCACAAGAAATAAGGCCGGAAAACCAATCGGTGAAATCCGATACCTCGGCTGAGTTGCGAAGGACGGATAAAAAATAGCCCTCACTGGCGGGTGCGGAATCTTTGCTGGCAAGGCGGACTTTGCCCGATTTCCGGGCTTGCTCTGCGATGATAGAATTCACCAGCGCAACGCCGCTGCCTGAAACAGCAAGTTGCAGGGCGAGGCCATAGGAATCCACAAAATATGATGGCTTGCGCAGTTTCTGGCCGGTGATTTCACCCCATGACGCCCAACTGTCCGATGTGCCAACGGATTCGATCAGAGGCAGATCAAGCCAATTGCCGCTTAGATTCGGCGACACCACCGGGACAAGGCGATTGGGATTCAACGGTTTCGCATTTTTCCCGACTTGTTTTTCTGAACCAAAGCGTACCTCAATATCGGCGCGCGATGCTGCATATTCGTCAGGCCATATAGTGCTGACAAATCGGAGTGAGGTTTCGGGGTGCTGGGCCTGAAATTCGGGTAATGCCGGCGAGATGACCCATTCGATGATGCTGATAGAGGCCGCCACCGTGATATGGCGAGCTTTTTCTTCGGCCAAATAGGGTGAGGCTGCGGAGTGCAACATATCCAAGGCTGCCTCGACCTGTGGCAGCAGCTTCCGCCCTTCATCCGTCAAAGAAAGACCGCGCGCGTGGCGGTGGAACAGAACGACGCCCAGACGGGTTTCCAAGGCTTTGATTTGTTGGCTGACTGCGGATTGCGTCAACCCGATTTCATCCGCTGCAGCAGTTGAACTAAGCCGCCGCGCCGCTGCTTCGAACGACCGGAACCACGTCAGGGGAGGGAGTGTTTTTGCCATCGGTAACCCACCTATTAGTGTTGTTAATACCTAAGGCTCAAGTTCTTTCGTTTGTCAAAAGATGTTTCTAACGGTGATATTTCCTCAAGCAGATTTGGGGAGATGGCAGTGCAGCCAAATATCAGAAAAATAGTGACTTTCGACGAAGAGGTTCTGGTTGAAGGATTTCGTGCCGCCGACCGCCCGTGGCGCATGTTTGCCGTTGCGGCGGTTGTGTCGAACCCTTGGGCTGGCCGGTATGTCGAGGATCTGAGACCGGAAATTCTGGCCTATGGGCCTGTGCTGGGGCAAATGTTGACTGACCGGATGGTCACGCTTGCAGGTGGCGGCGAGGTGATCGAAGCCTATGGCAAAGCGGCGGTTGTAGGGCTGGATGGCGAGGTCGAACATGCCTCGGGCCTGATCCACACGCTGCATTTCGGGAATTACTATCGTCAAGCGGTTGGGGCCAAGTCCTATCTGTCCTTCACCAATACCCGCGGTCCGGCGAACACTCCGATCATGGTGCCCATGATGGACAAGAATGATGCCGGGCGTAGATCGCATTATCTGACGCTGCAGTTTGCAATCCCCGACGCACCGCGCGCGGATGAAATTGTGGTCGTGCTGGGTGGCGCAACCTCGGGCCGCCCCCATCATCGGATCGGCGACCGTTATCAGGACCTCAAGGATTTGGGCCATGACGTGGACAACCCGGCCTCGGTCTGAACTCAGCACCCTGGCGGTGATTGATCAGGGCCAAGGGCCGCTGGTTATTCTGCTGCACGGGGTTGGCCTGCGGGCCGAGGCGTGGGGCGCGCAGATCGACGCCCTGGTCGCGGCGGGGTATCGTGTCTTGTGCCCGGATATGCCAGGACATGGTCAGTCGAGCTTTGATCATCCGACTGGCTTGGAGGCCTACGTGCACCGCACGGCGTCCGTGCTGACAGAGCCCGCTGTCTTGATCGGCCATTCAATGGGCGCCCTGATAGCGCTCCGACTGGCGGCGGATGTGCCAGATAGCGTTCTTGGCGTTGCGGCATTGAATGCGATCCATCGGCGTCCGGTTGCCGCGCACAAGGCCGTCGTCGCACGTGCCTCGGCCTTGGAGGTATCGGGGCCAAATGATCCCACGGTCACGTTGCAACGTTGGTTTGGCGAAGCCTCGTCCGCCGAGCGACAGGCCTGCAGGCGCTGGCTAACTGAGGTTGATCCGGCGGCCTACAAATCCGCGTATACCGCTTTTGCCGAAACGGACGGTCCTTCCGATGATGAACTGGCCCGTATCGCTTGTCCCGCCTTGTTCATGACCGGCGCGGATGAGCCGAATTCGACGCCTGAAATGTCTCGGGACATGGCGCGTTTGGTTCCCTCGGGACAAGCGGCAATCATCGCAGGTGCCGCACATATGTTGCCGATGACTCATCCCGCCGAAGTAAACGCACAGCTGTTGGAATTTGTGGGGGGGTGCCAGCCATGACAAGTATGGACCCCCGAGCTTTGCGTGACGCCTTTGGCAGCTTTATGACCGGGGTGACAGTGGTGACGGCACGGGACGAGCACGGTGCGCCGGTCGGGTTCACCGCAAACTCGTTTTCGTCTGTGTCACTTGACCCGCCATTGCTGCTGGTGTGTCCGGGGAAGTTTCTGTCCAGCCACGAAATTTTCGCCAACTGCACCCGGTTTGCGGTGAATGTGCTTGCAGATGGACAGCAAGAGATATCGAACACTTTCGCTGGGTATAAAGGGGACCGGTTTGCAAAGGTCGCGCACAGCAATGGCCTTTTTGATCTACCCCTAATCGACGGGGCGCTGGCGCAGTTTTGCTGCAAGACCCATCAGGTCCTTCCCGCCGGTGATCATACCTTATTGATCGGTGAGGTGGCAGAGTTCTCGCACTCGGTCGGGCAGGGTCTTGGATATGTCGGAGGGTCGTATTTCAGCCTGGGGCTCGAACGTGAAATCGACGCCATGGTACCGACGATATGCGGCGCGATCATCCGCAAAGATGACAATGTTTTGCTGGAGCAGAGCAATGGTGCCTATCGTCCCGTTCAAATCTCCGGGGTCGAGCGGGGTGGGCAGCGAAACCGATTGACCCAGGGCTTGTCAGAACGTGGACTGAAGGTCGAGGTCGAACAGGTCTATTCCTCATTCGACGATGCGGAAACAAAGCAGCATTACACCTATTTTCTGGCCAGCTGTTCCCGACCAACGCCGCTTGAGGGCGCCGAATGGATCAGAACGGATGACCTTCCGAACCTGAAATACGTGTCCGGCGGTGTCCGCCACATGATGACCCGCTATGCGATGGAAGCCAAAGAGGGGGATTTCTCTCTCTACCTTGGTGACGCCTCGCAAGGCGACATTCACAGCTTACGATAAAGGAGCAGGTCAATGGAATTTTCCCTGTTTGCCCATATGGAACGTTTGTCGCCAGATCAGCCGCATGACGTTCTGTATGACGAATTCGTCAGCCTTGTGAAAATGGCGGACGAGGGCGGGATGCGCGCCGTCTGGACGGGTGAGCATCACGGGATGGAGTTCACCATCGCGCCCAACCCCTTTATCTCGCTAGTCGATCTGGCCCATCACACCCGGAATGTACGGCTGGGGACGGGTACGGTAGTCGCCCCGTTCTGGCATCCGATCAAATTGGCCGGAGAGGCCGCCGCGGCAGATCAGATTACCAAAGGCCGGATCGAACTGGGGATCGCACGCGGCGCATATTCTTATGAGTATGAGCGCCTGATGCCGGGGATGGATGCCTGGGAAGCGGGCCAACGGATGCGGGAAACAACCCCTTTGCTTCCGCAGATCTGGCAGGGCGATTGTGCGCATGAGGGTGAGTTTTATTCCTTCCCGGCAACCACATCTGCGCCGAAACCGTTTCAGAAAGACGGTCCGCCGATCTGGATCGCGGCGCGGGACCCCAATAGTCATGAATTCGGTGTCCACAACGGGTTTAACATCCAGGTCACCCCCCTGTGGCAGGGCATGGAAGAGATTGAAACGCTGATGGACCGCTTCAATGCAGCCTGCGACAGCCATACCGGACCGCGCCCCAAAATCATGCTGTTGCATCATACATATGTTGGCAAGGACACAGACGATGTTGCGCAAGGCGTTCAGGAATTGCGCCGGTATTACAACTATTTCGGTGCCTGGTTCATGAACAAACGCCCGGTCGAGCAAGGGTTGATCCAACGGATCACCCCGGACGAGATGGATGCCAACCAGATGTACACAAGTGATAAGCTGGCGCGCGACCTGACGGTTGGTACAGCGCAGCAGGTTATCGACCGGATCAAACGTTATGAAGATTTGGGCTATGATGAGTTTTCGTTCTGGGTCGACAGCGGGATGACGAACGAGCGAAAACGTGCCTCTCTGGCGCGGTTCATCGACGATGTCATGCCAGCCTTTCAGTGAGGAACACTATGGGAAATCTACCGCATTTTCAGCTTTTCATTGATGGCGCCTGGTCTGAGGGGGCGACGTCTCAGGTCATGACATCTGCAAATCCCGCAACTGGGCAGGGGTGGGCTACGTTTTCCTGTGCGGCACCTGAGGATGTCGACAGGGCAGTCGCCGCCGCCAAACGTGCGCTTGATGATCCGCAATGGCGCGACATGACGGCCACCGCGCGCGGCAAGCTTCTTTATCGGCTGGCTGACCTGGTTGCCGAAAACGCTGCACGGCTTGGGGAATTTGAGACAACAGACAGCGGTAAACTGCTGGCAGAAACCTCGGCGCAAACTGGGTATGTCGCGGATTATTACCGCTATTTCGCAGGGCTTGCGGATAAGGTTGAAGGGACGGTTCTGCCCATCGACAAGCAGGATATGCATGTGTTTACCACGCGCGAACCCATTGGTGTTGTCGCGGCTATTGTGCCCTGGAATGCACAAATGTTCCTGACAGCGACTAAGTTGGGCCCGGCGCTTGCGGCTGGGTGTACCGTCGTGCTGAAGGCATCCGAAATTGCGCCGGCCCCGATGCTGGAGTTCGCGCGTTTGATTGAACAGGCCGGATTCCCCGCGGGCGTTGTCTCGGTCATCACCGGGGATGCGGAAAACTGTGCAATTCCACTAACCCGCCATCCCGATCTGGATCGCATCGCCTTTACCGGTGGCCCCGAGACAGCGCGCCATGTGGTCAGGAATTCCGCCGAAAACTTCGCCGTCACCTCGCTGGAGCTTGGTGGCAAATCGCCGATACTTGTTTTTGAAGACGCGGATCTGGATGGGGCCGCAAATGGCCTGATCGCCGGAAACTTTGGCGCGTCGGGGCAAAGTTGCGTTGCGGGCACGCGCGGGCTTGTGCAGCGATCCGTTCTGCAAGATCTGATCGGCCGCATCAAAGAAAAGGCGGGTGCAATCGTTCTGGGTGACCCGCTGGAGGCCGGTACCCATGTCGGACCGCTATGTACCATGGCGCAAGTGAACAAGATCGAAGAGACCCTGGCCAAGTCAGCGGAGCAGGGGGCCGTGGTCCATTTCGGCGGGCAACCTGCGGATCGGCCCGGCAATTACATGAACCCAACCCTGGTCGAGTGCATATCGCCCGAGACCGAGACGTTGAAAGTTGAGATGTTTGGCCCGGTCATGTCTCTGCTGCCATTCGATACCGAAGAAGAGGCCATCGCGTTAGCCAACAGCACAGTCTTTGGGCTGGGTTCAGGTGTGTTTACGCAGAACCTGGCGCGGGCGCATCGGGTGTCCAAGCGGATCAAGTCCGGGATTTGTTGGGTTAATACCTATCGCGCGATCTCTCCTATCGCGCCGTTTGGCGGGTTCAATCAATCAGGGTATGGTCGTGAAGCCGGGGTTGAAGCCATCCTCGATTACACCCGGACCAAGACCATCTGGATCAGCACCTCGCAAGAGCCGATGGCGAACCCGTTTGTGATGCGCTAGGTCTGTTGTCAGACAGATATCGGAGCGCGGTCATGAAGTTGAAACATCCGAATTTTAAACCTCCGGCAGACGCAAATGACCGGAAGGAGATCCCTCCGGTCATTTGCTATCCGCCCGAAACGATGCCGCAACCTGATCTGGTTGCGTTGACCGACCTGAGGCAGCATGCGGTGAAAACCGCCGAAGTCATTGCAGCCCCGCGTGATGCAGCCTGTATTGAAGTGCCCGCGGGGGCCTTTATTCGGGTGGTGTCGGTCGATGGCGCGCAGGTCGGTGATCTGAACATGTGGAACAAGCACGACCTGACCGAACGGTTCTATTCCGGCAAAACCCGCGCGCTGCATGGCACGCATCTGTCGACCGGGGATCGGATGTGGTCAAGTTTTCCAAATATGCGACCCATGGCGACCATCGTCACGGATACTCTGGATTGGTATGGGTTCGATTCATACGGCGGATCCGTGCATGACGTAATCGGGACCCGCTGTGACCCCTATACCGGGCGATTGCTGTCTGGCGATGACTACCATTATTGCTGCCATTCCAACCTGACACGGGCATTGGCCAGCCATTGTGGCCTGCCGCTGCATGAGGCCGAAATGCACGTCCACGACGTGTTGAACGTCTTCATGTGCACCGGATTTACGCAGGACACAGGCCAATACTTCATGAAGGCAAGCCCGGTGCGTCCGGGTGATTACCTGGAATTCTACGCCGAGATAGACCTGATCGTCGGCCTTTCAGCTTGTCCCGGGGGCGATTGCTCGTCCGAGCATTCCTCGGACGCAGCCGCCTGTTATCCATTGGTTATGGAAGTCTATAACCCTGGTGAAGACATCCGAAACGCGCATGTTCAGCCCAAGCGATCTGCTTATGATCGCACCCATGGGGCAGGTTAAGAGGTCAGGCGTTGCCCAAGCCGGTCCAGCATCCGACAGCATAGGTCGAGCTGTTCGATCTCGACGTACTCATCTGCTTTATGGGCCTGTGTGATCGAGCCGGGACCGCAGACAATCGCGTGGGTGCCAAGCTGCTGAAACAGGCCAGCTTCAGTGGCGAATGACACAACACCTGTTCCGTTCGCCCCGGTCAGCTCGGCAACCAGTTTGCGGGCGGCGTTTTCTTCCATTGGCTCAAGGCCTGCAACCTCGGCCGTGATATCCTGCGTGATGCTGGCTTCACTATGGACGGCCTGCATTTCGGGCAGCAGGCTGTGGGTCACATAGTCAGACAGGGTTTGCTTGACGAAATCCGCATCGCTGGCCTGAACCGGGCGCATTTCCCAGCCGACATCGGCTTTGCTGGCAATAACGTTATGGGCGACGCCGCTATTGAAGAAACCCACGTTTATAGTGGTCCAGGGTGGCTCGAAGGGGCTGCTTGTTGGCGCGCGGGATTTCAATATCTGGCGCAGTTCCAGAAGTTTTCCTACATAGCGTGCCGCGTATTCCGCCGCATTAACCCCATCATCCGGGGCCGAGCTGTGTCCTTCGAGCCCGACAAATCGTGTCGTGTATTCATAGCACCCCTTATGCCCTTCGATCAGGCACATTTCGGTGGGCTCTCCGATTATTGCGATATCCGGCACTATTCCTCGTTCGGAAAGATCGTTCACCATGTTCTGCGCGCCCAAACATCCGGTTTCTTCATCATAGGTGAAGGCAAAGTGCAGCGGTTGGGTCAGTTTTCTGGCATCCAGCGTTTCGGCAAGTGCAAGTGCGGCGGCGATGAAGCCCTTCATGTCACAGGTGCCACGTCCGTAAAGTCTGCCACCTTTCTCGGTCATCAAAAACGGGTCTGATGTCCAGTTCTGATCCGCGACGGGAACCACATCCGTGTGGCCGGATAACAAGATGCCGCCGGGAATGTCTGGGCCCATGGAAGCAAATACATTGGCCTTGGTGCCAGTATCATCCCGGGTTTCGATGCAGCGTGCACCCAAGGCCTGCAACCTGTCCCTTAGATAGCTGATGATCTTAAGATTGCTGTCTGCAGATACCGTTTCAAACGCGATCAGATCGGCGAGGATATCTTGGGTTCTTTGCAGGGTCATGGCTTTACAAACAGCTTTCTTGGGCGGTTACAGAAACATTCGGCAGGACCGGTATCGGTGATCAGGATCGACTCGGTGATCTCTAACCCCCAGACATTCAACCAGAGGCCAGGCATAAAGTGAAACGTCTTGCCAGGATCCAGGATTGTCTCATCCTCGGGACGCAGAGATATCGTGCGCTCACCCCAGTCTGGGAGATAGCTCAGACCCACTGGATAGCCACAGCACGCGCGGCATTCAATGTGGACGTATCTGACAATCAGGCATCCACACTGTACGTCGTTCCCCATTAGTATCCTGATTGCGTCCCCACTAGATCGGGTCTGCGTCATGAAAGACCAAAACGCCTTGATGGACGTAGAACGACCACCCCTCGTATCCGGTTAGCCACGTCATGTTCGAAGGATCTTCGAAGAACAGCGCGTCCAGCCCGACCTCGGTCATGGCTTTTCGTGTTTTGGACAGCCGACGGTCAAATTCCCCCCGCATGAATGCCGGATTCACTTGGCTCATCGGATCCTCGTGTCGTGATTAGAGACGTGTTGACAGAACTTTACGAATCCGATCACGTCAATGGACAACTTAGGAAGGAAATACTGTTGAAACTCAGTTCAAACCCACACCGCGGCAAGGAAAAATTGATTCCTGATGCTCCATTTCCTTCGATAAACGCGGCTCGCGTAGCTGATTTGTTAACAGTATGCCCTGCAGCAGCGGAAACCAATCTGGTAGAAGCCAAGGATTTGGCCAATGTCGCCGATCTATGGGTCAAAGATGAGCGTGGGCGTATGAACCTCGGGTCATTCAAGGCTTTGGGGGCTGCCTATGTCATCGCCCGTCACGCTGCTGATCTGGCGCAGACACCGGATGAGTCTACTTTACGCGGGAAAACCTATGTCACCGCTAGCGCGGGTAACCACGGGATGAGTGTAGCAGCAGGTGCACGGATATTTGGGGCTGATGCAGTGGTCTATATCGCCGAAACCGTACCTGAAAGTTTCGCGGAACGCCTTCGTGCGCAAAAAGCCAGGGTCGTTCGTCAAGGTACGGATTATGCCGCCAGTATGGAGGCTGCTGGCAAAGCGGCGCAGGATAACGGTTGGACATTGCTATCTGACAGTTCGTGGGACGGGTATTACGAGCTGCCGCACACCCTGATGGAGGGATATCTGCAGATGGCTGCAGAAGCGGTGCGCCAATGCCCAAATGCGCCCACGCATATCATTTTGCAGGCCGGGGTAGGTGGGCTAGCAGGGTCGGTTGCAGCTTATGCGCGCCATGCCTGGGGTGATGGACCCAAAATCATTGTCGTGGAACCCGAAGCGGCCCCTGCGTTGCAAGCCAGTATCGAAGCAGGTACCTGCGTCTTTGCGGATGGGCCTGACAGCATCATGGGGCGGCTGGACTGTAAAGAACCATCGCTGATCGCGCTGAATGGTCTGGCGCGGGATGCAGACTGTTTTCTGACGCTCTCGGATGACGACGTGGTGCGGTATTTACCGGCCATGGCAGAGGCTGGGTTGGCGACAACTGCTTCGGGCGGGGCGGGCGTCGCAGCAGCGATGAATGCAGATGTCTGCGAGGCCCTGAACATTGGAAGCGATGCCCAAGTTCTGTGCATTTTATCCGAAGTACCGGATTGAAGAAGGCCAAGAAGCATCTGAATCCTGCCCTGGAATAAGCGCAGGAAGCGGCAAGTTAAGAGGGTGCAACTGCCCCCAAAGGCAGAATCCGATTGCGCCTGAAAACGCGGGGTTCGCAAATCCGTACCTCTGCCCTATCAAAATGAGATTAATAGCCCCCCAAAGCGCGGTTTCTAGATTGGATTGCACCAGATAATTTTGGCGTTTTCCAATCGGTCAAGGAATTTCGACATGCGAATCTCTCAGCAACTCAGTATCGATGTCGAGGTCTGGGCTGGGAGATGCGGCGGTTTAAATAGCAATTATAACTCATTTAAATAATTAGATTTATGTTGTTGATTGGGAAGTTAAATAGAGGCGAATGAAGCAAGTTAATTACGCCATTCAAGGCCTTGCGTTGCGGACGAGATATCGAAATATCAGTTGAGCTGAAGTGAATTACAGGATTCTTTGTCGCCTAGCTGTCACATTTATGGTTGCGTGGTTGGTCCCCCATGTCCTTAAATAGGGTGGACTGGTCTTTGAGATCCGGATGAACCGGGCAAGCAAAGACCGCACAGGGGAGCCAAGTTGGTAATGTCAAATGACGCAGCGTTCGTCGAATTTCAGCGTGTTCAAAAATCTTATGACGGCGAGATACTCGTCGTAAAAGACCTTAATCTCTCGATGCCAAAAGGTGAGTTTCTAACTATGCTCGGCCCCTCGGGGTCAGGCAAGACAACTTGCCTAATGATGTTGGCCGGATTTGAAACCGCTACTCATGGCGAAATCATGTTGGACGGACGCCCGATCAACAACATTCCACCACATAAGCGCGGGATTGGCATGGTGTTCCAAAACTATGCATTGTTCCCGCATATGACTGTGGCTGAAAACCTTTCGTTCCCGCTTGAAGTGCGCAACATTGGCAAAAGCGATCGGGAAGAAAAAGTGAAGCGTGCGCTGGATATGGTCCAGATGGGCGCCTTTGGCAGCCGCCGTCCGGCGCAACTGTCCGGCGGTCAGCAGCAGCGGATCGCCTTGGCCCGTGCTTTGGTGTTCGAGCCTGAGCTAGTTTTGATGGACGAACCGCTGGGCGCGCTGGACAAGCAATTGCGCGAACATATGCAGTTCGAGATTACCCGTCTGGCGCATGAGCTGGGGATTACGACAGTTTACGTGACCCACGACCAGACAGAGGCGCTGACGATGTCGGATCGCGTGGCCGTGTTCGACGACGGACGCATCCAGCAGCTTGCGCCGCCGGATCTGCTCTATGAAGAGCCCGAAAATAGCTTTGTTGCCCAGTTCATTGGTGAAAACAACACCTTGGAAGGCGTTGTTAAGTCAATCGACGGCGACTCGTGCGTGGTTGCACTGGATGATGGATCAGAAATTGACGCCAAACCGGTCAATGTCACTGCAGCCGGTGAACGGACCAAGGTTTCAATCCGTCCCGAGCGGGTCGAATTCAACAAAGATCGCCTGCATGCCGATGCGCATACGCTAAAGGCGACTGTCAAAGAATTCATCTATATGGGTGATGTCTTCCGGTTTCGCCTATCTGTGGCGGGCAATGAAGACTTTATCATTAAGACCCGAAACGCTCCCGATGCGGTTCGGTTGTCGCCCGGCCAGGAAGTTGAAATCGGTTGGTTGGCCCATGATTGCCGGGCACTTGACGCCTGATGAAGAACGTCCCCTGGTGGATCGCTGGGGGGTAAATGGCGGCCGGGTTGCCCCGTGATCCGGTCTGTTCAGAAATTTACGGGTATAACAGGGAGTTAACAATGAAAGTTAAAACCACTTTGATGGCAAGCGCCATTGTTGCCGTGGCCGGAGGCGCCATGGCCGAGGAGATGACGATTGTCTCGTGGGGCGGCGCCTATTCCAAGTCACAGCTGAAGGCGTATCACGAGCCCTATTCTGAAAAGAGCGGCATCACTATCCTTAACGATGACAGCTCGGCCGAAGCGGTTGCCAAGCTGCGCGCGATGAACGAAGCGGGCAACATCACCTGGGACGTAGTGGATGTTGTTGCTGCGGACGCAATTCGTCTGTGTGACGAAGGTCTGGCGATGGAGATCGACCCCGACACCATGCTGGCCCCGGCGCCCGACGGCACCTCGGCTGCCGATGATTTCGGTGACCTGCTGGTCAGCGAGTGCTTTATCCCGCAGATCGTGTATTCGACTACATTCGGCTATCGTACAGACCTGGTAGGTGACACACCTCCGACCGATGTCTGCGCCGTATTTGATCTGGAGGCCTATCCGGGCAAGCGTTCACTGGAAAAGCGTGCCATCAACAACATGGAATGGGCGCTGATCTGTGACGGCGTCGCCAAAGATGACGTTTATGACGTTCTGGCGACCCCTGAAGGTCAGGATCAGGCGTTGGCGAAACTGGGAACCATCAAGGACAACGTCGTCTGGTGGTCCGCGGGTGCCGACACGCCGCAGCTTCTGGCCGATGGCGAGATCATCATGGGCTCGACCTATAACGGCCGTCTGTTCAGCGTGATCGAAGAGCAGAAGCAGCCCGTTGCCATGCTGTGGGACGCGCAGATCTTTGACCTGGACGGCTGGATCATCCCCGCCGGTCTGAGCGAAGAGCGTCAGCAGCGTGCGCTGGACTACATCATGTTCGCAACGGACACGCAGCGTCTGGCGGATCAGGCTAAGTACATCTCGTACGGTCCGGCCCGTGCCTCTTCGGCTCCGCTGGTTGGTCAGCATGCCGAGCTTGGCATCGACATGGCGCCGCACATGCCGACCGATCCGGAAAACGCCAAGAACACGTTCCTGTATAACTACGAGTTCTGGGCGGATTACCGCGATGACATCGAAGCGAAATTCCAGGCTTGGCTTGCGAAATAATCGTTTGATTTCATGAAACAGTCGGGGGCGGTGCGCCGCCCCCAGACCCAAGCAGAGTCAAGGGGCACAAATGACTGACGCAAGCCAAAATGCGGGGCCGATGCTGGCAGCGGACGGAACGCCGCTCAAGCAATCGCTGGCACGTTCACTGCGGCGGCAGAAATTACGAGCATTGATGCTCGTCGCTCCGCTTCTGCTATTTGTCATGTTTTCCTTTATCGTGCCGATTGCTTCAATGCTGTTCCGCTCGGTTGAAAACAGCATGGTTTCAGAGACCCTCCCGCTTACTGTGGAAGCCCTGCAAAGCTGGGACGCCCAAAGCGGTGAGCTTCCGGACGAAGCAGTATACGACGCATTTGTTCGCGACATGGTCGTTGCCGTTGATAGCAAAACCCACACCCGCCTTGGCTCGCGTCTGAACTACGAAGAGACTGGCATGTCTTCTTTGTTCCGCCGCTCTGGCCGGAAAATGGGCAAGCTTGACCCTGAAACCGATGGACCGTTCAAGGAACAGATCATAGAGATTCACGAGGGCTGGGGCGATCCTAAGACATGGGCAGTGATCAAGACCCATTCGCCAACGGTTACCAATGGTTATTTCCTGAACGCGGTCGATATGCGCCGCACGCCCGAAGGCGCGCAGTCGCAGCCTGAAGACAAGCAGATTCTGATCAAGCTGTTTGGCCGCACATTGTTCATGTCGCTGGTGATTACCGGGGCCTGTATCCTGCTGGCATACCCGGTCAGCTACCTTTTGGCGACTTTGCCAATGCGTGTGTCAAACCTGCTGATGATCCTTGTCCTCTTGCCTTTCTGGACCTCACTTCTGGTGCGCACCTCGGCGTGGAAAGTGATGTTGCAACAGCAGGGCGTGATTAATGAAACATTGGTCTGGCTTGGACTCGTGGCCGATGATGCACGACTGGTGATCATCAATAACCAGATCGGCACGATCATTGCGATGACGCATATCCTGCTGCCGTTCATGATCCTGCCGATGTATTCAGTGATGCAGACAATCCCGGTGACTTACACGCGGGCGGCGAAATCCATGGGCGCGACCAACTGGACGACCTTCTGGCGTATCTACTTCCCACAATCCATTCCGGGTATCGGAGCGGGCTCGATCCTCGTGTTCATTCTTTCGATCGGTTACTACATCACGCCTGAAATCGTTGGCGGCACAAAAGGTGTCTTCATCTCGAACCGGATTGCCTATCACATCTCGTCCTCGCTGAACTGGGGGCTGGCTGCGGCCTTGGGTACAATCCTGCTGGGTGTCGTCATGCTGCTCTACTGGGTCTACGACAAGATCGTGGGCATTGATAATGTGAAGTTGGGATAATCGACATGGCTGCACTTACACCGATATCCCGCAAACCGCTCTCCATGGTTCTGCCCAGTGTCGCCTTGGCGGGTGCCTTCGCCGGCGTCTTTGTCGGCGCGGGCAACGGCTCGATCCTTTTGGGCATTCTGGGTGGCGCAGCTCTGATCGCCGCGCTGGCCTGGGTCTACATCAACGTTCTGAAGAACGAAAAACTGGCGCGCTGGATCAATATCCTGGGTTTCGGCATCATCGGTTTCCTGTTGTCAGGTCCGATGGGTGGCATTCTGGGCCTGTTGGGCGGTTGGTTTTTTATCTTCTTTATCTATTGGCTCTATGAAGGCCGGTATCGCCGTAAACTGCTCAGCTATCTGACGCCAAAACAGGTATTCTATCACTATCTGTTCCGGGTTATCTGCGGTGCGATCTTCGTGTTCCTGATCACCCCGATCCTTGTGGTTCTGCCGCTGTCGTTCAACGCGCAGGACTTCTTTACCTTCACCCCTGAGATGCTGAGTCTGGACCCCGAAGGGTATTCGCTGAAGCATTACCGCGATTTCTTCACCAACAATGAATGGCAGCGCAGCTTCAAGAACTCGCTGATCATCGCGCCGATTGCGACGATCATCTCGGTCTCGCTGGGCACGTTGGCGGCCATCGGCCTCAGCCAGAGCCACGTACCCGGCCGCCGCGTCATCATGGGCGTCCTGATCTCGCCGATGATCGTGCCGTTGATCATCTCGGCCACCGGCATGTTCTTCTTCTACAGCGATATCGGTCGCTTCATGGAAGGTACGCTGGGCATGAACAAGAACTTCGTGGGCTATGTGAAAGTTGTCCTTGCCCACGCCGTTCTGGGCATCCCTTTCGTCATCATCACCGTGACTGCGACGCTGGTGGGCTTTGATCGCTCTCTGACGCGGGCGGCGGCGAATATGGGCGCGGGCCCGGTGCGGACGTTCTTCAAGATTCAGATGCCCCTGATCCTGCCGGGCGTGATCTCGGGCGGCCTCTTCGCCTTTATCACCTCGTTTGATGAGGTGGTTGTGGTGCTGTTCGTTGGCTCTGCCAGCCAGAAGACACTGCCATGGCAGATGTTCACTGGCCTGCGCGAACAGATCAGCCCGACCATTCTGGCGGTAGCGACTATCCTAGTGGTGATCTCGATTGCGCTGTTGACCACGGTAGAGCTGCTGCGGCGGCGGTCTGAACGCATGCGGGGGCTCAGTCCCGCTTGACGCGACTCACAAGGTGATTTAGCGATTTCACCATGCACCCCGGTCACGATGGCGTCGTGACATCTAGGCGGGTGCATGGCTCTCGGTTCCCGAGGCCGCTTGTCCTGAACGCCGGGACTTGTGGCCGGGCTTTGCCTGTCCGGCATCGAGGAGAGACCAAAATGAATGATCTAAACAATCGCCCCGAATTCTTTATCTGCCACAACGGTGACAAGGCGCCTTTGCCCTTTAGTAAGGCAGAATATGCACGCCGTCTGGCCAGCTTGCGCGCCACGATGGCCGCCCGCGATATTCCAGCAGTTCTGCTGACTTCCATGCAAAACATCGCCTATTACTCGGGCTTCTTGTATTGCTCGTTCGGGCGTCCCTACGGTTGCGTTGTCACTCAGGACAAATGCACCACCGTGTCGGCCAATATCGACGCCGGCCAGCCTTGGCGTCGCTCGGTTGAAGACAACGTGATCTATACCGACTGGAAGCGGAACAATTACTGGCGCGCGGTGGCTGATCTGATTGGATCAGCCGGTCGGGTCGGGATCGAAGGCGATCACATGACACTGGCAATGCGCGACACCGCACTGGATATGCTGGGCCAACCTGAACTGGTTGATATCGCACCCGACACAATGGCCGCACGCATGGTGAAATCCGCCGAAGAGATCGCGCTTATCAAAGGCGGCGCACACACAGCAGATGTGGGCGGCGCAGCCATTCACGCGGCGATCCGCGAAGGCGCGAACGAGATCGATATCGCCATGGCCGGCCGTGACGCGATGGAGGCCGAGATTGCTCGTGCTTATCCAGAAGCCGAGTACCGCGACACCTGGGTCTGGTTCCAATCCGGCCTGAACACTGATGGCGCACATAACCCGGTCACCAAGCGGGCGCTGCAAAAGGGCGATATCCTGTCGTTGAACACATTCCCGATGATCTCGGGCTATTACACTGCGCTGGAACGCACCTTGTTTTTGGGCGAACCCGACGCTGACAGCCTGCGCATCTGGAAGGCAAACGTCGCCGCGCATGAGTTGGGGCTGAGCCTGATCAAACCGGGCGCGACCTGCTCGGTGATCACGGCTGAGATCAACCGTTTCTTCGCCGACGAAGGCCTGCTGCAATACCGGTCCTTTGGCTATGGCCATTCCTTCGGCATACTCAGCCATTACTACGGTCGTGAAGCGGGTCTTGAACTGCGCGAGGATATCGACACGGTTTTGGAACCCGGCATGGTCGTGTCCATCGAGCCGATGCTGTGGATTCCTGAAGGACAGCCCGGTGCCGGTGGCTATCGTGAGCATGACATTCTAGTGGTCGAAGAGGCCGGTGCCGAGAACATCACCGGCTTCCCCTATGGGCCAGAACACAACACGATCAGCGCCTGATCACATGGGCAGGAAGGGCGATCAGCCCTTCTTGCCCCGTTCGTGAAAGATGAAGCCGATAAAGTTCAGCAGCACCTGTGCCGCCAGAATCTGCGTGCTTTCGGTTGGGTCGTAACTTGGGGCGACTTCAACAAGGTCGATCCCGACCACGTCACCGCGTTTCGCCAGCCCCTGAAGAATTTCCAGCACATCGTAATACAAAAACCCGCCATGGCTGGGCGTACCCGTACCAGGTGCGATTGAGGGGCAAAACGCGTCGATATCAATCGTAACGTAATACCGCGCGCCCTCGGGGATGCGTTCAACCACGCCCTCGGTCCCCAGTTTGCGCACCTGTCGTACGGACAAGATGTCCGAGCCGCGAGCGCGGGCATCCTCATACCCTTCCTTGGCGGTTGATGACACGTTTCGAATGCCCAGCTGGGTCATGCCCGAGACGTACGGCTTTTCAATCGCCCGCCGCATCGGATTGCCGTGGCCAGCAGTGACGCCATGACGCTCGTCAACGAAATCCAGATGCGCGTCGATCTGGACCACATGGATCGGACCGTTCTGCGCGCAATCTGAGGCAAAGGCGTTGATGCAGGGGATATTCACCGAATGATCGCCGCCGATGGTGACGGGCAGGGCGCCTGCGGACAGAATACGTTCGACGCCGTATTGAATATTGGCGTGGCTCTCATCTGTCTTGGTGTGGATAATATCGGCATCCCCAATATCGACCATCCGCACCGATCCATCCAGATAAGTGGCGTCATCCTCATGGTCATAGGCCCCGGCATGGCCAAAGCTGAACAGGGTTGAGGCCTCGCGTACAGCACGGGGCCCAAAGCGCGCGCCGGACCTCCATTGAGTGCCAAAGTCGAAAGGCGCCCCCATGACTGCGACATCCGCGTCGATATTGTCCCAATCCTCGACATACGGCGCTTTGCCGAAGGTCGAAATGCCGACGAAAGGCAGATTAAGCCGCCCACCGCTATACCCATGTGATGACATGGCGAGTTTCCCGTTTCTTGCTGTTCAACGGCAGCTTAGACAGGAATTCAAAGCTGCGATAGGTGGGGGCTGTGGGCTTGATTATCCGATTGTGCGAAGTGTATCTGGTGCAGCCATTATAAAGGAACAGCCGTGGGCCATCATGAACTGCCACCGGGAACGGGTGTCTACTATATCAATCTGGATCGGGTACCCGAGCGGCGCAACTTTATGGAGGCGCAGTTCGCCCATACCGGGCTGATCGGGGCCGCGCGTTTCAGTGCGACCGACGCGCAACAAGAAGGCGCACTGGATGGTCACGGCTATGTTGCCGGTTCCGGCAGCCGCTGGGGTCTGAAACAAAGTGAAGTCGCTTGTTTCGAAAGCCATCGCGCCGTTTGGAAGCGTGCCGTTCAGCAAGACCTGAAGGCTGTTGCGATCTTTGAAGACGATGTCGAAATGTCGACCCAAGCTGGCGGTGTGATTGCCAGATTGCTCGAAGCAGGGTCAGGGTTCGACTTCCTAAAGCTGGACTATTCCCCCCGGGTGCTGCGGTTTGGGCCAGAACTACAGATTTCCGGCGTACCGGTTCGCCCGATGCTGGAAATGGCACCCAGCGCGGCCGCATATATCCTGTCGCAGGCGGCCTGCCGTAAATTGCTGATGTGGTCCGAGAAATACTCGGATCACCTGGATGATTTCGTATCTATCCCCCGCCCGGATTGGCAAATGTATCAGTGTTTTCCAGCAGTCGGCGTTCAAATGATCTGGTCGAAACAGCAAGATCAGGCTGAAGATTCCGTGAAAGTCAGTGAACGTTCACAAAACAGAAAGACCAATAGCGGTCTGGATAAGGGACCCCTGTGGTTTCGCATTCGTCGCGAATTGCAGGCCGCGAAACGCAAGTTGTATTGGCGCCAGAGAGGCGAAGCCCGATTGCTTGAAAGCGGGGGGTATGTCGGATTTATCCCCTGTGCCGAAGACCTGAGGGTTTAGTTTAGATCATGAGCTGATCACGTCTTTCCAACCAAGCAAAAATAGTAATTCTCGATAAGCGTTAACAAAACTGTCAATTTGATATAAACTTCCAGTGTTGTTGGTGTTTTTCCGGTTTGGGGTTGGTGTGGGTCAGACAATCTATGAGCATTATGGCGGTTTCAAAACGATCAGTCGGATCGTAATGACTTTTTACGAAATGGCACTGGAGTCTGATCAGATCGGTGACCATTTCGAAGATATCGACATGCCAAGGCTGATTGATCACCAGACCAAGTTCGTATCGTCTCTGATCGGTGGTCCGACATCATTTAGCGATGATCGAATTGAAGCGGTTCACAGAAATCTGAACATCTCGCACGCAGATTTTGACGAAATGGCAGATCTGTTTGGTGAAGCGCTGGCGTTACATGGAATGGAAGATCGGCACGTAAAGATTGCCTTGGGAGCGATCGAATCCAAACGCGCAATTATTGTTACGCGCGATGCGGCATGAGTATTCTTGCGATCAATGAACAACTGCTGCGCGCGATCGGTGTTGGTGTCGCAGTGGTTCGGGCGTCAGATCTTACATTCGTATTCTGCAACGGCCCTTTTCAGGAATGGTTTGGCCCTCCGGCTAATGGACAGACATTGTTGGATATTTTTCCTGACCTTGATGCGCGTGAACTTGAAGACGTAAAGCAATCGGGGCTCAGATACTCGGTCGAATTGCAGATCAAGCCGAAACGCAGGACATTGGTTTTCGCAACGGCAGTTTCTCTGGCAAACGGTCTTTCGGAACAGGTTCTGGTCATCGAGTTTCAGAACATCACCAAAATCCGCGAACTTGAAAGCATGATTGACAGCTACTCGACCATGGTCGAACGCAACACGCGCGAGTTGGAGCGTGAGAAAGAGCGGGTTGAAAGGCTGTTGCTGAACCTGATGCCGCGCGCTGTTTATGAAGAATTCAAGACATTCGGTGTGGTCACGCCGCAGCTTTACGATCAGGTGTCAGTTGTGATGCTGGACTTTGTGGGGTTCACGGATTTTGCCGCCAAGACGGACCCGACGGTTACCCTAAGCGAGTTGAATGACATCTTTACTGCCTTTGACCGGATTGTCGAACAGTTCGGATGTGAGCGGATCAAGACTATTGGCGATGCTTATCTTGCGGTGTCAGGCATGCCGGATGCTACGCCAGATCATGCGACTGCTGCTGCCCATTGTGCGGTCAGGTTCCTTCGCTATCTTGAGCGGAGAAATGAAAGCCATCCGCACAAGTGGCAGGCACGTGTGGGGCTGGGTATGGGGCCAGCGGTGGGATCTGTGGTTGGTATTCAGAAATATGTCTATGATGTATTCGGACCCGCCGTGAACATCGCTTCCCGGCTGCAAGTCTTTGCAAACCCAATGAACATTGTTGCGCCTGAAGAAATGAAATACGCCCTGATTGACGAGTTTCAGGTCTCTGATATCGGGCGTGTGGACATCAAGGGCATGGGTGAGATGGATCTGATTAATGTCACATCCGGTCTCAGCATTCCGCAACGGAAACCGGTGTTCTGACGGCTTTATTCGTCCGGAGGCACCAGCCCTAGTCCCCGTAGATATATACCGATCCCCGTTTCCAAAAGATCTTCGGGCGGGAAGGGTGCGGTGGCGCCGGTGTTACGGGCAAACAATTCGACTACACCGTGACTCAGCGCCCAGATATGTGCGCTGAACATTGAAGCCGGCGGACGTTTTTCCGGCGGAATATGTTGCGACAGATCGGCTGCAGCTTTTTCTAGAACATCTCTGGCCCGGTTTGCAGCCAGGGCAAGTTCTGGGGTGCGGTTGACGGAAATCCCACTTTCGAACATCGCGATATAGTGGCCAGGATTCTTGCGAGCAAAGGCCAGATAGGCGCGCCCGGTTGCTTCGAATGCAGCCAGCGCCGAAGGCTGGCCTTTGTCATAAGCGAATTGAATTAGATCGGCGAACATCTCGAACCCCTGACGCGCCGCCTCGGCGATCAGGTCCTCGCGCCCGTGATAGTGGCGATAAACAGCTGCAGGCGTGACGCCTGCCGCTTTTGCAGCCTCTGACAGGGTGAACCCGGTCGGACCCTTTTCCTCGATCAGGGACAGAGCTGCGTCGATCAGAGCCTGTTTCAGGTTGCCGTGGTGATACCCGCGTTTTGTCATCCCTGATTCAGACGCCTTTTTTGTACAATTCTTGAGGAACTAAGACATAAACCGGTAGCACGTATTCGTCCAATCTTTGTGATGATATTGGCCGGCAAGAAAGATCAGGCATCCCAGATATCTGGCCCGCCACATATCTTGGTGTCGATATCGCCAATCGCATTTTTGTCCTTTTCATCATAGTCCAGCGCATGAAGCACGGTTCGGATTGCTGCCAGCCTTGCCCGTTTCTTGTCGTCGGAACGAACTATGGTCCAGGGGCAGGCTTCGCTGTGACTGCGTGTAAGGGTTTCGGAAATCGAAGCAGAGTATTCATCCCATTTGTCCAAACCAGCGATATCGATTGGGCTTAGTTTCCAGTGTTTCAACGGGTCCGTTTCGCGCGCAAGAAACCGGTTCAACTGCTCGGCCCGTCCGACGTTCAACCAGAACTTGAACAAGCGGATACCATCGTCACACAGGCCGGTCTCTAACGGCAGAACCTGTCGGAAGAAGCGTTCACGCTGTTCTGTGTTGCAGAACCCAAACACATTTTCCACCACGCCGCGGTTATACCAGCTGCGGTCAAAGAACACGATTTCTCCGGCTGCGGGCAGATGTGGGATATAGCGCTGAAAATACCATTGGCTGCGCTCTTGATCCGATGGCTTGCTGAGCGCAACGTTCCGGGCCCCACGCGGGTTCAGGTTCTCACGGAACCGCTTGATTGTCCCGCCTTTTCCAGCGGCATCGCGGCCTTCGAAGATAACAGCGACACGCTGGCCAGTTTCCTTCACCCAAAGCTGCATTTTCACAAGCTCGATCTGCAGGGACTGCATTTGTTTCTCATACGCCTTACGCTTCATGCGTTCGTCATAGGGGTATGTAGGGTTCAGAATGTCATCCTTATCGGCCTCTTTGATCTCGTTCCGGACTTCTTCTGGTGCACGTTTTTTGTAATATTCCTCGATGGTGCCTTTGCCAGTTCGTGTCATGAGTCACCTCGCGATAAAATCCATATCTTACTATGGATTAGCCTCGGAATTAACGCAAACCCGCCCGCTGAGCAGCCCGGATGATTGCGGCCGCTACTTCGGGTGCGGCAACGATCTGTGGCATATGGCCAATTCCCGGCAATTCGATCAGTTCAGCGCCGGGGATTTGGTCGATCAGGGGTTCCGCATGCCATTCCAACCCGACCGTTGTGTCGGCGGTGCCATGCACAACCTCGGTCGGGACCGAAATATACTTATAGCGCGGCTGCAGCGCACGAACTTCGTCCAACAGATTGGCGCGTTGCATTGCGTTGGCATGCATCGAAGCCGGGCGCATGGTCAGCCCGGGGCCGAAATGTTCGGCATAGCCTTCGGGTGCAGTTTGGGGGGAAAAGACACCGTCTAGGGCCTGCTCGACATACCAATCGGGGACAAAGGCGTTGATCAACGGCAGCACAAGCGCGTTTCCGGGTTTGGTCGCGGCCATTCGGTTGAAACCATCCAGCGGCGTTTCCCAAGGGATCGCGGCGGGGGCAATCAACACCAGCGCCGAGATGTGTTCGGGCTGTGTAACCGCCCAGGCCAGCGACACCGACCCGCCATAGCTTTGCCCTGCAACAATGGGTTTGTCCGCGCCCAGCTTGACAGCTGCACGGCGTAGGATTTCGGCTTGTTCTTCAAGGGTTTCTCCGTCCGGATTGAAGCTGTCGGAATACCCCAATCCGGGCCGGTCAAAAACAATGACACGGAAATCTTCTGCCAGAATTGGGGCGAGGGCAAAAGTCATGTCCCGAGTGTTGCCACTGGACCCGTGGATCAGCACGACATCGGGCCCGTGCCCCATGACTACGGCATGAACGCTGACTCCATCGACGTCGATCAGCTGACCCTCGGGTGGGAAACTGGCTTCGGCTACAGCTTCGTTCCGTGACACGCGCCAAGTTGTTACGGTGGCCAGGCCAGCAATCAGCAGGGCAAGAGCTATGATGGTTTTAAGAACCAATTTGATCCATATCGAACGGTGTTGTCTGATAGATTTCGTTAATCCAGTTGCCATAGAGCAGGTGCGCATGGCTGCGCCATCTGTTCTGAGGCCGGCACGAGGGGTCGTCGTCTGGATAGTAGTTCATCGGCACGTTTATCGGTGTGCCGTTGTCGATATCGCGATCATATTCCTGCTTGAGCGTATCACTGTCATATTCAAAGTGGTTGAAGATATAGATCGCACGATGGTCCTTATCTTCGACTAAGCAGGGGCCTGCCTCATCACTTCCCAACAGGGTGGTCAGGCCGGTAGCGTTGTCGATTTCGGCCTGCTTCATCTCGGTCCACCGGCTGACCGGGATGACGCAATCATCGGAAAACCCGCGCAGAAACGGTGAGGAGGGAGCCAGATTGCGGTGCCGGAAACATCCGAAAGCCTTGGCGTCCAACATATGTTTACGCACCCCATGGAAATGGTTGATCATCGCCATTCCGCCCCAGCACACGCCAAAGGTCGAATGGACATTTGTCTGGGTCCAGTCAAATACTTCGCTGATCTCTTCCCAATAGGTGACATCCTCGAATTCAAGATGTTCGATCGGGGCGCCGGTGATGATCAGGCCGTCAAATTTTTGGTCCCTTACCTCCTGAAACGGGCGGTAGAACTCGGCCATATGCTCGGCTGCGGTGTTCTTGGTCCGATGTTCGGTCATACGGATCAGCGACAGGTCGATCTGCAGAGGGGTTGCACCGATGAGTCGCGCGAACTGGTTTTCGGTCTGAATCTTCTTGGGCATCAGATTCAGCAACCCAATCCGAAGGGGGCGAATATCCTGACGCATTGCCTGATCCTCGGACATGACCATGACGCCCTCATTGGTGAGAACGTCATATGCAGGCAGGTCTGAGGGAATCTTGATCGGCATCGGATGCAAGCCTTTGGTTTAAGAGTGTAAGTGCCGTAGTTAATCGCGCTTTGGCCGGGTCTCAAGGGCACGTTCGATCAACTCATCGAAATCACCGTCGTCGCGAATACTGTGCATGTCGCTGGCAGCGATCGTCAGACCCCAGTTGTCGGCCATCGCCCTGTATCTCGGTTGCCGATGCGCAAGAGCTTTGGCATAGGTCCAGCGAATGAATGCGTTGGGATCGACCTGTTCGGCGGAACAGCCTTGTTGGGTCAGATATTCGTCCCAGACACGTGTCAGGAATTCGGGCTGATAAGACATGGGCTTGGGCGCACGGTCAAAGCGCCTGATCAGCTCGGACGTGTGGTCGTCATCACCTTTGATCCAAATCATCAGCGTTTGGCGCGACAGCTCAGTCAGGACCTGATCGCGCGGATCGTCGGGATCAACCCATTCGCAGATCGAACCGCCAGTATCGCAAATGAAATGCGGGTATTGGTACAATCTCTGCGCCCGATCCACGAAATACTCGGTATCCAGCAGAGCGTGAATTTCTGCCAAACGGAATTGTTCCTGACGGCGTTTATACTCTGTCAGCTCCATGCCGCCCCGTGCCGGGTTGCCCGGTTTTCCCAGATAGGCGGCGACAGGGGTCAAGTTCTCGAACGAGATATTTGATCCGATGTAAATGGAATCAGACAACAGCAGGTCACGCAGGAAAGGGACCTTCATGGCCTCGGCTTTGGCGTTGTCGATGATATACTCGCCCATGTATCGCGTGCCGATCCGGTAATCGACCGAATAGTGGAACCAGTCCCCGGAATCGCGCAGAACGTTGGACACATAGGTCTTTCCCAGGCCTGACATGCCAAAAAACAGCACCTTTTTGCGCGCGGCTTCCCGCCAGTCTTTTGCCGAGTTGTAGATCATTGTCCACTATCCCTTTTCCGACCTTGCTAAAACGGGTGGGGGGCGGCGTCAATCGCGCGTGCAGCGGTTGTTTAGAACCAACAGTCTTGGGCACAGGTTTCGTTATGCCAGAATGGGAGTAGATATCTGTTCCTTGCCACGCAGGACCGCATCATCTCAATTCGTGATCATGCGGATCTATGCAAAAAAGGCTCCGCCGGAGGGCGGAGCCTTGGAGATCGGTTTTGTCGCTGATCAGTTCAGAGAGTAGGTCAACTGAAGGCCGACGCTCCAGGCAGAGTTGCCGCTGAATTCACCACCCGTGGTGGTTGTCGCATCGCCAATGTCCGTATAACGGACACCGCCCGAGATCTGAGCATTTTCCACGGTGTAAGTACCGCCTACGCCAATGCTCCAGAAACCGTCAGTCGGCCCCAAGTTTGATACTTCGGTACCATTCGACTTTTCGTAAGATGTAGATATCGCACCAGAAAAAGCCTCTGAGAACTGATATCCCATTCCAAGAGTATAGGTGAATGTGTCGTCGTCAAAGTCGACGAGGTTGTCCCCAACGATCCCGACATAGGCGGCAGGTGCCACTACTGTCTGAGGCCAGTCAACCCAGCGGATCGATCCAAACACCAGCGTTTTTGGGGCAACCCCGGTCTGGAAATCCAGGTTGATGGATTGCGGTGTCTCGACCCTGGTCGTGTCATCGATTGTTTGCAACCCGGCGGGGACGGGCGGCACTACGTTGAACGACTCGGTCGACGACAGATCGTGAGTGATCTTGGAGTTGTAGACCAGCGAAACCCGAGCTGCGATTTCAGGTTTTTCCCAGGCAACCCCGACGAGATAACCAAAGTCAGTATCGGCATCCGCATCAAATTCGTATCCGGCTGCTGCCGGTACAACGACTTTTGCGCTAGCACGTTGCGCGCGAATACCGCCAATGGCGCTGAAGCCACCGTCAAGCTTGTAGCGCAACAATGCGGTGAGGGAGTCGACATCAGCGCTGGCCCTCAGAATCCCGCTGCGTCCTCCAAACGCTGCAGTTGGATTCTGCGACAGGGGATAGTCGGCGGAATACCCAATATCCGCACCGAATGGTTCATCATAGATCAGCGCAAAGTCCAGTTTGTCAGTAAATGAACGTTTGTAAGCCAGGCCCGGTGAGAAGAAAGCATTCGACACATCACCTGATTCTACGCCATTTTGTTCACCGCTTACGTCGGGTGACGCATATCCAAGACGAAGTTGGACCACGGATCCCTCTTCGAAAATGATATTGATTCCCTGTCCACTACGGTCCAGACCACCGGCTTGAATGCTTGTTGCGCCCACGCACAAAGCACACGCCTGTAGAAGCGTCTTCTTCATCCATTCCTCCCAATTATATCGCTAAGTTGCGCGAATTTGTGGTGTCTGCGCACAACCGAGTTATTCTTACAGGTGGATTTCACTCTCTCAACAATAGCTGGTCAACGGGTGACTGAACGTTACCCTTAGTGAGTGTTGCGAGAATCTGTTGCTAAACTGTTACGGTTTTCCGACTGAACGTTAAGGAAGATACCCACAAAAATGACAGCAGCCCCCACGAGCGTCCACTGATCGAGAGCCTCATGATAGAAAAGCATACCGACAATCGCGATTGTAGGAAGGCGCGCAAAATCGAATGGGATCACAACCGTAGCCGGTGCGATTGAGAGTGCATTCGTAATGCAGAAATGCGCTAATAGGCCCGCAAGCCCTACAAGCAAAAGCCAAGGCGCGGTTGCCATCGTTGGTAACGCAAGTTCTCCGTCGATCGCAGAGGCTGCCAGCCCAAGACCGGCCTGTATAACGGTCAGCCAGAACATGATGCACCCGATGCTTGCAGAACGCGTGAGTTTTTTGGTGGAAATTGTAGTCAAAGCGAAGAACACCGCCGACATCGCGGCGGCGACAATTCCTGCGCTTAACGGAACAGCCCCCGGTCGTGCGACTATAAGGATACCAGCAAAACCGATAAGTGCTGAAAGGACCCGCACGACTGTCAACCGCTCGGCCAGCAGCATCGGGGACAGCAGGATCACCCAGATCGGTTGCGTAAACTCAAGTGCAAAGACCTGTGCCAGTGGTGCCACGGAAACAGCGTAGAACCAGAGATTCTGACCGGTGAAATGCAGGGTATTTCTTACCCCGTGAAGGCCAATCCGTTCGGTCGATACCTGATGCCACTTTCCGGTAACCGTCAGGACAAGACTGACCACGCACATGCCGACCAGGCTGCGATAAAACATGATTTCAAAGGTGTCATGGGTGACGCTCAGCTCACGTCCGGCCACGGCCATAGACGTAAAAGATGCGATTGCCCCGATCATCCACAGCGCGGCTTTGCCGATTTGGGGTTTGCTGCTTTCCATTGAGTTGCCCGCGCATTAGGAGTTCTACGATGTTGATTGGTAACTAAATATTTGTTTCGCAGAAACAAAAAAGCCGGGCACTGGCCCGGCTTGTTTTCATTCCCACTCGATTGTGCCCGGAGGCTTCGACGTGATGTCATAGGTGCATCGGTTGATGCCTTTGACCTCATTGATGATCCGGGTGGCGGTTTCGCCCAGGAATTCATGACTGAACGGGTAATAGTCGGCGGTCATTCCGTCGACTGAGGTAACTGCCCGCAGGGCGCAGGCATAGTCGTACGTGCGGCCATCGCCCATGACACCGACGGTTCGAACCGGCAGGATCGCCACGAAGGCCTGCCAGATATCATCATAAAGCCCATGTTTGCGAATCTGGTCGATATAGATCGCATCGGCTTCGCGCAGGATATCTAGTTTTTCGCGGGTGATTTCACCGGGGCAACGGATTGCCAGACCAGGGCCGGGGAAGGGGTGGCGGCCGATAAAGCTTTGGGGCAGACCCAGCTCGCGTCCCAATGCGCGGACCTCGTCCTTGAACAGTTCGCGCAGCGGTTCAACCAGTTTCAGGCCCATTTTCTCTGGCAGACCACCAACATTGTGGTGGCTTTTGATCGTGACCGAAGGCCCGCCCGAGAACGAAACGGATTCGATCACATCAGGGTAGAGGGTACCTTGGGCCAGGAATTCCGCCCCGTCGATCGTGTCGGCATGTTTCTGGAACACGTCGATGAACAGCTTGCCAATTATCTTGCGCTTGGTTTCCGGGTCGCTTTGCCCCTCAAGCTCACCTAGGAACAGATCGCTTTCATCCGCGTGGATCAGCCGAATATTATAGTTGTCGCGGAACATGCCGACGACTTCGTCAGCCTCGTTCTTGCGCAACAGGCCGTGATCAACGAACACACAGGTCAGCTGGTCGCCAATCGCCTCGTAGATCAGGATCGCCGCGACCGAACTATCGACACCTCCGGACAGACCGCAAATCACTTGTTTATCGCCCACTTGTTCGCGGATCGTCGCGATCATCTGCTCGCGATAGGCACCCATGGTCCAATCGCCGCTGAATCCGGCGAGCTTTACAAAATTCTCATAAAGCTTGGCGCCCTTTGGTGTGTGGTGCACCTCGGGATGGAACTGAACTGCATAAAACTGGCGGGACGTGTCTGCGGTGATCGCAAACGGTGCGTTGGGCGAGGTGCCATAAACCTGAAACCCCGGCGCGATTTCACTGACATGGTCGCCGTGACTCATCCAGACCTGTTCATCGCCGTCGGTGAACCAACCATCGAGAATATCCAGTTGGCCTTTGGGGGTCACAAAGGCGCGGCCGAACTCTGCGGTGCCATGGCCGCTTTCGACCTTGCCGCCCAACTGGTGCATCATCACTTGCTGCCCATAGCAGATACCAAGGATAGGAACGCCAATGTCAAAGATTTCCTGCGGGACCCGCGGAGACCCTTCTCGTGTCACGCTATCGGGACCGCCCGAGAAAATAACGGCCTTTGGGGCCATTTTCCGAACAAAGTCCGTCGTAACATTCTGATAAGGATGGATTTCACAATAAACATTCAGCTCGCGCAGGCGGCGCGCAATCAGTTGCGTTACCTGGCTGCCGAAGTCGATGATCAGAAGGCGGTCATGGGTGTCTTGGGTCATGGGTCTGCTACTAGGTTGCGAAGATGATAAGCGCAAGGGATTTCAAGTGGTATAGACACGCCAGTTGGTCGTGGTTAGGGCCCGCTAGTCTGGTGGACGGTCCCGAAACGAATGACGAAGACCCGCGCGACTTTAAAAACATGTGCTGGGTCATTTGTGGCGGTTGTCCCCGACATTTTGTCGCTTTTTCCCCTATAGCGCCGTTATCCACGACTGCCATTGCGGCGGGTTCCTGTAACACACATGTAAATTCAACAACTGATACGGGATTTTCTCATGACAGAGGCAAACACCCGGCGCAGGGCGAGAGGTGGCGGTGGCGCTGCCCGCCGGGCCGAACGTACAGCGGTTCGTATCGAGACCGCAAAGTACATCGAACGCAATATTCCGAATTTCGAGGTTCTCAACGAAGAAGCGTTGCAGATCATCGAAACAAATGCGGAAACGCTTCTGGCCGAAGTCGGCGTCAATTTTGTCGACAACCCTGCGGCGCTGGAACGTTGGAAAGACGCGGGCGCCGATGTGGATGGCGAACGGGTGCGCATCCCACGCGGCCTTGCGCGCGAGTTGATCAAAACTGCGCCAAGCGAGTTCACGCAGCACGCAAGAAACCCTGAAAAGTCCGTGGTCATCGGCGGTCGCAATCTGGTTCTGGCGCCGGTCTATGGCCCTCCGTTCGTGCGTGATGCGCAGGGTGGCCGTCGCTATGCGACCATGGACGATTTCAACAAGTTCGTGAAACTGGCTTACATGTCAAAGTGGCTGCACCACTCGGGCGGTACTGTGTGCGAACCCACAGACGTTCCTGTGAACAAGCGTCACCTGGACATGCTGATGGCGCATATGACCTTATCGGACAAGCCATTCATGGGCTCGGTCACCGATCCCAGCCGCGCTCAGGATTCGGTGGAAATGTGTGAGATCCTGTTCGGCAAAGAGTTTGTTCAGGAAAACACGGTCATGACTTCGCTGACCAACATCAACTCGCCGATGACCTTCGACGATGTGATGATGGGGTCGCTGGAAGTCTACGCCAGGAATAATCAGGCCTGCATCATCTCGCCGTTCATCGTCGGTGGTGCGATGGCGCCGGTTTCGATAGCGGGGACATTGACACAGGTTCTGGCCGAAGTTTTGGCCGGTGTCGCGTACAGTCAGATCATCCGCCCGGGAGCGCCTGCTATCTTTGGTGCTTTCGTTTCGTCGATCGACATGAACTCAGGCGCGCCAACCTTTGGCACACCCGAGGCGTCAATGGTTACCTATGGCGCGGGACAGCTGGCGCGGCGTCTGGGTCTGCCGTTCCGCTCAGCCGGGTCGTTCTGTGGCTCGAAACTGCCCGATGCGCAGGCCGCTTATGAGACCGCGAACTCGCTGAACATGGGGCTGATGGCGGGTGTGAACTTCATGCTGCATTCCTGCGGCTGGCTTGAAGGCGGCCTGGTTGCGGACTTTGAAAAGTTCGTCATGGACGCAGATCAACTTGGCGTTCTGCACGGTCTGGCCAAGGGTGTGGCCTATGATGAGAACGCTCAGGCCATGGACGCAATCCGCGAGGTCGGCCCGGGTGGCCACTATCTGGGATGTGCCCATACGCAGGCAAACTTCAAAGAGGCGTTCTGGAAGTCCGACCTGCTGGACTACAAACCTTACGAAACCTGGGAAGACGAGGGCGCGCGCGATACGCGGCAGTTGGCCTCGTCTCGGGTCGAGCATTTGATTGCCAACTACAAGCAACCGGAACTCGACCCGGGAATTCACAGCGCTTTGACCGAATATGTTGAAAAGAAAAAGACCTCCATGCCGGACGCTTTCAGCTGATAACTGAAAACTGTGAGGCGCGGCTGGCTTTGTACAGCTGCGCCTCACCCAATAGCGCGATCAGAAGGTCCAAATGACGGACCAGCGAATAGCCTGCATCTTCTGCCAGTCTCTGCGCGTTAACCTCTCGTTCAATATCCATCAAACGCATCAGCGCCGCACCCGACCCAGGTAGCGATCCGTACCCAAGTATGCGTTGCAGGTGGCGGTCCCGATCATAGTCCTGTGCGCCGTGTTTGGCTGCCCGCGCCAATAGGCGGGGGCGGCGGAGGGCGGAAATCATGGTCATCAGGTCCTGCATCATTGGGCTCCACTTGTCGGATTAATGTTGCCCAATTTGTTACACAACCTAAGCGGGTGTTGCCTTAATCGGGTTCTCCCCGAACTCTCGCTTCATGAGTGTTTATGAATTTGAATGAAATCTGGTCATCACCTCCGGCAGTTAACGAACGAGTAACGAAAGCGACTCTAGTTAGAATTGGTTAACAAAGTCACCGGGGGCGATAGAGAACAGATTGTTTCGTCGATGAGGGCACAGAACTATGGAAAACAACATGGCTTTCACCATTCCGGCTTGGGTACCTGAGGGGGCACAGCGATACCTGGCCCACACAGAAACCGGCCAGTCGATCCGCGATATTGCGCGATCTGCGGGGTGCCATGCTTCGACCATTCTTAGACAAATCCGCCGAATTGAGATGCGTCGTGACGATCCATTGGTGGATGCGGCTTTGCAGTCGTTGGCCGAAGAACATTTTTCGGTCAATGATGCTTCTGATCGCACGGTTTCAGCGTTCAGTCATAATTCACACGTCGAAAAAGAAGAATTCAACCACGAGGCCCTAAGGGTACTGCGCAGACTGTGTGAGACCGGTTCGGTCCTGGCTGTCGCTGAAGAAATGAACAAAGCAGTGGTGGTGCGCGATACCGGCGACGCCGCTGCGACCAGGACTGCAGTGGTTGATTGCAGGATTGCACAGGCATTGGCGTTGAAGGATTGGATTTCCTGCGACAACCCAGGCCGGATATCGCGCTACCGGATTACCAGCGCGGGCCGCACGGCACTGAGCCAATTAATGGCCGATTTCGAGAACCAGGCAAGGTCTCGCAACGAACATGGAATGGCAGAAGCGCCTGCTTCGTTTCATGGGGCGCCCTCTCACGCGACGACAAACCGCGCCCATCCAGAACGTCCCAGAAGAATGCGCTATAGCGCCGCAGAAAGCCCGCTGATCGCCCTGGCAAGGCGTCGGGATCGGGATGGAAAGCCGTTTTTAGATGAAGCACTTGTCGGGGCAGGAGAGCGCCTGCGCGAGGATTTTGAACTGGCTCAGATCGGACCTCAGGTTGCACAGAACTGGGACCATTTCCTGACTGCCGGTGGGCGCGGAAGTTTTGGAAGCGACGACACTGGCAACCGGGGTTCTTCAGAAGCGCGCGACCGCGTAGAGCGTGCATTGTCTGACCTTGGACCGGGGTTGAGCGACGTGGCTTTGCGCTGCTGTTGCTATCTGGAGGGGTTGGAATTGGCGGAAAAGCGAATGGGGTGGTCAGCGCGGTCCGGCAAAATCGTTTTGCGTATCGCATTACAGCGCCTGAAACGTCACTACCAGGATCAGGAAGAGCGAAGCCGTATGATCGGATAACGCTTTGATCGGTTTTGGTTGCGGTTTCAGGGCGGAGTGATAGCTAGGGGTTATGAACTTTACCCTTCGACAGCTCCTATACTTTAACGCTGTTGCGCAACAGCGCAACTTTGGGCGGGCGGCACAGATGTGTAACGTTTCGCAACCGGCATTATCGGTTCAGATCAAGGCGTTAGAAGAAACCCTCGGTGGTGCCCTGTTCGAGCGTAAGGCCCGTGACATATTGCTTACCCCTTTGGGGCGGGATGTGCTCGAATATGCGCGTCAGATACTTGGTGCCTCGGACAGGCTCGACCAATTTGCCAAGGATCACTCAAGCGGGCATCGGTCTTTGTCGATCGGAATAATCCCGACGATTGCGCCCTATGTTCTGCCAGGTGTTCTGGCGGGGTTAAGGGCGGCCGATGTTTCTTTGAGAGTGCAGATACGCGAAGCGCGGACAGAGCGCCTGTTGACGATGCTGCGCGCTGGTGAGATCGACGCAGGTGTGGTCGCGCTGCCCTCCGGGGGAAGCGAATTGTTCGAATTTCCCTTGTTCGAGGATCGGTTCTTATTGGCCGGAAGTTCGGCACGGTTGCGCAATTTTTCCAGCGATACAGAGCGTTTGCGCCCTTTGGACCTTCAAAATGCACAGCTTATGCTACTGGATGATGGGCACTGCCTGACGGATCAGGCCCTGGAGGTTTGTGGTCAGGACCGCAGCAGCGGTCTGATTAACATGGGTGCCTCGTCTTTGGCGACATTATCCCGTTTGGTTGCCGAAGGGTTTGGATTGACGCTCATGCCAGAGCTTGCCGCCCGTTCCGAATCCGACGCGGTACCGGGTCTTGAGCTGATGCGATTTGCCTCGCCGCAGCCGGCAAGGACAGTGGGGCTAGTTCGTCGATCTTCTACCTCGCAGGAAGATTGGTTCGAAAGCCTGGCGGATACCATTCGCACCGTCGGCGAGAGCATTGTCACGCAAACGCGCTATTCACAAAAAAGCCCGCCTGAAGCGGGCTTTTCTGTTGAGGACGAACTCAGGCCAGTTCCGGCTCTTTGACTTCGTTTAGATGTTTCATCAGGTTTTCCGGTGAAGAAACGCCATAGGGGTCCTCGGGGCAGTTATCCATCAGTCCGGGCTCTTCAAACCAGGCTTCTACGATGCCGTCATTGATGATGGCCGCATAGCGCCAGGACCGCATGCCAAAGCCTAGATTATCTTTGTCGACCAACATGCCCATTTTACGTGTAAATTCGCCTGAGCCATCAGGGATGACCTTGACGTTTTTCAGGCCTTGATCCTGTGCCCATTTGTTCATGACAAAGCTGTCATTCACGGACATGCAATAGATCTCGTCCACACCTGCGGCTTTGAAATCTGCGTGGCCGTTTTCAAAACCGGGCAACTGATAGGTCGAACATGTCGGGGTGAATGCGCCAGGCAGTGAGAACAGAATCACGCGCTTTCCTGCGAAATAGTCCGCCGTGGTCTTGTCTTCCCAACGGAAGGGGTTTGGTCCTTCGACAGAAGCGTCTCGGACGCGGGTGTGAAAGGTCACTTCGGGCAGTTTGGTGCCAGACTTCATGATCGAACTCCTGTGAATCACGTACGGTTTTCGTGGACTTAAAAGGATTCCAAATCCGCTTCAATGGCGGATGTTCCAGGTGCGTCAGAATTTACCTGACAACGCGTAAGTTGCAGTTAATAATAGGAAATTATTTAGAATTTTGGCCCTGAGACGTCAAAGTCTTTCACCCTGATGCATAGCGGCTATGCATGGGTGGTGTAATAGCAGAGGTCAGTTTATGTTATGGGTAAACCGAATTGACCCAAAGTCAGAAAGACAGGCCGTGCGCGATCTGAACATTCCCGAACAAAGACACCCAGAAAAGGCTCATCGGCCCGACAATTCGCAGCCGAAAAAGCCCAGTTGGATTCGCGTCAAAGCACCCGGTGGTCAGGGTTATGCCGACACGCGCAAGATCATGCGTGACAACAATCTGGTTACGGTCTGCGAAGAAGCCGGATGCCCCAATGTCGGTGAATGTTGGAGCCAGGGCCACGCGACCATGATGATCATGGGCGAGATTTGTACCCGCGGCTGTACCTTTTGCAACATCGCCACCGGTCGCCCGGATTCGCTGGATGCGTTTGAGCCGGGTCGCGTTGCCCATGCGGTTGAAAAGCTGGGGTTGAACCATGTGGTCATCACATCTGTCGACCGCGATGACCTTGCAGATGGCGGGGCAGAGCATTTTGCGCAGACCATTCGCGCCGTGCGTCACCGGTCTCCGGGTACGACGATCGAAATTCTGACGCCCGACTTTCTGAAATGCGATCCGTCCGTTCTAGAAGTTGTCGTTGAGGCAAAGCCAGACGTCTTTAACCATAATCTTGAAACGGTGCCTGGCCTCTATCCCGAAGTGCGACCGGGCGCGCGGTATTTCCACTCTTTGCGTCTATTGCAGCGCGTGAAAGAGCTGGACCCGTCGGTCTTTACCAAATCCGGGATCATGGTCGGTTTGGGTGAGGATGGTCAGCAGGTCCGGCAGGTCATGGATGATATGCGCGCCGCTGAAATTGATTTCCTGACCATCGGTCAGTATCTGCAGCCCACGCCCAAACACCACGGAGTCGATCGGTTCGTAACGCCGGAAGAATTCGCATCCTATGAAAAGGCAGCTTATGGCAAAGGGTTCCTGATGGTATCGGCCACACCTTTGACCCGGTCGTCCTATCACGCCGGAGACGATTTTGCCCGGCTGCGTGAGGCACGCCGAAAAAAGCTGGAACAGGGGTGACACCCGAAGCGCATGCGCGGCTGACACGCCTGCGCCACGAACTGCATCAATATCCCGAACTATCCGGGCACGAGCGTGAGACCGCTGCCCTCATAACAGATCTTTTGCGGGGGTTCGGTGCGGACCATGTGCTTACCGGACTGGGACGGCACGGTGTTGCCGCGGTTTTTGACAGTGGGCAGGCTGGGCCAACCGTTGGTATCCGGTGCGAATTGGATGGGCTGCCGATTCAAGAACTTGGAACGCACCTATATGTGTCGAAGGTTCCGGGCAAAGGACATCTGTGTGGCCATGATGGGCACATGGCGATGGTGCTTGGCGTTGCCGACGACCTGGCGCGTCACCGACCCCAAAAGGGTCGGGTGGTTTTGATCTTTCAACCGGCTGAAGAAACCGGGCTGGGCGCCATCGCCTTTCGCGCGGACCCTCAATTCGCGAAGATCGCGCCGGACTACGTGTTCTCTCTGCACAACCTGCCGGGGTTGGAACTTGGCGCTGTTGAGTTGTGTCAGAGTTCGGCTAACTGCGCCTCGCGCGGGATGAAAATCATCCTGACCGGCAAGACGTCCCATGCGGCTGCGCCTCAGGATGGGATTTCCCCGGCTGAGGCGATGTCCGAACTGGTTTCGAAGCTGGCGAGTTTAGGCGCAGGCGGCGCGTTGGATGCCGATTTTGCGCTGACAACTGTGACGCATGCCCGTTTGGGAGAGCCGACTTTCGGCGTGGCTCCGGGAAAGGCCGAGATCTGGGTGACCTTGCGCACCGTTTCAGATGCCCGGATGCGGACGCTGATGACAGAGGCCGAGGCACTGGCGCGCCGCGCCGCATCCGCCGACAGTCTGGAGGTTGAGATCACCTATGACGATGTCTTCGAGGCCTGCGTCAATCACAGCGACGCGGTGAGCATCATCGCAATGGCCTGCGCCGAGCGTGGAGTACCGTTCCATTCAACAGAGACGCCGCAAAAGTTCTCAGAAGATTTCGGGCAATTTGGGAAAGGCGCGAAAACGGCCATGTTCTGGCTGGGGTCGGGGCAGGATCATCCGCAATTGCATAACCCTGACTATGATTTTCCAGACGCACTTATCCCGGTAGGAGTAGACGTATTTGTTGCCGCAATTCGATCACTTAATGGCTGAAACTTCAGTTTACGAGATCGCTGACTATTCCAACGGCATCAATGACTGTCTTAGTGTCATCTGATATCGACAGGATTTCGTCATCCACGCGGATATATCGCTGACCGGCGGGTAGGGGCTTCAACTTCCAGCCGTCCAGGTCATCAAGATAATCAAAATTCAGATCGTTAGGGAGTTTCTGACCTCGCGTATAACGCTTGATCTGTCCGGGCGGTACACCAACGCCATTATTGGTCTTTATCGACTTTTCGATTTTCGACTTGTCTGGGCCTTTCCCTTTGCCCTTGTTGTCTTTTGCGTCCGCAAGACCAACCGTTGCGGCGACTGCGCAAGTCGCCAGAAGCCCAATAGACATTACTTTCATAAGCAGAATCCTCCTAAGATGATCGGAGGGTAATCTGTTGTTGAGGGCGTTGTCCAATGGTATTCAATTAGGTGAATGCAAATGTGCGCAGCAACTTTGACTATTGGAATCTGGGTTTTTTATCCTTCTCAGTCTTCGATAAAACGAACCTTACCAATAAACGGCAAGTTGCGATTGCGCTGTGCGTAATCGATCCCGTAACCCACAACAAACTCATCAGGAATTTCAAACCCGATCCAGTCCGAACGGAAATCGACTTCGCGCCGGCTGGGCTTGTCCAGTAGTGCGATCGAGCGAAGTTTTCCAGGATCGCGGCTTTGCAGCAGATGAGTAACGTGGTTCAGCGTGTGCCCGGTGTCGACGATATCCTCGACCACAAGAACGTCGCGACCCTCAATAGCGCCGCGCAGGTCTTTTAGAATGCGGACTTCCCGGCTGCTTTCCATCGCATCCCCGTAGGATGACGCCTCAAGGAAATCCACTTCGATGGGCAAGTCCAATTCGCGCACCAGATCGGCGATAAAGACAAAGCTGCCACGCAGCAGGCCGACAACGACCAGCTTGTCGGTCCCGTCGAATTCGGCAGTGATTTCGCGGCAAAGTTCTTCGATCCTGGCGGCAATGGCCTTTGCCGAGATCATCTCATCAATCACATATCCGCGCTGGCTCATCGCTGCCCCCTTGATCTTTGGCGCGCAACATACGACATGACGCGCCATTGTCACCTGCAAAAACCGGACGCCATGCCTATACATTCGGAAACGCGACACCTGCCTTACACTGCGCAACAGATGTACGATCTGGTTGCCGATGTAGCAAAGTATCCCGAGTTTTTGCCCTGGTGTGCGGCTGCACGTATCCGACGCTCATATGCAGCAGGAGAGGCACAGGTGATGGAAGCGGACCTGATCATTTCGTTCAAAGTGTTCCGCGAACGCTTTGGCAGCCGGGTTACCCTGTTTGCCGAACAACGCCGGATCGACACGGAATATCTGGATGGGCCCTTCAAATACATGAAGTCGGACTGGCATTTCGAGGACGCAGCAGAAGGCGGGTGCAACGTTTCGTTCCATGTTGATTTCGAATTCAAGAATGCCATTCTTCAGGGTATCATCGGAGTGGTCTTCAATGAGGCGATGCACAGGATCGTGAGGGCGTTCGAGGGCCGGGCAGAGGAATTGTACAGCTAAGTCTTTACCCGAAAGCGGCGCTTGCTAGACTGCGCCACATGACTGATTTTACCACAGCATTGGCCGATTTTGCCTCGGGGCCTGTTGCGACCTCGTCAGAGGCCCGTCTCGTAACCTCTCTGTCTGCGCTGGATTGGGTGGTTGTTGGCCGCGTCGGTGTTAGCGAACCCGTATCTCAGACCGTGCGCGCACTGGTTCTGGATGAAGGAGGCAACCCGCAGGCCCATCTGTTTGGCGGGGGGCTGGCTCCCGTCAGGGCAGCAGGTTTGGTTAACGGAACCATTTCCCACGCTTTGGATTATGATGACACGCATTTTGCGCATATCGGGCACCCTTCGGTCGCGGTTATGCCTGCGGCCTTTGCTCTTTGTGATTGGGACGACCGGATTCTTGTCGATGTCCTTGAGGCCGCTCTTGTCGGGATGGAGGTTTCGATCCGCGTAGGGCTTTGGCTGGGGCGCGCGCATTACCAAGGTGGGTTCCATCAGACCGCGACGTCAGGTGCCTTTGGTGCGGCGGTCGCCGCTGGCCGGGTGCTGCGGTTCGATACGGAAAAGATGCGCCGGGTTCTTGGTCTGGCTGCCACCCGCGCCGCAGGGCTGAAAGCTCATTTCGGCACGATGGGGAAGCCCTATAATGCCGGGCTAGCTGCCGCTGCAGGGGTTGAGGCTGCGCTGTTGGTGTCCAAGGGGTTTGATCCCAACTCGGATGCGCTTGAGGGGCCCTATGGTTTTGGTGCAACCCATCTGGGTCAGTTCGAACAGGCCGCTGCTCTGGATGGAATAGGAGAAACGTGGCTGTTCAAAGATGTAAGCCATAAGTTTCATGCCTGCTGTCATGGGTTGCACGCCGCATTAGAGGCCGCACGTGACCTGGATATTGCAGAGCCCGAAGTAGCCGAGATCAGGATCAAGACCCACCCACGTTGGATGACAGTGTGTAATCAAACCTCTCCGACCACCGGGTTGGGGGCCAAGTTTTCCTACCGGACGGTAATTGCTATGCAAGCGCTGGGATATGACACAGCCTTGCCAGACAGTTTTTCGGATAAGGTATGTGCGGATAGGCGCCTGCAATCGCTGCGGGACCGGATTTCAGTCGAAGCCGATGAGACGCTGTCTGAAACTCAAGCGGATCTGTCTTTGCTGCGCCGCGATGGGGTACGAAAACAGGCCAGCCACGATTTGCTTGGCCCTATGACATTGGCCGACCGGGAAGACCGGGTCAGAAGCAAGGCGGCCAAGCTGATCGGTGCCGAGGACGCAGACGCGATCTGGTCGATGCTGCGTACCGGTGGCCGCACCCGTGATCTGGCGAAAATGCTGGCGCGTTAGACGACGCGCCAGTGCAAGGGGAACCCGGGTTCGAATACTGTTACCGGGCCGTCGTCAGTTTCGATCTTGTCGGGATATTCAACGGGGTCGCCCTTGGTAAGGGCGATGGTTTCTTTATTCACCGGCAGGCCATAAAACGCAGGTCCGTTCAATGATGTGAACCCTTCCAGCTTGTCCAGCGCACTGGCTTTGTCAAACATCTCGGCCACAAGGGACATTGTGTTTGTAGCGGTGAAGCAGCCCGCACAGCCACAGGCCATTTCCTTGTTTGCATCTGTGTGTGGCGCGCTGTCGGTGCCAAGGAAGTAGCAAGACATCCCAGAAGTTGCGGCGCTCATCAAAGCCTGGCGATGGGTCTCGCGCTTGGCCACGGGCAAGCAGTAGTAATGCGGTTTGATCCCGCCCACCAGGATGTGATTGCGGTTGATGATCAGGTGATGGGCCGTGATTGTTGCGGCCAGATCATCTCCACCGGATTGCGCATAATTTGCACCCTGAGCCGTCGTGATGTGTTCCATCACGACTCGCAAACCAGGAGTCGCCTGGCGCAGTGGATCAAGTATCGTATCGATGAAAACCTCTTCGCGGTCGAAAATGTCGACCTCGGCATCGGTGACTTCACCATGGACACACATCGGCAGACCGATCTCAGCCATTCTCTCAAGCACCGGGCGGACCTTGTCGAAATCACGCACGCCCGAGGCGGAATTGGTGGTTGCGCCTGCGGGATACAGCTTTACGGCCTTGATCAGCCCACTTGCATGGGCCGCGGCGACATCCTCGGCGTCGGTGTCTTCGGTCAGGTACAAGGTCATCAGCGGCTCGAACGGCATGCCTTCGGGCAGGGCGGCCAGAATGCGGTCGCGATATGCGGCGGCCTGATCGCCGCGCACAACTGGCGGAACGAGGTTCGGCATTATGATCGCACGGGCAAAATGGCGTGCGGTTTCGGGCAGAACGGCCTGCAACATGGCGCCATCGCGCAAATGCAGATGCCAGTCATCGGGGCGGCGAATGGTGAGGGTATCAGTCATGCGCATCCGCTAGCACAGCCTCGGCCAAAGACCAACCAAACCGTGAGGATCTGGTGCAAAAACTTCACCTATTTGCCGCGATGGCGTCTGGGTGGCGGGGCCGGGGCCTTGACGCCCCCGCGCTTGCATGACCTGTTAAGCAACGAAAGAAAGAGGGTTCCATGACGCAGCAAGATTCCATTGATACCGTGCAGCAAATGCTGGGCTCGCAAGGTTACGTTTGCGGTCGGGCCTTGGCGACAGTGGTGTTTTTGTCGCTTAAACTGGGCCGCCCGCTATTTCTAGAAGGTGAGGCAGGCGTTGGAAAAACCGAAATCGCCAAAGCGCTGGCCGCTGGTCTGAACCGTCGCCTGATCCGCCTGCAGTGTTATGAAGGGTTGGACGCATCCTCGGCGGTTTACGAATGGAATTTCCCGGCGCAAATGGTGGCGATCCGAACTGCCGAAGCCTCGGGCGGCGCTGACCGGGGTTCGTTGCAGACCGAATTGTTTTCTGACGACTACCTGATCGAGCGTCCGTTGCTGCAGGCCATGCGCCCGGATGAAAACGGGGCTCCCGTCCTGTTGATTGACGAACTTGACCGCACGGATGAACCGTTCGAGGCCTTCCTGCTGGAAGCGCTCAGCGATTTTCAGGTCACCATTCCCGAATTGGGCACTGTCAAAGCGCCGGAGCCACCGATTGTTATCGTTACATCGAACCGAACGCGAGAAGTGCATGACGCCCTGAAACGCCGTTGCCTGTACCATTGGGTCGATTACCCGGATTTTGACCGTGAAATTGAAATTCTGAACGCCCGCGCACCCGAGGTCGCAGAGGCGCTTAGCCGAGAGGTCGTCGCCTTTGTCCAACACCTGCGCACAGAGGATCTGTTCAAGAAACCAGGCGTGGCCGAGACCATCGACTGGGCCAAATGCCTGCTGGCGCTGGACGTCATCAACCTTAGCCCCGAAGTGATCGGCGACACGCTGGGGGCGATCCTGAAATATCAGGACGATATCCAGCAACTGCAAGGGTCCGAGGCGAAACGTATTCTGGATGAAGCCAAGGCGTCGCTGGAACCTGCCTGATGGCTGAACAGCTCCCTCTCGACATCCCCGACAACCCAAAACTGGCGCAGAATATCACTCATTTCGCGCGGGCTTTGCGCAAGGCAGGGCTGCCGATTGGCACCGGGCGGGTCGTGGATGCGATCCGGGCGGTTCATGCTGCGGGTTTCTCGGAGAAGCGGGATTTTTACTGGACGTTGCACGCTTGTTTCGTGACCCGACCCGAGCATCGGGCAGTATTTGCGCAGATTTTCCGCATGTATTGGCGCGACCCACGTTACATGGAACACATGATGTCCATGATGCTGCCCGCGATCCGCGGCGTTCAGGAAGAGCGCAAGGCCGAAGCTGCAGAGAAACGCGCGGCCGAGGCTCTGCTGGACGGCGTCGAACGGGACTTGCCTGAAAGCTCTGACATCGAGGAAGAAACTGAGCTGGAGATAGATGCGTCGCGGACCGCGTCCTCGGAAGAACGGTTGCGCAATCTAGACTTTGAGCAAATGAGCACCGAAGAAATTGCCTTGGCCAAGCGCATTCTGGCACAGCTCAAATTGCCGGTAAAACCAATCGAGTCGCGCCGAGGCCAAGCCAGCCACTTTGGGCATCGGATCGACCGCGCCCGCACGCTGCGCGCATCCATGCGGCAGGGTGGTGAACTGCGGGACATCGCGTATTTGAAGCCGAAACAACGGTGGCCGAACCTTGTCGTTCTCTGCGATATTTCAGGATCTATGAGCCAGTACTCTCGTATCATCCTGCATTTCCTGCATGCGGTTTCAAACGTCAAAGGCGCGGGATGGGCCAAGGTTCATGCGTTTACATTCGGTACGAGGTTGACGAATATCACCCGGCACCTGCGCCAACGCGATGTGGATGCTGCCCTGTCGGCAGCAGGGGCCGAGGCGCAAGATTGGGAGGGTGGCACGCGGATCGGGGAATGCCTGCACGCTTTTAACCGTGACTGGTCGCGTCGGGTTCTGGGGCAGGGTGCGGTGGTGTTGTTGATTACGGATGGTCTGGATCGGGGCGAACCCGAGGTGCTTGGAAAAGAAATCCAGCGCCTGCATCTGTCAGCCCGCCGTTTGATCTGGCTAAACCCTTTGTTGCGCTGGGATGGCTTTGCGCCAAAAGCGCAGGGGGTGGCGGCGATGCTTCCCCATGTTGACAGCTTTCGGGCCGGCCATTCCATTGCGTCGCTGGAAGATCTGGCCAAAGTCATCTCAAAACCGGATGACATGGGTGAGAAAGCGCGGTTGATGGCCGCGCTTTCGAAGTAGGTCTCAACCAAGCTGTTCTTCGTTGCACTTACGCGCCATTTCCATCGCTTTGTACGTACCGGTCAGATCAACGGTGAAGGCGAATTCCTTTTCGGGGAACACAACCATAACTTTCTGTTTGGCAAGGTCTTCGGCAAACTTGGGGTCATCCGACAGCACATAGCCACCCGAATAGCCTTTGGTGATGTTGCCCTTCATGCCGGTGGCTTCTCCAAGATACAGGTTTTCGCCCAGCAGGATCGCCACAGCCTCGGTTTCGCCACGCTTGATGTTGGTTTCAGCTTTGGTGAATACGCCAACATATCCCACGCCGCGGTCTTCGGTCAGGCCCATTTGAACCACGTTTTCCGCGTTATCAACAGCTTCGATCAGGCAGGATTTCTTGTCTTCGTCGATGAAGATTTTCCATCCGTCCACTTCGCCATAGCGCAGGAAGGTATCTGCGCTGGCCACTGTCGCCGCTAGCATTCCCAATACCGATCCGAGTGTAATAATGTGTTTCAAGTCTCTGTCTCCTTTTGAAAATTATCTGCGTCACAGCTGCGCATGATCCGCGTTTAGGTCAGAATCGGGAGGGCTGGCAATCAATGCATTGGATGTTCGGCTGAAACCCGCGGGGCTTTGCATAGCATTTGGAATTTCTTTCAAGGCCCATGAGTTAGCCTGATGGCTTACTTTTCATCCTGCCAAACCTGCCTATGTTGGTGCGGGAAACGCCAGGAGGGCGATATGGACAGATTCGACAACAGCCCCGAGACTGCTCTGGATTGGTATGAAACGGGAAAGCCAGTTGCGCTGGCTACGGTTGTTCAGACCTGGGGCAGTGCCCCCAGACGTGTTGGCGCTCAGCTTGTGATAGCAGGTGATGGCCGCTTTGAGGGGTCGGTATCGGGTGGTTGTGTCGAAGGTGCGGTTGTCGTCGAGGCGTTGGAAGCGATCGAAGAGGGTGAAGCGCGCCTACTTGAATTCGGGGTCAGTGACGAAGATGCTTTTGCGGTCGGGCTGGCCTGTGGCGGAACAATTCGGGTACTGGTCGAGCCTATTGGATCGGTCCTTCCTGAAAGCATATTGCGCGATCTGGTCGCTGCACGCGCGCAGCGCGAGCCTGTGGCTTATGAAGTGAATATCGAATCCGGCCATCGTGCGTTGCAGCGCGATCGTTATCCCGAACGCATGCGCATGGACCGGTCCGGTTTCGAAGAGGATGCGAAGACATTTGTTTCGGTCCACAATCCGCCCTTGCGGTTGATAGTGGTCGGGGCCGTTCATATTGCTCAGGCCCTGGTCCCGATGGCGCGAATTGCGGGATACGACCCTGCGATTGTGGATCCACGAGATGCGTTTGCAACCGCCGCAAGATTCCCTGAGGAAACCGTGCTGACGGATTGGCCGGATGAGGCCGTTGCAAAGCTTGGAATGGATGCGCGAACGGCTGTTGTCTTGCTGACCCATGATCCAAAACTGGATGATCCCGCGTTAGAGGCCGCCCTGAGAGCCGGGGTGTTCTATATTGGGGCGCTGGGGTCTAATCGAACGCATGCGAAACGCGTCACCCGGATGAAAGAAGCCGGATTTACTGAAGGGCAGATTTCACAGATTCACGGTCCCGTAGGCTTGGATATCGGTGCCGCCGATCCTGCGGAAATTGCGGTTTCCATATTGGCCGAAATGACTGCGGTGTTGCGGGGCAAAGCATGAAGTTTGGCTCGGTTCCTTTGCGCGAGGCCGCTGGTGCAATTCTGGCGCATTCAGTGAAAGCCCAAGACACAAAGCTGCGTAAGGGCCTTTTGCTCACGCAAACTCATCTGGATGAAATGGCCGCCGCCGGGTTGACCTCGGTCACTGTTGCGCAGCTGGAACCCGGTGATTGTCACGAAAACGACGCTGCCCGGAGTTTGGCAGAGGCTTTGGCCCCGGACCCGGCAACCGTGGGATTGCGCGTCACCGAGCCGTTCACAGGGCGCGTTAACCTCTTGGCGAGAGGCCCCGGAGTCGCTGTTCTGGACGTACAGGCGCTGGAAGCGTTCAACTTGGTTAACCCGATGATTACCGTGGCCACAGTACCCCAATATCAACAGATGGGATCAGGCGGGATGGTGGCGACGATCAAAGTCATTTCTTATGCCGTCCCCGGCGAAGATGTGGCGCGTGCCTCGGCGCTGGCACAAGGGGCGGTGCGCCTGTCTGGCCCGGTGTTTCGCAGTGCCGGCCTGATCGTCACAGACATCCCCGGAGGTGTTTCGAACGACAAGGGTATTGCCGCAATCCGAGGGCGAGTCGAAGCCCTGGGTATGGGTTTGGATGACATTCGGGTGGTGCCACATGAGATTCAGGCGCTGTCTGCTGCATTGACGGACGTCAAAGGGGATATTGTCCTGATCTTGACGGGCTCAGCAACTTCGGATGCACATGATGTCGCGCCGCAGGCTGTTCGTGTTGCAGGCGGTCAGGTGGATCGGTTTGGAATGCCGGTAGATCCGGGCAACCTGTTGTTCTCCGGTCTACTTGACGCCAGACCTGTAATCGGTTTGCCGGGGTGTGCGCGTTCTCCCGCACTGAACGGTGCGGATTGGGTTTTGTCGCGCGTGGCTTGCGGGATTGAAACGACAGCGGCGCATATTGCAGGCATGGGGGTCGGTGGATTGCTCAAGGAAATCCCGACCCGGCCACAGCCACGCGCATCTATCAAGCGGTAAGGCGTTTGACATCAATTTAAGGCCCAGATCAGGCCGCTTTGTTCGGCATTGTGATCTGTCCTAAACGGCGCCCTGCGAAATTTTTGTTCTCAAACAATAAGTCCCGTGTTTAACTCGACAGAGAAAAATATGACATGGGAGGAACTTATGACACAGGTCACCATGACCGTGAACGGGAGGTCTGTTAGCGGAGAGGTTGAGGGTCGGACGTTGTTGTCTGGATTTTTACGTGATCATCTGTCGCTGACCGGAACGCATGTTGGATGTGACACGGCGCAATGTGGGGCGTGTGTTGTTCATGTGAATGGCGCGGCGGTGAAGTCGTGCAACATGCTTGCGCTGGAAGCAGACGGGTCTGAGGTCGCCACGATTGAGGGCCAGGCCGCTGAGGATGGGTCTTTGAACGTGATTCAGCAGGCGTTTCAGGATCATCACGGGTTGCAATGCGGGTTTTGTACGCCGGGCATGGTGATGAGCGCCGCCGCCTTGCTCAAAGAGAACCCGCGCCCGAGCGAAGCCGAGATTCGAAAGTATCTGGAAGGCAACCTGTGCCGCTGCACAGGCTATCACAACATTGTCAAAGCGATCATGGCCGCATCGGGCCAGGACGTAAGCGGCATCGCTGCCGAGTAATACCGACGTAAAGAATTTTCGACGAAAATTCTTTTTCAGGGAGGAGAACAAGCAATGCCCAAAGACAGTGGCATCGGAGCCAGTTCCAAACGGCGCGAGGACGTGCGCTTTTTAACCGGAGCAGGCAATTACACCGACGATATCAACGTGCATGGCCAGGCCTATGTGCATTTTCTGCGGTCCGACATCGCGCATGGCCGGATCAACAGTATCGACACCTCGTCTGCCGAGGCCATGTCGGGCGTGGTCAAAGTGTTTACCGGCAAGGATTTCGAAGGCGTGGGCGGCATGCCCTGTGGCTGGGAAGTGACCGACAAGCACGGCGCACCGATGCAGGAACCTCCGCATCCCATTTTGGCACAGGGTAAAGTGCGCCATGTGGGCGATCCGATTGCTGCTGTGGTCGCCGATAGCCTGGAACAGGCCCGCGACGCGGCTGAGGCGATCGAGCTTGATATCGAGGAGCTGCCCGCCGTGATCGACATGAAGGCCGCCGCGCAAGAGGGCGCGACGCTGGTCCATGACGATCTGAAGAACAACATCTGCTATGATTGGCAGTTGGGCGAAACCGATGATGCCAAGGTCAATGAGGTCTTTGCCAATGCGGCCCATGTCACCACGCTGGATCTGGTGAACAACCGTCTGGTTGCCAATCCGATGGAGCCGCGTGTGGCGGTGGGCGAGTACAGCCGCGGCACCGAAGAATACACGCTTTATACCACGTCGCAGAACCCGCATGTGATCCGCCTGTTGATGTGTGCCTTTGTTCTGGGTCTGCCCGAACACAAGGTGCGCGTGGTCGCGCCGGATGTGGGTGGCGGCTTTGGCACCAAGATTTTTCACTATGCCGAAGAGGCATTCTGCACCTTCGCCGCCAAGGCTTGTAACCGTCCGGTCAAATGGACCTCGAGCCGGTCCGAGGCGTTCATGTCTGACGCGCATGGGCGCGACCATGTCGGACAGATCGAACTGGCGCTGGATGCGGACAATAACTTTATCGGTCTGCGCACCAACACCTATGCAAATATGGGTGCGTATCTGTCGACCTTCTCCAGCTCGGTACCGACATGGCTGCACGGGACGCTGATGGCGGGCAACTACAAGACGCCGGTCATTCAGGTCAACGTCAAGGCGATGTTCACCAATACGGTCCCGGTGGATGCCTATCGCGGCGCGGGCCGTCCTGAGGCGACGTTCCAGTTGGAGCGGGTCGTGGACAAGGCAGCGCGTGAACTGGGTGTCGATCCGATCGCCCTTCGACGGCAGAACTTCATCACCCAGTTCCCCTATGACACACCGGTGGCGCTGACCTATGACACAGGCGATTATAATGGGACGATGGACAAGCTTGAGGCCGCTGCTGATCTGGCAGGCTTTGCCGCGCGTCGCGCTGAAAGCGAGGCCAAGGGCAAGCTGCGGGGTCTGGGCGTCAACTGTTATATCGAGGCTTGCGGCATCGCGCCGTCGAACATCGTTGGTATGCTGGGGGCCCGTGCGGGTCTGTATGATGCGGCGACTGTCCGGGTGAATGCCACCGGCTCGATCAGCGTCATGGTAGGTGCCCATAGCCACGGGCAGGGGCATGAAACGGCTTTCCCGCAGGTTGTGGCGGACATGATCGGTATCGACGAGTCGATGATCGAGATCGTGCATGGCGACACGTCGAAGATTCCGTTTGGCATGGGCACCTATGGCTCGCGGTCTTTGGCGGTCTGTGGATCGGCGATGGTCAAGGCAACCGAGAAAGTGATCGACAAGGCCAAGAAGATCGCTGCGCATCTGTTGGAGGCGTCCGAGGCTGATATCGAGCTGAAGGACGGTCAGTTCAGCGTGGCAGGGACCGACAAGTCGGTGGCCTGGGGTGATGTCACCCTGACGGCCTATGTGCCGCATAACTTTCCGCTGGAGGTCGAGCCCGGGCTGGAGGAGACCGCCTTTTATGACCCGGCCAACTTTACCTTCCCGGCTGGCGCCTATGCCTGTGAGGTCGAGGTTGACCCCGAAACCGGCCGGGTCACCATCGAAGCCTTCACTGCCGCTGATGACTTTGGCAATATCGTCAACCCGATGATCGTGGATGGTCAGGTGCATGGCGGCATCGGTCAGGGCATCGGTCAGGCATTGCTTGAAAACTGTGCCTATGACGAAAACGGTCAGCTGCTGAGCGCATCCTTCATGGACTATGCCATGCCGCGTGCCGATGATGTGCCGTTCTATGCGGTGGACCATTCCAGCCAGACGCCCTGTACGCATAACCCGTTGGGTGTGAAGGGCTGTGGTGAGGCCGGGGCAATCGGTTCACCACCTGCGGTGGTCAACGCGGTGCTGGATGCGTTGAATTCAGGCGGCAAAGCCATCGATCATATCGATATGCCGGTGAGTCCATCGCGTGTCTGGACCGCGATGCACGGGTGAGAGGTTGGGGTGCGAGGGGTCAACCCCTCGCGCTCCCCGAGATATTTATAGCCAGATGAAGGGCGGATCAGCGCCTTTCGGAAAGGAAGACGAAATGTACAATTTCGAATTTGAGAAACCCTCGACCATAGCCGACGCGGTTGCCGCTTTAGGGGCTGAGGATGCGCAGGCGTTGGGTGGTGGGCAAACCCTGATCCCGACGCTGAAACAACGATTGGCTGCGCCATCGGCACTCGTCTCGCTCAGCGGAATTCCCGAAATGCAGGGCGTTTGTGTTGGGGATGACGGGTCGGTTTCTATCGGTGGCGCAACGCCGCATGCAGTTGTTGCGCAAGAGGCGGCGGGATCATACCCGGCGCTGGCCGCATTGGCCGGTCAGATCGGTGATCCGGCGGTGCGCAACCGCGGCACGATTGGCGGCTCGGTTGCGAATAACGATCCGGCGGCCTGTTACCCGGCGGGTGTGCTCGGATCCGGGGCCACGATCGTGACCAACGCCCGTCAGATTGCGGCGGATGCGTTTTTTGATGGCATGTTCTCGACCGCACTGGATGAGGGTGAGATCATCACATCCATCCGCTTTCCGGTGCCACAGGCCGCGAGTTATCAGAAGTTCTTGCAGCCAGCCTCGCGCTTTGCGTTGGTGGGTGTCTATCTGGCCCGGTTCGCCGACGGTGTGCGTGTGGCGGTCACGGGCGCCAGCGAGGATGGGGTGTTCCGCTGGTCCGAAGCAGAACAGGCGCTGAATACTGAATTCCGACCGGACGCGTTGATGGGGCTGAACATCAACCCGGCCAACATGATCGGCGATCTTCATGGCAGCAAAGCGTATCGCGCGCATCTGGTCAGTGTGATGACCAAGCGGGCTGTGCTGGCCTGCATGTAAGTAAATCGGCTTTTAGTCGCAAAGCCTCGGGGTGTGTCCCTCGGGGCTTTTTCTATTTTCGGCGAATTTTCGGAAGCTTGTTTGGCTGCCAATAGGCTCCGGTATCTTCGCGCGCCTTTTGATAGGCCTCAACGCGGTGCGCTGCTGTTTTGCCACCGGCGTCAAATAAATGGCCGATGAGACATTCCAACACAGCCATGACACCGGTAAAGCTCGAGGTGTGATGTTGTGACCTTGTGCTGACGTTAAAGGCGACATCCGGCTCGACACCCGGCGCAATGACTTCGCTGTCCGAGATCAGGATGACCCGAAGCCCCTTTTCCCGGGCGAACCTTATGGATTTAATCGTCTCCGCAGAATAGGGGCTGACCGTGATTGCCAGCAGACAGTCCTTGTCATCGGCATCCAGCAGGTCATCCGTGGCCGAGCCGATGTGGCGCGGTATTAGTTGAATACCGGGGTGCGCCATGCGCCCGGTATAGGAAAAGTAATAGGCCAGCGCGTAACTGGCGCGGGTGGCGGTCACGAAGCAACGGCGGGACCTGAAGATATGGTCAACGGCTAGATGCGCTGTCTCGGGCCTCATCAATCGCAGGGACCTGACGACGACATTCTGTTCGTTGCGGGCAAGTCTGGCTTGAAGCTGACCATGGGCGCCGTCCGCTTGCATGTGGGTTTGCCAGGACGCGCCAAGGAATTCTTCGGTATCCGTCGCCAGGTTTTGCCGGAACGGTGCGCGAAAGGCTTGAAACCCGCCAAAACCCATATGCTGGGCCAGTCGGACAAGGACATTTGCACTGACACCGATCTTCTCGGCAGTTACCCGTATCGGGTCGAGGCCGAAATCCGCGGGGTGATCTACGATGTATTTGGCTGCCGCCTGAAGTCTGGGCGGCATCTGGTCGATGTTTTTCCTCAAGTTATCTGTCAGCTGGCGTTGGGTCTCTGTCATGAAAAAACATATGTTATGAAAGAAGAAGGTGTAAAACATAGGCCGCTTGCATAGATGCGGCAACAGGTAATCGGGGGCAGGGAATGTCACAGCATCGGTCGAAATCTGAACCCTACATTCTGGCGGCGCCCAATGGTGCGCGCCGAGGTGCGGCAGATCACCCAGCCCTGCCTGTCACAACCTCGCAAATTCTTGAAGCGGCCAGAGCATGCCATGAGGCCGGTGCGGCCGGTCTTCATCTGCACATTCGGGACACAGAAGGCCGTCACTCTTTGGACGCGGGACAGTATCTGGAAACACTTGCCGAACTTCGGCGGCGGGTTCCGGCTCTGGACATCCAGATCACAACCGAGGCGGCAGGGATTTTTGATGTAAGCAGCCAGTTCGAATGTCTGAAGAAGGTTAGACCGGCTTGGGCGTCGATCTCGGTTCGCGAAATCGCGCGCGATAACGATCTGGCTGACCGGATCTATGGTCTTTGCGCGGATCAGGGGACGCGGGTTCAGCATATTCTTTACGACGCTGAAGATGCGGCCCTATTAACACGGTGGCAATATCGTGGGGTTGTCCGCAAACAACAATCCGACCGTTTGCTTGTTCTGGGGCGCTATCGGACTGATCAGGAATCAAAGCCCTCGGATCTGGATGCGTTTCCGGACGGGGATTCGCCTTGGATGATCTGTGCCTTTGGAAAACGAGAGCATGACTGTTTAATACATGCGGCGTCCTTGGGCGGTGATGTCCGGGTCGGATTTGAAAACAGCATCGCAGACCGGAACGGAGACACTTGGGACAATAACGCCGCCTCAGTCGCGGCCCTTGTCGCCAGATTGAAAGAGGATAGATCATGAGCCACGTTTTCCCACGCCATACGAAATCTCAGCTGCCGGTCGCGGTTGGCGGCGAAGGCTGCTATCTGATCGATGCTGACGGTAAGCGGTATCTGGATTGCGGTGATGCTGCTGTGTCCTGTCTTGGCCACTCAAACCGGGCGGTGATCGAGGCGGTTCAAAGCCAGGTTGAAAAGATCGCCTTTGCGCATACCGGGTTTATGACGTCCGAACCTGCCGAAGCCCTTGCGGACCTTCTGATTGATCATGCGCCCGGGGATTTGGATCGCGTTTATTTCGTATCCGGAGGGTCCGAAGCAACAGAGGCCGCCATCAAACTGGCACGGCAGTATTTTCTTGAGATCGGTCAGCCCGAGCGCCGCCATGTCATCGCGCGCCGCCAAAGCTATCATGGAAATACTCTGGGGGCCTTGTCAGCGGGGGGAAATGCCTGGCGCCGTGCGCAATTCGCACCGATGCTGATCGAAATGACCCATATCGCGCCCTGCTACGAATATGCCGAAAAGAAAGATGGTGAGAGCAGCCACGCCTATGGTCAACGGGTGGCCGATGAGTTGGAGGCCGAAATTTTGCGTCTTGGCCCTGAAACCGTCATGGCGTTTATGGCCGAGCCAGTCGTGGGGGCAACGCTGGGGGCGGTCCCGGCGGTCGAAGGGTATTTTAGGCGCATACGTGAAATCTGTGATCAATATGGCGTTTTGCTGATCCTGGATGAGGTCATGTGCGGAATGGGGCGCACCGGGCATTTGTTTGCCTGCGATCACGATGGAATTGCCCCGGATATTCTGTGCATCGCCAAGGGTTTGGGGGCGGGTTATCAACCCATCGGCGCAATGTTGTGTACGAGCCGGATATATAAGGCGATCCAAAATGGGTCAGGGTTTTTCCAGCACGGGCATACCTATGTCGGCCATCCGGTGGCAACTGCAGCGGCATTGGCGGTGCTGAAGGAATTGACGAGCCAACAACTGCCCCAGCGCGCCGAGTTTATGGGACAGAGACTGCAATCTGCGCTGGAAACTGCGTTCAGCGAGCACCCTAATGTCGGCGATATTCGGGGCCGCGGGCTGTTCCGCGGTATTGAGCTGGTCTCGGATCGGGCCGGAAAAACACCGTTTGATCCCGCACTTGGTCTCGCGGGCAAGATCAAGAAGGCGGCATTGAACGCTGGTCTGATCTGTTACCCCATGTCTGGCACGCGCGATGGTCGAAGTGGCGACCATATTCTGTTGGCACCGCCTTTCATTATCGACGACGCACAGATTGAGGAATTGGTTGAAAAGCTGGAGGCCGCACTCAAAGCCGCGATCTGACGCTCTTTTGATCTGACTTTCTCTTTTTACTCAATAGGGTATCGACAAAAGGTCAAATCCTGAAGGAGCGATGATGATTGTCGACATCTGGAAGAGTTTTCGGGACTTGCCCGCCTGGGTACAGATCTGGTTGGTGGTGCTGCTCATCCCGACCAATCTGGCACCTCTGGCGTATCTGGATCAGCCAAATGGTATTCTAATCGCAGCACTCTCAATCGGTGGGATGGCATTGAATCTTCCGATCATGCTGGCGACACGAGGGATGAGCAAAGCGATGGCATTTCCGCATCTAATATGTTGGGTGCCAATGGTTTTCGTCGTGATTGCAGTATTTGCAAGCGAAGCCGAACTGGCGACTGGATATGCGAAATTTCTGGTGTTTCTACTGGTTATTGACCTGATTTCGCTGGCATTTGATGTGAATGACGCAAGGGTCTGGTTCAAAAGCCGAAGCGCAAAATAAAACCCCCTCAATCCGAGGGGGTTTCGAATAACTCAGTTGTCGCAAGGCTTACTTCTGCGGCAGCGGGCCGATCATCATGATCATCTGACGGCCTTCCATCTTGGGCATGTTCTCAACCTTGCCGATTTCCTTGGTGTCCACGGCAACACGTTCCAGCAGCTCACGGCCCAGATTCTGGTGTGCCATCTCACGACCACGGAAGCGTAGAGTCACCTTTACCTTGTCGCCGTTTTCAAGGAATTTGAACACGTTGCGCATTTTGACTTCATAGTCATGAGTATCGGTGTTGGGCCGGAACTTGACCTCTTTCACCTCAATGACTTTTTGCTTTTTGCGCGCTTCGGCCTCGCGTTTCTGCGTTTCGTACTTGAATTTACCAAAGTCCATGATTTTGCAAACCGGAGGGTTTGCATTCGGCGAAATCTCGACCAGATCCAGGCCGGCTTCGTCCGCGAGTTGCATGGCTTTGGCGGGATGAACCACCCCGACATTTTCACCTTCGGCGCCGATAAGGCGAATTTCGGGGGCACGGATCTTATCATTGACGCGCGGGCCGGTGTCTCTCTGAGGCGGCGCGTTGTGAGGTCTGCGAGCTATGGGTTCATTCCTTTGATGATTGCAGAATTTCAAGCCCGGAATTTAGACTGGGCTGCGGGACGTTTCAAGCGGCATAAGTGACCACCAGCGTGAATTTCCCATGATATTCCCGCGTTTTTGCCGATCTGATGTCGCATATCAGACCGGCAAACCGGATTAGCCAACAAAGGCCTTTTCAATGACGAATTCCTTGGGGTCGGAATTTGCGCCTTCGCGCAGTCCGAAATCCTCGAGGATTTTTTTGATATCCAGGTTGAAAGCCAATGATCCGCAAACCATCGCGCGGTCCGTATCCGGCTGGATGCCGCCCTCAATCCCCAGATCGGCAAATACTGTGCCGTCTTTCAACAGCTCGGTAATGCGGCCCATTTTGGGGCTCTGTTCGCGTGTGGTGGTCGGGTAGTAACGAATCTTGTCCGCAAAACCTTCGCCCATCAGCTCAGCCAGCATTTCGTCCTTACGGATGTCTTCAATCAGTTGGCGACCATATTCCAGTTCGGCCATTTCGCGGCAGGTATGGGTGATTATGACCTCATCATAATCCTCATAGGTCTGTGGTTCGCGCAGCAGAGAGGCGAAGGGTGCAAAGCCGGTGCCGGTGGCAAAGAACCACAGGCGCTTACCAGGCAGCAGGGCGTCATGGACCAGCGTGCCAACCGGCTTGGGCCGCAGGATGATCTGATCGCCTGGTTTGATGTGCTGAAGTTTCGAAGTCAGCGGGCCGTCCTGTACCTTGATCGAATAGAACTCAAGCTCTTCATCCCAGGACGGCGAGGCGATGGAATAGGCGCGCAGCAAGGGTTTGCCGTTGTCGCCCAGAAGGCCGATCATCACAAACTCGCCCGAGCGGAACCGCAAGGACGCGGGGCGCGACACTTTGAATGAGAACAGGCTGTCAGTCCAATGCTTGACGTCTGTCACAGTCTGGGCGTCCGGCAGAACGGGGGCCTTCACGGCGGTTGCTTCGGTCACGGGTTTCATCTCTGTCATCGTTTCACTGCCGGTGGAGTAAACCGACATCTCCGTTTAATCTTTGATCCAAGTCAGGAAAAGGGGGCTCTTGCCCCTACGTTCCTATTTGAGGCTGCGAAAGGCGGTTTTAGCCGCGCAGGCGGGCCTGATAGTTGTTGTCCTGCCAGTTGGCGCGAGCCACCCACTGATCTTCGGGCTGGCGATCGGCCAGAGTGTCTTCAATCTCGACCTCATCAAAGCCGCTGCGCCGCGCCATGGCATACTGGTCGGCCAAGACATGGCCTTTGGCGCGCAAGCGACCGGTATAGCCTTTCAGGCGCAGGGTCCGCGCGATGGTAAAGCCGCGCCCATCCGCAAAGGACGGGAAATCGATGCGCACCATCTTGGCGCAGCCCAGCCGTTCGGCAAGCTCATCGGGATCCGTGTCCGAGCTGACATCCAGCGCGACCACATCATTGGCCGCGTCTTCCAGCGTGACATAGCCATCAGTCCAATCATCGGGGGCGAACCCCTCATCGGTTACGATAACGTTCATGTGTTCTCTCCGGCGCGCATCATCTTGCCATCTACAAAATGAATGCCGCATTCTTCCTTGTTCTGATCGCGCCAGCGTCCGGCGCGGGGGTCTTCGCCCTGTTTGACCGGCGAAGTACAGGGCGCACAGCCGATCGAAGGGTATCCTTTGGCCACCAGCGGGTGCCTGGGCAAGTTGTTCTCTTCCATATAGGCGCGCACATCTTCGGGCGCCCAATGGGCCAGCGGGTTGACCTTGATCCGGCCTGTGCCGTCCTCGACCTCAAAGAAATCAAGCGTGGCGCGGGACCCTGCCTGAAACCGTTTGCGCCCGGTGATCCAGCCATCATATCCCAACAATGCCTGTTGCAGCGGGAAGGTCTTGCGCAGGTTACAGCACGCATCCATGTCCCGCAGACGCAGCGCGCCATAGGGGTCGTCGCGTTGAACATCTTCGTCATCCGCGCGGATGATCTTGACGTTTCGCAACCCCAACCGCTCGCTCACCTCCTGCTGATACTCCAGCGTTTCGGTGAACAACATCTGCGTGTCGATGAACAGCACCGGGGTCATCTTGTCGACCACGGCCGCCATATGCAGCAACACCACCGATTCCGCACCGAAACTTGAGACCAGAGCGAGATCATCGATCTCTTCCATTGCTCCGTGCATCACGTCATGCGCACTGTGGTGGCGGAACCGGGCGTTCAACTCACTAACCCGTTCGGTCAGTTCACGTCTATCCCGGCCCAGTTCAGTCTGGATCAGATCAAGCGGCATTCGCTCGCGCCTCGGGGTAGAGGGCCGCCTTGAACGGAGTCATTCCGACACGGCGATAGGTCTCGAGGAAGGTTTCTTCGGCACCCTCACGCTGCTCCAGATAGGTTTCGACGATGCGCTCAACGGCCGGAACGATCTCATCATAGGCAAAGCCCGGACCCGTACGATCACCGATTGCGGCGTTTTCCGTGCCGTCACCACCCAGAGTGATCTGGTAGTTTTCGACGCCTGCACGATCCAGACCAAGAATGCCGATATGGCCGACATGGTGGTGACCACAGGCGTTGATGCAGCCCGAGATCTTGATCTTCAGGTGGCCGATATCATGCTCCAGTTTGAGGTCTTCGAACCGGGTGGCGATTTCCTGTGCAACCGGGATCGAACGCGCCGTTGCGAGCGCGCAATAGTCCATGCCAGGGCAGGCGATGATGTCGCTGATCAGGCCGATATTGGCGGTGGCCAGCTCGTATTCTTTCAGTTTGGCATGGATCGCGGGCAGGTCCGATTTATGGACATGCGGCAGGATCACGTTCTGCTCATGACTGATGCGCAGCTCGTCATAGGCGAATTCTTCGGCCAGATCGGCCATCACGCGCATCTGCTCGGCAGTTGCATCACCCGGCGTCGCGCCGTGCTTCTTGATTGAGATGGTGACAATCGCGTGGTCCGCATTCTTGTGCGGCGCGATGTTAGTATCGACCCACGAGCGGAAGACCGGGTCGTTGGTGTATGCACCTTCAAACGACGCAACCGACGCTTCGCGGAAGGTGGGTGCAGCGAAGTGGCCCTTGATCTCTTCCAGCAGGTTCATATCCGCGCCTTTGAACTGCGGGCGGACCTGCAGGAAACGCTCGTTCACCTTGGCGCGGATGGCGTCGATGCCGTGTTCATGCACGGTGATCTTGATGCGCGCCTTGTACTTGTTGTCGCGGCGGCCGATTTGATTCCAGACCGAAACAGTGGCTTCTAGGTAAGCCAGCAGGTCGTCAAACGCGACGAAGTCAGACAGTTCCTTGCCTATCATGGGCGTACGGCCCAGACCGCCGCCTACGATGACGCGAGCACCCAGTACGCCGTCACGCTCGACCAGTTGCAGGCCGATGTCATGCGCCTTGATAACGGCGCGGTCATTCTCGGACCCGGTGATGGCGATCTTGAACTTACGCGGCATGAACTGAAATTCCGGGTGGTCGGTCGACCACTGGCGCAGGAGTTCCGCATAGGGGCGCGGATCGGCGACCTCATCCGCGGCGGCACCGGCGAAATGGTCGGCGGTTACGTTGCGGATGGTGTTGCCGCTGGTCTGGATGGCGTGCATGCCAACCTCGGCCAGCGCGTCCAGCATATCCGGGACGTCCTGCAACTTGGGCCAGTTGTACTGGATGTTCTGACGGGTGGTAAAATGGCCATAGCCCTTGTCCCACTTTTCAGCCAGCAGGGCCAGTTGGCGCATCTGCGCGCTGTTCAGCGTGCCGTAAGGAATGGCGACCCGCAGCATATAGGCGTGCAGCTGCAGATACAGGCCGTTCATGAGGCGGAGCGGCTTGAACTCATCCTCGGTCAGCGAACCGTCAATGCGGCGCTCGACCTGGGCGCGGAACTGTCTGTTGCGTTCTGCCAAAAATGCTGTGTCGAACTCGGAGTAGCGATACATGATTAGCTGTCCTTAAGTGCAGCCCCGATCCTGGGGCCAATGTAGGGGAGAGAGAGGGCCAGGGATCAGGCCCGGGGCTGCGGGGAAGTTTCCTGTTTGCCGTGGGCATAGTTGGACGGACCAGTCCGGCGGAAGTCTTCCCGAAAATGAGTTGGTTCTGGGCCTTCGTCGCCAGCTATGGCATCCGCCAGATAGGCACCGACAATCTTGCCTGCCTGACGTTCAGCATCCAGAAGGCGGATCTGTGCGTGGGCTTCGTCTGTGATCAGCTCTGCCTCGGATAATTCACGCGACCAGCGGTCGTCCTCGGTCAGATAGATGACGTCACCTTCCAACAGATCGTTGGCGGTTACCACTTTGGGGGTAAAAGCGCGGGCCATCAGGCGTGCTCCTTTTTGAATTCAGTCAGGGCCTTGGCTGCCTGGCGGGGGGCAAGGCCGTAAAAAGTAAGGGTGGGGCCGTCCATGTCCGAGGCGTTCAGATCGGCGGACATGTGATCCAGCGTCGTGGTCAATATGCGCTGATCGGGACGCGACGCGTTTTCGATCAGCGTCACAGGTGTGGCCCGGTCGGCGCCGTGCATGATCAGGCGGCCCTGAATAAACCGGGCAGACTTTTTGCCCATATAGATCGCCGCCACCGAACCGGGCTGCGCCAGGGCGCTCCAATCGTGATCGGCGAACCCCTTCATGTCGTGCCCAGTCAGGAAACGGATCGAAGAATTGCGCCCGCGGCGCGTCTGGCTTTGCCCGATGCCCGCAACTGCGGCCGAGGCTGCGGTGATGCCGGGGATAATCTGCCACGAGATGCCAGCTGCTTCGACGGCGTCGATTTCTTCGTCCAAACGACCAAATACGGTGGGGTCACCGGATTTCAGGCGTACAACGCGTAGACCCTTCAGGGCGTACTCTACCAGCAGCGCGTCGATGTCTTCCTGTTTCCACGAGGGGCCGAACCCGGCTTTGCCAACATCGACCAGAACGGCCGTTTGCCCGGCTAGGGCCAGCACCTCGGCGCTGATCAACCGGTCATGCAGGACAACTTCCGCGCGCTCGAATGCGCGCAGGGCCTTGAGCGTCAGCAATTCGGGATCACCGGGGCCTGCGCCGACAAAGTCGACATGGCCTGCGTCCTGATATGTTTGCGTCACTTGCATGTTTCGGTCCGGGTTGGTTTGACTTGACCCTCAATATAGGAAATATTCCCGGTATTACGCCATATGTGCGCATAAATAAGAACAAACGTTTCGCTGTATTGGTTAAGCGATACGAAAGTTTCGAAACGAGGAAGAAATTGGAATGTCAGTGCGGATTGATGACACGGATCGGAAAATTCTGGTTGAGCTGCAGCGCGACGCCAGCCAATCGCTGGACGAAATAGCAGCCCGCGTCGGCAGTTCCAAGACGCCTGTCTGGAATCGTATCCGCAAGCTGAAAGGGGCCGGGGTGATCGGTCAGCAGACGGTATTATTGGATGCCGAGGCGCTTGGTTTTGAGGCGACGTTCTTCGTGCTGATCCGCACCTCTGAACACGAGGCGGATTGGCAGCGAAAGTTCCTCAAAGCCCTGCGGGACCGCCCCGAAGTGCAAGAGGCGCACCGGCTGGCAGGCGATATCGACTATATACTCAAGGTGCGCGTCAAAAACGCGCGCGCCTATGACGTGTTCTATCAGACTTTGATTTCCGAGGTGCGCGTCCACAATGTGACGGCTCTGCTGTCGATGGAAGAGATCAAGTCGACGACCATGCTGCCGCTGAATGCCCTGATCGAGAACTAGCGGTCAGACCTGAACCATCAACCGCTTTAGCCCGTGAAAATGGTAGCTGTTGGAATATTCCGGTTCCGCGCTGAGCGCTAGGTTGGGACAGCGTTCGAACAGTGCCGCCAGCGCTATTCGCATTTCGAGTCGGGCCAACGGTGCTCCGACGCAGAAATGCAGACCCGCGCCAAAGCTGCTGTTGGTCAGGATGGGGCGGGTTGGATCGAACTTATGAGGTTCGGCCCAGACTTGGGGATCACGGTTCGCGGCTCCAAGCAACAAAGCGACTTCGTCACCGCGTTTAAAACTGTGCCCGAACAGGTCGATCTCTTCATAGGCATAGCGCGTGAACATATGCAGCGGCGGGTCAAAGCGCAGGATTTCTTCGACGGTGGCGTCAATGGTTTCAGGCTGAAAGGCATCGGCTTTTACACCTTGTTGCAATACGGTCCTGAGCCCATTTCCTAGCGAATGAACCGTGGCTTCATGACCGGCGTTTAAGAGCAGAATACAAGTTGCAACCAACTCGTCACGCGACAGTTTTTCACCATCTTCTTCAGCGGCAATCAACCGGGTAATCAGGTCATCCCGAGGGTCAGACCGGCGCTTTTCGACGTAAGATGAGAGGAATTCGGTGAACTCTTTTGCCGAGGCCGCCGCCGCATCCTCGGTCTGGCGTGTGCGGCTGGCCTGATACATCGCCACCATGTCATGGGACCAGCGCAAAAGCTCGGGCGACATCTCTTCGGGAACGCCTAGAAGGCGGCAGATCGTAACGACCGGAACTTGCGTGCAATAGGTGTCCAGCAGATCGAACGGCGCATCCGTAAAGGCGTCGATCAGCTTGTGGCTGAGGTCATGGATCGTTGGTTCCAGTGCCGCAATGGCACGTGACGTAAAGGCGCGCATGACCAGGCGTCGAAGCCGGGTGTGGCGCGGCGGCTCTGCTTCTAACAACGAATGAGATTCGACCATCAGCCAGGGGGCTAGATGCGCAGGACCTGGACGCTGCATTTCCGGCGGCACTTCGCGACCGAAACGACGGTCCTTCAGCAAGGCCTGAACCGCCCGGTGGGATACAGCAGCGTGCATCCGGTAGTCGGCCCAATACACAAGGTCGCCATGCGCGCGGGCCGCATCATAAAACGGATAAGGGTTCTGGACAAAATTCGGGTCAACAGGGGATTGATGCAAAGTCTTCATGGCGGGCACACTTGCCATGAGGCGCGTTGAATGCAAGACCCAATGTCATGCAAAGGGTATGGTTGATTTCGACATTTCTGATTGCTGTTGGGCTGCTCTCTGTTGGGGTGTGGTCATACGGCTTTCGTCAGGCATTGTCGCCGCTGAGCGATAAGGCTGAGGCCGATCTGGAATTGGCCGCCGACCGCCTTAGCACACAAATGCAGGTCTATCAGGAACTGGCTGTCTTGATGGCCAGCCACCCGGCTGTTCGAACGCTTGTCACGCCGAGCGATCGCGCCATCGCGCAGGCTGTGTTGCTGGACGTGGCAGACAAAACTGCCGCCGTTAACATTGTCTATCTGGACCGTCTGGGCAGGGTACTTGCAGCCGCCCACCCGGTGCCTGAATTGACGATGGCAGACCATCCCGCATTCAGGCGCGCCATGCAGGGTGCTATGGGCAGTGCCCACGGGGTCGAGTCCACAAGCGGCGATCGAACCTATTCCTATGCAGCTCCTGCCTTTGGTCCCACCGGTATAGTCGAAGGCGCATTGATGGTTATAGCCGATGTGCAGGATGTCGAACAGACTTGGCGGGGCAGTACCGAGGCCATTTTCTTTATTGATGGGGAAGGTGTGGTGTTCATCTCGAACCGATCCGACCTGTTGTTCTGGCGTCGGACCGAAGGTCAACCGGGGCTGGTGCCGCCCGAGGGGCAGACGGTCGATTTCTCGTCGAATCTGATCGGACGACACGAGCTTTGGACCTTGAATTGGGGCCGGTATCTGCCACAGCGAGCGTTACACCTTACACTTGATCTACCGGTGATAGACATGACAGCCGAGGTGCTGGTGGATGTGGCCCCGGCGCGCCGTCTGGCGAATTTGCAAGCAGCGGCGGTAGCTGCGATCTGTCTGGCCTTCGGGGCGCTTTTGTTTATGGCAACCGAACGCCGGCGCGCGCTTGCTGAGGCCAATGCGGTGCTGGAAAGCCGCGTGACGCGCAGAACCCATGCACTTACCGCCGCGAACTCCGCCCTGCGGCGCGAGGTCCATGAACGGGAAGAGGCAGAGGTGGCGCTGAAACATGCGCAGGAAGAGCTTATACAGGCCGGGAAGTTGAGTGCGCTCGGGCAGATGTCGGCGGGCATTAGCCATGAGTTGAACCAGCCGCTGATGGCCATTCGCCAATTCGCCGAGAATGGAACGGCTTTTCTGACCAGAGGTGACGAGTCAAAAGCCGCCGAGAACCTCACCAGAATTTCCGATTTGGCCGCGCGAATGGCGCGAATTATCAAGAACCTCAGGGCTTTTGCCCGCAATGAAAACGAGCCCATGGGCAGAGTTGATCTGGTTCAGGTAATAGAAACGGCGTTGGAATTGACCGAGGCCCGGCTGAATTCGGAAAACGTTCGTATGGAATGGCAGGCTCCAGATGTCCCTATCTATGCTTGGGGTGGCGAAGTGAGATTGGTACAGGTGTTCGTAAATCTGATTAACAATGCCGCCGATGCCATGAGTGAGCAAAACCAACGCATGATCAAGATCGCGATAAACAGCGGCCAAACCCTGACGGTCACGGTCAGTGACACCGGTCCGGGGATCGAAAACTCGGAAAAGCTGTTCGAGCCGTTTTACACCACCAAAGCCGTCGGTTCGTCCGAGGGTATGGGGCTGGGGCTGTCGATCTCTTATGGTCTGGTTCAAAGCTTTGGTGGTAATATTCGGGGCACCAACGCTCCGACAGGTGCGGTATTCACTGTGGAACTGGAACATTTCAGGGAAGTAGGGGCAGCATGACCCGCAAAGTGCTTTTGGTCGATGACGACTCGGCAGTGCGCGAAGCGCTGGCCCAAACGCTGGAGCTTGCCGATTATGAACCCGTAACAGCCGGGTCCTTTGTGGCGGCGAAGGATCATATCCGGGCGGATTTCGCAGGAGTGATCGTGTCGGATATCCGGATGCCTGGTCGGGACGGGTTTCACCTGTTGACCTACACCCGCGATATGGATGCTGATCTGCCTGTCATCCTGTTGACTGGAGAAGGCGACATACCAATGGCAGTGCAGGCCATGGGGCAGGGTGCATTCGACTTTTTGGAAAAGCCCTGCGCCGCGGCAGATCTGCTAAAGGTATTGGGCAAGGCCTCTGAGGCGCGAGAGCATGTCCTGCAACAACGGGCGATGAAAAGCGAGCTTGAGCGCGGCGATCCAGCGGCACGCCTGCTGTTCGGTCTCTCATCAAAGGCCGAAGCCCTGAGGGAAAGGGTTCGTACGGTAGCCCAGACAGGGGCCGAAGTTTTGGTCACCGGACCGGCTGGCAGCGGGGTGTCCAAAGTTGCCGAGGTCGTTCACCTAATGTCGCCGCAAAGTCAGGGTCCATTTGTCAAACGTCCATCCGCCGGTTTGTCGACCAGCGATCTGGTTCATGTCTGCGAAGATGCAGCCGGTGGTTCCCTTTTTCTGGATGAAATCTCGGCCATGCCCGAGGCCACGCAATATGCAGCACTGGAGATGGTTGAACAGGGTGTAGGCGCCCGAATTCTGGCGGGCACGACCACTGACTTGGCCGAATTGTCTTCGGATGGACGGTTTCTTGCGGATTTGTTCTATCGTTTGGATGTGATGCGCGTTCGCATTCCGTCGCTTGCCGAGCGCCCCGAGGATATTCCGGTGATTTTCCGTCACTATGTCGCGCAGGCGGCTGAACAGGCTGGGATCAACGAACCGGAAATTACCTCGGACCATCTGGCTTCGTTGATGACCGGAGACTGGCCGGGCAATGCGCGCTCGCTGATGTCAGCGGCAATGAGGTTTGTTCTGGGCATGCCCGAGGATGTCTCGCAAGCCGCAGAACTGGGGTTGAGTGAGCAGATGGCACGGGTTGAAAGATCTCTGCTGATCGCTGCCCTTGGGCGGCATAACGGCAAGGCATCAGAAGCCGCAAAGGCGCTAAAGCTGCCTCGCAAGACCTTTTACGACAAACTGGCGCGATATCACATTCGTCCGGAAGACTACCGTAGGTGAAAGCTCCTGCCAGCTTTTCCCGCATTGTCATGCGGTTAAGCTGTTGGGTGTAGCAGTCCGCTGACGCGGACCGTGGGAAGAGCCAAATCCCGGTAAACGATTCGCGTTCGGCGAATCGCTATTTGTGCGGAAATCCACACAATGGGGCATTTATATGTGCGGATTCTCGCACGGGTTCCCGAATGGCTCAAATGGATACCAGACAGGAAGTGCGTAACACTCAGTAAATAAATGAAAAAATACTACCCGATAGTCAAGCCCACAATAAGTTGAGGGCTTGACCCCGATTCGGTTCACTCGCCGCCATGGGACGGCTTCTGCGCGTCCGGAGACGTAGTGAAGTATCTGGGAGAACTCGACTGATGAAATTTTTGACAACGGCAGCGACGGCCGTCGCTCTAACCGTAACAGCAACCGCAGGCATGGCCGCTTGTGAAGACGGCGAAATCGTCGTGAAATTCGCGCATGTGACCAATACCGATAAACATCCCAAGGGTATTGCAGCCTCGTTGCTGGAACAGCGCGTTAATGATGAGATGAACGGCGTGATGTGCATGGAGGTCTACCCGAACTCCACGCTTTATAACGACGATAAAGTCCTTGAGGCGATGTTGCAGGGCGATGTGCAACTGGCGGCCCCGTCATTGTCCAAGTTCGAGAAGTTCACCAAGCAATTCCGCCTGTTCGACCTGCCGTTCATGTTCAAGAACATTGACGCGGTAGACGCATTTCAGGCTTCGGCTGACGGTCAGGCGATGAAAGACAGCATGCAGCGCCGTGGCCTGCAGGGGCTGGCATTCTGGCACAATGGCATGAAACAGATGTCGGCCAACAAACCGCTGGTCGATCCGTCGGATGCCAATGGCCTGAAATTCCGCGTCCAATCCTCTGACGTGCTGGTCGCGCAGATGGAGGCGATTGGCGGAAGCCCGCAGAAAATGGCTTTCTCAGAGGTTTATGGCGCGTTGCAGCAAGGTGTCGTCGACGGACAGGAAAACACTTGGTCCAACATCTACGGCAAGAAGTTCTTTGAGGTTCAGGACGGTATCACTGAAACCAACCACGGTGTCATCGACTATCTGGTCGTGACATCGGTTGACTGGCTGGACAGCCTGGATCCTGCGGTGCGCGAACAGTTCCTGACCATTCTGGGCGAAGTGACAGAACAGCGGAACAAAGAATCCTTCTCGGTGAACGAGGAAGCCAAGGTCTCGATCACAAATGCGGGCGGTATCATCCGTGAACTTAACCCTGAACAGCGTCAGGCCTGGATCGACGCCATGAAACCTGTTTGGGAACAGTTCGCCGGTGACGTGGGTCAAGAAAAGATCGACGCCGCACAGGCTATCAACGCCGGGTTCTGATCCTGGTATACGCCGCGCGTCCGGGGACTGGGGAGTATTCGACGCGCAGGCAGGGTGGGCCGATTTGGCCCGCCCAAACAGCACTTATCTCAAAAAAATGTGGGGACAGATAGATGTCTGGTGCGCAATCCGGCCAAGGCGGGCTGGTCGACCATATCGAAGAAACCTTGATCGCATCGTTGCTGGGCCTGATGACGGCTGTGACATTTGCCAATGTGATCGCAAGGTATTTCTTTAATTCCAATATCCTATGGGCACTGGAGCTGACGGTATTCGCCTTCGGCTGGTTGGTGCTGCTTGGGGCGTCTTATGCCGTCAAGAAACACGCCCATCTGGGAGTGGACGCCATCCTGAACATGCTCAGCCCGGCGCCTCGACGGATTTTGGCTCTGATCGCAGTAGCCTGCTGTCTGGTGTTTTCTCTGCTGATGCTAAAAGGCGCATATGACTATTGGGCCGTGTTCGCGGATCTGCCGCCCACATCGGGGCGATGGTTCCCTACCGGGTTCAACTTCGATGCGCGCAGTCAGAGCTTTTATGAGGTCGACGACATTCCGATGGTCGCCCCGCTGCGGTTTCTTGAGGATCTGATCAACTATGGCGAGGGCTATGAAAAACTGCCCAAGGTGGTGCCGTATCTGGTTCTGCCCGTGTCGATGCTGCTTTTGGTGATCCGCTTTGCGCAGGTTGCGGTACAGATTTGGCGCGGCGAAGCCGATCGGATGGTCGCTAGCCACGAAGTCGAGGACGAGATTGAAGAAGTCCGCGCTCAGCAAGGAGAGCACAACTGATGGATGTCATTCTTCTGTTCTCGATGGTGATCGGCCTGCTGTTGATCGGTGTACCGATTGCGGTGGCGCTGGGGCTCAGTTCGACCCTGTTTCTGCTGATTTATTCCGACAGTTCGCTCGCCTCGGTCGCAGGTACCTTGTTTGAGGCTTTCGAAGGGCATTTTACCCTGCTGGCGATCCCTTTCTTCATTCTGGCCTCGTCCTTCATGACCACGGGCGGCGTGGCTCGGCGCATCATCCGTTTCTCGATAGCCTGCGTGGGGCACTTGCCCGGAGGTCTGGCGATTGCGGGCGTGTTCGCCTGTATGCTGTTTGCGGCTCTGTCGGGGTCGTCTCCGGCTACGGTGGTGGCCATTGGTTCGATTGTGATCGCCGGGATGCGGCAGGTTGGTTATTCCAAGGAGTTTGCCGCCGGTGTGATCTGTAACGCCGGGACGCTGGGCATTTTGATCCCGCCGTCGATCGTGATGGTGGTCTATGCGGCTGCTGTCGAAGTTTCGGTTGGCCGCATGTTCCTCGCCGGTGTGATCCCCGGCCTGATGGCTGGGCTGATGCTGATGATCACCATCTATGTGATGGCCAAGGTCAAGAACCTTCCCAAGGGGGAATGGAAAGGCTGGGGCGAAATCCTTGTCTCGGCACGCGAGGCCGGGTGGGGTCTGTTCCTGATCGTGATCATTCTGGGCGGCATCTACGGCGGTATCTTTACCCCGACCGAGGCCGCTGCGGTGGCCGCAGTCTATGCCTTTTTGATTGCCAGCTTCGTCTACAAGGACATGGGCCCCCTCAGCACCGAGGGTGAGGAAAAGAATATCTCTTTGCTCAGAAAGCCTTATGCGCTGATCACGGCAATTTTTCACCCCGACACCAAGCAGACGTTGTTCGAAGCTGGGAAACTTACCGTTACCCTGCTGTTCGTTATCGCCAACGCCTTGATCCTGAAACATGTACTGACCGATGAACAGGTACCGCAGCACATAGCAACTGCCATGCTGTCGGCAGGTCTGGGGCCGGTGGCTTTCCTGATCGTGGTCAATGTGATCCTGCTAATCGGCGGCCAGTTCATGGAGCCTTCGGGCCTGCTGGTTATCGTAGCACCACTGGTGTTTCCGATTGCAATCGAGCTGGGCATCGACCCGATTCACCTGGGCATCATCATGGTTGTGAACATGGAGATCGGGATGATTACCCCGCCGGTCGGCTTGAACCTGTTCGTGACCTCGGGCGTGGCCGGCATGCCGATGATGGGCGTTGTCCGGGCGGCCCTGCCATTCCTGGCGGTCCTGTTCGTCTTCCTGATCATGGTGACCTATATCCCGTGGATATCCACCTTCCTGCCCAACACTTTCATGGGGCCGGAGATCATAACAAACTAGCGGGTCCAACCGCTGTGAAAAAGACCGGGCAGGGGATCTCTGCCCGGTCTCTGCGTCTTGAACGGGGCGCCAAGGGGATTATCTAAAGGGCAGAGGACGACCTCTCCATGACGGGACAGCATCCGGGACGACCCGGACTGATCAGAGGTCTCTTCTATGCCCTGGATTATCCTGTTGTTTGCCGGCCTGCTTGAAATTGTCTGGGCCGTGGCGATGAAACAATCTGCCGGGTTCACCCGGTTCTGGCCGACCGCCCTGATGGCGGTTTCGATGCTGGGTTCGTTCACCTTGCTGGCACTGGCAATGCGGACGCTGCCTTTGGGAACAGCCTATGTCATCTGGACGGGAATAGGAGCGGTTGGCGCGTTTACCTTTGGTATTCTTTTTCTGGGCGAAGCCCTGACCGCCACGCGGATCTGCGCGGCAGTCTTGATCATAGCCGGGATGGTGACGATGAAAATGGCCTGATCAGGCCTGTTCCAGAGCCTGAATGATGCCCGAGAAATCGTCAGCCTTCAGGCTCGCCCCGCCGACCAGAGCGCCATCCACGTTCGATACGGCGAAAATCTCGGCGGCGTTCGATGGCTTGACCGAGCCGCCATAAAGCAGCCGGACCGAACGCCCAACGCCTTCGCCAAAGCGCCGTTCTAGCCGCGCGCGGATAAAGTCATGCACCTGACCGATTTCATCCAGAGTGGGCACTTTGCCCGTGCCAATGGCCCAGATCGGTTCGTAGGCGACTATTAGGTTTTCGCCCGTTGCCTGATCCGGGATCGAGCCGGACATCTGACCGCCGATTATATCCAGGGTATTGGCGGCCTCGCGCTGTTCCAGGCTTTCACCGACGCAGATGATTGCCTTTAGCCCACCATTCATAGCGGCAATAGACTTAGCACGAACATCTTCATTCTGTTCACCATGATCTTCGCGGCGTTCAGAATGGCCAAGAATGACGGCTGACGCTCCGGCGTCGGCCAGCATCTGGGCGCTAATGTCACCTGTATGCGCGCCCGAGTTTGCCGCGTGGCAATCCTGACCGCCTATCTGGATGTTTCCGCCCAGGACCTTCTCTTTGGCCCGATGGATCAAGGTGGCAGGTGGGCAGATCAGAATATCAACTGCCGGGGCAGCATGCATGTGAGAAAGGGCCTGAAGCTCGCTCAAGTCGGCAGCATTACCATTCATCTTCCAGTTTCCAGCCGCCAGTTTGCGCCGCATATCGCGTCCCCTTGAAATAAATCGGTTTTCTGGTGACCGGATATCATTGCCAGTCAGGTCTGACAATTCCGGTTGCAGAGCCCGTTGCAAAACGGCAGTTTCCGCCGCGATGAGGAATGAGCAATATGATCGAACATCTTGATCTTGAAAAACTGGATCGGTGCGACACGGCGGAATTGGCCAAATTGACCCGCGCCGTCGGTGAAGTTGGGTTTCTGACCGTCTCCAATACTGGTATCTCTGCCTGTCGGGTGGAACGGGTCATCTCGGCATATCACGCATTCTTCCGGCTGCCAGAGGTCGAGAAACGGCGTGTTGATATGGCTGTGACCGGGTCCAACCGTGGGTGGGGCGCCGCGCGCTCGGAACAGGTAGATCCAGCTGCAAATCCTGACTTCAAAGAAATGTTCGATTGCGGATACGAGCTAGCTGAGACCAATAGGTACTTTGGCAAGAACCTCTCGGTTTATGCCCCGAACCAATGGCCGGAGACTGTGCCCGAGTTTCGATCAATCATCGAGGCCTATTATGGTGACGCCTGTTCGGTTGCCATGCGGGTGTTGCGCGCCATTTCGGTGGCATTGGGCAAGGATGCCAACAGCTTTGACACTGCCTTCGACACGCCCATGGCCCTGTTGCGCGGCAATTATTACCCGCAAAGGCCAGTCTGGGCAGGCGAAAAGGATTTCGGTATCGGAGCGCACACTGATTATGGCTGTCTGACCCTGCTGGCCACCGATGGTCGAGCCGGGTTAGAGGTACAGATGCCGGACCAGAGTTGGGCTCAGGTCCAAGCGCAGCCCGGAACATTCATTATCAATTTTGGGGAGATGCTGGAGTTCTGGACGGCAGGGGCGGTCAAGGCAACTCTGCACCGTGTGATCGGTGGATCTGCTGAAAGGCTGTCGGTTCCTTTGTTCTTCAACCCGTCTTATGACACCAATGTTGCCCCGCCACATTCAGAGAATGTCATCCAGGCAGGAGAGCACTTGACGCGTCGTTTCAACGAGACCTATGTGCACTTGCAGGCAGCGTCTTAAGGCTGAGTTGCAATGCTTTCGTCGAACTTGATGGATTCTCCGCAACCGCAGGCATCTACAACATTCGGGTTGCGGAACTTGAAACCGGATTCAAGTAACGAGACCTCATAGTCGATCTCTGTTCCAAACAGGAACATCTGTGCCATCGGGGCGATCATGATCCGCGCGCCGTTCTGCTCGACCACTTCATCATTGGTGTCAGGCTGGTCGACATAGTCCATGGTGTATTCCATCCCGGCACATCCGCCTTTCTTGACGCCAATACGCAAACCAGCATGACCGCCCGAAGTCATCAGGCGGGCAATCTGCTCTGCAGCCTTTGGTGTCATTGTTACGGCCTGTTTGCCGGGGATGCCGAACATCATGATCTCCGTCGTTGTTCGTTGTTGCTAATGTAGTGCCGCGAGGCATCAGGCTCAAGACATAGCAGGATTTCTTACCTAACTTTTACTGTCGGATTAGATTTCCCGCCCAGTCGGTAAGCAAGGCTTGCTTTGCAAATTACACTCGTCATAGCCTGACCCATGATCCACTTTTGGAAAATATTTGAGGCTGAATAGCATGAAAAGACTTTGGTTTAGAAAAAAAGATATTCTTACAATTCCTTCTCTGATGCTGTCTGTGTTTTTGGCTCAGACGGCGATCGCAGAAGAAAAGCAACATCCGGTAAACTGTGCAACGGCAGAAGGTGATTTGCGCGCGATTGCAACCGAACGAAAACATGCAGAGGAGGAGCAGGCCAAAAGTGTAATTGCCATTACACCTGCTGGGGCGCTTCTAGGCCTTGTGACTGGAACCGAAAAGAAAAGACTAACCATGTTATCAGGAGATTACATAGAGAAGCTTAACCAGAGGTCGGACGAAATCAAATCGACCTGCGGAATTCAATAACAGAAGGCTTTCGCACTTGACCTTACATAAATCCAAGTTCCAGGCGCGCTTCGTCTGACATCATTTCCATGCCCCAGGGGGGCTCCCAGGTCAGTTCCACGTCAACTTCTTTTACGCCGGCCACGGGTTCGATTGCCTCGACGATCCACCCAGGCATTTCGCCGGCAACCGGGCAGCCGGGCGCGGTCAGTGTCATGATGACCTTGACCGCGTTTTCCTGGGTGATGTCGATCGTATAGATCAGACCCAGATCATAGATGTTTACAGGGATTTCGGGGTCATAAACCGTTCGGCAGGCGTCGACCACCGGCTCATAAAGAGGGTGTTCAATCGTTGAAGGGGCAATAAGAGGTGTGCCTTCAAACTGTTCGCTCGGGTGAGTCATTCGTGCCTCGGGTTTGTTACCTGACGAATTATATAGGGAAAGCCTCGGGCAGCGTCCAGAGGCACAATGACACCCCCTTAAGGGGTGCCATAAGAGTTTAGTCGTTTATGTCATGCCTGAACTTCTTCACCTGGCCATGGGGCAGAGCAAAGACGCGGCGCAGGATCAGCCAGGCAATCAGCGACAAAGTCGCAAAGATCATAAGCAGGATCGGCAGCGACGGTACTATGCCAGGGATTGCCAACAGAATACCCGTCAGCCCGGCCCCGATGGCAAAACCCAGAAAGATGAACCCAGGTAGGACTATTTCGAGGATGCCCAAAGCCAACGCGCCAGCCAGCCATAGCCACCATGTTAACCAAAAGGGATCAGCCATTATGTACGTCCTTTCAACATGTTGAAGGCGTTTCCGAAAGCTTCAAGCGCATTGGCAGGCACAACGATAGTCTGCGAGCCATTGCCGGTGCCCAGCGTGTTCAATGCCTCAACCTGTTTCAATGCAACCTGGTACTGAGCCGCTTCGATACCGTTTTCCTTAATCGCCTGGGCAACAACACTGGTTGCATAGGCTTCGGCTTCGGCTTGAATGCGGCGCGCTTTGGCCGTTTGTTCTGCCGCATAGAGTTCGGCGTCGGCCTGCAGCTCAACAGAGCGTTTCTTGCCCTCAGCCTCGGTCACCTGCGCGCGGCGCGCGCGTTCAGCATTCAATTGTTGCAGCATCGCGTCACGGGTCGCCTGATCGAGGTTAACGTCCAAAATCTCGGCGCGCGTCACTTCGATCCCCCAGTCATCCACGGCGGTTTCGACGCTTCCTTGAATCTGAGTGATCAGTTGAGCACGGTTCGACTGAACTTCGTCCAGGTCCATCTTGCCGATTTCCGCCCGGACGATACCGGCAACGGTCGTCGCGATAGCACCATCTACATCGCGGATGCGGTAGACTGTCTTTTCCGGCTCTAGGATGCGGTAAAAGACCGAAGTGTCGATTTGGACCAGAACGTTATCTTTGGTGATTGCATCCTGCGTTGCATTGGGAAGTTGGCGTTCCAGAATGGATATCTTGTGCCGCGCAACATCCAGTAAAGGAACGATAAAGTTGATCCCAGGGCCAAGCACCGAATGCAAGCGCCCGAACCGTTCGACCACATACTTTTCTGATTGCGGCACGATTTTAATGCCTTTTAGCGTGATGATGACGATCAATGCCGCCGCGAGCAGGTAAATTATGTTCGAAGAAAGCAATCCAATGATTTGGTCTTCGGTCATATCTGTCCTCTTTTATTGTGTACGATAGTATACATTTGGGGATTGAATCGCCCTTTTTCAACTCTGGTATGGAGGGATTGTGCTTGGATTCAAAACCCTGATCCATGGATTTTGGTTAGTTTTTGCTATTGTGACCGCTTTGCATCCCCTCGCGTTTGCGCTATCGGGCTGGGATGAAAATGATTATTGATACAGACCCCGGCATCGACGATGCGATGGCCATTGCATATGCCGCTGCAGCCCCCGAGATTGACTTGATCGGCCTGACGACCGTTTTTGGCAACACCCACGTTCATCAATCCAGCCGCAATGCACGGTTTTTGGTGGATAAACTTGGGTTGGACATTCCCGTCGCCCAAGGCGCGGCCTACCCACAGGGAACAGGGCACCACGCACCGTCCGAACATGTTCACGGTCCCGAAGGTTTTGGGGATATTACCGATATCCCGGAAATCGGGGCGAACCATGAATTGAATGCCACGGAATTCCTGGTTGAAATGGCGCGCCGCAACAAGGGAGAGCTGACGGTTTGTGCAATCGGCCCCTTGACTAATATTGCTGCGGCGATGCGTCTGGATCCTGAGTTTTCGCAGAACATCAAACAGTTGGTGATCATGGGTGGGGCGGTTTTCTGCCCAGGCAACATCACGGAACATGCCGAAGCAAACATCTATCACGATGCCCTTGCCGCAAATGAAGTGTTTGCAGCACCGCCGGCGACCGTTGTGGTTGGTTTGGATGTCACCTTGAAAACGCTGTACAAAAGTGCGGATTTTGACGGTCTGGCCCAACGCTCGCCCGATATGGGGGCTTTCCTGCGCGACATCTCGGTATTTTACCTGAAATTCTACAAGGATATCGGCGGGTTGGAGGGCTGCGGCCTGCATGACTCGACTGCTGTGATCGCCTGCACCCATGGCACGATGTTCGAGATGGTCGAAACCGGGGTTGAGGTAATTGTAGGCGGTTCGGAATCCGGCGCTACGCGTCCGGTCTCAACGCGACCGGCTGTGCTGGTATGCCGGGATGTTGACGGGGCAGGGGTTGTTGATCTGTTTACCCGGCAGGTTGCCTCTTTACCCTGACAACTTGCAATGGCTGAACAGATCGGGCAAATCCTGCCCGGTTCAGCGACCCGAGGATACCCAATGACAGACCGTTTCTCATTTGACCTGAAGGCCACCGACGGCAAGGCCCGCGCCGGGGTGATCCACACTCCGCGCGGTGAGGTGCGTACTCCGGCGTTCATGCCCGTAGGCACTGCTGCGACGGTCAAAGCGATGATGCCGGAAAGTGTTCGTGCAACCGGAGCCGATATCTTGTTGGGGAACACCTATCACCTGATGCTGCGCCCTACGGCTGAACGCATCGACCGTTTGGGCGGGTTGCACAAGTTCATGAACTGGGATCGCCCGATCCTGACGGATTCCGGTGGATTTCAGGTCATGTCCCTGGCTGGTCTGCGCAAGCTGACCGAAAAGGGCGTGACCTTCAAATCTCATGTCGATGGGTCCAAGCACGAGCTGACCCCGGAACGCTCGATGGAGATTCAGCGCTTGCTGGGTTCAGACATCGTGATGTGTTTTGACGAATGTCCGGCCCTACCCGCAGATCGAGATCGAATTGCTGAATCAATGCGCTTGTCGATGCGATGGGCCGATCGATCGCGACAGGCTTTCGGCGACCGTCCTGGACATGCGTTGTTTGGGATCATGCAAGGCGGGCTGGAACAGGATTTACGCGAAGAAAGCGCCGAGGCGCTGAAAGCGATCGGATTTGAGGGTTACGCGGTTGGCGGTCTGGCCGTGGGCGAAGGTCAGGAGGCAATGTTTGGTTGCCTCGACTACGCTCCTGACTTTCTGCCAGCCGACAGACCGCGCTATTTGATGGGCGTTGGAAAGCCTGACGACATTGTCGGAGCTGTCGCCCGCGGGATCGACATGATGGATTGTGTCTTACCCTCACGGTCCGGTCGCACAGGACAGGTGTTCACTCGTTACGGCGTGGTCAACATAAAGAATGCCCGCCACGCAGATGACCCGCGCCCGCTGGATGAGGCCTGCTCATGCCCGGCGTGTTCGAACTACTCTCGCGCCTATCTACACCATGTGTTCCGCTCGAACGAGATGATCTCGGGCATGCTGCTGACCTGGCATAATCTGCACTATTTTCAGGAAATAATGCAGGGTATGCGCGATGCCATTGCTGCTGGTACATTCGATGCCTGGCAGGCGACCTTCCATGCGCAGCGCGCGCAAGGGGATATTGAACAGATTTAGGTTCAGCGCCTTTTCAGTCAACCTAACAAGACTCTAGATTGAGGGCGCTTTATCTGCGTTTACCGAACAGCCAGCGCTTCTTTTGTGGTTTTGCATCAAGGTCGTAGCCAAACCCTTCGAAAAAGCTACGAACTTCTGGTGTCAACATCCCACGGCCACTTGCATATTGAGGCAGGTCGAAGCCACCGCCATAGTTCAGCTCGACAACGACCGGGCCAGACTCGGTTATAGCGATGTCGGTCGACTGATATCGAATTGGCTGAAAGGTTCTTGCAGCACGGTCATTTATTTCGATCAATTCGTCCCAAAAAGGCAGTTTCAAGCCCATTAAACCGGGGTTGTCAGGATGGTCATCCAGGAATTCTGTTTCCATCTTGGCGCGGCGCGCGACGGTTTCGATAACACCGGTTTCGATATTGATCGAACAAGCAAGGTTCCCCGGTCTCCAGAAGGCGTCCGCAATATTGGGGCCCTGCGGAATTTTAATAACGGCAACTGGGCAAAAGACGTCGTTTTCTCTTACCAGCGTAACCATTCGCACCGTTGCAAGGGCTGAAGCGTAGTCTTGGATTGCAGAGTGATTTTTGAGCAAAGGTTGCACGACATATGAATTCTGCCCAACGAACTCGTCTAGGAATGCCTCATAAGTGATCGGCGGTTGGCCTGCACAAGTGATAGTGGATTGATCCGCATCCTCGATCAAAAAGGCCCCAAAGCTTACCATCCCCTCGACGATCTTTCCAAAAAGCCCACCTTCCAGATGGTTGCAAACGAGATCGCGCAACGCCTCAGGAGTGTTGATTTTCGTAACCCCGGGGTAGTGTCGGTTCGAACGGTCGATGACGCCAACGGTTTCCGGGACAGGTACACCTGCTGTTTCAAGCAAAGTAGAAGCCAGTATCTTGTCTTCTGCGGCACTGTTCCAACCATGATGGTTACACTTGTGGGCGATGGGCCAATGGAGATCATTGGAGATGTATGCCGCGCGTTCGGCGTCGGTAAAGCGGTCTTCGTGATGAAGGCCATTGCGCACATACTCGACCATATTCAAACGGCTGGGAGGCTTTGCCATTTGATTGAAGCTCCGTTGGACTTGTATAACAGATCGCCCAGAGCTTTTGGCGGCATGCGCTAAAAGAGTCGCATGATCGGAGTCGCGGGCAGATAAGTACCGTTGATGGTCGGATTCCGCAGCATTGGTATTTTTTGGATTTGTCATCTCTACGACTCACAGTAATCGATCAGAAGTTGGGGTATGCAATCATATTGTTTGCAATGATGGCAGGCTTTGGGCAGCTGCCTGTTAGATAGTGTTGTACTTTTGCTGTTGGTTTCTGAATTTCCAGGCAGGCAATCGCCGAAGAAACCAAGCGGGGTCAAATTGAGAATTTGACAAGACTGATCATGTTATCGTCTTGCGGAGGCGCAACCTTCCGGTCATTGTTAGGTCCACTACAGGTAAGGTTGAAATAGGACGCTTGGCGCACCACCTTTACCTTCCAGACAGGAGACGGCCGGGGGTTGCCTAGATGAGGGACCAGTGCCGTCTTGCCAAAGATAAGGATTGAGCATGCAAGAGCCCCTGAATTCCTCATACCCAGTACTTCCGCTGCGCGACATTGTGGTTTTTCCTCATATGATCGTGCCTTTGTTCGTGGGTCGGGAAAGGTCTGTCCGCGCACTTGAGGAAGTGATGCAGGACGATAAGCAAATTCTGCTGTCTAGCCAGATTGATCCAGGTGATGACGATCCGGAAATCGACGGTATCTATCGCTCGGGCGTGCTGGCGAATGTGCTGCAGCTGCTGAAGCTTCCAGATGGAACCGTGAAAGTTCTGGTCGAGGGGCAAGCGCGCGTACAGATTACAGAATACCTTGATAACGAAGAGTTTTTTGAGGCTCGTGCAGAATATCTGACCGAGATTCCGGGTGATGTGACCACTACACAAGCGTTGCTTCGCACCGTCGCGGATGAGTTCGAACGCTATGCCAAAGTCCGCAAGAACATCCCCGAAGAGGCTTTGACCGCTGTTGGTGAAACCGCCGAGCCCGCCAAACTTGCCGACCTCGTGTCGGGGCATCTTGGTATCGAGGTCGAGCAAAAGCAGGAACTGCTGGAAACACTGTCGGTCAGCGAACGGCTTGAAAAGGTCTACGGCCTGATGCAGGGCGAGATGTCGGTTCTGCAGGTCGAGAAAAAGATCAAGACCCGCGTCAAAACCCAGATGGAGAAGACACAGCGCGAGTACTACCTGAATGAGCAGATGAAAGCCATTCAGAAGGAACTTGGCGATGGCGATGACGGCTCGAACGAAGTGGCCGAGCTGGAAGAGAAAATCGCCGAAACAAAGCTGTCGAAAGAGGCGCGTGAAAAGGCCGAAGGTGAGCTGAAGAAGCTGCGCAATATGAGCCCGATGTCGGCTGAAGCTACTGTCGTGCGCAATTACCTCGACTGGATTTTGGCTCTGCCTTGGGGCACCAAGTCCCGCGTTAAAAAAGATCTGGGCCGCGCGCAGGAAATTCTGGACGACGATCACTATGGGCTTGAGAAGGTCAAGGAACGGATCGTCGAATATCTGGCTGTTCAGCAGCGGTCGAAGAAGCTGAAGGGCCCGATTATGTGCCTTGTTGGCCCTCCGGGTGTGGGTAAAACCTCGCTTGGTAAGTCGGTTGCACGTGCGACGGGGCGCGAATTCATTCGCATCTCGCTGGGCGGTGTGCGTGACGAGTCCGAGATCCGTGGCCACCGTCGGACCTATATCGGTTCGATGCCTGGTAAGATCATCCAGGCGCTGAAAAAGGCGAAGACCACAAACCCGCTCATCCTGCTCGACGAGATCGACAAGATGGGTCAGGATTTCCGTGGCGATCCGGCCTCGGCCATGCTGGAAGTGTTGGACCCGGAACAGAACAGCACGTTCATGGATCACTACCTTGAGGTTGAATATGACCTATCCAACGTGATGTTCCTGACCACCTCCAACAGCTATAACATGCCCGGGCCTTTGCTCGACCGGATGGAGATCATACCTCTGGCGGGCTATACCGAAGATGAAAAGAGCGAGATCGCCAAGCAGCACCTGATCGGTAAGCAGATCAAGAACCACGGTCTGAAAGCCAAAGAGTTCGAACTATCCGATGAGGCGCTGCAATCGATTATCCGCACCTACACCCGAGAAGCTGGCGTGCGGAACCTTGAACGCGAAATCGCCAAGGTGGCGCGGAAGTCGCTGACCAAGATCATCAAGAAAGAGGCGGAGTCGGTCACGGTGACGCCGGACAATCTGGATGAATTCTTGGGCGTGCCCAAGTTCCGCTATGGTTTGGCTGAACAGCACGATCAGGTTGGGGTTGTAACCGGTCTGGCCTGGACCTCCGTTGGCGGCGATCTGCTGCATATCGAGGCGCTGAAACTGCCCGGTAAGGGGCGGATGAAGACCACGGGTAAGCTGGGCGATGTGATGAAGGAATCCATCGATGCAGCCTCATCTTATGTGCGGTCAATCTCACCTAAGATCGGGGTGAAGCCGCCCAAATTCGACAACCTGGACATCCACGTCCACGTACCGGACGGGGCAACGCCCAAGGATGGTCCTTCGGCCGGTTTGGCAATGGTGACCTCAATCGTATCGGTTCTGACGGGTATCCCGGTGCACAAGGATATTGCCATGACAGGAGAGGTTTCCCTGCGCGGCAATGCGATGCCCATCGGTGGTTTGAAGGAAAAGCTGCTGGCGGCTCTGCGCGGCGGGATCAAGACTGTTCTGATTCCGGAAGAGAATGAGAAAGACCTGGCCGAAATTCCTGACAACGTGAAGGAAGGGCTGAAAATCATCCCGGTCACGCATGTTTCGGAAGTTCTGAAACACGCTCTGGTTCGGGATCCTGAACCTGTCGAATGGGACGAAGCCGCAGAAGAGGCCGCCGCGGCTGCAGCCAAAACGGCTGAGAACACGTCCCCGTCCGCCAGGGCGCACTAAAGGTCAGAATATGGCAATTAGGGGCGGGGTTAGCACCTCGCCCTTTTTCTTTGGTCAGACCAAATAGTCAGCCAATTACTGGCTTTGCATATCGGATCGCAGAGTAGAGAAATGGTGGGTGATAAGAGATTTGAACTCCTGACATCTTCGATGTGAACGAAGCGCTCTACCACTGAGCTAATCACCCGTGAGCAGGGGTCTTATAAGGAGTTCAGCAAAGCCGCAAGAGGTCTTTGCGCCTTTTGGGCACCGGGGATTACCCCGCAAATGCCCAGTCGAGGTGCCCATAAACGGGCGGCCTTGTGGGGCCGCCCTTTCACTTTTTGATGTCAAAGAATGAAATCGTCCTGGGTCAGATCGTGCAAGCCAGAGATCTTGATAACCATCTCAGGATTTTTGTCGGCGTCAGTATCCACAAGAACAAGTGTGAAGTCGTTCTTGGTGCCTGCGTTGTTTTTCTTGACGTAATAGATTTCGCCTTCGTCCGACGTCTGGGCCGGTGTTGTACCGTTGAAGACAAATGAATCATCGCCGTCAATTACGGTGCTTGCGTCGATCGCACTTAGGTCGATCTTGTCTTCACCCTGAGTGAAATCGGTAATCCGGTCGGCATATTTTGCTTTGCGCGAACTTTCGGTTGTTGACGTGAACACAAACTCATCGGCCCCTTCGCCGCCGGTCATGGTGTCCCTTCCGGCACCACCGATCAAAGTATCGCTGCCTGCGCCACCATTCAGGGTATCTTTGCCAAGGCCCCCGTCCAGGCGGTCAGACCCTCCATTACCCTGCAGGATGTTTCGACCGTCCGTACCTGTAATGTCGTCATTTTGCTCGGACCCATCGACGTTTTCGACACCCGTAATGGTATCGGTTCCGTATCCGGTTGCCTGTGCATTGGTGTCAGACAAATCAACGGTTACGGCGCTTGTGCCGATATAACGCAACCAATCCAGGCCCTCTCCGCCGTTAATGATATCGTCGCCGTCGCTGTCCTCGGCTACAAAGTTGTCCGTGCCCTTGTGGCCGTACAGTTCGTCGTTTCCAAGACCTCCGGTCAGGGTGTCATTGCCGCCACCCCCAAGAACAATGTCATTACCCTCGCCAGCAGAAATAACATCGCTACCGCCGACACCCAACAATAGGTTATCAGCTTCATTCCCGACGATGAGATCGCCCTTTTTGCCGCCCACAGCATTCTCAATGACGACTCCATTTGCGATCGTAAATCCGCCGGTTATGCCTTTGGCATGGGAAGGAGTGCCACCTGCATCGCTGCCATCAAGATCCGCGTCATTGAGGTTGATCGTGACGCTGCGCTTAACACCATTTGCTGAAATCGTATCGACCCCATCGGTGTCCCAGATGGATGTCCAGAAGGTCCCGGCGCCATTTTTGCCTTTGATTTTATAGACGTTATCGTCGGTATTGTGATCCGTCGTTCCGTAGATGGCCTGCAACGCGGCGATATCCAGGGCCATAGGCGAGGCCGTGCCGCCAGCCTTATATGTCTTCAGAGGAACAACTTCGGGATAGCCCGAGTTGTAGGACATGATGGTGTAAACACCCTGGTTCTGCCCATCTGTCCCGTAGTCGTCGAAGGGCTGCGTAACCCCCGGAAAAATAGTCGAACTGCCGCCTTCATCATGTGGGTGGGCTAGACCAAGGCCGTGAAGAATCTCGTGAATGATTGTCGCGAAGCCTTCACCGCCTTTGCGTAGCGCCTCTTTGCTAAACAGAGGCGTATCATAGGCAAAGATGCCGAACAGGGCGTCGATGCCAGAATCCTGCAGCAGGGGGTCGTCACCCGGAACTTGATGGACACCAAGAGATCCGGGTCCGCCAAGATCGTTTTGGGTCAGCAAAGCGTAGGTGATGTTAACGTCATTAATCTCGCCTGCTGGTGTCAGAAAGCCGACTTCGTTGAACTCGATCGGAATGATCGTTTCGATAATTGCAAATGCTTTGCGGATTGCTTCCTTCATGTAGGAGGCAAAGCCACGGCGACCTAACGATCCATCATCGAAGGAGTATGTGATTGTGCCCGGAGCACTGACGCCTCCGGCGCTGGTGTCCCAAGACGTGCCCCAAATCAGGCTGTCTACATAAACATGGCCGGTAACATTTGCACCCGGAGAAGTTGTGCTGGCAACTGACATCTTAAATTTCTTCCTTGTCTAACACGCCATTTGTTCCCGGTTTTTCCGGAATACAAAATTGGCGCCGTATATATTGACCGGTTCTAGAATCGGTAATTCTTCCTTTGGCATCAGAAATTTCCAACGTTTTGGCCCGAGGATCAACCGAGCGTATGAAGTCTCTTTTGGCAGAGGTGTTTGTAATCGTCTTGCAGACCATTTGTGGTTGAATTGAGGCAGAACGCGGCAAGCTTTGAGTAACTCTCTGCCAGTAAGTTGATATGACTGTTCACTTTGGGTTTATGTCACAATAAGCTTGGGGATGAGCTTGGAGGCTGTCCTGAGATCTGGATTTAGCGGGACCCATGCCAGGTGATGTGCTGCTCAAGGTTTCAGAATATTTTTGTCTGGCCAAAGGCAGTGGGTCGTGAATTATCGGCTGGTTTCTGTTTGGCCATTCGTCGTGTGACGAGAAAACATCTCTAACAAAAATTACGTTCTGAGAAAAAACTTCAATTCGCCGCTTGACGATGTCCGGGCGTGGCCATAATACACCCCAACGTTCAGCAACGAACGGGCAGCGGGCGGTTGTAGCTCAGTTGGTTAGAGTACCGGCCTGTCACGCCGGGGGTCGCGGGTTCGAGCCCCGTCAACCGCGCCATCGCTGCCATCCTTGGTCCAGGGTAAAGGCCACGAAATAGATGCGCGGTTGTAGCTCAGCTGGTTAGAGTACCGGCCTGTCACGCCGGGGGTCGCGGGTTCGAGCCCCGTCAACCGCGCCATTTTCCACTAGTTTTCAGAAATCATACCGTTTACCGGGTGACTCTATTGGTTTTGTTGTCAGTAGGTGGCGGCAACATCTCTCTCGTTCACATTTTGTTCTAACTTTTCTGTTGGAGACTCAGTGTGGCTCGCTTATCTCTAGGACACTTATGTGTTGGGGGCCAAACATGGCTGAGCTGAAGAATATCGAGGTGCGCGGCGCGCGCGAACATAACCTCAAAGGCATTGACGTGGATATTCCGCGTGACCAGCTTGTGGTCATCACTGGTCTGTCAGGCTCGGGCAAGTCGTCGCTTGCCTTTGACACGATCTATGCGGAAGGGCAGCGCCGGTATGTCGAAAGCCTGTCGGCCTATGCCCGGCAATTTCTGGATATGATGGAAAAGCCAGATGTGGACCATATCAGTGGTCTATCTCCGGCTATTTCCATCGAACAGAAGACGACCTCAAAGAACCCACGGTCTACCGTGGGAACCGTGACCGAGATTTACGACTATCTGCGTCTGCTGTTTGCCCGCGCTGGTACACCGTTCAGCCCTGCCACGGGCAAGCCGATCGAAGCCCAGCAGGTGCAGGATATGGTCGACCGGATCATGACGATGGAGGAGGGCACGCGCGGGTATCTGCTTGCCCCGATCGTGCGAGACCGGAAGGGCGAGTACAAAAAAGAGTTCCTGGAACTGCGCAAACAGGGCTTTCAGCGCGTCAAGGTTGATGGCGCGTTTCACGAGCTGGACGAGCCGCCGACACTGGACAAGAAATTCCGCCATGACATCGACGTTGTGGTCGACCGGTTGGTCGTGCGCGAGGGTATGGAAACGCGGCTGGCGGACAGCCTGCGCACAGCGCTTGATTTGGCCGATGGCATTGCGATTTTGGAAACCGCACCGCCTGAAGGCGACCCGGAGCGGATCACCTTCAGTGAAAATTTCGCCTGTCCTGTCAGTGGCTTCACCATCCCCGAGATCGAACCGCGCCTATTTTCCTTTAATGCGCCCTTCGGGGCCTGTCAGGCCTGTGACGGGCTGGGGGTCGAGCTGTTCTTTGACGAACGCCTCGTAGTGCCGGATCAGACGCTGAAACTGTATGACGGCGCCTTGGCGCCCTGGCGCAAGGGCAAGTCGCCCTATTTCCTGCAGACTATCGAAGCCATCGCGCGACATTATGAGTTCGACAAGAATACGCCGTGGAAAGATCTGCCCGCCAAGGTGCAGCAGGTGTTTCTGCGCGGATCGGGCGAGGAAGAAATCCAGTTCCGCTATGACGAGGGTGGCCGGGTATATCAGGTAACCCGCAGTTTCGAAGGCGTTATCCCGAATATGGAGCGCCGCTATCGCGAGACTGACAGCGCCTGGATACGCGAAGAATTCGAACGCTACCAAAACAACCGGTCCTGCGGCAGTTGCGAAGGCTATCGACTGCGGGCCGAGGCGCTGGCCGTCAAGATCGCCGGATTGCATGTCGGGCAGGTTGTGCAGATGTCGATCCGCGAGGCGCTGGCGTGGGTTGAGGATGCACCAAACCATCTGAGTGCTCAGAAAAATGAAATCGCGCGGGTGATACTCAAGGAGATTCGTGAGCGGCTTGGGTTCCTAAATAACGTTGGTTTGGAATACCTTACGTTGTCACGTTCAAGTGGAACGCTTTCGGGCGGGGAAAGTCAGCGTATCCGTCTGGCCAGCCAGATCGGTTCGGGTCTGACCGGGGTTTTGTATGTACTGGACGAACCTTCGATCGGGTTGCATCAGCGCGACAATGACCGCTTGCTGGGTACTCTCAAAAACCTGAGGGATCAGGGGAACACGGTCATCGTCGTAGAACATGACGAGGAAGCCATCCGCGAAGCCGACTATGTCTTTGACATCGGACCGGGCGCAGGCGTGCATGGCGGACAGGTCGTCAGCCAGGGTACCCCGTCCGAGATCGCGACCGATGCAGCCTCGATCACCGGCCAATACCTGTCAGGCACACGCGAAATCCCGGTGCCGTCCGAGCGGCGGAAGGGGAACAAAAAGAAAGTGACTGTGGTTAAGGCCACCGGGAACAATCTGAAGAAAGTGACCGCTGATTTTCCTCTGGGCAAGTTCGTCTGTGTGACCGGCGTATCCGGCGGTGGCAAATCGACCCTGACGATTGAAACCCTATTCAAGACAGCCTCCATGCGGCTGAACGGCGCGCGGCAGACACCCGCGCCGTGCGAGACGATCAAGGGGCTCGAGCATCTGGATAAGGTGATCGACATCGACCAGCGGCCCATCGGGCGTACACCACGCTCGAACCCGGCCACGTATACGGGGGCGTTCACGCCGATCCGTGACTGGTTCGCCGGTCTGCCCGAGTCCAAGGCGCGCGGGTACAAGCCTGGCCGGTTCAGCTTTAACGTCAAAGGCGGTCGGTGCGAGGCTTGTCAGGGCGACGGCGTCATCAAGATCGAAATGCACTTTCTGCCCGATGTCTATGTAACCTGCGAAACCTGCAAAGGCGCGCGGTACAATCGGGAAACCCTTGAGATCAAATTCAAAGGCAAGTCCATCGCGGATGTCCTTGATATGACAGTGGAAGATGCACAAGAGTTCTTCAAAGCCGTGCCGTCGATCCGCGATAAGATGGACGCGCTGGCGCGGGTCGGTCTGGGGTATATCAAGGTCGGGCAACAGGCGACGACCCTGTCGGGCGGTGAAGCGCAGCGGGTGAAGCTGTCAAAAGAACTCTCCAAACGCTCAACTGGTCGGACGCTTTACATTCTGGATGAGCCGACGACCGGTCTTCATTTCGAAGACGTCCGCAAGCTGTTGGAAGTGCTGCATGAATTGGTTGATCAGGGTAACACGGTTGTTGTGATCGAACACAATCTGGATGTTGTCAAAACGGCCGACCACATCATTGATATCGGACCCGAAGGCGGTGATGGTGGTGGTGAAATTGTCGCCACGGGAACGCCCGAAGATGTTGTTGTTGTGGAACGCAGCCATACGGGCAGGTATTTGAAACAGTTGCTGAACCCCGAGCGGGTCGCGGCGGAATAACCTCCGTCGCGGCAACTTCAGTATCTGGCGTATCGCAGCGTCTGCCAGTGGCGCAGTATTGGCGGAAAGAACAGGAACACGAAGCCGAAGCTGACATAGGCAAAAATCATCATCGGGATCCATAGCAGAACGCCAACCAGCCCAGTAAACCCGGAAACACGCGCGGCTGAGTTCGCCGAAATGATGCGCGTGAGCAAAGCAAAGAGCAACTGCCCCCGATCCAGCGGCGTCAGGGGCAGCATGTTAAACAGCGCCAGCCACAGGTTTAGCTCTGCCGTCACCACCAGAACCCAGCCAATTTCGGGCGAGTTGGAAACGGTTCCAGCAATGAACACACGGTCCACAGGGTCAGGTTCACAATCGGCCCCATGGCCACAATCAATTCGTCTTCATATGCCGAGGTTGACCGGCGATGTTCGCAGAATCCGCCGCCCCCATAAAGGACGACTCGATTGACGGGCACGCCCTGCACAAGACAGCCCCATAGGTGGCCCAACTCGTGCAGGAGAATCGAAATCAATTAAATCGCCACGAAGGCGAGCGCATAGGGCAGGTTGACCGGATCGGCGTTAAATCCGACAACGATCAAAACCAGAAAAATAAGGCTTTGGCTGAAATGTATCGGTACGTTCCATGGGCCGCGGAGCTCAAATAGCACCTTTTCAGTATTCATAATAAAACCTCGAAATAGTGAGGTTTATGATGATGTTAGATTGCGTCAAAATTTTGAAAACAGGCTGAAAAATGCCCGAGCCTGCTTACTTTCTCAAATCGACAGAGGTTGCTTTTCGACCGCTTGAATTCAGGCCGCGATTGTCAGTTCAGGATGTCTGCAACCGCGCCGATCAGGTTCAGAACTTTGCGTGTATCCGGGTCGACACGATACACGTAGTCGCCTGCGCGGACATAGCTTCCCCTATTCAGGCCATACCGAAACGGATCATCAATCCAGCGATAGTCGCCATTGATAAACTCGCCATTTCTATACAGCTTTTTGGCCTGTCCCGGAGGGACACAGGGTACGTTTTTCTTGGCCAGGCCCGGCGGGCAGTGGCCGGCGTTTCCAGTTGCAACAATACCGCCCTGAGGCGCAATGCGGATGACCTTATTGCTATTCTTGTTCTTGCCGTTTCCCTTCCCGTTACCGGCCATGGCCGCCACCGGGGTCACGACCAGAGCAAGAACAGTAAGCGCTTTGACCAAATTATGCGTCATCGTAGCCCCAAGAATCGATGCTGAACCTCTCCATTAGATGGACATCGGCAGGAAAGGGGTCAACCCTATGGGCAGGAAGCCGCCCAAGGGCATCCTAGTTCCGACCGCGCTTTTCAAATCGCGGAAGCATGGCCGAGAAGTCCAGCCCGAGCCCATCTTCGCTTTCGACGAATTGCTGATACAGCTCGGTCGCCATCATCCCCATTGGGGTGTCGGCATCCGAGCTTTCCGCCGCCTGCTGACTGAGACGCAGGTCTTTCAACATCAGTTCGGCGGCAAAGCCGGGTTGATAACCATTGTCGGCCGGGCTTTGCGGGCCGATGCCTGGGGCAGGGCAGTATGCGTTCATCGTCCAGCTATAGCCCGAGGAGGTGCTGACAACGTCGAACATTTTCTGCCGGTCCAGCCCCAATTTGTCGGCCAGCGCGAAGGCCTCGCAGGTTGCAATCATGGTGACGCCCAAAATCATGTTGTTGCAGATCTTGGCCGCCTGACCCGCGCCCGCATCTCCGCAATGCACTGCCTTTTGCCCCATGATGTCGAACAAGGGCCGGGCTTTTTCGAATGCCTCGGCGCTTCCACCTGCCATGAATGTCAGCGTCCCAGCCGAGGCGCCTCCGATACCGCCCGATACGGGCGCGTCGACGGCCAAAACTCCCGCAGCCAAAGCCATATCGGCAACAGCTCGAGCGCTGTCGACATCCACTGTCGAACAATCGACCCAGACGGCCCCTTCATTCATCGCTGGAATGATCTCATTTGCGACGGATCGAAGTATCTGGCCATTCGGAAGCATGGTGATGACGATGTCTGTGTCTTTTGCAGCGTCGGCCCCTGACCCAGTCAAAGTAACACCGGAAACCGACACCTCGGCCATATCAAACCCAGCGACTTCATGCCCGGCATTGGCAAGATTGACTGCCATTGGATTGCCCATGTTTCCAAGGCCGATAAACCCGATTTTCATTCTTTAATCCTCCTCGAATGTCAGGGCGACGCTGCCCAGGGGCCGCAGCATTGCGGAAATATCCACGGCGGGAACAGGTTTGCCATGGTGACGCCAATTAGGAGAGCGATCCTTGTCTATGATCTGCGCGCGGATACCTTCCAGAAAGTCTCCGTGTTCCATGGCGCGCGCCGTAAAGCGGTATTCCATCTCCAGGGCTTTTCGGATCGACAGATCCAGCGCCTTAAGCCGATGGATCATTTCAATGGTACAAGCCACGGATAGTGGAGAGTTGCGGCCCATCAACTTTTGCGCCGCGTCAGAGAACGGGGTCTCGGAAAAGCGCAACGCGTTGAGGATGTCGTTCAACCCCTCGCCATTGAAAAGCACGTCGATTTCCGCCTGGACCTTTTCAAGTTTACCTGTGAGTGGCGTCTGGGAATGCTCGACCAACAGGTCTGTGCTCCCGGAAGCTTCGAGCAGTTCGATCAAGCCGGGCCATTCTTCAATGGGGATAAAATGGTCGGCAAAGCCCGCATAAATGGCGTCCGCAGGGCCCATTCGGTGACCTGTTGTGCCCAAGTATTCTCCCAGTCGACCCGGAGCCAGCGCGAGCATCAGAGAGCCACCAACATCCGGCACCAAACCGATAGAGCACTCGGGCAGGGCAATCTGAGATGTTTCACCGACTATGCGGTGGCTTCCATGGCACCCAATTCCGACGCCACCACCCATAGTAAACCCTTGTAGGAAACTGACCACGGGCTTGGGGTATTCGAAAATCAGTGCATTCAGCCTGTATTCATCGCGCCAGAAAGTCTGCCCATAGGCAAAGTCGCCTTTGCACCCGGTATCATAAAGCTCTGCGATATCTCCCCCGGCGCAAAATGCTTTATCGCCAACGGCGTCCAGTATGATCAGGTCAACTGACTCGTCCTCGCGCCAGTTGCGCATGGCCGTATCTATCGCCATGCACATGTCATAACTCAGCGCGTTCAAAGCTTTGGGGCGTGTCAGAGTGATGCGTCCAGCGCGGCCGGTAGTGTGAATTTCAATATCTGACATCGGGGTCTCAGCGTTGGGCAAGCATCTGACGAGAAACAATGACGCGCATGATCTCGTTTGTGCCTTCCAGAATTTGATGAACGCGCAAGTCGCGGACAAGCTTTTCGATACCGTAATCGGCGAGATACCCATAACCGCCGTGCAGTTGCAGGCATTGGTCGACCACTTTTGATCCGGTTTCAGTCACGAATTTCTTGGCCATTGCACAGAACTTGGTGGCGTCCGGTGCGCCCGTGTCCAGTTTCCAGGCCGCCTGACGCAAGAACGTCCGGGCCGCCTGCAATTCTATTTCCATATCCGCAAGCCTGAACTGCAGCGCTTGAAACTGATCAATCGACTTCCCGAATGCCTGACGCTCGGACATATACTGAAGCGTCATGTTCAGACCTGCTTGTGCCGCCCCCAAAGAACATGAGGCAATATTCAAGCGACCGCCATCCAGGCCCATCATCGCATATTTGAATCCGTCACCTTCTGTACCCACCAGATTGCCCGCCGGAACTTTGCAGTCGTCAAACTGAACCTGCGCCGTTGGTTGGCTTTTCCAGCCCATCTTTTGTTCAAGCGCGCCAAAGCTAAGACCTGGAGTGCCATCTTCGACATACAGGGTTGAAATCCCTTTGGGACCATCCTGTCCGGTGCGCACCATACAGACATAAGCATCTGAGTATCCGCCGCCCGAGATGAAGGCCTTGGTTCCGTTCAGCGTATAACCTTCGTTCGTGCGTTCGGCGCGGGTTTTCAGCGCGGCTGCGTCCGAGCCTGATCCGGGTTCGGTCAGGCAGTAGCTGAGGACTGTGTTCAGGCTAAGAATATCCGGCATGATCCGCGATTTCAGCTCATCCGCGGCAAATGTGTCTAACATCTTGGCGCACATGTTGTGGATCGTCAGGAAGGCCGCGACTGAAGGGCAAGCCATCGAAAGGGCCTCGAACACCATCGTCGCATCCAGCCTGCTAAGACCGGAACCGCCACTATCTTCGGACACATAGAGACCGCCAAAGCCAAGCTCTCCTACACGGGGCCAAAGGTCTTTGGGAATAGTGCCATCTGCCTCCCATTGCCGGGCGAAGGGTGCGATATGCTCCTGCCCGAACTCATAGGCCATATCGAAGATAGCAGTTTGCTCTTCGGTTGGTGCAAAATCCATTGGTTTCCTCCCACGTCGCCGGATGAATTGAACGAGTGTTTATTTCCTGATTCTTACAGAAATTTTGCACGCCCAGCAATTCCTGACAGGGATATTGCGAAAACGATTAGATCATACTTTGAGGCAGGTCATAAATCCTGATGGAATTCTTCGATCAGATGCTGAACCACAGCCCTGCCTGCATCCGCACCTTTGGCCGTCGCTTCGGCGTGAACACGTCGTTGCCGCGTGGCAGATGTGCCGTTTTGTGCGATTTGCTGTAGCCGGGCAAGTTCAGTCATGGTGCCCAGTGCTTCGGCATCTTCGGCCAGCATACCCATCAGTTCACCCATAAGTTCCGGCATGGGCTTGATGGATCGATCCCCGAAATCAATCATGCCTTCGCCGACACCGTAACGCTGCGCCCGCCACCGGTTTTCACCAATCAGGAACCTGTCATATTGCCGCCAACGCAAGTTGCGGTCTTTCAGACGGCACAACATTCGGACCAGCGCCTGTACCATTGCAGCCAGTGACAAAGTGTGCTCCAACCTCGGCTGCACGTCCATTATGCGTGTTTCGAGCGTTGGAAAGCGATGAGACGGTCGCAAATCCCACCAGATTTTCGAGGTATCCTCGATCACGCCAAGTTCGACCAGAATGCCTGTCGTACGTTCATATTCCGACCAACTTGCCAGAACTGGTGGTAATCCGGTGCGGGGCAGGTTGTCGAATACGGTCAGGCGATAGGAAGACAGGCCGGTATCCTCTCCGTTCCAATAGGGCGAGGATGTGGAGAGCGCCAACAGATGCGGCAGGAAATAGGAAAGCTGCGGCATCAGGTCGGCCCGCAATGACGGTTCTTCAACACCGACATGCACGTGCATCCCGCAGATCAGCATCCGTCGCGCGACACCGCCCAGGGCATGCTGCAAGGCGTCATAGCGCTCTCGGCGCGTGTGGTGCTGTTTCTTCCAGTCCGCAAAGGGGTGGCAGGACACAGCAATCGGGGCCAGATTGTATTCGGCGGACCGATCCGCCACACCCGCCCTCAGGCGTTTCAAATCTTCTCGGGCCGTGCGGATCGTTGCATGGGGGCGGGTGCCAACCTCGATCTGGCACTGCAGAAACTCGGGGCTGACCTGGCCCTGAAAATCAGCCTGGCAGGCTTCCATCAGTGCAGCGGGTGCTTGGGCAAGTTCAAGGCTGTCGCGGTCGACCAGAAGATACTCTTCCTCAATGCCCAGCGTGTATTCCTGCTGCATGGCGGCCCTCTTTCTAGCTTTATGCGAAACAGTGAATACGGAAATACGCTTTTTGCCAAGTGTTTACCGGCAGAGTCCTTGCGGTCATCGGGCTAGCAACGGTAAGGAACGGGTCAAAGTTCAGAAGAACCCCGGAGCCATTGTGTGAAACCCAGGAAATTCCCCCGGCTGAATGCCGTTCTCGACCGATTTGGTGTCAGGCTGATTGACAAAGTCACGGAACGGGACGAGCGTGCCCGGCTGGAGGCGTTCGAAAGGGCAGGCGGGCTGACCCGTTCGGCTTATTCGTTGTCACCGGGAATGGCCGATTTCGACATCTCGCAGCTGGTAGCCGAATATGGTGAACATGCCGCCGCTTTGGCTGCATTGAAAGATCCGTCCCGCAATCAAACCGGGTATAGGATCGGCAACGGGTATTATGACAGCCCAGATGCGGATGCGTTGTATCTTATGGTCCGACGTTTCAAACCCAAGCGGGTGATTGAGGTTGGCTGCGGTAATTCAACGCGCGTGACACGGCAGGCTGTATTGGATGGCGGGCTGCAGACGCAAATCACCGCGATTGATCCTTATCCGCGCGCGGACATCGCGCATGTTGTCGATCAATTCGAACAGAAACGGTTGGAAGAGGTCGATCCAGCCCTCTTCGAACAGCTTGAAGCGGGTGACATCCTGTTCATCGATTCCAGCCATGTTGTCCGGATGAGCAATGATGTCGCGCATCTGTTCTGTCGCATCATACCGGCCTTAAAACCAGGCGTTGTGATCCATGTGCACGATGTTTTTCTACCCTACGAATACCCCAAGCGGTTCTTCTATGACTGCCCGGGATGGGGCGAGCAATATATGTTGCATGCATTGTTGCAATCTAGTGCATATTCAATGCTTTGGCCTGGATACTTCTTGCAGCAGGATCGCCAGGATGCGGTCGAGGCGCTGCCGTTTTTGAAAGATGGGCGCGCGCAAAGTATTTGGGTTCAGGTCAAATAAATCTGACACCAAATTGATCCGGTGCAGCGAAACGCCCGTACCCCTTTCCATAACAACCTGGATAGGAGATCTCAAATATGTTTCGCCGTACTTTCCTGAGCGCCGCCGCCGCAATCGCACTTACCTTGCCGGTACAAGCGAAGGCCGCCGATATCGTGGATACCGCCGTATCTGCTGGATCATTCACCACACTGGTTGCAGCGGTTCAAGCGGCGGGTCTGGTCGATACGCTGAAAGGGGACGGTCCGTTCACCGTTTTTGCCCCCACGGATGAGGCCTTTGCCGCACTGCCCGAAGGGACGGTGGAAACGCTGCTACTGCCCGAGAACAAAGACCAACTGGTCGCAATCCTGACTTACCATGTGGTTCCGGCCAAAGTCATGTCTGGGGACATCGCTGGCAAGCGCACCAAAGTTCTGACCGTGCAGGGTGATCGCCTGAGTGTGAATGGTAAAAACGGCGTCAAAGTGAATGGCGCCAAGGTTGTGCAGGCCGATATCGAGGCCAGCAATGGCGTGATCCACGTCGTCGATACGGTGATCTTGCCGGAATAATTGGCAACCACCGTGATCAAGCAAAAACCCCGGCCGTTATGGCCGGGGCATTCTGTCAGACCAATCTGACCTTGGTGCCAACCTGAACCAGCGGATATAACTCTTCAACATGCTGATTATAAAGGCCAATACATCCAGAAGAACTTTGGCGTCCAATCTTGCGTGTATCGTGCGTGCCGTGCACCAGATATGCTGGCCAGCCCAGATACATCGCCCGCGTACCCAGCGGATTTCCGGACTCGCCACCTTCAATTCGGATGGGCAGGTTCGGGTCGCGCTCGCGCATTGAGGCGGTCGGGGTCCAGCTTGGGTTTTCGCGCTTGCGTACTACTTCGGTATAACCACGCCTTGTGAGTTCTTCGCTCATAGGGACTGAGCTGGGGTACAGTTTGTACGTCCCGTCAGCCCCCCAATAGTGTACAGCGCGGCTTGTGATATCTGCCAGCAGGCAGCCGACACCTAACTGATCGAAGTGATCCTGCCAATTTTGGTGCGAGAATGAGGAGACATTCCGCCGCACAGCTAGCTGTGTGCTGATCGCTTCTTCGTCGAGTGGGAAAGCATCGGCGCTGCTTTGTGCGCGCACCAGTGCAGGTGTCATCAACAGAGACGCTGCACCTAACAATGCAGAGCGACGGGTCATGCGGGGATCTGACAAATTGGCCTCCGGTTCAGGAACTGCTCGCGCGGAACTGCGTGTAACTTATGTTTTTCTGATCAGATTTCCTAGGGAGTGTTGAGTGAATTTATTGTGAAGCGAACATCACAAGCGAAACTTGGCCGTGTATTGAAAAAGCCCGGCCAGTGGTGGCCGGGCTCTGTGGATCCACAGCTTTCGTTTGGATCAGTCCATGGCTTTGAAGTTGAACTCGCCGCCTTCTTTGATGCCTGAAGGCCAACGCGCGGTGACCGTTTTTGTGCGTGTATAGAATTTGAAGCTATCCGCACCATGCTGGTTCAGGTCACCGAACATGGATTTCTTCCAACCGCCAAAGGTGTGATAGGCCAACGGAACCGGGATCGGAACGTTGATACCGACCATGCCGATATTGATCCGGCTGGCAAAGTCACGCGCGGTATCTCCATCGCGGGTGAAGATAGCCGTGCCATTGCCGTATTCGTGGTCCATAGCCAAGCCAATCGCTTCTTCGTACGATCCTGCGCGGACGGTCGACAAAACCGGACCAAAGATCTCTTGCTTATAGATGTCCATGTCGGGCGTCACGTGGTCAAACAGGTGAGGGCCGACGAAGAAGCCGTCTTCATAGCCCTGCAGGCTAAAGTCGCGATTATCGACAACCAGTTTGGCACCCTGTTCAACGCCCGAGCTGATCAGTCCCAAAATGCGCTCTTTGGCAGCACCGGTCACGACCGGTCCCATGTCAACATCATCGCCGGCAGTATAGGGGCCGACCTTCAGTTTCTCGATACGCGGAATAAGCTTTTCGATCAGCGCGTCGGCGGTATCCTCTCCGACCGGGACGGCAACCGATACGGCCATGCAGCGTTCGCCAGCCGCGCCGAAACCGGCGCCAACCAGGGCATCTGCTGCCTGGTCAAGATCGGCGTCGGGCATGACGATCATGTGGTTCTTGGCGCCGCCGAAACACTGCGCGCGTTTGCCGTTGGCCGTGGCGCGCGAATAGATGTACTGCGCGATAGGGGTCGAGCCCACAAAGGAAACGCCCTGAATGATCTCGCTGTCCAACAGGGTGTCCACGGCCTCTTTGTCGCCATTGACCACTTGGAACACACCTTTGGGCAAACCTGCCTCAACGAAAAGTTCCGCCAGCATCAAAGGTACTGAAGGATCGCGCTCGGACGGTTTCAGAACAACAGCGTTGCCACAGGCCAGGGCAGGGCCCACATGCCACAGAGGCATCATGGCTGGGAAGTTGAACGGCATGATCGAGGCCACAACCCCTAAAGGCTGGCGCATAGAATACATGTCGATGCCTGGGCCCGCACTGTCGGTGAATTCGCCTTTCAACATCTGCGGAGCACCGATGCAGTATTCGATCACTTCTAGACCGCGCTGCAGATCGCCTTTCGCGTCAGGGATCGTCTTGCCGTGCTCGCGGCTCAGCGCTTCGGCCAGCTTGTCCATGTCGCGGTTCATCAGGTGAACCATCGCCATCATCACGCGCCCGCGTTTTTGCGGGTTCGTTGCACCCCAGGCCGGTTGTGCGGCTGCGGCGCTAGCAATGGCTGCTGTGGTCTCGGCACCACTTGCCATCGGGCATTTGTACTGTACCTCGCCGGTAGCGGGGTTGAACACGTCATCATATCGGCCGGACGTGCCGGCGACATTCTCACCGTTGATGAAATGGGACAGTTCGTTCATTGCGAATTCCTCCGAAGGTCTGCGCGCAGAATAGGCTTGCATAAATGGCTTGAACAGAGGCAATGTCCCAAAGGTGTTTTGCAAAATTGCAAAGGTGAAGCGTGACACCTAATTGGGATGATATGAGGGTCTTTCTGGCCGTAGCCCGCGAAGAAAGCCTTTCGGCGGCGGGACGATTACTTCGGATTGACCCGGCTACGGTCGGACGCCGTGTAGCGCGGTTGGAAGCGTCTCTGGATGCGCCGCTGTTCACCAAATCGCAGCAGGGATATGTGCTGACCTCAGCTGGTGAGCGTTTGATGGACCACGGTCTAAAAGCCGAAGAGGCGATGCGAGCTGCAGCAGGCGCCATGGCAGAACCATCTGAGAGGTTGAGCGGGCAAATCCGGATCGGCGCACCGGACGGGTGTGCGAACTACTTGTTGCCGCAGGTGTGTGGCAAGATCTGTGACGCCAATCCCAATCTGGACATACAAATTCTGGCCTTGCCGCGCGTCATCAACCTTTCACGCCGTGAAGCCGATATGGCCGTGACCGTCAGCGCACCGACCGCTGGAAAACTGCTTGTACAGAAAATTACCGATTACAAACTTCATCTTGTCGCAACGCAGGAATACCTTGCCGATCACCCTGCGGTTCATTCCATCAGCACGTTAGGGGGGCATCGTATGATCGGATACATACCTGATATGATATTCGACCGCGAACTGGACTATCTGGTCGATCTGGGTGTTGACCGTGTCGCGCTGGCCTCGAATTCGGTCTCTGTCCAACTGCGGCAGGTTTCGCAGGGATCAGGGATCTGCATTGCGCATGATTTCACACTGCCATTTCACCCGAAGTTGAAGAAAATATTGGTTGATCAAGTGAGTTTGACACGCAGTTTTCATCTGGTTCGACATCAAGGTGACCAACGAAACGAGCGGCTGAATCGGTTCGCGCAGGCCCTGTCCCAAGGGATTCGCGATGAAGTTGAGCGGCTTGAGGCTGAAGCTTCACCTTGACAGGCTATTTCATTCCGGCAACGCTTTGGAAAACACGATGTTATTTCGGAGGTTACGTCAATGCTTGTTCAGGCCATTCTGAAATCCAAAGCCACCGGAGGCGTGGTGACAGTTGCTCCTTCGCGCACAGTTTCAGAGGTTGCAGGAATCCTTGCAGAAAAGCGCATCGGAACGGTGGTTGTATCAGAAGACGGCGGCAAGACCGCATCGGGCATCTTATCAGAGCGTGACATTGTGCGCGAACTGGCCGCAAGCGGCAGCGGATGCCTATCAAAACCCGTAAGCGCGTATATGACCCGCGAGCTGGTGACAGCGACGCAACAGGATACTGTCCAGGATATAATGTCGCGGATGACCGAAGGGCGCTTTCGCCATATGCCGGTTGTTGAGGACGGTAACCTCGTTGGCATTGTTACCCTAGGCGACGTTGTCAAAGCACAGCTTTCCGAACTGGCAATGGAAAAAGACGCATTGGAAGGCATGATCATGGGCCATTAAGCCCATAGAAACGCGACGCAACTACTTGCACCCATAGCCAAGTTATGTTTGCTTGCGCAGAAATTTCGTTGCGCAGGAGGCGGCAATGAGGGTTGGATTGTATCCCGGAACATTTGATCCGATCACCCTGGGTCATATTGATATCATCCGTCGCGCGGCCGCTCTGGTTGACAAGCTCGTGATTGGGGTGGCGATCAATCGGGAAAAGGGGCCGTTATTTTCGTTGGAAGAACGGGTCGAGATGATCGAAGCCGAATGTTCCTTTCTTTCCGAACAGACCGGAACTGAAATTGTCGCCCATCCTTTTGAAAACCTGCTTATCAACTGTGCCCGCGACGTAGGTGCTCAGGTCATTGTCAGAGGCCTGCGTGCTGTTGCGGATTTCGAGTATGAGTTCCAGATGGTCGGTATGAACCGCGCTTTGGACGACTCGATCGAGACGGTGTTCCTTATGGCTGAGGCCCGCCATCAGGCGATTGCCTCGAAACTGGTGAAAGAGATCGCGCGATTGAACGGGGACGTGTCGAATTTCGTCACGCCCCGCGTAAATGACGCGCTGCGTGCGCGCTTAGGATAGCGCGCCCATCGCGGCCGCCGTGTCCAGCATCCGGTTAGAAAAGCCCCATTCATTGTCGTACCAGGCCAGCACCCGGACCAACGTGCCGTCTGTCACCTTGGTTTCAGCCAAAGAGACGGTCGAACTGTGTGCGTCGTGATTGAAGTCGATCGACACTAGTGGGCGGCTTTCCGCAGCCAGGACACCGCGAATATTGGCCGCGGCATCAATGAACAACTGGTTGACCTCTTCTTCGGTTGTTGGGCGCGACACCTCGGCCACCAGATCCACAACCGAGACGTTCGGAGTGGGAACACGGATTGCCTGTCCAGTCAATTTACCTGCCAACTGGGGCAATACGAGACCTACGGCTGAGGCTGCCCCCGTAGTGGTGGGAATCATCGACAATGCAGCCGCGCGTGACAGATACGGGTCTTTTCCGGCGGTATCGTGAACTGGTTGGCTGGCTGTATAGGCATGAACGGTTGTCATGTTTCCGTGGACAATGCCCAAACCCTCGTCCAGCGCCGCAGCAACGGGCGACAAACAGTTGGTCGTGCAGGATGCGTTCGAAACGATCGTATCCTCGACGGTCAGTTCATGGTTATTTACCCCGAAGACGATAGTTTTGACCGCACCATCCCCGCGGGCAGGAGCAGAAATCAGAACTTTTTTGGCGCCGTTGTCAAAATGGCGCGCCGCGGCTTCGCGCGTGCGGAACACGCCTGTGCATTCGAGAACAACGTCAATATCGGACCAAACGAGTTTCTCAGGCTCGCGTTCGCTGGTTAGGCGGATTGGGCCTGCACCGACATCCAAACCGGCGTCGGTCAGGGAAACGGGCTTTGTATAACGTCCATGCACACTGTCGAATTCAAAGAGATGCGCGTTAATTTCGGGCTTGGCCAAATCGTTTATGGCCACGATCTGAACGTCGGTCCGCCCAGATTCCATCAAGGCCCGCAAAACACCGCGCCCGATCCGTCCAAATCCATTGATTGCCAACTTGAGTGTCATGGTCTGCTCCGTCTGGGTGTCTGTTATTGCAAAGTTAGCGCTAACAAAGCTAGATCAAGGAAAAAGTCAAGAAAAACCTCTGTCAGCGCCAGAAGGCGAGCCAGTCCAGGAAGGTGTAAAGTTTCTTTCCCAGGAAGATCAGGTTCTCAGAGTCGAACATTGCGTAATCGACTAGCAGACAGCCAAGTATTAGAAAGCCAAGCCAGATAGCAATTTGATTGGTCATGTTGGCCCCGAATGAAAACACCCGCCCAGATAAACTGAGCGGGTGTAAAGGTACAACATTTCTACGGCGTTTTAGTTAAGCCGTCCCATGGCCACGGCGACGTCTGCCATACGGACCGAGAAGGCCCATTCGTTGTCATACCAAGCCAGAACACGAACCATGCGGTTGTTAACAACCCGTGTCTGGTCTGGTGCGAAAATCGAGCTTTCTTCGGTATGATTGAAATCGGTCGAGACCAGCGGCGCAGGCTCATAGCCCACGACGCGCTGCATTGATCCCCGTGATGCTTCACGAACGATGGCATTAACATCTTCGACAGTCACGTCACGCGCCGCATGGAAAGTCAGGTCGACAGCAGAAACGTTTGGTGTTGGTACACGGATAGCCGAGCCGTCCAAACGACCCTTCAGGTTCGGCAGAACTTCGCCCAGAGCTTTGGCTGCACCTGTTGAAGTTGGGATCATGGACATTGCCGCAGCGCGCGCGCGATACAGGTCACTATGACGGCGATCCAGTGTCGGCTGGTCGCCGGTATAGGCATGGATCGTAGTCATGATACCGTGTTCGATCCCGATACCTTCGTCCAGCACCTTGGCAAGCGGAGCAAGGCAGTTCGTAGTGCAAGAGCCATTCGAAACCATTCTATCTTCAGTAACCAGGCTGTTGTGGTTCACGCCATAGACAATGGTTTTATCAACATTCTTGCCTGGCGCAGACAAAAGAACCTTCTGAGCACCGCGTTCCAGATGCGTTTTGGCTTTCAGGCCATCGTTGAATTTTCCGGTGCATTCCAAAACGACGTCACAACCTTCCCAATCAAGCTCGTTCATATCGTAAGTCGAGAACACCTCCATTGGGCCGCGGCCCAAATCCATGGTGTTGCCTTCGATCGAAACATCGCGGGGAAAGCGGCCGTGGATGCTGTCGTATTTCAGCAGGTGGGCGGTAGTTTCCAATGGGCCGGTCGCGTTGACCTTGATCACTTCGATGTCGTTGCGGGCCGATGCCGCAATATGCGACAGGGTGCAGCGGCCGATACGGCCAAATCCATTGATGCCGACCTTGATGGTCATCTGACGTCTCCAAAAATGCGCTTGCTCTGCGGGGCATATAGCGGCACAGACGCTTTCTCAAAAGGGCAAAAGTGACATATTCTTAACGTGTTAGCGCAAACCTTCGCCGGTTGCGCTAACGCTTGCGCTAGCCGTCGGATCGGGTAGGGTCCCCTGGCGACAGGTGAGATGAGAGGAAACACGCATGAGTGGTTTGTTGGCACTGTTGGATGATGTTGCTGGCATAGCAAAGGTTGCTGCAGCGTCAGTGGACGATGTGGTCGCTGCCGCTGGCAAGGCCGGGGCCAAGACTGCGGGCGTGATCATCGATGATGCAGCAGTTACTCCGAAATATGTGCAGGGCTTTGCCCCGGCGCGGGAATTGCCGATCATCTGGCGCATTGCGCGCGGCTCGATTTTCAACAAGATTATCCTGCTGTTGCCAGTCGCCTTGTTGCTGGCCAATTTTGCACCCTGGTTGATAACGCCCTTGTTGATGCTTGGCGGGTCCTATTTGTGCTTCGAAGGGGCAGAAAAGATATTTCACCTGCTTTTCCCTCATGGCAGCCACGTTATAGACGAAGATATGAAGGTCAAAGACCCGGGCCATCTGGAAGAGCAGAAGGTCAAGGGGGCGATCAAAACCGATTTCATCTTGTCCGCCGAGATCATGACAATCGCCCTTGCCGCCATCGAAGCACCGAATATCTGGATGCAGGCGGCAACGCTGGCCGTTGTTGGACTAGGTGTGACCCTGGCCGTTTATGGCTCGGTCGCCTTGATCGTGAAGATGGACGATGTGGGCCTTTTCCTGGCGCGGAACGCACCAACGCCGATCGGGCGCGGATTGGGGCGTGGATTGGTTAAGGCGATGCCGGTTGTCATGAAAGTGCTGTCGATTGTCGGCACAGCTGCGATGCTGTGGGTTGGCGGCTCGATCATCATTCACGGGCTTGAGGTTCTGGGTTTTGGCTGGTTGGGACATCAGATCCATGACATGGCCTATGCAGCCGGGCATGCGGTTTCGGCGCAATGGGAAGGTGCCGTGGAGTGGATTTCCAAAGCCACGATGGATGGCATTTTCGGACTGGCCTGGGGGTTCGTGCTGATCCCGATTGCAACCAAAGTGGTCGCGCCGATTTTGTCTCGGAAATCTGAAACGCATTAATCAGAAAACGAAAAGGGCGGCGCATGGCCGCCCTTCGCTTGATGTTTGAAATTGGGAATTACAGCTCCAGTAATTCCTTGACCTTTGCAACTGTGGCCTCGGCAGTGATGCCGAAATGTTTGTACAGTTCATCAGCGGGGGCAGACGCGCCAAAGCCCGACATGCCGATGAAGCCTGCCTTGGCGTCACGGCCGCGTTCACCCAGCAGCCAGCGGTCCCAGCCTCCGGCGCGGACGGCGGCCTCGATGCCGACACGGACGGCTCCACCGGGCAGAACCCGCTTGCGATACGCTTCATCCTGCTCGGCGAACAGTTCCATGCATGGCATCGACACGACGCGCGTGCCAATGCCCTCGGCCTCGAGCATCGCCTTGGCTTCCATCGCCAGCGACACTTCCGAACCGGTTGCGATCAGGATTGCCTGACGCTTGCCTTCGGCTTCGGCTAGAACATAGCCGCCTTGTGCAGTCAGGTTTTTGGTTTTGTGATCCTTGCGTACGGTCGGCACGCCCTGGCGGGTCAGAGACAAGACCGAAGGGCTGTCCTTGAAGGTCAGCGCCAGTTCCCAGGATTCCGCTGTTTCAACGGCATCCGCCGGGCGGAACACATAGGTATTCGGTGTCGCGCGTGAGATTGCCAGATGCTCGACCGGCTGGTGGGTCGGGCCGTCTTCGCCCAGACCGATCGAGTCATGGGTCATCACAAAGACCGTGGGTATCTTCATCAGCGCTGCAAGCCGCATCGAGGGCCGCGCATAGTCGGTGAACGCCATGAAGGTACCGCCATAGGGACGGATGCCGCCATGCAGCGCCATACCGTTCATCGCGGCGGCCATGCCGTGTTCGCGGATACCGTAATGGATGTACCGACCCTTGCGGTTTTCCGGCAGGAACACGCCCATATCGGCCGATTTCGTGTTGTTCGAACCGGTCAGGTCAGCAGACCCGCCAATAGTTTCCGGCATGATCGGATTGACCACGTTCAGAACTTTTTCGGACGAGGCACGGGTGGCCAACTTGGGCTGATCTTCCGACATCTGCTTTTTGAACGAGCGGATGGCACCGGCCAGTTTTTTGGGTGCCTCGAACGCATAAGAGCGGTTGAACTCGGCCTGTTTGCGTTCAGAGATTTGCGCGAAACGCTCCTCCCACGCAGACCGCTCGGCCGCGCCGCGGGAACCGATTGCTTCCCAGGCGGTTTTGACATTTGGCGGAATTTCGAAGGCGCCATGCGGGGCGGCATAGGCCTCTTTGGCCGCTTTCAGCTGTTCCTGATCGGTCAGGGCGCCGTGGCCTTTCGAGGTATCCTGCGCGGCGTGACCCAAAGCAATATGGCTTTCACAGGCGATCATGGTCGGCTTGTTTGACGATTTCGCCTTGGTGATGGCCTCGTCGATGGCCTGCGGATCATGACCATCAATCTCGATGACCTGCCAGCCCGAGGCGGCAAAACGTTTCACCTGATCGGTCCGGTCAGCGATGTCGACCGTGCCGTCGATGGTGATGTTGTTGTTGTCCCAGAACACGATCAGCTTACCCAGCTCGTGACGGCCGGCCAGCGTGATGGCCTCTTGGCTAACGCCTTCCATAAGGCAGCCGTCGCCCGCGATGACATAGGTATAGTGATCTACGATCTTCTTGCCGTAATGAGCGCGCTGAATTTCCTCGGCCATGGCAAAACCAACGGCGTTCGAGATCCCCTGACCCAGCGGGCCGGTTGTTGTTTCGATCCCGTTGACAAGGAAGTTCTCGGGGTGACCTGCAGTTTTTGCGCCCAGCTGACGGAAATTCTTGATCTGTTCCAGCGTAACGTCAGCGTTCCCAGTGAGATACAACAGCGAATAGATCAGCATCGAGCCGTGACCGGCGGACAGGATGAACCGGTCGCGGTCGGGCCAGTTTGGGGCCGAGGCATCGAATTTCAGGTGCTTTTCGAACAGTACAGTCGCGACATCGGCCATGCCCATTGGCATACCGGAATGGCCGGAATTGGCGGCGGCGACGGCGTCGAGGGTCAATGTGCGGATGGCCGCAGCTTTGTCCCAGTGTTCGGGGTTGGCATTGCGCAGCGCAGTCAGGTCCACGGGTGTTGTTCCTTTGGATTACAGGCAGATGGCCGCTCAATACCATTCAGCCCTCAAAGTGCAAGTAGAACTGGGTGCTGCAGGGTTTTGCTGGATCAAGAATGTGACCCAAGTCGTTGAAAGCAAACAGTGGGTATTTTCGATGCCATTGGGTTAGACTAGGCCAAGACGCGTACAAGGTTGATTCGGATAACCTCGCGAAACAAAGGAACCTTGATAAAAAAGGTGGCAGGGGCATGAGCCAGATCGAAGAACTACAACGCCGTATTGTGGCCGCGATGGATCGGATTGGATCCGGCATTGCGACAATGGCGGAAGTTGGCGCAGGCAACAGTGGAGAAGATGACACTCTGCGTGTAGCTCTGGATGATGAGAGGGTTGCGAATGCTCAACTTGAAGAGCGTCTCAGATCATTAAAAGAAAGGCACGATTCCGAAGTCGATGCCATGCGCCTAGAAATCGAAGGCTTGCGTAATACCCCGTCCGATAATCAGGAAAGTGCAGCGCTGCGCGAGCAACTCGACGATGCCAGGGCACAGCTTGCCTCGGTCGAAGCCGCACGGGCCGAGTTGGCAAGCGCAAAGGCTGCATTGGAAGATCAGGATGTTGTCGAAGAACTGAAAGCCGAAAATGCCCGTCTTCGTTCGGAATTGGCGGATAGTGAACGCGTGGCGGAACTCAGCGCCGAGTTAGAAATGCTGCGCGCCGAACGCAGTAGCCATGGCGCGGCGATGTCGCGTCTGGATGATGATCTCCAGCGCATGCGCAAAGCCAACGAACAACTACGAATGTCGATCGAAGAGCTGCGCGCAGCTGCAGAAGACGGAATGACCGATGCGGATCTATTGAACCGTGCCACAGCTGCCGAGCTTGAGGCAACGCGCGCAGCGCAGGCCACCGATGCGGCCGAAGCACATGCCGTGCTGGCCCGGTTGGAACCGTTGCTGTCTCAGGCGAAACTGGCCGAAGGAGAGGTGGAATAATGCCTGAATTGACCATTCAAATCGGGGGGCGCGGCTTTGAGGTTTCATGCCAGGAAGGCGAAGAGGTTTTCCTGCAAGCTGCTGCTAAATTGCTGGATGATGAAGCGCAGGTATTGTCGGATCAGATCGGTCGGATGCCTGAATCCCGGATGCTTTTGATGGCTGGATTGATGTTGGCAGACAAAGCCGCCGCCACGGGTGACAAGATCAACTCGCTGGAAAATAAGCTAGCGGAGGCCGAAGCCGAGCTTCGGAACCTGCGCAGCATGCCACAGCCCGAGCCGGAAAGAATTGAAGTTGCCGTGGTTCCACCTTCGGTCACCGACACCTTGGCAGAATTGGCTGCTCGGGCCGAGGCAATGGCGGCATTCATAGAAGAAAAGTCAACGAAATGATAAATATGCGTACTATTGCTATTGCAACTTTCATGTCTGTGTCAGCGCAGGTTTCCTGGGCTGGGATCGATATTCTGCCCGTCACATTTACTTGTGATAACGGCGTGCCTCTTGAGGTTGCCTATTTCAATGCCGAGGATGGATCCAGCGCGGCAGCCATGATGGTCGACAATAAGCTGGTGACTTTGCGCCAAGCTCAGAGCGGCTCTGGTATTCGCTATGAATCCGACGGAACAACTGGCACTTACATCCTGCGCTCCAAAGGCTGGGACGCCACGGTGAGCTTTCTGGCGACAGGTGCAGATGCCGCCAGCGAGCAGGTCTTATTGGGAAATTGCGTCAGCCGCTGATCAGGCGTTTGCTTCCCTGATTTTATCAGCGGCTTCCTTGTTGTAGCCGACACCGTTGTCATCAAACAAGGTGTCCAGCTCACCTGACAGGGTCATCTCGGTGATGATGTCGCATCCACCTACGAACTCGCCTTTGACATAGAGTTGCGGAACAGTCGGCCAGTCAGAATAGTCCTTGATCCCCTGACGCAAGCCTTCGTCGGCTAGTACATTCACGTCAGCAAATTCTACGCCCATGTAGTTCAGCACGCCTGCCACGCGCGAGGAGAATCCGCATTGCGGCATTTCCTTGGTGCCTTTCATATATAGCACCACATCATTGGCTTTGACGGTCTCGTCGATCTGGGTTTTCACGTCGGTCATCTTGGTCATCCTTTTCGCCCGCATCTTCGGCGGTCGTTTCGTTCTCTGCTTGGCCAGGAGCCCAGCCTTCTTTTTCCAATCGTTGGTGCTCGGCCTGTGCCAGCGTCACCGGATCAAGCCCGTACCGTTCAATGCCGCCAACCTTGCTGATTTTGTCGGGGTCCGGGCGCATGTCAGCAAATTTACGCTTTCTGTTGCGTTTTACATAGGCCTCGATCAGCGCGGCGACAACTATCAATGCTGCGATTGCGCAAATGCTGACGAGCCAAAGGTTCATTTCTTGGGGGCCATGGTTTTTGCGTATGCCTGTGGGTCCCGAGGAATAACGATTGCACTAACACCACCGCCTCTGCCTCCGTCTGTCGTTGACGCGACTAGAGTCGCATTCTGGCTGGAGGTTGCCCCCTTGGGATCGCGCGTAACTGGTTTTCGGTCAGAGCGGCTACGTCTGACAATAACCACTACATAAATACCAAGGATGGCAATCAGCACGACACCCCAAATAGCATATGCCCCAAAAGTCGTGCTCACTCAGGCACTTTCGTCGTCAGCGCCAGCGCGTGCAAGTCGCCGTCCGGGCCGTCCATCTTGCCTTTGAGGGCTGCATAGACTGCTCGCTGTTGTTGCACCCGGTTTTTGCCACGAAAGCTCTCATCCACGACCATGGCCGACATATGTACGCCGTCGCTGCCGCCGACCTGAATGTCCGCATCGGGAAACGCGTCGCGCAGCAGGTTCTCAATCTCGTGGGCGCTCATCGGCATGTAGGTTTCTCCTGAAAGTCTTTCCCAAGATGTAGTGCGCCGGGGCGGGGCGCGCAAGGGTCAGATAGACGCCCCGAAATGACAAAAACCTGCACTTGTCAAAGTGCAGGTTTTCAGAAGCGCAGGTGCCAAAATCAGGCGACGGCTTCGGCGAAGCTGTTGCGGAAAGTGGCAGTCAGTTCATCAAGCAAGGCCTCAGAAGAGCCGATGCGGACGCTGTCGCCCGTGAACCGCCCGACCGATACCAGTGGAACGCCAGCCTGACCTGCGGCAATCATCAGGGCTTCGGCCTGGTCAAAGTTGCAGGCGACCAGATAACGGGCCTGATCCTCGCCAAACAGGAATTCGGTCGAGGCGTCGTCAAGCGTTATGCCGACGCCGGTTGCTTCGGCCAGTTCGAAGGCTGCCAATGCCAGACCACCATCGCCAAGATCGGTGCAAGCCTTGATCATCTCTCGGTTTGCGCGGATGAACTCTCCGTTGCGCTTTTCGGCGTCCAGATCGACATGCGGCGCGTCGCCATCTTCGCGGTTGAACACTTCGGCCAGAAGCGCGGATTGGCCCAGATGCCCCTGCGTTTCGCCGATGACCAGAGCCACGTGGCCGTCGCGGACCTCATTACCTATGATCTCGTCCGTGTGCGCCAGAAGGCCGACCGCTCCAATTGTCGGGGTCGGCAGGATCGCCTGACCGTCGGTTTCGTTGTAAAGCGACACGTTGCCGGACACGATGGGCATATCCAACGCTGCGACGGCCTTACCAATGCCTTGGATCGCGCCGACGAACTGGCCCATGATCTCGGGCTTTTCTGGGTTGCCAAAATTCAGGTTGTCAGTGGTCGCCAGCGGCAATGCCCCGACGGCGGTCAGGTTGCGGTAGGCTTCGGCAACAGCTTGCTTGCCGCCTTCAACAGGGTTGGCTCGCACATAGCGCGGGGTCACGTCACTGGTGAAAGCAAGAACCTTGTCGGTGCCGTGTACACGAACCATGCCGGCGCCCAGACCAGGTGTACGCACGGAATCGGCCATAACCATGGTGTCATACTGCTCGTAAACCCATTGCTTGCCCGCATAGTTTGGCGAAGCGAGCAGGGCGCGCAGACCGTCGATTGGGTCGATCTGAGGCACGTCGGCCAGATCTTCTGCTTGCGGTGTAGGCTCCCACGGGCGATCATATTCGGGCGCGGTTGAGGAGAGTTTGGACAGAACCAGATCGGCTTTGACCTCACCATTATGCATGATTAGAAAGCGATCTTCGGCGACGGTTTCACCCACGATGGCGAAATCTAGGTCCCATTTATCGAAAACGGCGCGAGCCTCGGCCTCAAGCTCGGGTTTGAGAACCATCAACATGCGTTCTTGGGATTCCGACAGCATCATCTCATAGGCTGTCATGTTCTCTTCGCGCTGGGGGACGTTTTCCAGATCAAGCCGAACGCCCAGACCGCCTTTGTCACCCATCTCAACTGCGGAACAGGTCAGGCCCGCCGCACCCATGTCTTGGATCGAGATCACCGCGCCGGTCTGCATCAGCTCCAGCGTCGCTTCCATCAGGCGTTTTTCGGTGAAGGGGTCGCCGACCTGAACGGTGGGGCGCTTTTCTTCGATGGTGTCGTCAAACTCGGCGCTGGCCATGGTGGCACCGCCGACGCCGTCGCGCCCGGTTTTCGCACCGAGATAGACAACGGGCATGCCGACGCCCGACGCGGCTGAGTAGAAAATCTTGTCACTGTCTGCCAGCCCGGCTGCGAAGGCATTCACAAGGCAGTTGCCATTATAGGCCGGGTGAAAGCGCACTTCGCCGCCAACGCAAGGGACGCCGAAACAGTTGCCATAGCCGCCGATACCTTCGACCACGCCATTGACCAGCTGACGGGTCTTGTGGTGGCCGGGTTCACCAAAAGACAGCGCGTTCATCGAGGCAATTGGGCGCGCACCCATGGTGAAAACGTCGCGCAGGATACCTCCAACACCTGTGGCTGCACCTTGATAGGGTTCGATGTAAGACGGATGGTTGTGGCTTTCCATCTTGAAGACCACGGCCTGACCATCGCCGATATCGACCACACCTGCATTTTCACCCGGTCCGCAGATCACCTGGGGTCCAGAGGTGGGCAGGGTGCGCAGCCATTTCTTAGAAGATTTGTAGGAACAATGCTCGTTCCACATGGCCGAGAAAATGCCCAACTCGGTAAAGGTTGGCTCGCGCCCGATAATCTCCAGGATCATCTCGTATTCTTCGGGTTTCAACCCGTGCGCGGCAATCAGATCCGGTGTGATGGCGGGCTCTTGCATCGTTTGTCCTGTATCCATGGTGGCCGAGATTGCGGGCCTTGTAGGGCAAGGGCGCGTCTGTGGGAAGGGCCAAGTCAGCGCAGGGTCGAATAACGTAACCGGCATATGCCAATTTCGAGCTTTTCTGCGCTTTGTGTACCCAGAAAAAAAAACGGAACCGCGCTAGTGGCCGGTTCCGTCTATAGTATTTCCTGCCAGACGGCCCAAAAGCCGCGTGGCGTCTGTATCTGGTCTTTAAGCTGGGGTTTCTCCCTTGTTGATCGAGTCCGCCGCAGCGGCCCCAACAGCAGCTTTTTGTTGTTCGGTAAGGTTCTCGGCCTCTTCCAGACCAGGAATTGCTACGCGAACTTCGCGGCGGGCAAAGTCGATGCCATTGGCATTGAACTCGGCCTTCACCCGGTTGAAGATTTCCTTGCGAAGCGTGAACTGCTTGCCCGGCTTGGCCATGAACTTGCCGCGGATGATCATGCCAACATCGTCAAAGTCGAAAACACCTTGCGATTTGAAGGGCTGCAAGAAGCCTTCTTTGTGGGTTTCGTCCGCCATCATCTCGGCGCCGATCTTCTTGAAGATCTTCTTGACCTTGTTGGGATCAGTGTCAAACGGCACGGTGAACTTTAGCTTCATGATCACCCAGTCACGGCTGAAATTGGTCAGCTTTTGAATCTCGCCATAGGGGATCGTGTGAACGGGCCCACGGTGATGGCGGAGCTGCATCGAACGGATCGAGATTTTCTCGACGGTGCCCATGGTGCCGCCGACATCGACATATTCACCCACGCGAAACGCATCGTCGATAAGGAAGAAGACACCGCCGACGATATCTGCCACCAGCTTCTGAGCGCCGAAACCGATCGCAAGACCAAGGACACCAGCACCTGCCAGAAGTGGGGTGATGTTGATGCCCAGCGCGCCCAATGCGAGCAGGCCGAAGATGACCGCAATCGTGACTTGCGCCGTGATCCGCAGCAAGGGAAGAACCGTCGCCAGACGTGAACCGCCTGCGCCGCCACCCTCGCCACCGGCCTCTTCATCCAGCTCTTCTGCCGTTGTCTGTTCCTTGGCAAGACGACGGTTGATCCATAGTGAGACGACCTCGTTCAAGATGTATCCGACAGCGATGATCATCAGGAATTCGATTACCGTACCGCCAACGTCGGTTCCGATCCCGGCAGAGGCGACATGTCGAAGATCAAGCTGCCAGACCCGTGCGATCATAAAGACCACAAACAGGCCCGCCAGCACGCGACCGATCCGGATATAGCTGCGCTTGGCTGATTTATAGGCGCGTTCGGCCAATGGTCCGTCGCCCAACATTGGGGGTTGAAGATGGCGCACTAGGCCACGGATCAGCGTATCAAGCGCTGGTGCGATCAGCAGCCAGAACATCGTCGTGAAATGTGGCCCTTTGCCAAGCAAGGCAAGTGTTCTGGGATCACGCTGTGCGATCAGGAATTCGACCAGGAACCATATCACCACCGATACGCCGATAGCGAAGTAGGGATAGTAATGAGCGACCTTTTCATCAAATTTGGTGTGGTCCGGATCCGTGCCCAACATCATCTGAGACAACCCTTCGCGCGCGGTCCAGGCGATGATCCCAATGTATATATGGATGCCAGCGTTCAGCCAGAAACCGATACGCGTATCGGCCGGGGTGATACCGTTAAGCAAGTTGAACCGTACGATAAAGAGCGTGAGGCCGATCAATAGAAGAAGGCCAATCAGGTTGCGATGCAGATATTTGGCCCAATGATCGTCTATGTTGACCAACCGGTAATGTGGCTTTTTGGGCGCCAGCACAAAGCGTGAGGCGGCTGCGCCCAGACGCGGAATCCAAATCAGGTAGAAAACGAATGGGGCGGCATAGGTAAGCTGTTCTGTCGTCAGCAAGCCCCGTCCAATCGCCCGGATAACAACATAGAACACAACAAGTCCTGCGATTTCCCGGCAGAATCGGCGGAACAAGTAACGTACCGCGCTCCAAAGATCGGCATCAGAATTCCCATCGGGCTCTTCGTGCCATTTGCGGGTGAGAAACCCAAACAATTTTTCAGCAGCGTATCCGGCCACCAGAACTGCTAGGATCAGCCCAAACAGGCCAAACACCCCGGTAGATCCGAATTTCGCTGAGAAATTGCTGAACGCTTCAACCTGGGCGCTGACAATATTTGGCAATGTGGTCAAAACCTGCGTCCAAGAGGTAACCATCTCGGCCCAGATTTCACTGATTTCGGTAAGCGGATCTTCATGGTTTTCGTTTGCTGCCGCCTGCCTTTCTGCAACCGCGTCGAGCCGTTCCAGCAAAATGGCGCGAACCTGATCGTCGGACATACGTGCCACCAAGCCATCAACCTGATCGGGCGTCAGGTCCTCTGGAATTGTGACCGTAGACGACGCGGTCCCACTGTCTTGTGCGTGTACTGGTACCGCAAGAAGAATGGCGGAAATCAACGCCAGTAATAGGCGGAGTGGATGGTGCATGAATTTTCCCTCGAACACGAATTTTTGATCTTTTACGGGATCATAGGCGCGGAGGTGGAAATTTCCCAGCAGTTTTCGGCTGTTCGGTGTCACCGATTAAGCCAGGACCAAAAAAAAAGGCCGAGCACTAAGCTCGGCCGTAGTCCAACAGGGAGGTATGAAGATGATGAGCGTTACAGCATCACCGCCTTCGAGTGCTCATTTAGGCATCAGTTTGATAACGATCAAGGCGTTTCAGTGTGATAGTCCGTCATGTCCGCTATGACGTTGACGCATAGCTATAGTTTCCCCATTTTCTTCAGGTGTTTACGCTGCGCGATGATCTCGTCCTGCACAAAATCGCGGAAGGCTGCCACGCGTTTGGAATGGCGTAACTCTTCGGGGTAGGCGAGATAAACAGGAACGTCAGCCGTTTCGATGTCTGAAAGTACCGGCAGCAGATGCGGGAAATCATGCGTGACATAATCGGGCAGCAAGCCAATTCCCAGATTGTGCAGTACGCCCTGCAAGACACCGAAATAGTTGTTCACTGTCAGCAACGACGCCGGGTTATAGGTCATCAGATGCCGTACCATTGCCGCACTGGCCCCTACTTGGGGGGCTGAGGGGGTCTGACAGATAAGTCGATGGCTCGAGATTTCTTCGAGGGAGGCAGGTTGACCGCTTTCCTTTAGATATTCCGGGGTAGCATAAAGCAGCATCTGTACTGTCATCAGGCGCTTGCGCACCAGATCTGCCTGGCTAGGCTCTTTCATACGGATGGCGACATCGGCCTCGCGCATTGGCAGGTCAAGAACGCGTTCCTCAAGCATGAGGTCGATATTTAGGTCCGGGTATTGTTCATACAGCTTTGGCAACCTCGGAGCGAGCCATAGGGTCCCGAACCCAAATGTGGTTGTGACCCGTAGCACACCAAAGACTTCTTCTTCGCTGTCTCGTATGCGCGCCGCTGCCGCGTCCAGTCGCTTGGACATTGCCGAGGTGGCGTCGAACAGCAGCTCACCCTGTTCGGTCAGAATTAGACCGCGGGCGTGACGATGGAACAACGTCGAATCAAGTGACTCTTCCAATGCCCGAATTTGTCTGCTGACTGCCGATTGAGATAGGTTCAGCTTATCGCCTGCATGTGTCAGGCTGCCCGCATCTGCAACCGCGTGAAATATCCTAAGCTTGTCCCAATCCATCGCCGCAACTTTCGTTATCCTGCCGAACGCCTATATGAAATAGGTGACAACTTCCACATTCAAACGGCGAAATCCTTGCGTTTCAGAGGATAAGCTCTAGGCAGGTCAGTTATTATGACCTAATATGGAAGCAGATGAAGCACACTGATCTGACGAGGGGAGGCGTTTGATGAGTAAGCCACAAATTTCTTTGAACGACCGTTTCGACCTAAGCAAAAACACGGTTTTATTGAACGGCACTCAGGCGCTTGTGCGCCTTATGCTGATGCAAAAAGCGCGCGACACGAAATCGGGTCTGAACACTGCAGGATTGGTGACGGGATACCGCGGATCGCCTCTTGGAGCGGTCGACCAGCAGATGATGCGCGCGCAGAAACAGCTGACAGAAAGCCATGTCACTTTTCAATACGGTCTGAACGAGGATCTTGCGGCAACCGCGCTTTGGGGCAGTCAGCAGGCCGGGTTAAGGGGTGACGGCAAGTTCGATGGCGTCTTTGGTCTGTGGTACGGAAAAGGACCTGGTGTAGATCGGTCAGGCGACGTGATGCGCCATGCCAATATGGCAGGGACTGCGGCACATGGTGGCGTTCTGATGGCCATGGGTGATGATCACACGGGCGAAAGCTCGACCGTGCTGCATCAGTCCGAGTGGTCGTTGGTTGATATGTACATGCCAGTGGTCAGCCCGGCCGGAGTACAGGAGATACTCGACTACGGCGTTTACGGATTCGCGCTCAGCCGGTTCGCCGGTGTCTGGGTCGGCCTCAAGACCATGAAGGACACGATAGAGGTGACTTCGGTCGTTGATGGCAACCCCGATCGCATGAATGTCGTGGTGCCCGAGTTTGATATGCCCGAAGGAGGGCTGAACATCCGGCTTGGCGATACGCCTCATCTGCAGGAAGAGCGCATTATTGATTACAAGCGTTTTGCGGCTGAAACGTTTTCACGCGCTAACCGGATGGACAAACGTGTCTGGGGCAAACCCGGTGCAAAGATCGGACTGGTGGCCGCTGGCAAGAACTGGCTGGACCTCGCCCATGCGCTTTCCCTGCTGAATATTGATGAGGCCGAAGCCGAGCGCCTTGGCATCACGACCTATAAGGTCGGACAGACATTCCCTCTGGATATGGCCGGATTTCACGACTGGGCAGAGGGTCTGGACCTGATCGTAATCGTTGAGGAAAAACGCAAGCTGATCGAGGTTCAGGTCAAAGAAGCGATCTTTGACGACCGCCGTGGTCGACGAGTCTATGGCTGGTACAAGGGCGGTGCTGGGACGCTGCATCGGGAAGAGCTGTTTCCCACCCGCGGTGCCCTTGATCCGAACATGATCGCAGAAAAGCTGGGCGGTATCCTGATTGAAGAAGGCCGTGATACCGACGGGGTCCGCGCAGGTTTGACCAAGTTGACCGAAGCGCGCCGGGCGGACAATGCCGAGGAAATAGCTTCGCGCCTTCCGTATTTCTGTTCAGGATGCCCGCATAACAGTTCGACCAAGGTACCAGACGGAAGCCGGGCCTATGCAGGCATCGGATGCCATTACATGGTTCAGTGGATGGATCGAAGCACATTTGGCTTTACTCAGATGGGTGGCGAAGGGGCAAACTGGATCGGGGAAGAGCCGTTCTCGACCACCAATCATGTGTTCCAGAACCTCGGAGACGGCACCTATAACCATTCCGGTGTTCAGGCGATCCGGGCAGCTTTGTCGGCGGGTACGAACATCACCTTCAAGATTCTGTTCAACGATGCAGTCGCAATGACGGGCGGGCAGGGCAATGAGGGTGATCTGACCGCCGAAAGGATCGCGGCCGAGGTCAAGGCTATGGGCGTCACACATGTCGCGCTCGTCTATGACGAAAAAGAAGATGTAAACTTCAAAGCCTTACCCGCAGGGGTAGAGAGCTTTGAGCGCGCCGAACTGATGACTGTGCAAGAGAAATTCCGCACCTATGAGGGCGTCTCGGTCATCGTCTATGTCCAGACCTGCGCCGCTGAGAAACGCCGTCGTCGTAAACGCGGAACCTTTCCCGACCCGGACAAAAGGGTCTTTATCAATACGGATGTCTGTGAGGGCTGCGGTGACTGCGGCATCCAATCGAACTGTGTTTCGATTGTTCCCAAGGAAACCGAACTTGGCCGGAAACGCGCGATTGACCAATCAAGCTGTAACAAGGATTTTTCGTGTCTGAGAGGGTTCTGCCCCTCCTTTGTGACGCTGGAAGGCGCGAAGATTCGCAAAGAAGCGACGACCGAACTTGATCTGCCCGATCTTCCGATGCCCGAGCTGCCTGAAATAGTGGGCACACATAATGTTGTCATCACCGGCATCGGCGGGACCGGAGTTGTCACGCTGGGGGCGATTCTGGCACAGGCGGCCCAGATTGACGGCAAAGGCGCCGGAATGATGGAGATGGCAGGCTTGGCCCAGAAAGGCGGTGCGGTTCATATTCATTGCCGTATTGCCAACCGGCCAGATGATATCAGTGCAATACGTGTGGCAACGGGTGAAGCCGACACATTGATCGGTGGTGATTTGGTTGTGTCCGCCGGGGCCAAAACACTTGGCCTGACACGCTTGGGTCAGACCGGAGCGGTGGTCAACAGCCACGAAACCGTTACCGGTGATTTCACGCGCGACACTAAGTTTAGGATTCCTGGTGAGAGGCTGGAACTGGCGCTGCAAGCACGATTGAAAGAAGACGTTTCCCTGTTTGATGCCACTGAGCTTGCGCGCGCAGTGATGGGAGATTCAATCTATTCGAACATGATGGTTTTTGGGGCCGCATGGCAGCGCGGGCTGATACCCGTCAGCCTCGATGCGGTGATTGCAGCCATTGATCTGAACGGAACGGCGGTAGAACGCAACAAAAGAGCCTTTGAAATCGGTCGTTGGGCGGTTCTACACCCGGAAAAAGTCGATGAGATTCTACGGCCAAGTGTTTCCGACCTCCCTAAATCACCAGAGCAGGTCATCGCGTTCCGCACCGATCATCTGACCCAGTATCAAAGCGCTCGTTTGGCGAAACGCTACCGCAAAATCGTTGACTCGTTTGAGGATGCAGAAATTCGTGATGCAGTCGCAAAAGGGTATCATAAGCTGTTGTCTTACAAGGACGAATACGAAGTGGCCCGGTTGTTACTGTCCAGTCGGGAGAAAGCCGCCGCCGAATTTGATGGCGAATTCAAAATGACTTTCCACCTTGCCCCGCCGCTGCTTGGTGGCAAAGGACCAGATGGCCGACCCCGCAAACGGAGTTTCGGCGAATGGATGCTGAAGCCGCTGAAATTCATGTCTCGGCTAAAAGTTCTTCGAGGTACTCCGCTGGATATCTTTGGCTATAGTGTCGAACGTCGAATGGAGCGCGCGCTGATCAAGCAATATGAGCGTGATCTCAAAGAGATCACTCCTCTGATTTCCATCCAAACAAAGGATGCCGTAATTGCGCTCGCTAAGTTGCCCTTGGATATCAAAGGTTTTGGACCCGTCCTTAAGGCGAATGAGGCGAGCGCCGCCAAACGCAGAGAGGAATTGTTGACCACGATACGGAACGGAGGACCTGAATTACAGGCCGCCGCCGAGTAATTCGTCACAACCGTGTCACGACAGCTAGGCAAAATTGTTACTTGCATTTAAAATGCAGGTACAAAACCGGAGACTTCCATGCCCTCGCGACGCCATGTTGCACGTGACATTTCTTATGCCTATTCCGCTGAAACCAAAAGCGGACGGATGGTCATCAAGCTTATGGAGAACACCACAGGCCGCCTGCGCCTTATCAGGCGTGCTGATGGGTACGAAAAAGACGTGGCCAACGGGCGAGATTTCTGGTCGGTCATGGTTGAGAGATACGGTTTGTCTCTGGATGTGGTTGGCGGGTCATTGTCTAATATTCCCCGTGATGGCCCTCTGATTCTGATTGCCAATCACCCATATGGAATTCTGGATGGGTTGATGATGGGGCACATGTTGTCCAGTACGCGTGGGGATTTTCGCATTCTGGCCAACCATGTGTTTCGTAAGGCAGAGGATCTGAATCGGGTCGTTCTGCCGATTTCATTCGACGATACAAAAGCTGCGATGAAGCAGAACCTCGAGACCCGCAAGAAAGCTTTGAACTATCTGGGCGAGGGCGGCGCGATTGGCATATTTCCCGGCGGTACCGTCAGCACAGGGGCAAAGCCTTTCTCGTACCCGATGGACCCGGGCTGGCGTGGCTTCACAGCGCGGATGGTTGCCAAATCAGACGCGACAGTTGTGCCGGTCTTTTTTGACGGTCATACCTCACGCCTGTTTCAGATCGCCAGCCATCTGCACAATACATTGCGCATGGGATTGCTAATCAAGGAATTCAAAAAACGCGTTGATACCCCGGTCCAGGTGGTGATCGGAGAGCCAATCGGCCGCGACGTTCTGGACCCGTTGGCCAAGGATACGCGCAAGATGATGGATTTCTTGCGCAAAGCAACGTATGAGCTGTCTCCAAAGCCACTAAAGTCTTATGACTATGGCTATGAATTTGAGGAACGGCATCGCGCCTAAAGGGGCAAATGGCAGTAGGCATTTTTGATTCTGGTTTGGGCGGTCTGACCGTTCTGAACGCCGCGCAGAAACGTCTTCCCGACGTTGATTTCCTGTATTACGCGGACAGCGCACATGCGCCTTACGGGGTGCGTGATGTGGAGAATATCTATGAGCTGACCCGGGGTGCGGTGAACGACCTCTGGAACCGGGGATGTGATCTGGTGATTCTGGCCTGCAATACGGCCAGCGCTGCTGCTTTGCGGCGGATGCAGGAAGAGGGCGTGCCTCAAGGCAAGCGCGTCTTGGGCGTTTTTGTTCCATTGATCGAAGCGCTGACTGAGCGGCAATGGGGTGACAACAGCCCGCCGCGTGAAGTCGCGGTCAAACACGTCGCTTTGTTTGCGACCCCGGCCACCGTATCCAGTCGCGCGTTTCAACGCGAGTTGGCCTTTCGTGCGATTGGCGTAGATGTTGAGGCGCAGGCCTGCGGTGGGGTCGTTGATGCCATCGAGGAAGGCGACATGATCCTGGCCGAAGCGCTGGTTCGAAGCCATGTGGACGCCCTGAAACGCAAGATGCCAGAGCCTCAGGCCGCAATTCTGGGCTGTACGCACTATCCCTTAATGGCTGAGGCGTTTCAGAAGGCCTTGGGACCCGACGTTGAGGTGTTCAGCCAGGGTGATCTGGTTGCCGAAAGTCTGGCAGACTATTTGCAGCGGCATCCGAATATGCAGGGTGCGGCGAAGGGCGGTTATCTGACCACTGGTAAGCCAGGTGTTGTCAGTGATCGCGCCACCCAGTTCCTCCGACGACAAATAACTTTCGAGGCTGTCTGACTTTGGTCAAAGACGCGGCCTGAAAGAATCCGTAATCCCATGACCGTCACAGTGGCGGGCATGAACAGTGGCATACAGTTTCAAGAGGTCCAAGATGACCCACAAAATCGCAATTCTGGGCGCTTCGGGTTATACCGGCGCTGAACTGGTTCGGTTGATCGACGAGCATCCGAATATGGAAATCGCTGCACTTTCTGCCGAGCGGAAAGCCGGACAGTCGATGGCGCAGGTATTTCCACATTTGCGGCACCTGAAGTTACCGGTTCTTTGCAAAATTTCAGAAATCGACTTTTCAGGGATCGACCTGTGCTTTTGCGCGCTGCCACATAAAACCAGCCAGGAAGTTATCCGCGACCTGCCGAAGGACCTTAAAATCATCGACCTGTCCGCCGATTTCAGGCTACGCGACCCTGAGGAATATGAAAAATGGTATGGCAACCCTCATGCGGCTTTGGAGCAGCAGGAGGAGGCCGTTTACGGCCTGACCGAGTTTTATCGCGATCAAATTCGCACGGCCCGCTTGGTTGCCGGAACAGGCTGCAACGCCGCCACCGGACAATATGTTTTGCGCCCTTTGATTTCGGCCGGCGTCATTGATCTGGATGACATCATTCTGGACCTCAAATGCGCGGTGTCTGGTGCCGGGCGGTCGCTGAAAGAAAACCTGCTGCATGCCGAACTTAGCGAAGGGTATAACGCATATGCTGTTGGCGGTACGCATCGGCATTTGGGGGAATTCGATCAAGAATTTTCTGCCCTTGCAGGGCGCCCGGTCCATGTTCAGTTCACTCCGCATCTGGTTCCGGCAAACCGGGGTATCCTAGCGACTACATATGTCAAAGGTGACCCCACGAGCGTTTATGAAGCGCTTGTGAAAACCTATGAAAGCGAACCATTTATCCAGATGCTGCCATTTGGCGAAACACCCTCGACCCACCATGTGCGCGGCTCAAATTTCTGCCATATCGGCGTGGCCAGCGACCGGATCGAGAGGCGCGCCATTGTGATCGGAGCACTGGATAACCTGACAAAAGGTAGCAGTGGCCAAGCCTTGCAGAACGCTAACCTGATGTTAGGTGAAGCTGAAACTGCGGGTCTGATGATGGCCCCACTTTTCCCATGAGGAACAAATGAAAACGCTCAAGAAACGTCGTCGCGTTCAGATCATCCTTCTGTCAATCGTTGCTTTGGCAGTGTCTACGGCGTTGATCGGATACGCTATGCAGGACGGCATCAATTTCTTCCGCTCACCCAGTGAAGTAATGGCAGAGCCACCAAAACCGACTGAAATATTCCGGATCGGTGGTCTTGTCGAAGAGGGTTCGATCGTGCGGGGGCAAGGGGAAACCGTGCGTTTCATGGTGACGGACGGTGGCGAAAGTGTGCCGGTCACGTTTACTGGGGTTTTGCCTGATTTGTTCTCGGAAAACCAGGGTATGATTGGTACCGGAAGCTACGTAAACGGAGTCTTTGAAGCCTCAGAAATTCTTGCGAAACACGATGAGACCTATATGCCAAAAGAGGTTGTGGACGCGTTGAAAGAACAAGGTATTTACAAGGAGGCCGGCGAGAGCTGAGCCATAGGCTTTGAGATCGGAATTCGGGCGTTGCGTGGATCGACATGCAGCGCCCTTTCTATTTTAGCTGTATTAACAGAATTGTCCGAGCGTCTGTCTGTCCCAAGTTGGAGAACAGTACATGCAGACGGTTCGGCAGATCGCGGAACAGATAGTTACGCGTGAAGGTGGTTTTGTCGATGACCCCGACGATCCGGGTGGAGCGACAAAATTCGGCGTAACAATCCATACCATGCGCAGATTGCAACTGGACCTGACGCAGGACGGGATGGTTGATGTATCCGATGTAAGGCGGCTGAGCCGGTCGCAGGCCGTTGAAATCTTTATCCGCCACTATTTCTCAAAACCGCGATTACACCTACTGCCTAACATTCTGCAGCCATCTGTTTTCGACATGTACGTGAATTCAGGCGTTCAAGCTGTTAAAATTATGCAATATTTGCTGCGTGAAATGGGGTATCATGTCGTCGTAGATGGCGTTGTGGGCCCGCAGACGGCGCAGGCTTGCAGTGCTGCGTCTGAACCGGACCCTGTCGCGCTGCGGGATGCTTATGGCGTTGCCAGGAGAAACTATTATTTCCGGATAGCGGAACGGCGTCCAGCCTCTCGCAAATATGCTCGGTCCCGGTCTGGGGCAAAAGGTGGCTGGATACGACGCGCCGAGGAATTCCTGTCACCGACCTATCATCTTAGCGACGCAGAGTTTCAAAGGAGGGTTTCTGAATGGGGCTGATCTCGGGAATATTTGCGTTCTTGTTTGGCGAGGGTCGGAATGTCGTGCGTGAAACAACCGAAGTCTTTCGTGAAAATGCTGAGCAGGGCGCTAAACGCGACCTGACGCGACAACAGGGAGTACTGGAACAGTATAGGGCTGAGTTCGAGCGGGTTCAAAAAAGTGCATTTGACCGTTTTATGGATGGGCTCAACCGGCTGCCGCGCCCCGCCATGGCCTTGGGAACATTGGGGCTGTTTATCGCCGCTATGGTCGATCCGCTTTGGTTTGCCGCTCGGATGCAGGGGATTGCGTTGGTACCTGAGCCCTTGTGGTGGTTGTTGGGCGTGGTCGTCTCGTTCTATTTCGGCGCAAGACACCAGACCAAAGTGCAGGATCTGCAGCGTGAAATTTCGGCAACGATGACACGTACTCCGAAAGTTATGGAAAACATCGAAACACTGGCAGAGATGCGGGAACGTTTGATTGGGGTCGCTGATACTGGGACAGATGCAGGCTTGGCCGATGAGGTCCTAAAACCCGATTTCAACCCTGCGCTCGAGGATTGGCGGCGGGGTCGGTCCGCCTGACCCGCGACACTATGTGCGTCCGGCAGAGGCGAAAGTGATTGGTGATTGTCCCTCAACAGGAATATATGCGGGACCATGATTACAGAACTTGGTCACTTCGCGCTGATACTCGCCTTTCTCGTCGCCATCGTTCAGACGGTCATTCCGCTGATAGGGGCGGCGAAACGGTGGACTGGCTGGATGTCCTTTGCAGAAACCGCCGCTATTGCACAGTTTCTGTTAGTCGCCTTCTCTTTCGCGGCGTTGGTCTGGGCCTTTACCACCTCTGATTTCTCATTGCGGATAGTGGTTGAAAACAGCCATTCCGCCAAACCGATGCTGTATAAAATCAGCGGCACGTGGGGCAACCACGAAGGGTCAATGTTACTGTGGGTCCTGATCGTCGCAGTTTTCGGGGCCATGGCCGCTTTTTTTGGCGCAGGGTTACCTCCGACTCTCAAAGCGCGCGTGCTGGCGGTTCAGGCGGCCGTAGGGGTGGCGTTTTACGCTTTTATCCTGCTCACCTCGAACCCATTTGACCGTCTGATTATCGCCCCGTTCGATGGGCGGGATCTCAACCCATTATTGCAAGATCCAGGTTTGGCATTCCACCCGCCGTTTCTGTATCTGGGCTATGTCGGCCTGAGCATGGCATTCAGCTTTGCAGTGGCCGCGCTGATCGAAGGGCGCGTGGATGCCTCTTGGGGGAGGTGGGTGCGTCCCTGGACGCTGGCCGCATGGATTTTTCTGACTATTGGGATCGCGCTTGGATCCTGGTGGGCCTATTACGAGCTGGGCTGGGGCGGGTTCTGGTTCTGGGATCCGGTCGAAAACGCTTCTTTCATGCCGTGGCTATTGGCGGCAGCCCTGTTACATTCTGCTATCGTGGTCGAAAAGCGTGAAGCGCTGAAGAGCTGGACCATCCTTCTGGCGATTATCGCCTTTGGCTTTTCGCTGATCGGGACGTTCATTGTGCGATCGGGGCTTTTGACTTCGGTACATGCCTTTGCCAATGATCCTGAACGCGGCGTGTTTATCCTGATCATTCTTGTGGTCTTCATTGGCGGTGCGTTGACACTCTATGCGGCACGCGCGCAAGCGATGGAGGCCAAGGGCGTGTTTGGTATGGTCAGCCGCGAAAGCGCCCTGGTGCTGAACAACATTCTATTGGCGGTCAGCTGTTTCGTTGTGTTCTTCGGAACCTTGTGGCCGATGGTGGCCGAGATGGCATTTGATCGCAAACTCTCGGTCGGCGCGCCGTTCTTTAATGCGGCGTTCACACCGTTCATGGTTGCGCTGGGGATTGTATTACCGCTTGGTGCAATGCTTCCGTGGAAACGTGGAAAGCTTGGCAAGGCGGCGCATTCGTTGCGGTTCGCATTCCTTCTGGCGGTTGCGCTTGGCTTGCTCGTTTGGGTCATGCAGACCGGTCGCAGCGCATTGGGACCCGTGGGGCTGTTTCTGGGGGCCTGGATCACATTTGGCGCTATTGTGGACCTTTGGAGCCGTACTGGAAGAAAAAACAACCTGCAGCGTCTGTTCAGACTGCCCGGTGCCGATTGGGGCAAGGCTGCAGCCCATACCGGACTGGGGGTTACGATCTTTGCCATCGCCGGGCTGACCGCATGGGAGGTCGAGGATATCCGCGTTGCGCAGACGGGGCAGCCTTTCGAGGTTGGCCAGTTCACCCTGACACTTGAACAGGTTCGGAATGTCGAGGGGCCCAACTATTTCTCAACCACAGCCGATGTTAAGGTCGAACAGGCCGGTCGAACAATCGCAACACTGCATCCGGAAAAACGCGACTACCCAGTTTCAAGGATGCCAACGACTGAAGCTGCGATTGACTATCGGTTTCTCAGGGATCTTTACGTCGTCATTGGAGATCAGCAGACAAATGGTGGCTGGGTCGTGCGGACTTATATCAAGCCTTTAGCGAATTGGATTTGGGGCGGGTGCCTACTGATGGCGCTCGGTGGCGTTCTTAGCCTGTGCGACAGGCGTTTTCGCGTTGCGGCAGGCGCGCGCAAGACGCCGACGCAGGGGGTTCCGGCGGAATGAAACGGTTTCTACTGATACTGCTTTTATTGGCAACGCCAAGCATGGCTGTCCAACCTGACGAGGTGCTTGATGATCCGATCCTGGAACAGAGGGCGCGGGATCTGAGTTCCGGCTTGCGCTGTCTGGTTTGCCGCAACGAAAGCATAGACGAAAGCAATGCAGGATTGGCCCGTGACTTGCGCCTGTTATTGCGCGAACGCCTGGTGGCCGGCGATACAGATGGACAGGCGATTGACTTTATCGTTGATCGCTACGGCGAATATGTTTTGCTAAGGCCAACAACGTCAGGATCGAACATCCTTTTGTGGCTGGCCGGTCCGATCATGCTTTTGATCGCTGTGGCGACTGGTTTCAGCTTTTTACGCAAAAGATCGGCGGAACAGGACCGAAGGGAAGGTGACGGCCTCCTTAGCGACGCCGAGAAAGAACGATTACGCGAAATCCTCAAAGATTGACCTTCGGTTCACCTTTTCCTTCATTGGAAATTGAGGCAGGGTCGCAGGCGCAGCGAACCTTGGAGGGGTGGATGGAATACGAAGCGATCCTGTTGGACATTGCGGATGATCTGGCAGTGGTAACTCTGAACCGCCCAGAGAAGTTGAACGCAATGACCGCTCAGTTGCGGGCCGAAGTCACGCACGCGATGAAACACGCTGCCACCCATGCCCGCGCGATTGTTTTGACCGGTAAGGGAAACGCTTTTTGCTCGGGTCAGGATTTAGGTGATGCCTCAAGCACCGGGAAGATTGATCTTGAGCGCACGCTGCGCGACGAATACGAGCCCATGCTTGAAGCAATCTATAATTGCCCGGTTCCAACAATCGCCGCAGTAAATGGCGCTGCTGCGGGGGCAGGGGCCAATCTGGCGCTATGCGCGGATATCGTGATCGCGACGGAGAGTGCTTATTTCCTGCAGGCTTTTGCCCGTATCGGCCTGTTGCCCGACGCTGGAGGCACCTGGTTTATGCCGCGCCAGATGGGGTTCGCCAAAGCCATGGGCGCTGCTCTTTTTGCCGATAAGATCAGTGCTCGACAGGCCGACGACTGGGGCCTGATCTGGGAAGCCGTTCCCGACGCGGAGTTCGAAGCGCATTGGCGCAAGCGGGCCATGTATCTGGCCAAAGGTCCAACCTCAGGGTTTGGCGCCATCAAAAAGGCTATTCGCGGCACCTATGAAAACACTCTGCCGCAACAGCTCGAGGCAGAGGCGCATCTGCAAGGTGAATGTGGCCGCAGCCGAGACTTTTCCGAAGGCGTCGTTGCCTTCATGCAAAAACGCCCCCCGAAATTCGAAGGGCGTTGAGGTTGTCAGGCGCGGCGGCGTTTACGCACGCGCCGTTCCGGAAGGGCGGACTCGCCAGTCCCGTCAGTTGCGGATGAGAACGGGCCCAGCGCGTCTGTGATCTGATCAAGGGTTGGGCGTATACCGGACGGGGCACCGTCAAGCGCAGCTCTCATGTGCCGCAGATGCTCGGGCATTGTGCCGCAACATCCGCCGATAATGCTTGCGCCAGCCTCTCGCGCCATGGTCGCATAATGGCCCATCAGTTCCGGCGTGCCGTCATAATGAATATGTCCATCCACATATTTCGGAATACCGGCATTGCCTTTTGATATCAGCGGTCGTTCCGTACCTTGTGCGACAAATCCAAGGACAGTGCGCAGAATATCAGACGCGCCAGTCCCGCAATTTGCGCCAAAGGCAACCGGCGGGTTAGGGAGCGTTTCAACCAACTGAGCAAAGTCGGCGGATGTGACACCCATCATGGTGCGGCCAGCCGTGTCAAAGCTCATCGTGCCACACCAGGGCATATCGACCAGCGCAAAGGCTTCTGCCGCGGCCCTGAACTCTTCTGGGGCGCTGATGGTTTCGACCCAAAGAACATCGACACCGCCGTCCTTCAATGCCTGCGCCTGTTCGTGGAACATTTCCACGGCATCGGCATGGGACAGGGCGCCAACAGGCTGCATGATCTCGCCGGTTGGTCCGACCGATCCCGCGACGATAACCGGACGGTTGGCTTTGTCAGCAACCTCACGGCCAAGTTCTGCGCCTGCGCGGTTCAGTTCAGCGACCCGGTTCTGAGCCTCGTGCAGTTTGAGACGCGCAGATGTCCCGCCGAATGTGTTGGTCAGGAAAAGGTCGCTGCCTGCGTCCACCGAACCCTGATACAGCGCGCGGATTTTATCCGGCGCATCGACGTTCCAAAGCTCGGGCGCGTCGCCCGACTGCAGGCCCATGTTGAATAGGTTTGTACCTGTTGCTCCATCCGCCAAAAGAGTCGTGTTGGAGTCCAGAAGTTTGCTGAGCGCATTTGTCATAAGAATATTCCGAAACTGGCGAGCCGCGCAAAAAATGCGAGACGCCCCGTGTCTCATGACCGGGGCGTCAAATCAAATTCATAAATCTCATGAAGATCATGAATATTGCGGTGAGACCTTAGTTGGTTTCGTTGAGAACCTGTGCTTTGGCCTCGACCAGAAACTCGGCCATTTTTGCACGGATATCGTCATCCGAAGACAGATCCCCGAGATCGCCGGAAACTTTGCGCACGACATCCTCGTGCCCGGTTTCTTCCAGGTCTGAAATCACAACGGATTTTGCGTATTCATCGGCTTCATTACCGGTTTTGCCCAGTTTTTCGGCCGCCCAAAGGCCAAGCAGTTTGTTGCAACGCGCCTGTGCTTTGAACTGCATTTCTTCATCATGGGCGAATTTAGCTTCGAATGCGTTTTCGCGCTCGTCAAACGTAGTCATCAGTTGGACCCCTTGGGTTGGTAGTTCTTTCCTTAATGATATGACGATACGACGATCCGGGTGCAAGGTATTTGCGCTGCGTCAAAGCCTCTCGGTCCTCGGAACTTGCGGGAAGGTGGGGGTTGGACTAAGAGAGCGCCAAGGCGAAGGAACTTTTTCCCTCGCGACAGTCTGGAAAGGTCGCTTATGGCGCGTCGCAAGAAAATTTACGAAGGTAAGGCCAAGATTTTGTATGAAGGCCCTGAACCGGGTACAATCGTGCAGTATTTCAAGGATGACGCCACTGCCTTCAACGCTGAAAAGAAGGACGTGATCGACGGGAAAGGTGTGCTGAACAACCGCCTGAGCGAATACTTTATGAACGGGTTGAATCAAATCGGTGTGCCGACCCATTTCATCCGTCGCCTGAACATGCGCGAACAGTTGGTCCGCAACTGCGAAATCGTACCGCTTGAAGTTATTGTTCGCAATTTCGCGGCTGGCACGATGTCCAAACGCCTTGGCATTGCCGAGGGGACACAGCTGCCGCGCCCGATAGTGGAATACTGCTACAAGGACGACGCGTTGGGTGATCCCCTTGTCACCGAAGAACATATCGCCGCCTTTGGCTGGGCCAGCCAGCAGGACATGGAAGACATTCTTAGCCTCGCATTGCGGGTGAATGATTTCATGAGCGGTGTGATGCTGGCGGTTGGCATTCGTCTGGTCGATTTCAAAATTGAAATCGGTCGCGTCTATGAAGGTGACTTCCAGCGCCTGATCATAGCGGATGAAATCAGCCCAGACAGCTGCCGTCTTTGGGATATCGAAACCGGCCAGAAGCTAGACAAGGACGTATTCCGCCGCGACCTGGGCAGCCTGACCGACGCCTACTCGGAAGTTGCGCGTCGCCTAGGCGTTCTGCCGAAAAGCAATGTGTCCAAACCGACCCTGATCAACTGATCGAAAGCCGAAGAACAACGCAAAAACGCCGCCGATATTGGGCGGCGTTTTTATTTGAGATCGGGTATTTGACAGGGCCGCAGCTTGTCCGGCATTGTTTGTTGAACAAGCGTAATCGGGTGAATAAAAATGGCCGAGCTATTTGATCAGGCAGTATTTTTAAAGTTCCTCGCTGCGCTGCTGGCGATTTTCAACCCGCTATACGGCATCCCGATTTTCCTCAGCATGACCGAGGGGTATAGCCCGCCAGAACGTAAACGCGTTGCAATGGTTGTGACAGCCACGGTTGTGATTGTATCACTGATTTCGGTACTGATCGGCGAAGAAATTCTGGCGCTTTTCGGTATCGACATTCCGTCTTTTCGCATCGCTGGTGGGTTGATCATTCTTGGGGTTGGTATGTCGATGCTGAACGCGTCTGACCGGTCAGAAAGCGATCAGAAAGCCGTTAAAGATGGCGCGCAGAAGAAGAACATTGCGGTTGTTCCCCTGGCTATCCCGTTAACGATTGGGCCCGGCACTATCGCGACAACCATTGTGTTCGCGCATAGTTTGCCCGACGGCGCCGAGGTAGTAACTTTGGGGGCGGCCGTTTTGATTGCCTGCGCTATTGTCGGGCTGGGATTGTTATTCGCTGACCCTATTTCCAGGTTCTTTGGGCCGACAATGATCAATGTGATCACCCGTGTTATGGCCATCATTTTGGTTGCCGTAGCGGTTGAAATGGTTCTGACAGGGACCTTCAACGCAATAGATACGCATTATCCCGCGCTAAAGGGTTCCGAGTAGGTGCTGACAAGGGTTGTCGAACGCAGACAGTCGCGCTATCCCCGCGCACAACGGAACGGGCCTCAAATACCGGCCCTCAGCTGGAGTTGCAGTAAATGAAAGCACGTGTGCATGTGATGCTGAAAACCGGGGTACTTGACCCTCAGGGTGAAGCGGTGCGCCACGCATTGGGTGCCATGGGTTTTGATCAGGTCGAAGGCGTCCGTCAGGGCAAGGTGATTGATCTTGAACTCGCCGAGGGTGCGACGGAATCGGACGTCACCGAGATGTGCGAAAAACTGCTGGCTAACACGGTCATCGAACGCTACGAGATCGAACTGGTCTGAACCGCTTGCAGGAGGGCTAGCCATGCGCGCAGCTGTCATCGTTTTCCCCGGTTCCAACTGTGATCGGGATCTTGCCGTTGCCTTTGAACAGGCCGGATTTCAGGTAGACATGGTCTGGCATAAAGATGCTGCTCTGCCCAAGGGCGTGGACATTGTTGGTGTCCCCGGCGGGTTTTCTTATGGAGACTACCTGCGTTGCGGAGCGATTGCCGCACAATCCCCGATCTGCAAGGCCGTGGTCGACCACACCGAGCGTGGCGGATACGCCGTTGGTATCTGTAACGGGTTTCAGATCCTGACCGAGACCGGAATTCTGCCCGGAGCTCTGCTGCGCAATGCGAACCTGAAATATATCTGTCGTACCGTAGGCCTGAAGGTCGCAACCAGCGACAGTGCCTTTACCCAAGGCTATAGCGCTGGCGAAGTGATCGGCATTCCGATTGCGCATCATGATGGAAACTATTTCGCGGATGAGGCTACATTGTCCACGCTCAGGGATCACGACCGGATCGCATTCACCTATACCGAGAATCCGAACGGCTCGGTTGGCGACATTGCGGGCATTCTGTCTGAAAACCGCCGTGTTCTTGGTATGATGCCGCATCCCGAACGAGCGGCAGACGAAGGGCATGGTGGCACCGATGGAACGGCATTGTTTCGCGCATTGTCGGGCATCGTCGCACCTGCGTGACTTGAGCTTGCATCTTAGCCCGCGTAACTTTCGGGGATGAGTTCCGACACACGCTCTACCTGGTCTGCACTGTTCAAACCGCTCCGCGCTGCGCCTCTTGGCTGGCCTTTGCGCGCGGCTGTTCTGGTGCTTTTGTTGGTAACGGTTGCGACGATATGGATAACCAACAGTCTGCTGACGGATCGGTTTACTGAATCCACGCGAAACCGGGCCGAGCTGCGCCTTGCTCTGTATTCCGGGAACCTGCTGAGCGAGCTGCGCAGAAATGCGATTGTGCCGCAGCTGCTAGCGCGGGATCCGACGCTGATCTCGGCGCTGCAATCCAGCGATTTTACACTGTCCACGCAGCGACTTATTTCTTTTGTCGAAGAGATAGGCGCCGCATCCTTGATGCTTTTAGACCGGGATGGCCGATCTGTTGCCGCAACTGATCGCAGCCGGTTGGGCGAGACGCACAGAAACGCGCCGTATTTTGTAGATTCCATTCGGTCAAACTCGACCATCTTCACCGTGATTGAAAAGGAATCTGGTGGTTACAGCTTTATCTATTCGCGCCGGATGGAGGCCTCGTCGGACATCCTTGGTGTCATCGTTGTCGAGGTTGATCTGCAAAAATTTGAGCGCGCCTGGGCAGGGATCTCCGATGCTGTTCTGGTCGCTGACAGTACGGGCACCATTATTCTGTCGACTGAACCGCAATGGCGCGGAGTAGAAGAGGGGGCCGCCATGCTGCGGCAGCCGCCGCAAAGTGCCATCCAGCGCGCTATCAGGGCCACGACCGATTGGACGGCTCTGCCCCCCGACGCCTATTTGCAGGGCGAGGCGGTGATCCGCATGGAGACACGCATTCCATTCCGCGGCTGGACGATGACCTCGTTCACGACCTACGCCTCGATCCGTGAGAAGGTAAACAGCGTTCTTGCATTGGAAATCATGGGTTTTGCGATTCTGTTGGCGCTTGCCTTCTATGCGCTCAGCCGTAGGGCCACGTTCAGAATGGCCTTGTTCCAGCGCGAGTCGGCAGAGCTTCGCGCATTGAACGCAAGGTTACAGCGGGAAATCGCTGAGAGGGAACGGGTTGAAAAGACGCTGGAAGTAGCCGAGCAGACGCTGGCCCAAAGCTCGAAACTCGCAGCCCTGGGCGAGATGTCTGCGGCCGTCAGCCACGAGCTGAATCAACCTTTGGCTGCAATGAAGACCTATCTTGCCGGCGCGCGTTTGCTGCTGCGACGGAACCGCCCCGAAGAGGCGCTGGCCAGCTTTGGCCGCATCGACGGTCTGATTGAACGAATGGGCGCAATAACACGCCAGCTCAAGTCCTATGCCCGCAAGGGTGCGGATGCGTTTTCACCAGTTAACCTTGGCGAAGCGCTCGCTTCGTCCCTCTCCATGATGGAGCCGCAACTGCGACAGAGGCACGTCAAGATTACGCAGATACTGCCGGAAGAAAGCGTACTAGTCATGGGCGACCGCATGCGGATCGAACAGGTGATGGTGAACCTCTTGCGTAATGCCTTGGACGCCACCAAGTCTGTATCGGAACCGGATGTTGAAATCATACTGGCCGCGGGTGACCAGGCGGTGCTGACTGTACGCGATAATGGCTATGGGATTGAAGACATCGAAAACCTGTTTGAGCCGTTCTATACGACCAAACAACCCGGCGATGGAGTCGGTCTGGGGCTTGCCATCTCATCCGGTATCGTGAACGACCATGGGGGACGGCTGACCGCGCGCAACAGCCAGCACGGTGGCGCGGTGTTTGAGATGCAACTGCCGATACTTGGAAGCGATGGCCTTGAGGCCGCTGAATAACGAGGAATGAATATGGCACAGGCCATGAAAATCGCCATTGTTGATGACGAACAGGACATGCGCCAGTCGATCAGCCAATGGCTGGCACTGTCGGGATATGACACTGAAACCTTTTCCAGCGCCGAGGATGCACTGAAAGTTCTGGGTCCGGATTATCCGGGTATCGTCATATCGGACATCAAGATGCCTGGTATGGACGGGATCCAGCTGTTGAAAAAGCTGATGGGCGCGGACAGCACCTTGCCGGTGATCATGATCACAGGCCACGGTGACGTGCCAATGGCGGTCGAGGCCATGCGCGTGGGTGCGTTTGATTTCCTCGAAAAGCCGTTTAACCCGGATCGGATGTCCGAACTGGCCAAACGTGCCAGCAATGCCCGCCGGTTGACGCTGGACAATCGGGCCCTGCGCCGCGAGCTGTCCGGTGGCACTCAGATCATGAACAAGCTCATCGGTGCCAGCCCCGTGATGGAGCGCCTGCGCGAGGATATTCTGGATCTGGGGCAGGCTGACGGTCATGTTCTAATCGACGGAGAAACCGGCACCGGGAAAACCCTGGTTGCACATGCGTTGCACGCTGTTGGCAGTCGCGCAGGCAAAAAATTTGTTCTGGTTTCGTGTGCTGCCCTCGAAGAAGAGGCCTTGGGAAAGCGTCTGTTCGGCCCGATGATGCCAGAAGACAGCCAGTTGCCCGCGATTGAGGAAGCCCGGGGTGGAACTCTGGTTCTGGAGGATGTCGAGGCGCTCAGCGATACGCTTCAGGCGAAACTGCTGAGTGTCATGAACGATCAGGGCACACCTGCCGAAACCCGCATCGTCGCCATTTCTAACCTGCAGGAAGCTGGGAAAACCAGCGAGGACGTTCTGCGCCCTGATCTGTTCTACAGGCTTGCAGCATTGCGGATCACAATGCCGCCGCTGCGTCAGCGCGGTGAAGACATTCTGACCCTGTTCACACGGCTGAGCGAGCAATTCGCTGAAGAATACGGCTGCGATGCACCTCAGGTCAGTGCGCAAGAGGCAGCTCAGCTTTTGCAAGCGCCGTGGCCCGGAAACGTACGGCAGCTGATAAACATCGCGGAACGTGCCGTGCTGCAATCCCGTCGCGGATCGGGGACGATCGCGTCTCTGTTGATGTCTGATCACGAAGAAATGCAGCCCGTGATGACGACCGAAGGCAAGCCGCTCAAGGAATATGTCGAGGCATTCGAGCGGATGCTGATCGACAATACCATGCGGCGACATAAGGGGTCGATTGCCTCGGTTATGGATGAACTATGCCTGCCGCGTCGGACATTGAATGAGAAGATGGCCAAATATGGCCTGCAACGTTCCGATTACCTGTGACGGGCTTGAGGCGATGCCTTTGTGGCCCTTTGGGTGATACCAAGTAATGTTTTTAGCTGGATAACGAGATCCCGACCGGTGGTCGGGGTCTTCAATGCAGTTTGCCCATTGTCTTTTCCACAGGACTGCTTTTATTGTAACCAGACGGGCTGGGCGGATTTGACGCCGAAAAGTCCCGATCTTTGAGATTCGCTGCTACGCCACTGGTGGAGACCAGGTCCCACACTGGCCAAGCAGACCGATTGTGCCCCTTAACGGGGTGATTGAACGCCTGAGCCCGCAGAAAAGCGGGCGAAAGGAATAAATGGGCAGGCAGCGGTTGTTCGCGCCTGTCGGAGAAGAACCGCGATGACGCGCGCGCAACGACTGAGTGTACGGGCAGGGGGCCATAGTGCCAGACCCTGCAGCGCGCCGTCTGAAATCGCCCTGACAAGACACCACCCCAAAAGCACCCATCCTCCTGGACGGGTTAGGACAACGCGTTTGGCGCGGTGCACTAAGGAAACATGGCTAAGAAAATGCTTATCGATGCCACCCACGCGGAAGAAACCCGCGTCGTGGTGGTTGACGGAAACAAGGTCGAGGAATTCGATTTTGAATCCGAAAACAAACGTCAGCTTGCTGGCAACATATATCTAGCAAAAGTTACACGGGTCGAACCCTCGCTGCAGGCAGCTTTTGTTGACTATGGCGGAAATCGCCACGGATTCCTGGCGTTCTCGGAAATTCATCCCGACTATTATCAGATTCCCGTCGCTGATCGCGAAGCTCTGATGGAAGAAGAGCGCGCCTATGCCGAGGCAATGCGTGCGCGTGATGAGGCTGAGGAAACCAAGCCCAAAAGACGCCGTTCGCGCTCGCGCGCCAAGGCTGCCGATATCAAATCGGATGATGCAGTGGAATCGGTCGAAGTCTCGTCCGAACCCACAGGCATGGAAACGATTGACCTGGATGAGAGCGATGAGGCCAATGATCCTTCTGTAGAAGAAGGAACATCTCCGGCCGATCATGTGGCAGAAACTCCTGTAGAAGAGCCGACGGACGAACCGGAGGCGGAAGAAGCAACCGCAGAAACTGAAGACGCGCCTGCGGAAGAAGTCGACCAATCAGATGCTAGCGCTGATCAGGACGGCACGGACAAAGAAGCCGAGGCGCAGGAAAGCACCGCGACTGAGACGGACGCGGATGACGCGACAAGCGCTGAAGCCAACGCCGAGGACGCCCCTGACGAGGCTGGCGACGACGAAGAAGAAAACACCCGTACGGACGCCACTGCAAAAGACGAGACCATTGAGTCGGTTGCCGACGAAGATGACAGCGAAGACATCCGTCCACCGCGCAAACCGCGCGCGCGCCGGTACAAGATTCAAGAAGTCGTCAAAGTACGCCAGGTTCTGCTTGTGCAGGTCGTCAAGGAAGAGCGTGGCAACAAAGGTGCAGCTCTGACCACTTATTTGTCACTTGCTGGCCGATATTGTGTTTTGATGCCGAACACCGCGCGGGGCGGCGGCATCAGCCGTAAGATTACCAACGCGCCTGATCGCAAAAAGCTTAAGGAAATTGCGGCTGAGATTGACGTCCCGACAGGGGCGGGTCTTATCATTCGGACCGCCGGGGCGAAACGCACCAAATCCGAAATAAAGCGCGATTACGAATATCTGCAACGTATGTGGGAACAGATCCGCGAGCTGACGTTGAAATCCATCGCGCCTGCGAAGATCTATGAAGAAGGCGACCTGATCAAACGGTCGATCCGCGATCTCTATAATCGCGACATCGACGAGGTTCTGGTCGAAGGCGAAGGCGGATATCGCATCGCCAAGGACTTCATGAAAATGATCATGCCGTCGCACGCCAAGAATGTGCAGCGGTACGAAGACGCGCTGCCATTGTTCGCGCGCTATCAGGTGGAAAGCTATCTGGCGGGGATGTTCAACCCGACGGTACAGCTGAGATCGGGTGGCTATATCGTGATCGGTGTGACCGAAGCGCTTGTGGCGGTCGACGTGAACTCGGGTCGGGCAACCAAAGAAGGCTCGATCGAGGAAACGGCCCTGAAGACCAACCTTGAGGCCGCCGAAGAGGTAGCCCGCCAGTTGCGTCTGCGTGATTTGGCCGGCCTGATCGTCATCGATTTTATCGATATGGACGAGCGGAAGAACAACGCCGCTGTCGAAAAACGCCTGAAAGAAAAACTGAAAACAGACCGTGCGCGCATCCAGGTTGGTCGCATATCTGGTTTTGGTCTGATGGAAATGAGCCGACAGCGCCTGCGTCCCGGTATGTTGGAGGCAACGACACAGCCTTGTCCGGCCTGCCATGGCACCGGCCTGATCCGTTCGGATGACAACATGGCGCTGAGCATTCTGCGCCAGATCGAGGAAGAAGGCACGCGCCGTCGCTCACGCGAGGTGCTGGTGCGCTGCCCGGTCAGCATCGCCAACTTCCTGATGAACCAAAAGCGCGAGCATATCGCACAGATTGAAGCGCGCTATGGTCTGTCGGTTCGCATCGAAGGGGATGTGCATCTGGTAAGCCCTGATTTCTCGATGGAGAAGTTCAAGACCGCCAGCCGGATTGTTCCCGAAGCCAGTGCGCCGGTTGTATCGGTTGATGCCACGCTGATGGAAATGGTCGACGCCTCTGAAGAAGAGACCGTCGAAGAAGAAACGCCGCAGGCTGAAGATGAAACCAAACCCAAGCGCAAGCGCCGTCGGCGTCGTCGCAAGAAGGGCAATGGTGGTGCCGAGGGGCAGGATTCTAACGGGCAAGAGGCTGATGAAGATACAGCTGAAGCGTCCGAGGAAGCTGTGGAAGAACCTGCAACAGATGCCGTAGTAGCGGTGGAAGAGACGCAGGAAGAAGCGCCTGCCAAGCCTAAACGCCGCCGGGCTCCGCGTCGCAAGAAGAAGGACGCCGAAGATGCCGAGACGATAACCGAACAGGTCGTCGAAGCTGAACCAGAGGCCAAGGTCGAAGCTGAAACGGAAGCTCCGGCAGAAATCGAAACTGTCGAAGCCGAAGCAGCACCGAAACAGGAAACGGTTTCGGAAACTGCCGTGCCGACAGAAGAAACGCCGGAAGCGGCAGAGCCTGTTCAAGAGGTTGTTGCGGTTGAAGCCACTGAGGAACCAACAGTAGAAGTCACAGAGCCTGTGCTGGAAGTGGTTGCGGATGAACCGGAAACGCCATCGGAGCCTGCCAAGCCAAAACGGCGCGGTTGGTGGTCGTTGGGCCAGTAACTTGAAAAGGCGGGCCTCAGAGCCCGCCTTTTTATTTGACGGGTCTCAAACGGACTTCTGGATGGTGTAGACCTGATGCCCGTCAGATTCTTCCTGTGACAGCAAGCGATGTCCACTTTCCATGCAGAAATGTGGAACATCAATGACTGCAGCGGGATCATCCGCCAGCACTTTCAAGACCGCTCCCGCGGGCATTGACTTGAGCCGTTTACGGGCCTTCAGGACGGGCAGAGGGCACAGCAGCCCCAACGCGTCCAGTGTCTCGGTTTGGTTTGACATGTACCTGAGATATTTCCACTTTCAGACGGTGTCCAGCGTGCAACCACGAGGATGTGACCGAATGGCCCCGTGACGCGGGCGACTTCATGACATATGTGCTGAAACATGTTCGGAATTGATATCATTGACGCAGGGCTGTTGCCCGCCATGTTCATCGCATTGCTCGGTGGGTTGATCAGCTTTTTATCGCCCTGCGTGCTGCCGATTGTGCCGCCCTATCTCGCCTATATGAGCGGCGTCACGATCAACGAGATGCAGGATGAGGTCCGCGCGCGCAGAAAAGCGACACTTTCGGCGCTGTTCTTTGTCATGGGGCTGTCCACGGTGTTTCTGTTGCTTGGCTTCACAGCCTCTGCGTTTGGGGCGTTCGTGCTGCAGAACCAAGTGCTGTTCGCCAAGATCTCAGGCGCGGTGGTCATCATTTTTGGCCTGCATTTCCTGAACGTCTTCCGCATCCCATTCCTTGACCGTGAGGCCCGGATCGAAGCCGGCGACAGCGGCGGGTCTGTCTTTGGGGCCTATATTCTGGGTCTGGCCTTCGCCTTTGGCTGGACGCCCTGTATCGGCCCGCAACTGGGTGCGATCCTGTCGCTGGCTGCCTCCGAGGCATCCGTCGCACGTGGGACATTGTTGCTGGGCGTCTATGCAGCGGGTCTTGGCATACCTTTCCTGCTCGCCGCGATGTTCCTGAACCGATCCATGTCGGTGATGAACCGAATAAAGCCCCATATGGCACTGATCGAGAGGATCATGGGTGGCCTGTTGCTGTTTGTTGGTATCATGCTGATCACCGGCCTGTTCACTGAGTTCAGCTGGTGGCTGTTGGAAGCCTTCCCGGCGCTGGCAAACTTTGGGTAACCCTCTTATCTGACTTACTTTGGCTGTAATGCTGCGCTAACCTGCGTCGCAGAAGGTAAGACCATGAGCAGTCAGACAAATCAGCCTCGGATGAAACGGCGTAGGGTATTCTATATTCCCGGATATGACCCGATCCCCCCACGGCGCTATCGCGAGCTCTACCGCAGTGAAAGCGCAAGACAGGCGGCTATTTCAGGGTATGAAATCTCGGTCTCGCCCAAAACCGGAGAGGGCTTGTATGGATGGCACGTCCATTCGGTTCAGGACGGGGCAGAAGTTCACACAGATGTCGAGGTGCTGGTCTGGTCTGACATCGTACGCTCCAGCATGTCGAACTCGATTGCGGCCACCTATCTGCAGATGCTGCGTACGGCATGGATCTATATCTCGACCGGGGTGTTATGGCGCCTGATGCGATTGCGCAAAGGACCGGTGATAGCCGCTCTTTATCCGATCGTGATGCTGATCGCACAGCTTTTGGTCGCAATGGCTGTGGTCATCGGGTTGACAGTTCTGCTTGCGCCGGTCCTGTCTTTGGTGGCGTTGGTTCTGTCTATTGGTGTTGCCTATGTGCTGATGCTGTGGTTCCGGAAAATCGACAACAAGCTGTTCGTCTATTACCTGATGCACGATTACGCCTATTCAGCGGCTTCAGGCGGAAAAACGCCTCCTGAATTGGCCGGACGCCTATCGGAGTTCACAAATGCGATTGCCGCAGCTCTTACCGATGAGACGGATGAGGTTCTGATCGTCGGCCACAGTTCCGGCGCTCATCTGGGTGTCACGGTTCTGGCCGATCTGATCCGATCCGGACGGGTGGGCACAGACGGGCCAGAGCTGTCCTTTCTGACATTGGGGCAGGTGGTTCCCATGGTCTCGTTCCTGCCCAACGCATATGATCTGCGCGCGGACCTGAGGTTTCTTTCGAAACGCGAAGACTTGGCTTGGGTCGACATTTCTGCACCCGGGGACGGCTGCGCATTCGCTCTGTGTGATCCTGTCGCTGTAAGCGGGGTCGCGGATGCCGATCAGCGCTGGCCTTTGGTGTTATCTGCAGCGTTTACGCAAACGCTGTCAGCAGAACGGTGGCGCGCCCTGAGGTGGCGGTTTTTCAGACTGCATTTCCAATATCTCTGTGCCTTTGATCACCCGGACAGGTACGATTATTTCCGCGTGACTGCCGGGCCTCTGTCGCTTGGGCATCGGTTCGCCGATCGCAAACCTTCGGGATCCCGGATTGTGCGATCTGTATCCAAGTATGTTTCGGTGCAAGCATGACCCCGCCAAAGCCCACATCGCGGCCAAACAAAGTTTCGCTGTGGCGCTATTTCAGATTGTTTCGCAAGGACATCCTGTCGGCGCAGCCACAGCGATTGTACCGCGCGTGGATGGCCGAGTTTAAAACGCCGTTCTTTCGGTCATATTTGACGAACCAACCAGAGCTTGTTGAAACCGTTCTGAAAAAACGCCCCGATGATTTTCCGAAATCAGACCGTATTGGCGAGGGTCTGCGGCCATTACTGGGAAATTCCGTCTTTCTAACCAATGGTGAAAACTGGAAACGCCAGCGCCGGGTTATCGATCCGGCCTTTGAAGGCGGGCGCCTGAAAGATACCTATCCGGCCATGGTACAGGCGGCCGAGGCCTGCGTCGCACGTTTGCGCGGGCAGGCCGGTTCTGTCATCGAGTGCGAAGAGGTTACCAGTCACGTCGCCGCGGATGTGATCTTTCGAACGCTTTTTTCTGTACCGATTGAAGACCGCGTTGCGTCTCAGGTTTTTGAGAAATTCCGAACCTATCAAAGAGAGCAACCGCTGTTGAATTTGGCGGCGTTTCTGCCTCTGCCCAAATGGATGCCGCGGCTACATTCCAGAAAAACTCGCAAGGCCGCGCGTGAAATCAGGATGCTGATCACCGAAATGACCGCTCAACGCGCGAGGATGATTGAGGCCGGGCAGGCGCCGCATGATCTGGCGACAAAGATCATGACAACGGCTGATCCCAAGACCGGCAAGTGTTTTGACACGCAGGAGATGGCTGATCAGGTGGCGATCTTCTTTCTGGCAGGCCACGAGACCAGCGCTTCTGCGTTGGCTTGGGCATTGTACCTTTTGGCGACCCACCCGGATTGGCAGGACAAGCTGGCGGCCGAGGCGCAAGGGCTGGACCTATCCGATTTTACCTCCGTATCGCTGCTGAAGCTCAGCCGCGATGTGTTTCGGGAAACGCTGCGCCTGTACCCTCCGGTCCCGATGATGGTGCGAGAGGCCACATGCCGCGAATACTTCAGGGGCCGGGCTATTAAACCGGGCTCGCAGATAGTCATCAGCCCATGGCACCTGCATCGGCACGAACGTCTGTGGGCAGACCCCGACGGGTTCGACCCGTCCCGCTGGGCCAAGGGCAATGAGGAAAGTTGTCCCAGAGAGGCATTCATCCCATTCTCGGCCGGGTCGCGCATTTGCATCGGTGCCGGTTTTGCAATGGTCGAAGGTCCCTTATTGCTGTCGTCACTACTGCGGAAGTTCAGGTTCGAAATCTCGGACACGCCAGAGCCGGTTCCGGTGGCTCATCTGACCGTCAGATCCAAAGATGGAATTTGGTTGCGCCTGGTTGAGCGCTAACAAACTACCATCGGCATGCTCCATGCTGTATGCGGTTGAAAAACGCGGAATCATTTCGAACGGGAAAGTCATATGTCCAAAACACAACAGCGCGAGCAGATGTCCAACGGTGCCGGTTTTATTGCTGCTCTGGACCAAAGTGGCGGCTCGACCCCAAAGGCGCTGGCGCTTTATGGGGTAGACGCGTCAGAATACGGCTCGGACGCAGAGATGTTCGGCGAAATCCAGAAGATGCGCGCGCGTATCATTCTGGCGGATGGCTTCACAAACGACAAAGTCATCGGCGCGATCCTGTTCGAACGCACGCTCGGCGAAGAGATTGATGGCCGTAAAGTCGCAGATTTTCTTTGGAACGTAAAAGGCATTGTTCCGTTTCTGAAGATCGACAAGGGCCTCGAGGATGAGGCCAATGGCGTTCAGGTCATGAAACCGATCCCCGGTCTGGCCGACACTTTGGCTAAAGCCGAAGGCGTTTTCGGCACTAAGGAACGTTCCGTGATTCATGAGGCCAACGCCAAAGGCATCGCAAACGTTGTCGCGCAGCAGTTCGATGTGGCGCGTGAAGTCGTTGCCGCCGGTTTGGTTCCGATTGTCGAGCCCGAGGTGAACATCAACTCGACCACCAAAGCCGAAGCCGAAGCAATTCTAAAATCGGAAATCTTGCAGAACCTAGATCAGTTGGATGATGGTCAGGATGTCATGCTTAAGCTTACCATCCCCAGCCAGGCTAATCTGTATGACGATCTGGCTGACCACCCCAGAGTTTTGCGGGTCGTAGCCCTGTCCGGCGGATATTCGACCGAACAAGCCTGTGATCTGCTGGCGCAGAATAGCAAGATGATTGCGTCTTTCTCTCGTGCGCTGACCGAAGGACTGTCGAAAAAGCAGTCAGATGCCGAATTCAATACGGCCCTCGGCAGCAATATCGATAAGATTTCTCGCGCCTCTGCCTAAGCTGCGCTATTCCGGTTTAGTGAAATCGCGGCGCATCTGTGCCGCTTTTTCCCGCATAGAGCACTCGGTCGCATGATCGTTTACAAGACCCATGGCCTGCATGAATGCAAAAACCGTGGTCGGGCCCACAAACTTCCATCCCCGCTTTCTAAGGTCTTTGGACATGGCAATAGATTCAGCCGAAGTTGAGGCTGTTTGTGGCGCTGGCGGTGAACTGGCCTCATAGCGCCAGACATAAGCTGCAATCGACCCCTCAGCTGCCACCAGCTCCTGGGCACGCCGGGCGTTGTTGATGACTGCTTCGATCTTTCCGCGGTGCCTGACAATGCCTGCATCCAGCAAAAGACGGGTGACATCTGCCTCATCAAACTTCGCTATTGCGTTGTAATCAAAATGTTTAAATGCTTTTCGAAAGTTCTCGCGTTTGGAAAGAATGGTGCGCCAGCTGAGGCCGGACTGAAAGCTTTCAAGGCAGAGCTTCTCAAACAAACGCTGATCGTCGCTGACCGGATAGCCCCATTCATTGTCGTGATAGTCGAAAAACTCTGGCGCAGACTGACACCATGCACAACGCGGTTGACCGTCTGGGCCGGTAACTGTCTTGTTCATCGCGATGTACCCCTTTTGTTCTGGTATGAGCATAGGCGTTTTTCAGAGGTCAAATCAAGAACGGAAAGTCAGCCGCGATACCAGTTCAGAATATAAACGCGTATTGCCGAAGCCAATCCGACCTCAGGGTCGCGGTTAAAATCAATTTCCGCAGCTAAGGCGTTGATTGCCATATCTTTATCAGCCGCAATGGCACGAAAGGCTTTCCAAAACTCGTCCTCAAGAGATACCGAGGTTCGATGACCTTTAAGCGTCAATGAGCGTTTGATGGGACGTCCACTCATTTGTCGATCTCGTGTCCATCCAAGTCGCGCCGGGACTTTTCCAGGTGTTTTTTACTTGCGTCTTTCTCGGCTTTGTTGCGCCCAAATGACACGGCGTTCTGGTCGGCGCGGGCCTTTTTCTCGGCCCGCGCCTTGTCTTTTCTGTACCGGTTAAGATTGACCGGCTTTGCCATCAGTCCTTGGGCCCAATCATTTGTTCGGGACGCACAACCGCGTCAAAGGTCTCGGCGTCGACAAAGCCAAGCGCGATGGCCTCTTCCTTGAGGGTGGTGCCATTCTTATGCGCGGTCTTGGCGACGGTCGTGGCGTTGTCATACCCGATGGTTGGGGCAAGGGCGGTGACCAGCATGAGCGATTCCTTCATCAGCTTTTCGATGCGTGGTTCGTTGGCCTGAATGCCCAGCAACATCCGCTCGGTAAAGCTGTCTGTGGCATCACCAAGCAGTTGGATCGACTGCAAAAGATTGTAGGACATCATGGGGTTATAGACATTCAATTCGAAATGTCCCTGGCTGCCGGCGAATTTGATGGCGGCATCATTGCCCATGACATGGGCTGCGACCTGAGTCAGCGCTTCGGCTTGGGTCGGGTTGACCTTGCCCGGCATGATCGACGATCCGGGCTCATTCTCGGGCAGGATCAATTCGCCCAAACCGGATCGCGGACCCGAGCCCAACAGCCTGATATCATTCGCTATTTTATAGCAGCTACCAGCGATGGTCGCCAGTGCGCCTGACAGGAAAACCATCGCATCATGGGCGGCCAGCGCCTCGAACTTGTTCGGAGCGGTCACAAAGGGCAGGCCGGTGATATCAGCCATATTCGCAGCGACTGCCTCGCTCCACCCGGTTTGGGTGTTCAGGCCGGTACCAACAGCGGTGCCGCCCTGGGCAAGCTCGTAAATGCCAGGCATCGCGGCGTTGACCCGTGCGATACCTTGACGAATTTGATGGGCGTAGCCGCCAAATTCCTGACCCAGTGTCAGCGGCGTGGCATCCTGCGTATGGGTCCGGCCGATCTTGATGATGTCTTTGAATTCTTCGGCCTTCTGCTCCAGCCCCGAGGCCAGCTTTTCCAGACCCGGCAGCAGAACGTCCCGAACGCTCATACCCGTGGCGATATGCATGGCCGTCGGGAACGTGTCGTTCGAGGACTGGCCCATGTTGCAATGATCGTTTGGATGAACCGGGTCTTTTGTGCCGATTGTACCACCCAGGATTTCGATAGCCCGGTTCGCAATAACCTCGTTCGAGTTCATGTTCGACTGGGTGCCGGATCCTGTTTGCCAGACGACCAGCGGAAAGTTGTCATCGAACTTACCTTCAAAAACCTCACCCGCGGCCTGAATCACCGCATCCGCAATTCGCGCGTCCAGTTTCCCGGTCGACTTGTTCTGGATGGCGCAGGCTTTTTTGATCACACCTAAGGCCCGCACGATGGCCACAGGCTGTTTTTCCCATCCAATGGGGAAGTTCATAATCGAACGCTGGGTCTGCGCACCCCAGTATTTGTCTGCGGGAACCTCCAGCGGGCCAAAGCTGTCGGATTCGGTGCGGGTTTGAGACATCGGTCACTCCGTCATGTATACCATTGCATGCCAATTACAGTCAGCAGCGTCGCGGTGCAATCGGCCAGTTGCGCGCACCATAAACTTATGCCTGACAAAGGTATAGGCGCAGAGCTGCGTCATTTTTCTCGTCGCAATCGCCATCACCGCCATTGTACGCGCCGGTGGGTGAGCTACTATAGAGTCAGAGCACGCCGGAGGCCGCAATGCGTCTGAATCACCCGACCACTTGCCTGAAATTCATTTTCTATTCCTTTGCCACCGTTCTGTGGGCCTCCTTGGTGGTAAATCCGCTTCATGCGGCAGATATTGAGCCCTTTGTTGGCAGCTACGTTGGGTCTGCCAATGTTGTCGATGCAAACGGGACCGAAACACCTCGTGATATGAGTGTGTCAATCCAGGAATTGAAGAACGGGTTCAATGTTAGTTGGAAGACGACAACTTACAAACTGAATGGCCGCGTCAAGGAACAGGCATTCTCGATTGATTTTCAGACCTCGGACAGATCGGACATCTTTTCCGCGGCCATGAAGCGCAATGTATTCGGCCATGAAGTTCCGCTTGACCCGATGCAGGGGGAACCGTTCGTCTGGGGCCGGATTGAGGGTCAAACTTTGACCGTGTTTTCGTTGTTCATTGCAGAAAATGGCGGCTATGAGCTGCAGCAATATGACAGAACGCTGGCAGAAGGCGGTCTGAACCTGTCATTTTCCCGTTTCCGCAACGGTACCAAATCACGTTCCGTAGAGACGTTCCTGACGAAAGAGTAAGCCCCGCGAACCACGAGGCTTTCCAGCGCATATACTATTTTCTGAAGCTGTCCAGGGACACGACATCAGCGTCATGCTGTTGCGGTTCTTCTTCGACCTCGATTATCTCATCGTCCATCGGATCAAAGTCATCCTCTTCATCCGGGCTTTCAAAACGCAGGCCAAATTCCACAGAGGGGTCGACAAATGTTTTGATCGAGGCATAGGGGATGTACAAAGGTTCCGGCGCGTCGCCAAAGTTGAGCGTGATGGCAAATCCGCTTTCGCCGACCTCAAGATTTTCGAACCAATGCTGCATCACGACAGTCATCTCTTCCGGATAACGATCATGCAGCCAGTCGGCAATTTCCACGCCGTCACACCTGGTATCAAAGGTAATGAAAAAGTGGTGCGCACCCGGCAGGCCATTTTCTGAAACGCTGGTCAGAACCGTCTTGATCAACCCGCGCATGGCGGTGTGCATCAGGTTCCCATAGTCGATGTCTTGCGACATGTGTCATCCTCAAAAGTGGCTTCCCTCAGCATAAGGGATTCCTTTGGAAACGAAAGGCCGGTTACACGCTGACTGTTCAGAGAAAAAACAGGCCGGTGCCAGCAGCTAGCATAACCATTAGCGTAAGCGCCATGCCCAATTTAAGTTTAAAAATCAACGCTCCGGCGAAGACAGTCAGCACAGCAGCTTTCACATCCAATGAGGTCAATTCAGGCCAGGGCAGGCTGATTGGTCCAAAGGTTTTATTTGGCAGTTCTGAAAACAGCACATTCAGGGCAAACCACACGGATAGGTTGAGAATCACCCCAACCACAGCAGAAGTAATACCTTGCAGGGCCGCCGATAACCGGGGCCGCGCAGCGATGTGGTCAAGATAGGGGGCTGTGAGGAATATCCACAGAAAGCAGGGAACGAATGTTGCCCAAAGTGCAACGATACCTGCGGCGATGGCCAGCATCGATCCGCCCGAGATCTGACCGGTCAGCATAGCGACAAATTGTGTTACCAAAATCAAAGGCCCCGGTGTCGTTTCCGCCAGACCAAGCGCGTCGATCATCTGATCTGTGGATATCCAGTTATACTGATCCACAACGGTCTGCGTCATGTAAGCTAGAACAGCGTAGGCCCCGCCAAATGTCACAACTGCGAGGCGGGCAAAGAACCAGCCAAGATCGCTGAGAAGTTTCTGACCAGAAAGACTTAACAGCCACAACGGGCCAAGCCACAGAACCAACCAGATTGACGCGTTCCGCAGCACATCGCTTAGGCGCGGGGTGGGGGTGTCGACCGGTCGGGCGGCGACGCCGTTGAAGCTCAGATACCCCCAAAGGGCTGCCGCCGCGATGATCGCGGGGAAGGGGAGGTCGAACAGAAAGATTGCCAGAAACGCGAGGCCCGAGATCGCACGATGTGAGACGTCCGACAGCGCTTTGCGGGACAGGTTTCGCAGGGCCTGTAGCACGATGATGATCACCGTAGCTTTGACGCCGAGAAACGCGGCCTGCACCAGAGGAAGCGCGCCATAGGCCGCGTATAGTGCCACCAATGCTGAGATAATGATCGCACCGGGCAGAACAAACAGGCTGCCTGCGATCATACCGCCCGAGACGCCGCGCAGACGCCAGCCGGAATAAGTTGCAAGCTGCATCGCCTCGGGGCCGGGCAGCAACATGCACAGCGACAGAGCCCGTAGATAGGTTTCTTCGTCCAGCCAGGGACGCCTTTCGACGAGTTCCTGATGCATCAATGATATCTGGGCTGCCGGGCCGCCGAAGGACAGCAATCCAATGCGGCCGAACACGCGGATGAGTTCAGGATATGTTGGTGTGCTCATTTCTCGACTGCCGGCCAATCATGTTTCTCATCAAACCCGTCGCGGGCCCAGAGATACAAGGCATCGTACAGATGCATCCCGGCCTCGATGGCCTGATGGTCGTCTTTATATAGGCGCGATAGCCCCACCGAGACCGCAAGAAGCCCGGCTGCTTCGGGCGCCAGATCATGCCTGTTCGTATCCGCGGCCCGGACAATTGTCGCAAGCCTGTTCATTGCGGGCGTAGCAAGCTGGAAATCTTTTACCAAAGCATCAAATGTGCAGTTATCCCCACGATGGCTCCAGCGGACGCCCTCAACATCGAACGGGGTGGCGTTAAAGACTTCGGATACCTTTGCCACTTCGGATGGGGCAACAAACAGAAAACGTGCGTTGGGGTCGATGAAACGCCGGATCAACCAGGGGCAAGCAATGCGATCAATCTTAGGCCGATGGCGCGTTACCCAGAGTGAAGGAGACGCTGGTATATCTGCAAATGGGATGCGCGGTGCATCGGGCGTCTCGCGCCAAGCATACATGCCGCCTTCCAGATACTCAGCGGCTACGCCTTCACTCCTCAGCCAGGAAACAACGGCCTGACTCAGCTTTTTGCCCTTTTGGCAAATGATGATGCAGGGGCGGTTAGCGATGAGCCCCTTCAGCCCATCCAGATCCTTCGCCGGATGACGAACCGAGCCCGGTATCAGATAAGGGTCCTGTTCAAAATCGGTGTCAGTGCAGATGTCCACTAGAACAGGCGCCCGGGACGTTCCGATCAGACGTAACAGTTGTTTCGATGTTATAGCATTAGGCGCAGGCATGGCATGTCTCCTGTGATCGACGGATACATGCGAAACTTGGGCTGTCGCCTCACGGGGCGTTCGCAATCTTACCCCATAGGCTTTGCTACCGCGACAAGCCAGTCGGGGTCAAGATTGCGAGCTCATTTCCTAGGCCCAGTCCAGCCGTTGACCAGTCATGCATACGGGCAGGGTGTCCTTGGGAAACTGACCAAGCTGTTCAAATAAGGAAATGAAGTCAAACTGGTTATACGCCTCGACAATACGACCTTCTTTAATGCGGCCAATCATACTGCCAGAGGCCTGCAGTGGTGCGCCGTTATCGGCGCGTGTTGTGCTGACCTGCAATATCGCCGATACCCAATCGCCATTTTCGATGATTTTGGGCAGCTCAACATGGATATCGCCCAGAATGTGGCGAAACGCCATGACCAGATCCCGAAAATCATCGGCCCCCACCTGCATTTCCGGAATCAGTCCTTCGGCTGTCGTTTCCGGCGCGAAATACCGATCAATCGCATCGGTATTTCCGTTTTCCCAAACCTCTGAATACCATTCTCTGAGTATATCTGCGTGTGACATCCCAGCTCTCCTTTTCCTCACGGGCCGAGCATGACGCGAATGAGTGAACAAACTCTGAACGTGAACACAGACAGGGTTAAACAGCAGACATTTAAGGGAAAATGCAGGTTTCTGTTGCCAGGTACCTGCGAACCCCGCCTTACGCTGCTAGGCGCAAGGGCTTAAGTTTCGGTCTTGCTACTGCTTACGCAGCAACTGCAACCGGAGCACGATTGTCATTTGCAATTGTACTGTTTGGGCCGGTACGGTGGCACCCCGCCGAGACAAAGCTAACCCCTTTAGACGTTCGTCGATCCTATTTCGGCCCCGCGATCCTCAAATGAAGGATATTGGTGGAGCCGCCGGGTACCGCCCCCGGGTCCGATCCGCTTATTACGAGCGCGTTTATGTCCATAGTCCCGAAGGACATCCCTTATATAGGTGAGCCACAAGGGGAAAGCAAACCCCATACTTCAACTAAAAGACGGATTATATAATAACGCCTTAGCTTGGTCGGTTAATGTTTGCCAGGATCAGCCACAGCGCCAATATCAGCTCGATTCCCCCAAATGTCATCGCTTTGATCAAAGGGGGGTGATCCAGAATGACGGAAACAAACCGGCCCAAGGCTGCGCCGGCATAAACAACGCCCAACATCGCATAGGCCATGGGAGTGTTCAGCCAAATGACCGCAATTCCGGTGACAACAAAAAGTCCACCGACCGAAGCTCGCATTTCGCTTAGACCCATCGTGCTGTTCGTGGGTGCCAGATCCAGCGAGGCCGCGGTCCAGGCGGGCGCGAGAAACCCAAAGAGGCCGAAACCGATTGTCAGAACCGCCGCTGCAACATTCAAAATCGACGTCATTGTACCCTCATTCGGTTGGTTTGCGCCGCTGTTTGGCAACGTCCAGGGCAAGCTTACGGGTATAAGCTTCGAGATCCACCAGTGCTGAATCTACCGCAGCAGCGTCCCGCCGATCCAAAGCATCGGCAATCTGGTTGTGCAACACGATGATCTCTTCTCGGGACCGCGCCGTAAACGTGATCATGTTCATCAAAGGCTGCATCGCCTCGACGGCGCCGGCCAGTTGATAGGACAACACCGGATTGCCGGCCCCATCGACCAATGCCCGGTGAAAGGTCACATCCGAGGCGCAAAAGGCTTCGTCTGTCAGCCCGGGTTGAGCCTGCCGAAATATCTCGGCACGCATCGTCGCCAGATGATCCGCCGTCCTGCGTTCGGCTGACAAAGTTGCGCAGGCGCGTTCCAGCGAATACCGAGCCTCGCAAGCCGTTTCAAAACTGACCGCATTCATGGACAGCAGCAACGTAGATGTTGTGATCTGTTGGGAATACGCATCCTGATAGCTCAGCCGGTTGACAAATGCGCCGCCGGTCGCGCCACGTTGGGTGCGGATCAGGGATTGTGCCGCAAGGCGTTTAAGGGCCTCGCGCACGGTTGGTCGGGACACCTGAAACTGGTCGGACAGTTCCGCCTCAGAAGGCAGGCGTTCATCTACAATCAACCGACCCGATATGATCGCATCTCGGATTGATTGGGCGATCTGAACCGAAAGATCAGCAGGTTTCTTGGGGTCGATTTTCATTTTGAGCAGGGCCGCAGGCAAAATTTCATTTGTCTGACATTTAAAAGTCTGACATTTGAATTGCAAGGACTGAGTCGGGAGGGACAAGTGAGTCGCGCAGTTCTACGTAATGGGTTTTGGCTGGGATTCTACGCTCTGATCCTGTGGGCGTGGTGGATGATGTTTGTGATGAACCGCGCCATGGATCTGGACTGGATCGGTCGTCCCGGAGCGATGGGGCAGGCTATGCGTGCCATGGACCCCAGGATGGACATGTACATGCCCATGGCAGAGTTCGGCCCGCTGTTTTGGATGTGGGCCATCATGATGGCCGCAATGATGTTGCCGACCATTGTCCCAACTTTGCGCAGCTATGACGATCTGATCCGCAGCGCAGATGGGACGCGGTCCGGCTGGATTGGCGTCTTGGTGGGTTATTTCGTCGTCTGGGTCGGGTTTGCCGCGCTCATTACCGGGGTGCAACTGGTTCTGCTGTTTGGCGGCGTTGTCGACATGCTGGGCATTGCGAAATCCGGGCTTGTTGCGGGTGGGTTGATGATCGCCGTCGGCGCCTTTCAGTTCACCCGCGCCAAAGAGCTGTGCCATGGGGTCTGCCATGCGCCAATGACCTATTTTTTCGGCCATTGGAAAACCGGTTTTTCAGGCGGTTTTCGCATGGGGCTTGGCCTTGGTGCGTTCTGCGTTGGATGCTGCTGGGGCTTTATGGCGCTCGGCTTTGTGGGCGGCGTCATGAGTCTGCTGTGGATGGGTCTGGCGACATTTTTCATGGTTCTCGAAAAACTACCCCAGATCGGTCACGTGATTACACGACCGCTGGGATTTGCTCTTATCGCGGGCGGCTGTGCCTTGCTCGTGTACCCCTTTATCTATGGAGGATAAGCTATTGGCTAAGAACAAAAAACCAGAGGCGGATCGCCTGCCGATCAGCCAACGTATCGACAGCCGCATGCCCAACCCCAAGCGGCGTGAGATGAGCCCGACGAATTGGGCGATCAAGGGAGAGCTGATCCTTAACTGCTCGTGCGATCTGTTCTGCCCCTGTGTCGTATCGCTGGGCGCGCATCCCCCGACCGAGGGTCATTGTCATGCCTGGATGGGGATTGTCATCGATGAGGGCCATTACGAGGGCGAAGATCTGTCGGGCCTCAATGTTGGCCTTCTGGTCGATATTCCGGGTCGCATGGGTGAGGGGCAGTGGAAAGTTGCCGCCTATGTCGACGAACGGGCCAGCGGTAAGGCCTATAACGGGTTGCTCCAGATATTCAGCGGTCAGGCCGGGGGCACGACCGGCTTGTTTACCATGCTGGTCAGCGAAATTATCGGGGCCGAACGTGCTCCGGTTCAAATCGAACGCGACGGGACCAAGCGCCGCATCATGATTGGTCGGAAAATCCAGGGCGAAATCGAGATGTTGGCGGGCAAGGACCCTGAGCATCCGGTGATGGTCTCAAACTCGAAATACTGGATGGGACCGGACATTATCGTGGCGCGCGGCACCAAATCCAAGGTCCGCGATTACGGTCGGGTCTGGGATTTCGGTGGAAAATCCGCCGAAATCTGCCCAATCGATTGGCAAGGGCCGAAATAACACGAAATCACAAAGGATTACGTGCAATACGTGATCCAAATTTTCAATCGCCAGACACGCCATCGCGGCCTGTTGCACCAGATTCTGACGGGACCGCAGGCTTCGAACTGTGATCTGGCATTATGCCCGAGGAGGCTTGAGTGGCCAATATTTCCTTCTCTCGCCGGTTGCGGCGCACACCTTTTTCTGAAGGGGTCGAAGCCGCAGGCGTAAAGGCATTCACGGTTTATAACCGGATGCTATTGCCAACTGTATTCGACAGCGTCGAGGCTGATTACCGGCACTTGAAAAAGCATGTGCAGGTCTGGGATGTCTCGTGTGAGCGACAGGTCGAACTCAGAGGTCCCGACGCGGCACGCCTTATGCAAATGCTGACGCCACGTGATTTGCGGGGCATGTTGCCCGGTCAATGCTATTACGTCCCTATCGTTGATGAGACCGGTGGCATGTTGAATGATCCGGTTGCGGTGAAACTGTCCGAGGACCGCTGGTGGATTTCCATCGCCGACAGCGATTTGTTGTTGTGGGTCAAGGGGATAGCGAACGGCTATCGATTGGATGTTCTGGTGGATGAGCCGGACGTCTCACCCCTGGCCATACAAGGTCCGATGGCGGATGAGCTGATGTCCCGCGTATTCGGCGAGCGCGTCAAAGATATCCGGTTCTTCAAATTCGACATGTTCGAATTTGCGGGCCGTGATCTGGCCATCGCAAGGTCAGGCTATTCCAAACAGGGCGGGTTCGAGATCTATGTCGAAGGCAGCGATATCGGCATGCCGCTGTGGAATGCGCTGTTTTCGGCAGGCGAGGATTTGAACGTACGCGCAGGTTGTCCCAACCTGATCGAACGCATTGAGGCTGGGTTGCTGTCCTACGGAAACGATATGACCGACGACAACACCCCGCATGAATGTGGTTTGGGCAAATTCTGTAACACGCATACCGCGATTGGGTGCATTGGCCGGGACGCGTTGTTGCGGGTCGCAAAAGAAGGGCCGATCCAGCAAATCCGTCCGATTGAAATCGCTGGGCCGGCGGTGGGGGCCTGCGTTGCTCCTTGGTCGGTTTACGCGCAGGGGAAACGGGTCGGTCAAATCACTTCTGCCGCTTGGTCTCCGGATTTCAACACCAATGTTTCCATTGGGATGCTCAAGCTCAGCCATTGGGACGAAGGCACGAAGATAGAGGTCGAAACGCCCGACGGTATGCGTGAGGCGACTGTAAGGGAAAAGTTCTGGATCTGATCGCAAGCGGCGTATCGGGTTCAGAAACAGGTTATTACACGGGGTCGGGGCTGTACTCTGACGTCCAAAACAGGAGGACATTTTGATGTTCAACGCACTGGTGATGGAAAAAGACGAGGAAAGCGGGCTGGCCAGCCCCTCGGTTCAGCAGCTTTCGGAAGGGGATCTGCCGCAGGGTGAGGTTACCGTGGCGGTTCAGTATTCAACGGTAAATTATAAGGATGGTCTTTGCCTGTCGCCCAAAGGCGGGGGGCTGGTACGCAGCTATCCGCATGTTCCTGGCATCGACTATGCGGGGACGGTCGAGTCGTCTTCGGATGAGCGATATAAACCGGGTGACAAAGTGGTCCTGACCGGTTGGCGTGTCGGTGAGGCGCATTGGGGTGGGTACTCACAAAAAGCCAATGCCCGTGCCGATTGGTTGGTTCCGCTGCCCGATGGGTTGGAGCCCCGCCAGGCGATGGCCGTCGGAACCGCTGGGTTCACCGCGATGCTGGCGGTTATGGCGCTTGAGGATCATGGGCTGAAACCGGGGCACGGTCCGGTCTTGGTCACGGGCGCGGCAGGTGGTGTCGGCTCGGTCGCGACGGCGATTCTTGCCAATTTGGGATACGAAGTGGCAGCCGTCACCGGACGGCCGGAAACCACCGATTACCTGAAGTCTTTGGGCGCCACGACCATTGTGCCACGCGAAGAGTTGAACGAGACAACTAAGCGCCCCCTGGAAAGCGAGGCATGGTCTGGCTGTGTGGACGCAGTTGGCGGCGCAATGCTGGCACGCGTTCTGGGGCAGATGAAATACGGTGCCTCGGTCTCGGCCGTGGGGTTGGCTGGCGGCGCGGGCCTTCCGGCAACTGTTATCCCGTTCCTTTTACGCGGTGTGAACCTCTTGGGGATCGACAGCGTGATGCAGCCTTATGAAAATCGGCTGCGGGCCTGGCAGCGGATAGCAACCGTCCTTCCGATGGACAAGCTTGAGGCGATGATCCATCCCGCAAAGCTGAGCGATCTGCCCCAATTAGGGGCGGATATCCTGCAAGGTCAGGTAAAAGGTCGTGTTGTCGTAGACGTAAACGCTTGATCCGGAATGAATATGTCTGACCGACCGCATTGATTTGCGGTCGGTTAATTTTGTGGCTGCAGGTTCGCGGAATTCCGGCAAACACCTCTGGTCAATGGCGTAAATACGGACCATCATTGCTATACATCCCAAATTGAATGGCTTATGAGCCATGCAAACAGTACCTGAAGACGGGGAGTGAGCAGAATGTCTGACGATTTCGAACTGGACACAGACGACCTGAAACGCCGCATGGACGGCGCAATGTCAAACCTCAGAACCGAATTTGCATCGCTGCGCACCGGGCGCGCCTCGGCCTCGATGCTCGAGCCGGTGATGGTCGATGCCTATGGTTCGATGACGCCGATCAACCAGGTGGGAACGGTCAATGTGCCCGAGCCGCGTATGGTAACGGTCAATGTCTGGGATAAAGGGCTGGTCGGCAAAGTGGAAAAAGCGATCCGCGAAAGTGGGCTGGGCATCAACCCTCAGCTTAACGGAACGATCATCATGCTACCGATCCCGGAACTGAACGAAGAACGCCGTCGCGAGTTGGGCAAAGTCGCCGGACAATATGCCGAACACGCGCGCGTTTCGATCCGCAATGTGCGCCGCGACGGGATGGATCAGATCAAGAAGGCCAAGGCTGACGGTATGTCCGAAGATGACCAGAAGTTCTGGGAAAGCGAAGTGCAGGATCTAACCGACCAGATGATCAAGGTAGTAGATGCCGCGCTTGAGACCAAGCAGGCAGAAATCATGCAGGTCTGAGACCGGGTGATGCCCTCTTCCTCGCATACCATGCCCGAAAGAGGGCCCCAGCATGTCGCGATCATCATGGATGGCAATGGTCGCTGGGCGCAGGCCCGCGGGCGACCTCGCCTGTTTGGCCACCACGCCGGGGCAAGACGTGTGCGCGATGTGGTCGAGGCCTGCCCGAGGCTTGGTATCAAATATCTGACTGTTTTTGCGTTTTCGACCGAGAACTGGAAACGCACTCAGGTCGAAGTTGCCGGTCTGATGAGCTTGTTTCGGCGCTATATTATCAAGGAAACCCGGACGCTCCGAGACTCGGGTGTTCGGGTGCGTTTCATCGGTGACAGGGTCAGGTTGGATGCCAAACTGATCGAATTGATGGATACGCTTGAGGCCGAGACCGAGGGAAATGATCTGGTTCACCTGACCATTGCGTTGAACTATGGCGGTCGGGATGAAGTCGCGCGGGCTACCAAACGTCTGGCACAGGATGTCGCTGACGGGCGCTTGCATCCTGATGATGTAGACGAAGAAACGCTGCCGAAATATCTGGACACACATGTTCTTCCCGATCCTGATCTGGTGATCCGAACCAGCGGCGAGGCGCGAATTTCCAATTTTCTGTTATGGCAATCCGCCTATTCGGAATACGAATTCATCGACACGCTCTGGCCAGATTTCACTGCGGCAGAGCTTGAGCGCCTGTGCCTGAGCTATGGCAGCCGCGACCGACGGTTCGGAGCTGTACCGGCATGAGTGACGGGCGCTGGTCCGACCTGACTGCCCGCGTATTATCGGCGGGTGTCCTTGTTGCCGTTGGCGCTGTCGAGGTCTGGCTGGGCGGTCTGTGGTTCGAAGCCTTCATTTCCATTGCTTGCGGGCTGATGACCTGGGAACTGGTCCGTATGATCGACCCGGGCAGGAAAGCTGTTGCGATCCAGCTTGCCATATTGACCGGTTTTGCGGTGGTGCTGAGTTACCATCTTCCGGCACTCTATAAACTTCCCTTCTTGTTTGCTCCGGCACTGGTCGGGGCAGGGCAGGTCAGCCGGTACCGGGGTATCTATACCCTATTTGCGCTGTGGATCGCGGCCGCGGGGCTGGGCTTTATCTCAATCCGGACGAATATGGGGTTTGTCTGGATGGTCTGGCTGATATCGGTCGTCGTTGCTACGGATGTCGCCGGATATTTTGTCGGAAAGGCATTGGGTGGGCCAAAATTCTGGCCACGAGTCAGCCCGAAAAAGACGTGGTCGGGAACAGCAGGAGGCTGGGTAGCGGCTGCCATTGTTGGCTTAGCCTTTGCGGCTTACGGCGGCTTCGGAACTTGGTTCATCGTGATCTCGGTTCTGGCGTCAATGGCCAGCCAGGCCGGCGATATTGTCGAAAGCGCGGCCAAACGAAAATTCGGCGTCAAGGACAGTTCGAACCTGATTCCCGGCCATGGCGGCTTCCTTGATCGATTCGATGGGATGATGGGGGCCGCTCTGTTCGTTCTGCTTGTGGGGTTGATTTTTTCCCCCGGAGCCATGTGATGCGCAAAATCTCTGTTTTTGGCGCGACGGGTTCTATCGGGCAAAACACGATAGATCTGATTGACCGAAATCCATCAGCGTATGATGTTGTCGCCCTGACTGGTGGAGCCAATATCGAACAACTTGCACGTGACGCCAAACGTTTGAAGGCGGATATCGCGATTACAGCCCACCCAGACCGGCTTGAGGACCTGCGAGCGGCCTTGGCCGGTTCTGATGTCGAGGTCGCCGCCGGCGCGAATGCTCTGGCCGAAGCTGCGGCGCGACCGGCTGACTGGGTCATGTCTGCCATCGTTGGGGCTGCGGGGTTGCAACCAGGGCTGACGGCGCTTGAACAGGGCGCGACGCTGGCTTTGGCGAATAAAGAAACGCTTGTCTGCGCGGGTTCTTTGGTTCTGGATACTGCCCGAAAGCACAATGCCCGATTGCTGCCGGTGGACAGCGAACATTCTGCCGTTTTTCAAGCTCTGGTCGGTGAAGATATGGCATCGGTCGAGCGTATCATCATCACTGCCAGCGGCGGCGCTTTCCGTGATTGGCCAATAAGCAAATTGGCCTCAGCCACGGTTGAGCAGGCCTCGAGCCACCCGAACTGGAATATGGGGCAGCGGATCACGATTGATAGCGCTTCGATGTTCAACAAGGCGCTCGAGGTGATCGAAACACGCGAGTTCTTCGGCATTTCCCCGGATATGATCGAAGTGATCGTGCATCCTGAATCCATCGTTCATGCGATGGTCGGGTTTAACGATGGCGCGGTTATGGCCCATATGGGCGCGCCAGATATGCGCCACGCGATCGGATATGCCCTGAATTGGCCAATACGTCAGACCCTTCCGGTCGAAAGGCTGAACCTTGCAAAGCTGGGACAGTTGCGATTTCACGAACCAGACGAAAACCGATATCCGGCTTTGCGGTTAGCACGCGAAGTCATGGAGCGGGGCGGGCTGTCCGGAGCGGTTTTCAACGGAGCCAAAGAATGTGCACTCGACCATTTCATTGCAGGTCGCATTGGTTTCCTTGATATGGCAGACATCGTGGCCGCCGTCTTGGATCGTTTCGATGCACAGGACAACCATATTGACGCCCCAATGACCCTTGATAACGTGCTGCAAACCGACCATCTGGCACGTATATGGGTCGATAACGCCGTTGCGCAACGAGCAGGAAAATAAATTGGACGTACTCTCACTGATCCCACAGTTCGGCAATTTGATTTACACCATATTCGCCTTTGTGATCGCGTTATCCGCCATCGTAGCCGTACATGAATACGGGCATTACATTGTTGGCCGTTGGTCCGGCATCTACGCCGAAGTGTTCTCAATCGGTTTCGGTCCCGTACTCTGGAGCCGTATCGACAAAAGAGGAACGCGCTGGCAGATCGCAGCGCTTCCATTCGGCGGGTATGTCAAGTTTCTGGGTGATGCCAATGCAGCATCCGGCAAAGACGAAGCCGCAATGTCTGAAATTTCCGAGCAAAGCCCGGAGGAGCTGCGCCGCACGATGCATGGCGCGCCACTTTGGGCCAGGACGGCAACTGTTGCGGCAGGGCCAATCTTTAATTTCGCAATGTCGATACTGGTCTTTGCCCTAATTTTCTTTACTCAAGGCGCAACCAGAGACCCTCTGACCGTTGGGTCTCTGCATCCTCTGCCCGGGACAGTGCAAGAGCTGCGTGAAGGTGATGAAATCCACGCGATTGCAGGTATTGACCTGCCAGATTTCGAGCAAGAAGGATCGTGGAGCGAGTTCGTAGACTCTTTGCCCGTTGACCCCGTTCTTGATTACACAGTTCTTCGTGACGGTGACACATTGGACGTTTCCGCACCTTGGCTGTTCCCCCCTCTGATACAACAGGTTGTTCCGCGCAGCGCAGCAATGGATATCAGCCTGGCACAAGGGGATGTCATAACAGCGGTTAATGGCGACCCGGTTTATGCCTTTGAACAGCTCAAGGACCATGTGGAAAGCTCTGATGGGCGGCCACTGCTGTTGAATGTCTGGCGTGACGGAGCGGAACTGGAGTTTGCCCTGGCTCCACGCCGCACGGATGAGCCGCAGTCTGATGGTGGTTTTGTAACGCATTGGAGGATCGGGATCGTCGGCGGCATGATGCTAGAACCTGCAACCGAAAGGGCGGGCATCCTGACATCTCTCGGCGGCGGTGTACGACAAACATTGCGTATCATTGACGGGTCTCTTTCAGGTATCTGGCACATGGTGACCGGAGCGATCAGCACTTGCAACATGTCCGGCCCAATCGGAATCGCCGAAACCTCGGGTGCGATGGCCAGCCAGGGTGCGCAGAACTTCATCTTCTTTATCGCTGTTCTGTCAACTGCTGTCGGTTTGCTAAACCTGTTTCCGATTCCGGCTTTGGATGGGGGACACTTGGTATTTTACGCATATGAGGCCATCTCTGGGAAACCACCCAGCGACAAAGCGCTGCGGATTCTGATGGGCATCGGAGTGTCAATCATTCTGGCTCTGATGCTGTTTTCCGTCTCAAATGACCTGTTCTGTTGATTTGGGCGGAGCTTGCACAATCTAGTCGCAATTCCGCCCCAATTCCCTCATAGGATGTGTTCGTTTCATAATTTTGTCTGTCAGAGGCGATCATGGCGAATGCTATCAAAAAATCATATCGCAGCTTTAGCTTCCTGCTTGCGCTGAACTGGGATTCGATCTTGTTTTTCGGCGCGACTGCGTTGGCTATGGGTGGATGCGCTTATCTGATCACCATGTGATTCTGTTCCTTTCTTTTTATTTGCTGAACAGCGGCCCAATGGGCCGCTTTCTGTTTTTCGGCTTTTGACAAGGCCAGACAATCCCGTTACTCAGCTTTAAAGTCTTAAAATTCTGGGTAGAGAAAAATATGACCGACAGGCGAGGCGCAGGCACATCCTGCGGGGGGCAAAAGCCGGTAAACAAGATTTTGTGGCAGGCCCTAACATTCTTTTTCTTATTTGCCACAGTTAGTTTGCTGTCACTGCCGCAGGCTGCTCAGGCACAAAGCTACACCATCAACTCGTTCGAGGTTGAGGGGAACAGGCGCATAGAGACATCGACAATCATTGCACGTTCGGGAATCGAACCTGGGCAGACGGTGACAGCTGGACAACTCAACGATGCCTTCCAACGGCTGCTTGACAGTGGTGTTTTTGAAACAGTCGATTTGACCCCTCGTGGCAGCACTTTGGTCATCAAAGTTCAGGAATATCCGACGATCAACCAGATCAGCATTGAGGGTAACAAGAGGCTCAAGGATGAGCTGTTGCTCAATGCCGTTTCGTCTCAACCCCGCCGGGTCTTTACGCCTCAGGTCGCTGAAGCTGACGCAGACATGATTGCCGAAATCTATTTGGCTCAAGGACGTGTTGCAGCAACCGTCATCCCCAGAATCATCCGCCGCAGCGACAATCGGGTAGACCTCGTTTTTGAAATCTCCGAAGGTACGACGATCGAGGTTGAGCGCGTAAGCTTTGTTGGCAACCGGGCTTATTCCGACCGGCGTCTGCGCCGTGTGCTTGAAACCAAGCAAGCCAATTTCCTGCGCACGTTCCTGCGGGGCGATACTTTTATCGCTGACCGGATCGAGTTCGACAAACAAGTCATCCGTGATTTCTACTTGTCGCGTGGCTATGTCGATTTCCGCGTCAACAGCGCCAATGTTGAATTCACACGTGAGCGCGACGCGTTTTTCCTGGTGATGAATGTAACTGAAGGTCAGAAATTCTCATTCGGCAAGATCACCACCGTAAGCGAAATACCCGGCGTTGATGCGGCAGAGTATCAGGCCGCACTCAAGGTCAAGCCGGGTGTCACCTATTCTCCTTCACTGGTCGAAAACTCTATCGCCAGGCAAGAGCGTCTGGGCATTCGGCAAGGGGTGGACTTTCTGCGGGTTGAGCCACGCGTCACGCGCAATGCACGTGATTTGACGCTGGATGTTGAATTCGTTCTGACCAAAGGACCGCGTATCTTTGTCGAGCGTATCGACATCGAGGGCAACACCACAACGCTTGACCGCGTGATCCGTCGTCAATTCGACACCGTCGAGGGTGACCCGTTCAACCCGCGAGAAATTCGGCAGGCGGCTGAACGTATCCGGGCATTGGGCTATTTCGCTGTCGCTGACGTTGAACCGCGCGAGGGTTCGACACCCAGCCAAGTGATCGTGGATGTCGACGTCGATGAACAGCCGACAGGCTCGCTCAGCCTCGGTGGTAGCTACTCGATCTCTGACGGTTTCGGCATTGCAATCGGCCTAAGTGAGTCAAACTTCCTAGGCCGTGGACAGACCGTCGGGGTTACGATTTCGACCGCACAGGATTCAGAAGAGTACTCCCTGAATTTCACCGAACCCTATCTTTTGGGCCGCAAGCTTCGCTTTGATCTTGGTCTGGGTTTGGCGTCGACCGACTCCAGTTTTGCCAGCTATAATACCGAGCGTGTGTTCTTTAACCCTCAGTTGAGCTATGCGATCGGAGAGCTGTCTTCGTTGCGCGTACGCTATGCCTGGGAAAACAGCGAGATGAAGCAGCAGGACAACGAGGCAAACGGCGCGGTCATCGCCTCTGAGATTGATCAGGGTGAACGCACGACAAGTTCTCTGGGTGTGTCCTATGTATATGACAGCCGCCTTGGTGGGCTTAACCCCAATGCCGGTGTTCTGTTTGAGGTTGGCCTGGATGCCGCTGGGCTGGGTGGGGACAACAAGTTCTACAAAACCAGCGCACGCGGGATTGCCCAAACACGCGTTCTGAGTGAAGAAGTCGTTCTTCGTGCATCGCTTGAAATGGGTGCAATGCACTGGACTGGCAACGATTTCAGCCGGACGTTGGATCGCTTTGTGTTGGGCCCCAATAAATTCCGCGGGTTCGAGCCAGCCGGTTTGGGGCCACGGGATCTGTCAAATGGTCAGGATGACGCTATCGGCGGGAATTACTATTGGGTCGCGCGTCTGGAATCGGACTTTCCTCTGGGCTTGCCCGAAGAATTGGGCCTGCGTGGAGGCGTGTTCTATGATTTCGGTAACCTGTACAATATCGACGATGTAAACACTTCGGGTGCCAACATTGTCGGTGCGGATGGGTCTATCCGTCATGTTCTGGGTGTTGCAGTCCTATGGGAAACACCGTTTGGCCCACTTCGCTTTAACTTTTCGCAAGCGCTCAAGAAAGAGGACTTTGACAAGGAACAGAATTTCGACCTGACCATTCAGGCGAGGTTCTGATCTCGGATGCGAGGTAGTCTTCAAACCTATATGCAGGGCCCCATTCGGGCCCTGTGTCTTTTTCTGACCTTAACCCTGGCAGGACCGGTTACCGGACAGCAGCTTGGCGTGACACAAGCCAGCGTCCTGACAATCTCCAGCGAACGGTTGTTTTCTGACTCGGCGTTTGGACGTCGCATTCTCAGTGAGATCGAAGCAGAAGGGGCTCTGCTGGCTGCCGAGAACGAGCGGATCGTTGCAGAGCTCAGCGCGGAGGAGAAGGACCTCACCGAAAAGCGCGCCTCTCTGTCTGCTGAAGAATTTCGTCCCCTCGCAGAGGCGTTCGACAGAAAGGTTCAGAACCACCGAGAAGGGCAGCGCGCCAAGCTTGATGCCCTTGCGCGTCGCAGTGAAGATGCACGACAGATGTTTTTTGAACTCGCCCGCCCAGTATTGATCGATCTTTTGCGCGAATCTGGCGCCTCTGTCATTATTCAACGCTCCAGCGTGTTTCTCAGTTCGGATCTGTCCGATGTGACAGATGCCGCCATCACTCGAATTGATACAGCCATTGGTGATGGAACAACACTTGACGAAGGTACAGGCGAATAGGTTTGCTTGCCCTCGGGTCGCGGTGTTGCTAACCACATTGAAAAGAGAAATCCAGAACAGGATATCAGAACTATGAGCACGGACACCAAAAGCGCCGACATTCAGCTGATTCAACGGATATTGCCGCACCGCTATCCGTTTCTGCTGGTCGACAAGGTGGTCGAGATTTTAGGCTTTCAGTCAGCGGTCGGCATCAAGAACGTCACTATGAACGAGCCGCATTTCCAGGGCCATTTTCCTGGTACACCGATTATGCCTGGTGTGACCATTGTTGAAGCAATGGCGCAGACCGCAGGTGTTATGCTTGGCGTTGGGATGGATGTCATCGACAGCGACTTGTTGATCTATTTCATGAATATCGACAAGTGCAAGTTCCGCCGCAAAGTCGTGCCCGGTGACGTGCTCGAGATGCATGTTGAAACTGTGCGCGGCAAGAAGGGTGGCAAGATTTTCAAGTTCTCTGGCAGGGCCACGGTTGATGGAGAGGTCGCAGCCGAAGCTGAGTTCTCGGCCTATGTTGATTGGGACATGGAAAAGACAACATGAGTGGCATTCACCCTAGCGCAATCATCGAAGACGGTGCTCAGATCGGAGAGGGCTGTGTCATCGGCCCTTTTTGTTTTGTTGGTTCAAGGGTGCGGTTGAAAGACCGGGTAGAACTTAAGTCGCATGTTGTTGTTACTGGTGACACCGAGGTGGATGAAGACACCATAATCTTCAATTTTTCGGTCATCGGTGAAATCCCGCAAGACCTTAAGTTCGGCGGTGAAGATACGCGGCTGGAAATTGGCAAACGAAACCGTATCCGTGAACATGTAACAGTGAATTCTGGCACAGACGGCGGTGGCGGTGTAACCCGGATTGGCGATGACTGTTTGCTGATGGCTGGTGTTCACGTGGCTCACGACGTTCAGATTGGCAATCGCGTGATCATGGTGAACCATTCTGGTGCCGCGGGACATTGCATTATCGAAGACGATGTTATCGTCGGCGGGATTTCGGGTTTGCATCAATGGGTTCGTGTGGGCCGCGGGGCGATTATCGGCGCGCTGACGATGGTGCCCAACGACGTGATTCCCTATGGGCTTGTTCAAGCGCCTCGCGGCGAGCTGGACGGCCTGAATCTTGTTGGCCTCAAACGGCGCGGTGTCGCACGAGCTGATATTTCAGCTTTACGCGCAGCGTTTCGCGAATTGTCCGATGGTGACGGAACTTTTATGGACCGCGCCAAGCGCTTGGGTGAAGATGCCGAAAGCGAATATGTCCGCGAAATCGTCAATTTCGTAACCGGCGATTCGGATCGGTCCTTTCTGACACCGAGGAAGTAATATCATGTTGGCACTGATCGCGGGAACAGGTGTGTTGCCGGACGAAGTGGTTTCCTGTCTGGCTGAACGGCCCTTGATCTGTGCGATGGAAGGCTTTGCCCCGGATACTCTGTCTGCCGACATCGTTTTCCCGCTGGAACAGCTTGGATCATTCATCGCGGATCTCAAAACCCGTGGCGTAACTGAAATCTGTATGGCCGGAGCGGTTCAACGTCCCGCCGTTGACCCGTCGCGCATTGATGCCGCGACGATGCCGTTGGTGCCTATTCTGGTGCAGGCGATTCAATCCGGCGATGACGGCGCATTACGGGCTGTCATTGGGATATTCGAAAACTCGGGCCTGAATGTCCGTGCCGCGCATGAGATTGCGCCTGAACTGCTGCCTCCGCTTGGTTGTTTGACAGAGGCACAGCCCTCAGACGCGGATCGCGCAGATGCGGATCGGGCATCCAGTATCCTGCGTGCCATGGGGGCAGCTGATATCGGCCAGGCCTGTGCAGTTTCCAAAGGGCAGGCTTTGGCGATCGAAGGAATTTTTGGCACCGCATGGATGCTCGAGTCTCTGACTCAACGGCCCGATGCGGGGGGTGGGGTGCTTTTCAAGGGTCCAAAGCCCGATCAGGACTTTCGCGCGGATCTGCCAGCTATTGGACCCGAAACCATTTCCAGCGCCGTCGCAGCTGGTTTGTCCGGGATCGTGATCGAAAAAGGCGGGGTGCTTGTATTGCAGCGACAACGTGTAATTGCTGAGTGCGATCGCCTGGGTTTGTTCCTTTATGTGCGTGAGCGAACCAACTGATGCGGGTGTTTCTGGTCGCCGGCGAACCTTCGGGCGATCGATTGGGCGGCGCGTTGATGGAAGGGCTACGTGCCCTTGTCCCAGATGTTACATTCGACGGGGTCGGCGGACCATTGATGCAGGCCCAGGGTCTGAACAGCCGCTTTCCGATGTCCGAATTGTCAGTGATGGGCCTGATTGAGGTATTGCCAAAATTCTTTCACCTCAAGCGCCGGATATCTGAGACAGCGCAGGCCGTGCTGGACACCAAACCTGACGTATTGATCACCATCGACAGTCCGGACTTCTCGTTGCGCGTTGCCAAGCTGGTCAAAGCGGCAAGCGATACTCGAACCGTCCACTATGTGGCCCCCAGCGTTTGGGCGTGGCGACCGGGGCGTGCGGATAAGATGGCCAAGGTCATCGACCATGTGCTGGCGTTGCTTCCGTTTGAGCCGCCCTATATGGAACGCGCCGGGATGGAATGCGATTTTGTTGGCCATCCGGTTGCAAGCGAACCCATCGCCTCAGATCGCGATATCCAGGAGTTTCGCGCCGCCTATGATCTTGGGGATGCTCCGCTGGTTCTTGCCTTGCCGGGGTCGCGCAAGGGTGAGGTTGACCGTCTGGCCCCTGTATTTGGTCAGGCCCTGGGGCAATTCCTAGCCGACCGGCCGGGTACGCGGGTTATTGTTCCGGCGGTTGCACATATGGTCGAGGCCGTAACCGAACATCTGCAGACATGGCCAGGCAATCCCGTCGTGATCGACCCGCGCAATGTTCCGACCGAAGAGGCGGTTCAGCAGAAACGCGCAGCTTTTGCCGCAGCGGACCTTGCTCTGGCGGCATCGGGTACCGTGTCGCTTGAACTTGCAGCCCAAGCAACACCCATGGTGATTGCCTACCGCCTCAGCTGGCTGACCCAGAAACTGGCAGTACGTATGGTCAATCTGGACACGGTTACATTGGTCAATCTTGTCTCGGAAACGCGTTCCATCCCGGAATGCCTGCTGGATGACTGCCTGCCGGACAAGATTGCCGTAGCGCTACGAGAGGTCGCCCTGAAACCTGACGCGCAGCGCAGCGCGATGGATCTGACAATGGAACGCCTGGGCCGTGGCGGCGACGCCCCTGGTTTCAGAGCTGCAAAGGCCGTGTTGGCCAGAATGCCGTCCTGATGGCCGAGTTCATCCTCTTTGGTTTTTCGGCCTTTCTGGCATTGATACTGACCAATCTGGATAATCTTGCCGCCTTGGTGGCGCTGATCTTGGTGTCAGGGGACAAGCGGGCCGTCTTTGGCTTTCTGTTCGCACAGGGCTTGGTGATTTCGGCGTCCTTGCTGTTCGCCATGGGGATCGAGGGCGTGATACCGGGCTGGGCCGGGTATCTGGGGATGATCCCGCTGACACTGGGCTGTCTGGCCGCCATCCGCCAATGGCGCGGGCAGGGCGCCGATACACCGGCGCATCTCGAAGCCGGAGCGTCAATTTTGGTGACAACCTTACTGTTTACCAGCCTGTCGATGGACACTTTGGCCGTTCTGGCGCCGTTATTGGCGGATTCAACGCTAGGCTTTCGGATCGCCGGAGCCTTCGGCGCAGGGCTTGCCGTGGTAGGATTGGCCACGCTGGCGCTGCTGGGCGCCAAATCTCCGCTCATCAGTGGTCGCATCGCGCGCAAGCTTGAGATGCTTGTTCCTTACGTGATGATCTGCGCTGGTCTTTATATTCTCAGCAACTCGTGGACCGACGCAGTTTAGTATCCGCGCCAAATCCAACCGCCGCCGAAGATGCGGCTGCCTTCGGATGCATAGAAGACACAGGCCTGACCGGGCGACACACCTTCTTCCGGGGTCAGCAACTCGACCTCGGCCGTGGTTTCCGAAAGTGGGCGGATGATGGCCTCACGCGGGGGTCGGGTCGAGCGAACCTTGACCAGGACGTGCCATTCATCGCGTGACGTAAACGGCTCATCGCCCAGCCAGTTGATTTCACGCACCGGAATGGTGCGGGTGGCCAACATCTCTTTGGGGCCAACCACAACCTGTTTTTTGTCGACATCCAGCTTCACCACGTAAAGCGGATCGCTGAGGCCTCCGATACCAAGCCCGCGGCGCTGACCAATGGTATAGTGGATTACCCCGTTATGCTGGGCCAGCACACGACCATCCGCATGAACGATCTCACCCGGTTCCGCCGCGCCGGGGCGCAGCTTTTCGATGACGCTGGCATAGTTGCCGTTGGGCACGAAACAGATGTCCTGACTGTCGGGCTTGTCGGCAACAGCCAACCCATATTGCGCAGCCATTTCGCGCGTTGCGTCCTTGGAGGGCAGGTGGCCCAGTGGAAAGCGCAGGAAATCCAGCTGTTCCGGGGTCGTCGAGAACAGGAAATAGGATTGATCGCGGTTGGCATCCTCGGCGCTGTGCAATTCCGGCCCGTTGGGGCCTGTCTTGCGCTGAATATAGTGGCCGGTGGCCATGCAATCAGCCTCAAGATCCTTGGCGGTTTCCAGCAGGTCCTTGAATTTCACCCGTTCGTTACAGCGAATGCAGGGAACCGGCGTCGCACCGGCCAGATAGCTGTCGGCGAATTCGTCGATCACGGCGTCCTTGAAGATGTTCTCATAATCCAGAACGTAATGCGGAAACCCGCGTTCCTCGGCCACGCGGCGCGCATCGTGAATGTCGATACCCGCACAGCAGGCCCCCTTTTTGGCCAAGGCAGCACCGTGGTCGTACAGTTGCAGGGTGACGCCGATGACGTCATACCCCTGATCCGCCAAATGCGCGGCCACGACCGAGCTGTCCACGCCTCCGGACATGGCAACAACCACCCGTGTTTCAGACGGGGGCTTGGCAAAGCCAAGAGAGTTCAGCGGTGTCTCGGTGTCGAGGGCCATGACGGTTCCAGTACGGGTTAAGAAAGATCGGCAGAATATAGGAAAATTCTAGATACTCTCAAGGGGCGGTTTCACAACACATTAAGTAGCATGGTGTCAGCTTTGTCGCAGCACGAAGAGGACCGAAAGATGTATTTGCACAAAGTAGAGGGGCCCAGGTCGGTAACCCTGCCGGATGGAACGGTTTTATCCCGGGCTGATCTGCCGCCAAAAGAGACAACCCGCTGGGTGGCATCCCGTAAGGCGATTGTAGTCCGTGGCGTTCTTTACGGATTGATTACGCTTTCGGAAGCCAAAAACCAATATGGCCTCAGCGACGAAGAATTTAATTCCTGGGTTTCTGCGGTCGCAGAACACGGAACGGACGCATTAAAGGTCACTACGATAAAAAAATATCGACAACCTAAAGGAGAGCGTGAATAAATGATTCAACGGTAACGTCAGATTAACCATTTTTGAGCAGGCTCGATTTTAATTGGTAAATTGAGCTGAATTGGAGCAGTAAATGCGTATACTTCTTGTCGAGGATGATCCAACCACGTCCAAAAGCATCGAACTGATGCTGACACATGCCAATCTGAACGTATATGCGACAGATTTAGGCGAAGAAGGGATCGACCTCGCAAAACTTTACGATTACGACCTGATCCTCCTTGATCTCAACCTTCCGGATATGAACGGGCATGAAGTGCTGCGCCAGTTGCGGGTTGCGCGGGTGGAAACGCCGATCCTGATCCTGTCGGGGGCCGACGATACAGAAAGTAAAATTAAAGGCTTCGGATTTGGTGCTGACGATTATCTGACCAAACCATTCCATAGAGAAGAATTGGTTGCACGTATCCACGCCATTATTCGCCGCTCAAAAGGGCATTCTCAATCCATAATCCACACCGGGCGCGTTGCAGTGAATCTGGATGCGAAAACCGTCGAAGTGGAAGGCAAGGCCGTTCACCTGACCGGCAAAGAATATCAAATGCTCGAACTTCTGAGCCTTCGAAAGGGAACAACCCTGACCAAAGAGATGTTCCTTAACCATCTCTATGGGGGAATGGATGAGCCCGAATTGAAGATCATTGACGTCTTTATCTGCAAATTGCGCAAAAAACTTAGCAATGCCACCGACGGCGCAAATTATATCGAGACCGTCTGGGGCAGGGGATATGTGTTGCGCGATCCTCAGAAAAACAGCGTCGATGAACCTCGCATTGCGGTTGGCGCCTAGGCGCGCAAGTTTTTCGTCGCCAAGGGTCCGGGGCGACACCCTCGCTCACTGAACAGCACGTCTGGACCTAGCCATGCCCTCGCCCTATCACTGAACTCCAAGAACATTTGACGGGGCGAGGGCATGAGCAATTCCATTTCAGTATCAGACCTGACGGAAGATCAGGCACGCAATGAATTGGCGCGGCTGGCTGGGCTTTTACATCATGCGAACGCATTGTATCACCAGAAAGACGCCCCCGAGATTTCTGATGCCGACTATGATGCGCTGAAACTCAGAAACTCAGAAATCGAGTCGCGATTTCCGCAACTCAAGCGATCTGACAGCCCATCGGATATCGTTGGTGCCCGCCCCGCCGATGGGTTCTCCAAGATTTCACATGCCGTGCGCATGCTGTCTTTGGGCAACGCTTTTCATGACGAGGACGTCTCTGATTTCGATCGGTCTGTCCGAAAATATCTAGGGTTGGATGACGAGACGGGATTGAGCTATACGGCTGAGCCCAAGATCGACGGTCTCTCCCTTTCGCTTCGGTATGAGAGGGGTAGGCTTGTCCATGCGGCCACACGGGGAGACGGAGAAGTCGGGGAAAATGTTACCGCAAATGCGCTAACCATATCGGATATTCCACAGGCAATCACCGGCGCACCAGACATCCTTGAGGTTCGCGGCGAGGTCTATATGTCTCACGACGACTTTGATCGTCTAAATGAGAGCCAGTCCAAGAAAGGCGAAAAAACCTTCGCCAACCCGCGAAATGCCGCCGCAGGATCCCTTCGTCAGTTGGATTCCGCAATTACCCGTTCTCGTCCCCTCAAGTTTTTTGCTTATGCCTGGGGGGAGCTGTCTGAGCCTCTGGCAAGCACCCAATACGAAGCCATACAGCGCCTGAAGGAATTCGGATTTTCAACCAACCCGCTAACCCGTTTATGCACGGATACAAAGCAGATTCTGGATCACTATCGCAGCATCGAGCTGCAGCGTGCGACGCTTGGATATGACATTGATGGTGTGGTCTACAAGGTAAACGATCTTGCGCTGCAATCACGGCTTGGGTTCCGGTCCAGCACACCCCGCTGGGCAATTGCGCATAAATTTCCGGCCGAGCTTGCCTGGACCCGTCTTGAAGCGATCGACATTCAGGTTGGCCGCACCGGCGCGCTGAGCCCGGTGGCCAGGCTGCACCCGGTTACTGTCGGCGGTGTGGTCGTGTCGAACGCAACGTTGCACAACGAAGATTACATTTCTGGTAAAGACGCAAAAGGCGGCGAGATACGCGAAGGCAAAGACATTCGGATCGGCGACTGGGTTCAGGTTTATCGCGCCGGCGATGTGATCCCGAAGGTTGCCGATGTCGACATTTCGAAACGCCCGGATGATGCCGAAAAGTTCATCTTCCCGGAAAAATGCCCTGAATGTCACAGCGATGCGATCCGCGAGGAAGGTGACGCGGTCCGTCGCTGTACCGGCGGTGTTATCTGCCCTGCGCAAGCCGTTGAGAAATTGAAGCATTTCGTCTCACGCAAGGCCTTTGATATCGAAGGGTTTGGAGCAAAGCAGATTGAAATGTTCTATGACGATCCCGATCTGCCAGTTCGGACCCCGGCTGATATTTTTACTCTGAAACAACGAGATAGTGCGAACCTGAACAGGCTGGCTAATCGCAAGGGATGGGGGGCGCAGAGCGCCACCAATCTGTGGCAAGCGATTGATGAAAAACGAGTTATTCCACTGGGTCGGTTACTGTTTGCACTGGGCATTCGACATGTCGGCGAGGCAGCGTCGAACCTAATCGCAACGCATTACGGATCATGGGATGAGCTGGAAAAAGCGGTTACCATAGCGCATAGTCAGACCGGGTCAGAATGGGATGAGCTGCTGAACGTTGACGGTGTTGGTGAGGTTATGGCCCGCGCATTGGTTTCAGCCTTCGCCCAACCTGCCGAACGGCAGAGTATCGACGATCTTGTGGCTCAGCTTGATGTCCAAGACGCGAAACGGCCCGATACCCCGGGCAGCCCTGTTGCGGGGAAGACCGTGGTTTTTACGGGAACGCTTGAAAAGATGACCCGCGCCGAGGCCAAGGCTCGTGCCGAGGCATTGGGCGCCAAAGTGTCGGGGTCGGTCAGCAAGAAAACCGATCTTTTGGTTGCAGGACCGGGTGCTGGATCAAAGGCGAAAAAGGCGGCTGAACTTGGGATCGAGACGCTCGACGAAGATGGCTGGTTGCAGCTGATCGACGGCAAATGAGTGGTCGGCCCGAATCTCTGTTCCCGCTGTTTTCGCGGCTGGAAACGCTTGACGGCGTGGGGCCGAAAACGGCTCAGGTCTTGGCGCAGTCAGGTGTCGAGACCCCGCGCGACGTCTTGTTCGGGCTGCCATATGCGGTGATTGATCGGCGCAGGCGCGATACCATTCAAGGCGTCGATTTGCCCTCGACGCTGACCGTAGAAGTCACCGTTGGCATCCATCGCCCCCCTAGAAACAAGGGCGGTGCCTATCGTGTCCATGTTGAAGACAGCCAGACTGAATTTCAGTTGGTGTTCTTTCATGCCCGCGGCGACTACTTGCAAAAAGTGCTCCCTCAGGGCGCGCGCAGGGTGATTTCTGGCAAGATCGAGCTTTTCGACGGCATCGCTCAGATGGTTCACCCGGATCACATGCTGCCGCCTGCGGACGCAAAGGATATCCCTGAGTTTGAGCCTGTCTATCATTTGACCCAGGGGCTGACCCAGAAAACTGCCTTCAAGGCCGCGCGTAGCGCGGTTACACTTGCGCCGGAATTGACGGAATGGATTGATCCCGCGCAGGTCGCAAAAGAGAACTGGCCAGACTGGTTGAGCGCTGTACAAGCAGCGCATAATCCGCAGGGTGCGGATGATGTAGCGTCTTTTTCTCCAGCGCATGAGCGTTTGGCCTATGATGAGCTGTTCGCGCATCAACTGACCTTGGCATTGGCCCGCCAACGAGAGCGCAGGGTCAAGGGGATCGCCAGCGCTGGTACGGGCAAGCTGCAATCCCGTGTGTTGTCGAACCTGCCATACAAGCCCACCAACGCCCAACAGCGCGCAATTCAAGAGATCGCAGGGGATATGGCCTCCGATACGCGCATGAACAGATTGCTTCAGGGGGATGTTGGGTCCGGCAAGACTCTGGTTGCGTTCATGGCACTACTGGTCGCGGTCGAGGCGGGCGGGCAGGGCGTCATGATGGCCCCAACCGAGATACTCGCTCAGCAGCATCTGGAAGGGTTGCGCCCCCTCGCCGAAGAGGCGGGCGTGGTTCTGGAAATCCTGACCGGTCGTGACAAGGGGGCGGATCGGCGTGCCAAGCTGTTGGCGCTTCAACGGGGGGATATTCACATTTTGGTGGGCACTCACGCCGTATTTCAAAGCGATGTCGCGTTTCAGGAATTACGGCTGGCAATCGTCGACGAACAGCACCGATTTGGGGTCCGTCAACGCATGGAGCTTTCGGAAAAAGGCAAGGGAGCAGATGTTCTGGTCATGACTGCAACGCCGATCCCACGCAGTCTGGCCCTGACTCAATACGGTGACATGGACGTGTCCGTGCTTGATGAAAAGCCACCGGGGCGAAAACCTGTCAAAACAGCGGTTGTGAGCACTGAACGGATTCAAGAAGTTGTCTCGCATCTGCAAAAAGCTATTGCTGAGGGCCGCCAATGCTACTGGGTTTGCCCGCTTGTCGATGAATCCGAAGTCTCGGATCTGACCGCTGCCGAGGAACGGTTCAAAAGGCTGCGTGCCATTTTGGGGGACGGGATAGTGGGGCTGGTTCACGGCCAAATGCCGCCCGCCGACAAAGACGCAGCGATGAAGGCATTTCAGCAGGGGCAAACCAAAGTTCTGGTGGCGACCACGGTAATCGAGGTTGGCGTGAATGTTCCAAATGCCTCGATCATGGTTATCGAAAGGGCCGAGATTTTTGGCCTGGCGCAGCTGCATCAGCTTCGCGGTCGTGTTGGGCGAGGCGAGGCAGAATCGACATGTCTGCTGATGTATCAGCCGCCCCTCGGCGAAGGGGGGCGCAAAAGGCTGGAAGTTCTGCGCGAAACCGAAGACGGGTTCAAAATCTCTGAGACAGACCTGCAAATGCGCGGAGCGGGCGATCTGATCGGTACCGCGCAGTCAGGTCTGCCGAAGTTCCGTATCGCCGATTTGGAAAGGCAGGCCGGTTTGATGGCAGTTGCGCAGTCTGACGCAAGGGCTCTGCTGGGCGTGGACGCCAAACTTGAAACGCAAAGGGGCAAGGCGGCTCGTGTTCTTTTGTGGCTGATGAAACAGGATCAGGCAATCCGTTTGATATCAGTTGGTTAGACGAAAACAGGAACATTAGTTCACAAATGTTCTCAAAAAGTTCTTTACCAAGGCAGCAAAATATGAGAACAAAAGGTCAACAAAGGATTAAAACCCTGACCGGAGGAACCCATATGCTGACCCAGATCAAGACCACCCTAAATCGTTCCCAGTCGACGCTGCTGCAGGACGCAGCAGGTGCGGTTGCACTGGTGGTCATACTTATGGTCGCACTTCATCTTCCCGGAACGTATTAAGTCTTTCTGCCTGCGATCTCATGCCGATCACGCCGCGCTTGTCATCCCCATTTCAATCAAGGGTGACCTGCCTGTCCCAATACCCTTGAAGGGCCATGCCTCGGCCCCGCGCGGATATCCGGACCCCACATGAGAAACGCATTACCTGCCGCCGCCCTTTCCGCCCGAAAGGTGCGGCGGTTTTTTTTAGAGCTGACCGGTTTTCATAATTTCCAACAACGCCGACAGAACCGAGTTCACTGCGACCGATGCCAGGATCATCCCCATGACACGGCTGATGATGGCGGCGCCTGAATGGCCGATCAGCCGAATGATCGGCTCGGCCAGCAACATCAGGACAAAGGCAATCGCAACAACCGACAGCATGACCAAAGCCGTGATCCCCTGATCAGCAACACTGTACCTGTTGTTATCGGTCAAGATGACGATGGCCAGCATCGCACCTGGTGAGGCAAGCGAGGGGACGGCAAGAGGAAAGATCGCTGGGTTGTGTTTGTGGAGTTCGTCTTTGATGTCGTCCTCGGCAGCGCGCTGCTCGACTTCCTGTTTGGGCTCGCCAAAAATCATGGTCAGCGCGAACAGGAATAGGATAATGCCGCCAGCGACTTGAAAAGAGTTCAGGCCGATATCCAGTGCCTCGATCAGCAGTTGCCCGAAGACCAGGAAAAACAATAGAATCCCGGCGCTTATAAGCGAGGCCAAAAGCGCCATCTTACGGCGTGCGGCGGCCCCAAGCCCTGCGGTAACAGCGATGAAGACCGGGATTGTTCCAATAGGATCAATAACAACCCAAAGCGTGACAAAATGCTCAAGTAAACCGTTCAAAACTGAAATTCCCTTCGTTTATTCCGAAAGGCTATAACGTTTTGCCCGTCAAAACCATGTTTAGGCGCAATTTGCACGTTCCGCCTGTTCAAACGCCTCTGCGGTTGCATCAAGAACCAGCAGGATCGAGGCATGGCGGTTCTTATATTCCCGTGCGGGCATCAAAACCTCTAGCCCATCAAATGGGGCCTCGGGTGCCGATCCATCCTTTTTCAGCATCGCGGACAGTTGCTCGCGCGCCTTTTCGACCTGGGCACGCGTTGTTCCGACGATTGCCCCGCCAACAACCGAAGCGGAGGCCTGTCCCAAAGCGCAGGCTTTCACGTCCTGACCGAACTCTGAAATTCTGCCATCCTGAACTTTGACATCAACCGTGATGGTCGACCCGCATAGGGGCGAGCGTTTTTTCACCGTAGCGTCAGCGTCATCAAGCCGGCTTAGATGTGGAATGTCAGCAGCAAGGGCCAGAATTCGGCCAGAGTATAGCTTTATCAGGTCATTCTCGCCGGACATGGCTTTCCCTCGTTGAATGTTCCCAATACATAGTGGCCATCCACCGGGATGCAAAAGGTTTTTGTCATGTCTTCCTCAGTCGCGTTCGATGCATCGAGTTTGAAATTCAACGAGGCCGGGCTGATTCCGGCCATCGCTCAGGACGAAAATACGGGCGAGGTATTAATGATGGCCTGGATGAACCAGAGCGCCATTGAAAAGACGCTTGAAACCAGACGCGTTACCTATTGGTCCCGCTCGCGCCAGTCAATCTGGATCAAGGGCGAAAGCTCGGGCCATGTGCAGGAATTGGTTGATCTCCGCGTGGATTGCGACCGGGATTGCCTGCTTGTCCTTGTGCGCCAGACCGGTCCGGCCTGCCACACCAACCGTCGGTCGTGCTTTTACACAGCGGTCAGAGACGGGGACGAGGTCGAACTCATGGCCCCCATGGCCTGATCGGTCAAAGCCCGACCATCGCCCGAATATCTTCGGGCGTCGCCCCTTCGTCGCGAAACTTGGCAATGGCACGCGCATCGTCGCGTTTAGCCAGCCGTTTGCCGGCCTGATCGCGTATCAGGCGATGATGCAGGTAGATGGGTGTCGGCAAATTCAACAACGCCTGTAGCAGAACGTGGATACGTGTGGCTTCGAACAGATCCTGACCGCGAACCACATGCGTAACTTTTTGTGCAGCGTCATCCAGAACGACCGACAAGTGATACGACGTGCCTATATCCCGGCGCGACAGAACGACATCCCCAACCGTTTCCAACATCTCTGCCTGTGTGAACCGGACACCGCCGGATTCAGCGCCTGGACCTTCTCCAATCTCTTGAAACCATGCAGTGTTTTTATCGATCTGAAACAGGCTGGATGTTTGTTGCAAAGCTTCGGCCATATCCAATCGCAACGGAATACTAAGCGGGCGTGGCTTACCCGATGAACCCTGTTGTTTCCAACGTGTGCGACACGTCCCCGGATAGATAATCCCGTCCGGACCAAGAAGTGGGGCTCCTTCCTGGGGAGCGCTGGCCGCGTTGGCGATGTCTTTTCGGTTGCAGCTGCACGGGTACAGCAGCCCCCGCGACCACAGATCGTCTAGCGCGGCATCATAGATTGCGGTTCGCGTGGATTGGCACAGCACCGGTTCAGGCCAAGACAGGCCAAGCCAATGCAAATCATCGTAAATCTGGGTTTCCCATGCCGGGCGCGAGCGAGATCGGTCGATGTCCTCGATTCTCAGCAAAAACAGCCCATTATTCGACTTTGCAAAATCATGGGCCAACATCGCCGAATAAGCGTGGCCGAGATGCAGCGGTCCTGTAGGTGATGGTGCAAATCTGGTTACTAAAGTCACACTTTTTCAACAATATAAACGTCAGACTTCATGTCCATTCCCGGAAGGTGCGGGCCATATTCCCGGAACAGCAATCGTGCTGCGCCCATATCCAGCCACTCACTTAGGCGAACGGTATAGCTGTGATCTTCAAGCGTATGATCATTATAAGAAAAAGCTAAAAGACCGTGTGATGGCAATGCGTTTAGGAGCATATCCAGTGTCTCTGGCGGTGCGGCGCCGACGCCGATGACTCCGATCGCTGTGATTACTTTATATGCGCCAGCTTGCAGAGGGTTGGGATCTGTGATGTCGAAACTGGTTAGGTTGCGATAAACCCCCTTTGTAAGAGCGCCCTCTAACATCTGGGGGGTGGGGTCTATTCCGTCGATGACCTCAAATCCTACCGCGTTCAGTGCGACACCCGACAGACCGGTACCGCAGCCATAGTCCAGAATTGGGGTTTTCGTTTCAGGTAATTGCGACCAGAGAGCCCGGGCGATACGTCCCGGGGTCGCATAACCGTTTGACCCAACCTCATCATCATAAGACGAGGCCCATTTTTGATAATGTGCTTTGGTCGCCTGAGGCGAATCCAGCCCATAGACATCCTTTAGGAATTTATCGCTCATACCGATATGTTAGGACGTCGGGGCCGGACCCGTCCAGTCACCAATGCGCCAGCCACTTGGTCCATTCTTCCTTGGCCCGGTCAGTATAGGCCTTGTAGCGGTCTTTTCGGCCACGCCGACCGCCTTTTAACCCATCGACAGGACGGAACAGACCGAAATTCACGTTCATTGGCTGGAATGTCTTTGCCTCGGCACCGCCAGTAATGTGGTGGATCAAAGCGCCCATGGCACTGTCCTGCGGAACTTCGGGAACGGTACGGCCCAACATCTCGGCAGCAGCCAGACGTCCGGCCAAAAGACCCATCGCGGCGCTTTCCACATAACCTTCGACACCGGTAATCTGACCAGCGAACCTGATATTGGGCTTTGATTTCAGTCGCATCTGGGAATCCAGCAATGTCGGAGAATTGATGAACGTATTGCGATGAATACCGCCCAGCCGCGCAAAACTGGCATTCTCCAACCCCGGAATCATGCGGAACACATCGGTTTGGGCTCCGTATTTCATCTTGGTCTGAAAGCCGACAATGTTGAACAATGTGCCTAGCGCGTTATCCCGGCGCAGTTGAACCACCGCATGGGGCTTTACCTCGGGCTGATGCGGGTTCGTCAGGCCGACCGGCTTCATCGGTCCGTGGCGCAACGTTTCACGACCCCGCTCGGACATAACCTCTATCGGAAGACAGCCATCGAAATAGCCTGCGGTCTCTCCTTCATGGAACTCGGTCTTGTCCGCGGCCAGCAGGGCGTCGATGAAGGCGTCGTACTGTTCTCGGTCCATCGGACAATTCAGGTAAGCGGTGCGTTCTTCTTCGGTCTCACCCTTGTCATACCGAGATTGCATCCAAGCTTTGCTCATGTCGATGCTGTCTGCATATACGATTGGTGCAATGGCATCAAAGAACGCCAACGACTCGGCGCCGGTTTCCGCGCGGATTGCTTCTCCCAATCCAGCAGACGTAAGAGGGCCGGTGGCGAAAATCCATTGGCCGTCATCGGGCAGGGCGGTCACTTCTTCGCCAGTGATTTCGACAAGGGGGTGAGCCTTTAACCTGGCCGTCACAGATTCCGCAAACGGATCGCGATCCACAGCCAATGCGCCCCCGGCCGGAAGTCGGTGCGCATCTGCCGTTTTCAAGATCAACCCTTCGGCCTCGCGCATTTCCCAATGCAGCAGTCCAACGGCGTTCTGTTCGTCATCATCCGACCGGAATGAGTTCGAGCAGACCATCTCGGCCAAGTTGCCGGTCTGATGCGCAAAAGTTCCGACTTTTGGGCGCATTTCGTGAATCACGACCTCAACGCCCATTTCCGCCGCCTGCCATGCGGCCTCGGACCCGGCCATGCCGCCGCCCACGATATGCAATTTCTGTGTCATAAGCTGCCACATAGGGCACAGAAGATCACAACGCAACACAGCAGCGATGGCGCACGGGAAATCATGTTTTCAAGGGATTTTTGGGGTCGCCGATGCGGGAATGTCTGCGCCAGTGAGAGAAACCAGCTCGGAGGGACCTTCCGCCCACGGCGACCCAAAAAGTGTTCAAGGCCTCAGCCTCGTCTCAGCATTGTCACAGTAACGCCCATTTGAAAAGTCCAAAAATGGCGACATTGCGGAAAAATATGCATGACAAATTCCTTATTGGCTCCAATTTGGATCTCTTTTTCCGATAAATGCAGATATTCCTTCTTCGGTATCCCGATGCATCATATTCTGAGCCATTACCTCGCCGGTATAGGAATAGGCCTGATCCAATGGCATATCCAACTGGCGGTAGAAGGCCTGTTTTCCGACTTTCACGGCAGATCCCAGTTTGGAGGCAAGCTGCTCGGCCAGTGAAACAGCCTCATGCTCCAACAGCATTTCTGGCACCACGCGATTGACAAGACCCAGCTCAGCAGCTCGTGACGCCGGAATGAAATCTCCGGTCGTCAACATCTCGAAGGCGTGTTTGCGTGGAATGTTTCGGCTAAGAGCAACCATTGGGGTCGAACAGAACAGCCCGATATTCACACCGTTTACGCCAAACCGCGTCCCTTCGGCAGCTACAGCAAGATCGCAGGTTGCAACCAACTGGCATCCGGCCGCCGTAGCAATGCCGTGCACCTGGGCAATAACCGGCTGCGGAAGCGACTGAATCGAAAGCATCATTTTCGCACAGCGATTGAATAGGTCCTGGAAATAGGCTTTGCCGCCGTCTTCAGATTGGCGCCCAGCTGTCATCTGTTTCAGATCATGACCCGCACAAAAAGCTTTGCCTTTACCAGAAAGGATCACCGCCCGGATGGAACTGTCTTCGCGCAGAGCATCAAGTTCAGTCTGCAGCGCAGCCAGCATTTCGTCACTTAGGGCGTTGAGTCGGTCTGGCGCATTCATTGTAAGCCTAGCCACGGCGTCTGCGTCATTTCGTTCCAGAATTCCCATCTTGCCCTCCGATCTGATGTGAGGCCAACTCTAGGTCGGCAAATCCAGGAGGGGAAGTATGTCATTGGCAATGAATCGGGAGGAACTGGAGGATTATATGAGCCAAATCTTCCCCCAGGTCAGTCAGGATTATTCGGTCCAGGATCTGACCGAAGAGTCCATCGTCATGAGACTTGCCGTTGGCGATCGTCATTTGCGCCCCGGTGGGACCGTCTCGGGGCCGTCTATGTTTGGATTAGCTGATGTAAGCGTTTACGCACTGATCCTGGCGCGCAGGGGCCAGCAGTCTCTGGCCGTGACAACCGGTTGTTCAATGGACTTCATGCGTAAACCGGATGGAAATGCAGATTTGATTGCGCGCTGCACCTTGCTGAAGCTAGGAAAAACCCTTGCCGTAGGTGACGTTCTAATATTTTCGGAAGGGTCAGACAAACCCGTCGCTCGCGCAACGATGACCTATTCTTTACCACCAGAGGGGTCAGCTGCGGCAGCTTTTGGGTGAAAAAATGGCCGGGATAAACCCGGCCAAGGAAGAGGTCCCATATAGGGACTGGGGATTACCTAGCCCTGCCAAAAAGGGCGTTCGATCTCTCGTCTGGCCTGATAATTAGTCAGGCCCACATCCTTCAGCAGCCTGTCATCGAGATTGGACAAGTTAATTCGGCTGCGGCGTTGCCGCTCCCATTTTGTGACCGTCGCCGCAAACCGCACGGCCAGTGCGGCAATCAGCGGCAGCCGGGGGCTGTCGTTAAGCGCTATCAGGGCGGGGTTGTGCATTGCGCGTGTCATCTTGGGTTTCCTTTCAAATTGTATTGACACAAACGTAATATGTTCGGTATGAACAATTGATACATTCAGAATTGCGCTGCAATCAAAGGAAGAATTGTAATGGATACAATTTGGCCAGAGTCACTGCCTAAATCCAAAGGGCCAAAATATACACTGGTCGCCGATACAATTCGAAAAGCTATAGATAACAATCTTTTGGAAGTCGGTACAAAGCTGCCGCCGGTGCGGGAACTTGCCTATAGGTTACAAATCACACCGGGCACCGTTGCGCGCGCCTATACGATACTCACAGACGAAGGTCTGCTCAGCGCCGAAGTAGGACGTGGTACATTTGTGGCCCCGCCCAAGGCGCCTCTGCTCGATGATGTCTGGGCTCGGCAACTTCATCTCAGAGATGACAAATATGAAGCCAATGTCAGCCTGTTCAGCCCAAGGCTCGCCGATATGGGGCAGGTGGCCCTGATCCGCGAATGTATGCAGAAAGTGGCACAATCCGATCCACGCCTGTTTATGAACTATCCAACCCGCGATGCGTATAAACCTATGCGACAGGCTGTTGTAGATTGGCTTTCCGATTTGCCATTGGGACCAATTTCGCAGGACGATATCGTTCTGACCCACGGCGGACAAAACGGCCTTTGCCTTGTATTTCAGACAATATTACGCGGACCAAAGCCGATCGTTCTGGTTGAGGATCTGTCATACGCGGGGTTCCGACGCGCCGGTGAGTTGATGCGTGCAGAGGTCGTTGGCGTAAAGATGGACAAATGGGGCGTGGATCCCAACGCTATGGAGCATGTCCTTCGCCAGTCGGCGGCGCAGGCCATATGTGTCTCACCCGAGGTTCAAAATCCGACCGGCTCACATACGCCACTGGAACGCCGCAAAGAAGTTGTGGAAATCGCGCGGCGGTTTGGCGTCCAGATAATCGAAGACGACTGCTACCGCATGGGTGATGCAAGAGCGCCCAGCTATCGCGCCCTGGCGCCGGAAAGGGGATGGCATGTGTCGTCGATCTCGAAGATCTTGACGCCCGCACTGCGTGTCGGGTTTGCCATAGCGCCGCGCGAGCGCAGCGTTGATCTGCGCCGTTCAGCGGAATATGGCTATTTTGGCCTTGCTCAGCCGCTTGCCGAACTGGCGCGGCTGATGTTGTCTGATCCGCGGACGCGCCAAATCGCAAAAGATGTCCGGACCCGGATGGGGGAATATGTGCGCGTGGCCGTAAACGCCCTGGGTGGGTTCGACCTGAACTGGGCCTCAGATGTACCTTTTGTCTGGCTGAACTTGCCTTCTGGTTGGCGAGCGGCTGCGTTCAGCCGCGCAGCCGAGCGAGAGGGAATTCAACTGCGGTCTGCCGATGAGTTTGCTTTGCGTGACGGGCGCGCGCCCAATGCGGTGCGCATTGCCATGAACGGGCATGTATCGTTGGATCAATTCGAGGACGCAATGCAGCGTCTCAGGCGTTTGCTGGATAATCCACCCGAACAGATTTCGGTGTAAGGGGACGCTTAATGGATATTCGGGAAATGCGGGACAGGGGATTTGTCGTCACACCGATGCTCAAAAGTGACTTCGAAGACCTGCACCTTGCAGCCAGCGATCCGTTGATTTGGGCCGGGCATCCCGCCAAATCCCGCCATCAGAAGAAGTTTTCGCCCCTTATTTCGATTTTCTGTTGAGCGCAGGTGGGTCAGTGACAGTACACGAAGAGGCGACAGGCCGGGTCATCGGGTGCTCTCGCTATTATGAGCCTCCCGAAGTTCCCGGGGGCATCGGCATCGGATACAGCTTTATCACCCGTGATCACTGGGGCGGAGCCAGCAATCGGGCGATCAAATCGCTGATGGTAAATCAGGTGTTCGGCGAACTGGATGAGGTCTGGTTTCATATCGACCTAACCAACTTGCGATCACAAAAAGGGACCGCGAAACTTGGGGCGCGGTACGTTGATACCCGGCAACTTGTTCTTGGTACCGGGGCTGGGCAGTGGATGCGTTGGGTATTGACGGAAAAAGATTGGCAAAAACATGGGGTAAAATAATACCTATTTTGTAATACATTGTTTTTGCTAAGTTAAAACTGATTTGCGTGTATTGACCCGCCTTTCGCGTGGGTTTAAACCCCATCCATCGAATTCGGACCGCTCCGTATGGGGGCGGTCTTTCACATCAAACAGGACTATCCTGCCATGAAAACCTTTTCTGCAACACCTGCAGACATCGACAAGAAATGGATCCTGATCGACGCCGAGGGCGTTGTTCTGGGCCGTCTTGCCTCGATCGTCGCCATGCGTCTGCGTGGCAAGCACAAAGCGTCGTTCACCCCGAACATGGACATGGGCGACAATGTCATCGTGATCAACGCTGACAAAATCCAGATGACCGGCAAGAAGCGCGAAGAGAACTTCTACTGGCACACTGGCCACCCGGGCGGCATCAAGTCGCGCACCAAGCAGCAGATCCTCGAGGGCAAATACCCCGAGCGCGTCGTGACCCAGGCGGTCAAGCGCATGCTGCCGGGCAACCGCCTATCGCGTCAGGTTATGACCAACCTGCGTGTTTATGCCGGTGCCGAGCATCCCCATGAGGCGCAAGCGCCCGAAGTTCTGGATGTTGCATCCATGAACAAGAAAAACACCCGGAGCTAATGACCATGGCTGATCAGATCAATACTCTCGAAGAGCTGAGCGCCGTAGCAGGCGTTGAAGTTGTGGCCGAAGAAGTCATCGTGCGTGAACCCGTACGCGACGAACTGGGTCGTGCCTATGCCACCGGCAAGCGTAAAGACGCTGTTGCCCGCGTTTGGATCAAGCCGGGTTCCGGTAAGGTCACCGTGAACGGCAAAGACCAGGACGTGTACTTTGCACGCCCCGTTCTGCAGCTGATCCTGCGCCAGCCGTTTCAGGTTGCCGGCGTAGAAGGTGAGTTCGACGTTGTTGCAACCGTCAAAGGCGGTGGCCTGACCGGTCAGGCCGGTGCGGTCAAGCACGGCGTCTCGAAAGCGCTGCAACTGTACGATCCGTCGCTGCGTGGCGCACTGAAAGCCGCTGGTTTCCTGACCCGCGACAGCCGCGTTGTGGAACGTAAGAAATACGGTAAGCGCAAAGCGCGTCGTTCGTTCCAGTTCTCCAAGCGTTAATCGCTGGCACGAACCTTCAAGACTGTTTCAAACGGCCGCACAATGTTGCGGCCGTTTTTCTTTTGTTGATTGGGATTTGGTTTGCCGAATCTGTTTTCGAACTCAGCCAGCTGCTTTGGTTTCGATCAGCGGGGCCAGAATCTGGAACATGAAATCAGACAGAACCCTGTTGCCGTCGGCATTCAGATGACCATCGTATCTGAAATACAGATCTTTACCTGTGGAGCTGTATTCTTCGGTGAGGTAGGGCAACGCTTCGTGCCACTGAAATCCTTGCTCGGCCACCACACCCTCCATCAGGCGGTCGGGTAGGCCGGGATCAACCTCGGGATCAGAAGATGTTTTTGCGGCCTGGAGAACCTGAAACAACTGTGGGACAGACACGACCACAAGCTCGGATCCCTGCGACTGTGTGAAGGTGGCCATGCGGGTAAACACCTGCTTTGTCGTCTCGACTTTGGCCTGAAACAGCTCGCTCATCGGGGTGGTGAAAAACGCCTTTCGCGGCGTCATCAGGTACAGTTGGGTATAGCTCTGATCGTTGGCCATCAGCATTCGCTTTAACATCGTGACCGAGTGCAGCGAGGATTTCTTGATATTCCCGGACCCCACAACCGAGCTGACATCGCTGTAAGCGACATCAACGCCATCAACGGTCCGAATAGGCTCATTTGCAAACATATCGTTGGGAAGAAAGGTCACCAGCACAATATCGGGGTTATATTTTTCGCTTAACCGCTCAAGATACAGCGCCTGTTGAGATGTGTTATATCCCGGCACGCCTGCGTTGATCAGCTGCACAGACATGCCTTCATCCAGGAATTTCTGGGCCAAAAGTTCAGGCCAGATATTGCCCAGCTCGTTTGAAGCGCCGAAGGTAAATGAATCCCCCAGCAGCAGGATCTTGATGGTGCTTCCATCGTCTGCGGCATTGGCTGGAAAACGCGTTTCACGAAACCCGTTTTCGTCGACTTTATACTCGACCGTGAACTCTGGTGCATTGATGGCGACGACAGTGTTTGGCCTGTTCGTATGCCCGACGACCGGGTCCTTCAATCCAAGTGGACCACCCTCTGGATATGTTGTCAGAACGCCTTGTGGTGACAGCCAACGGATGCCCAGCTCCACACCAGCAAGAAGCGTTGCAGAGATCATCACGATGATCAGAAAGTTCAGAATTTTTGACCGCATTTTTTATCTAACTACCTAGAATACCATTTACTGAATTGGTCCCGTTTTCGTGGTAATGACGAGGACGCACAAAACACATTTCTGAATGTTGAGATTAACAGCCCGCACACGTCAAGCGTGAGACGAAAAGAAAGTCGCTCCAACACGGATTTGTCAGTCCGTTTCACGTCCTAAAGCCTGTTGAGCCAAAGTAAGGAATTTCTGCCGAGTCTGGTCGATCTTTCGTTTGTTCAGGCTTGGGAACCACCTGCGAACTGGGATCGCCTGCTTATTTCCGAAACTGTCTATCCAGACCCATCGTCCTGACCCGTCGGCCAGCGTCTGATAGACGATGTTGCCGGGGTTCTGGTTACTGACCAAAACGTTCTCTTTGACCAAAATGTCAAAATGCGCGTTCAAAGAATCCAAGTGATGCGGCTTAAGGCGACGGCTTTGGACCAAACCAATAAGGCTGGGCGATAGCTGTCCGTCAGGCTCGGAAATCCGCTCGTACATGAGCGCCAGACCCAGGTCCGTCTGAACCACACCTCGCACCTCACATACGGGGATAGGAGCAGCGGATTTCTGGTGACGCACCATAAGATCAAACGACTCGTGAAACTCGCGCAGAAATCCTTTGAACGCCGTCGAGCGTCGAAACATCCGATCAAACCAGGTATCCGTCACAAGATGAGCTTCGTCATCTATCGTCTGAGGTTGCGGGATCTTCAGCAGAGTGTCCGGCAGATCAGGGTGTTGATAGACAAATTGCCGATTACCCTGCGCGATGATCTTACGATCTTTCAACGACAACAGATTTTCGATTCGAGTTTTTTCCATTTGGCTTAACTATAGCGGTTTTGCATTGGAACCAATTATCCGCAGGTGGATAGCTCAAAACAAAATGAAAAAGCCGTCCGTATTGGAACGGACGGCTCGTGGTTTCTAACGCCTGAATGCTGATCAAACTCTGTTTTTCAGTCGTTACTCTTCGTGGACCAGCTTCCAAGCACGGTTTTCAACAACGCTCACAAACACCGTATCGGCACCTTGGTGGTCGTCCGGCGAAAACGAGATGTGGTTTCCAACCAGTTCGTCGTTGTAGTCCAGTGTCTCCATTGCAGCGATGAAACTGTCATGAGTCAGATCGGGGCCGGCGGTTTCCAGCGCCTTAACCATCATTTCAGCCGCGGAATAGCCCAACATCGCAAATCCAACGGGGTCTTCGCCTGTTGCAGCCTTATACTCTTCGATGAAGGCTGCAGGGGCCGGTTGATCCGCGCGGGCCCACAAATCCAGCCATGAGGCGGCGGCATAAAAACCATCCGTTACGCCACCCGGCACCTGGGCAACGACGGTCAGGAAGCTGGCTGATGTTCCCAAGAATTTCATATCCGTTAGACCCATCTTTTTGGCGGTGCCAACCACAGTGATCGCCTGCCGAACGCCAAGGGCCATAGTGACGATGTCGCAGCCTTCATCTCTGAGCTTGCTCAGAGAGCCCACGAAATCGGTCTCATCGGGCTTGTGGGTGGTTTCTGTGACAAAACCGATCCCAGCCTCTTCGGCACCCGCCTTGCTGCCTTCCAGAATCTCCTCGCCGAAATCGGTGGGCAGATACATGGTGCAGACTGTTTGCGATCCGAATTCGCCGGCCAGATAGTTCACGCCAACACGCGCCTGATCGAAATAGGTGGAAAAGGACGTGAATTTGTTGCGCACTGGTTCTTGCAGCATTTTCTGCGACGACGTCAAAGGCGCGACATTCGGAATGCCCTTGGGATCCAGCAGTTTGAATCCGGCCAGGTTCATCGGCGTACCCAGAGATTGCAACATCGCAAACACCTTGTCGCGGTTCAGCAACTTGTTGTAGCCCTGCATCGCGCGCGGCATCTGATAGCCATTATCCTCAACCACAAAACGGATGGTCCGACCGTGAACACCACCTGCAGCGTTTACGCGGTCGAACACCACATTGGCGCCTTTGGTGGCTGGGACACCAACGGCGGCGAAGATACCGCTCAGATCATTGACCGACCCGATTACGATCTCATCATCCGTAACACCCTGTGTCTGAGCGCTGGAGAGTGTCGCGACAGCCGTCAATACTGTGGCAGCGGACAGCCGTTTAATCAGATTCCTCATTATAATCCTCCCTTTGGATAACGTTTTGTCTAATTGTACATGTCTTCAATAAGATGTTCGTGTTTCTTTTCCACAAAGCTGCGCTTGAGCTTCATTGTGGCCGTCAGTTCGTCATCATCTGCCGTCAGCAGAACATCTATCAGGCGGAAATCCTTGATCTGCTCAACCCGTGCGAAATCCTTGTTTGCGGCATCAACTTCGTCTTTGATCTGGTCCCGAACCTCGGCGGAGGCACAAAGAGAGGCGAAATTCGAGAAGGGAACCTTTCGATCCTGCGCAAATTTCTCCACGTTTTCCTGATCAATCATGATTAGTGCAGTCAGGAACTTGCGCTTATCGCCAATTACAACTGCGTCCGAGATAAAGGGGCTGAACTTGAGACGGCTTTCAATCTCGGCCGGGGCTATATTTTTGCCGCCCGCCGTGATGATAAGATCTTTGAGGCGACCCGTAATGGTCACGAAACCGTCTTGGTCGATCTCGCCCATATCACCAGTACGCAACCAACCATCGGCAGTGAAAGTCTCGGCTGTTTTGGCGTTGTTTCGCCAGTAACCCTGAAAGATGTTCAACCCTTTAAGCTGAATCTCTCCACCTTCGGAAATACGGACGTCATTAACGGGCACAGCCTGCCCAATGGTTCCGATCCTGTTGTTTCCAAGTGTATTCAATGTCGCCAGGCCCGATGTTTCGGTCATACCAAAACCTTCGACCAGAGGTACACCAATGGCCCAGTACCATTTCAGCAAGTCCGCCGAAATCGGAGCGGCGCCGCTTCCACCGCGCCGCATATTGTCCAACCCCAGCATCCGGCGCAGGTTACGCAGAACCAAACGGTCCCAAAGCCAGTACTGCGCGGCAACACTGGCCGGGACCGGCTTGCCCGCCAGGATATTTTCGGCACGTTCCAGACCCGCCTTTACCGCCATTCCAAAGGCCGCGCGCCCGGTCGAGGTTGCATCCTGGGCCATGATCTGAACCTGAGAATAGATCTTTTCCCATACACGCGGGACCGCCGTAAACGTCGAAGGAGAAACCTCTTGCAGATTTGCGAAAACAGTCTCGGGGCTTTCGGCAAAGTTGACGACAGATTTCGTTGCCAGCGGGAAATATATGGAAACATCACGCTCGAGGATGTGGCAGAGCGGCAAAAAGCACAGCTGTTCATCTGTTTCCAATGCGGGCAAGGAATGGGCGCCGGCTTCGATTGCGGCCAGGATGTTCTCGTGGCTCAGCATTGCGCCTTTTGGCATGCCGGTCGTGCCGGACGTATAGACAAGAAGGGCGGTATCCTGCGGGGATGCAAGCGCGATTTCGGCGTCAAAGCGGTTCGGCTCTTCACGCTCGGTTTGCTGACCTAGCTCATAAAGATCGCCGATCAACATGCAGCGGTCATGGTCCAGGTCATGCAGACCTTCATCCTCAAGGATGATAACCTTCAAAAGATTGGAAAGATCACCTTCGACCTCAAGGAACTTGTCCAACTGCTCTTCATTTTCGACCACCAGAAAACGGCTGTCACTGTCATTGATCAGATATTTCAGTTGCGCGGCCGAATCCGTCGTATAGATGCCCGAGGCGATCCCCCCGACGCCCTGAATGCCCATATCGAACCAAGCCCATTCTTTTCGGTCCTCGGACAGGATCGATACGACCTCACCGCGTTTCAAACCGAGCTTTTGCAGGGCGAGGCCTATCCATTTCGCGTGCTGCCAGTAATCCGCCCAGGAATAGGATTTCCAGATACCGAAATCCTTTTCACGATGCGCCGTACGCGCGCTCAAATCGGCACAACGCTTTTGAAATAGTTGCCCGATGGTTGTGCATTCATCTACATAGACCGGTCGCTGACCGGGATTTGCGTTGTACTGAACACCGTTGATCATAATCTGAGAGGGCAGGGTGCTTATATTCATGCTGCTCACCTCCACGTCTTCTTGCGTTTCCAGCGACGGTTTTCACGCGAACCTTCTTCCTGCACGCCCAGATAGAAATTCTGGATGTCTTCTGACTGCATCAGCTCATCCGCGGGGCCATCCATGACAATGCGCCCAACCTCCATGACATAGCCGTGATGGGCCAGTTCCAGCGCAGCATTGGCGTTCTGTTCAACCAGCATCATCGTCATGTTCTGTTCATCATTCAGGCGCTTCAGGATTCCGAAAATCTCTTGCACAAGCAAAGGAGACAGGCCCAGCGAGGGCTCGTCCAGTAACATTATCCTTGGATTTGCCATCAATCCCCTCCCGATTGCCAACATCTGTTGTTGGCCTCCGGATAAGGTCCCCGCCTCTTGATTGCGGCGTTCTTTCAGGATCGGGAAGTATGAAAAAACCAGATCGCGATCATGATCAATTTGCCCCCGGTCCGACGAGGTATAGGCCCCGAGACTCAGGTTCTCATCCACGGTCAAAAGGGGGAATACTTCGCGCCCTTCGGGTACGTGGACGACGCCTTTCTGCACAACTTTATGTGGCTCGGCCCCTTGAATTTCGACCCCGTCAAAGCTGATCTTGCCCTTTTCTGGGTCCATTACGCCGGACACGGTTTTCATCAATGTAGTCTTGCCGGCCCCATTAGCCCCAAGGATCGACACGATTTTACCCGGATGCACATCCAGCGACACGCCCCGGATTGCCATGATTGGCCCGTAAAAACTTTCGACATTGCGAATGGTCAGGATCGGATCGCTCATGACACTTTCCCTAGATAGGCCTCAACCACTGCCGGGTGTGACTGTACCTGCGCAGGGGTTCCCAGTGCGAGCATTGCCCCATCCGCCATTGCAAGGACCCGATCCGAGACGCCCGAGACCAAAGCCATGTCATGTTCGACCATCAGCACCGTAATCCCCATCTGCCGCCGGATATCATCTATCCACCAGCGCATATCGGTCGTTTCCTCGACCGACAGCCCCGAGGCCGGTTCATCCAGCAGTAACAACTTGGGATCGGTGGCCAGGGCGCGGGCAACTTCAACCACTTTGCGCACACCGTAAGGCAGGCCGGATATCATCTTGTCGCGATAGGCCTGTAGATCAAGAAAATCTATGATCTCTTCCACATTTTCACGGTTTTCGATCTCTTGCCGCCGGGCCGACGGCAGAAACAGCACCTCGGATAAAAGTTTTGTCTTGCGGTGCCGATGACGCCCGACCAGCAGGTTCTGCAGAACAGTGGCGTGTTCGAACAGTTCGATATTCTGAAACGTCCGCGCAACACCAAATGCTGCAACGCCGGACGGTTTCACCTGCAGCAAGTCATGCCCGTCATACCGGATTGAACCCTCTTTTGGTTCATAAAAGCGCGAGATCAGATTGAAAACGGTCGATTTACCCGCGCCATTGGGGCCGACTATGGCAAAAACCTCGCCGTCTTCGACCGAAAAGGACAGGTCGTTCACAGCCGTCACGCCACCAAATTTCAAAGTGACATTCTTAAATTCAAGCAGGCTCATCTCAGACGCTCCGTCTTGAGATAGGATTTCTGACGTTTGAACATGTCCTTGCGATAGAAGGGAAACAGTTCGAACCATGTCCGGATCTTCAGCCAACGTCCATACATCCCCATGGGTTCAAATAGGATAAAGGCGATCAGGATTATGCCGAAGATACCAAATTCCAATCCCGGAATTGCGACGGTGCTGCCCCCGAAAACTGCGCCGACATACTCTTTTGCGATCGACAAAAATTGCGGCAGAAACCCAATGACGACAGCACCCAGGAATGCCCCGTGGATTGAGCCCAGACCACCGATCACGATCATCATCAGCAACTGAATTGAAATTAGGACGCTGAATGTCTCGTTATTGAACGCGCCCGAGAACATCCCCATCAGAGCGCCCGCCCAGCCAGTCACAGCGCAGGACAGGGCAAATGAGATCATCTTGGTCTGCGCAATATCAACACCCATCGCCTGGGCCGAGACCTCAGAATCTCGCACGGCGATGAAACTGCGCCCAAGCGGTGCGCGCAGCAGGTTGATATAGCCCAAAGTGACCAGAACCGCGACTGCAAGCACCAGCCAGAAGAATTGGACCGGCGTAGCCCAGCGATCGACCATGAATCCAAATATCTCGACCCCGCCGATATATTTACCGGCGACCCCGCCGGTGATCGGCTCGGCCAGGACAATCACGTCATCCATCAGGATCGACAGGGCCATGGTAAAGATTGCCAGGTAGATACCGTGAAGGCGCAGGGCCGGGATAGCAACGGTCACCCCTGCTATCCCGGTCAGGATACCGGCGATCGGGAAGGCCAGCAGGAATGGCAAGCCTGCCTCGATCAAGATGATATTCGCATAGCACCCAAAGGCCAGAAATGCCGCATGCCCAAGGCTGACCTGTCCGGTATGGCCGGTCAGTATCATCAACCCAAGACCTGCAATCGCCCAGATCAGAACATTTGTCAGCTCACCCAGATAGAATGCGTCCAACCACCACGGAGCGGCGATCACGACGCCTAGAAGGATCAGGTATAGGCTCAGTTGATACCGGTCTTTCCAAGGCCGGATATCTTGCATGTAACTGGTCTTGAAAATGATCCGCATGGCTTAAACCTTTTTGACCCTAACTTGGCTGAACAGCCCATTGGGGCGAAAGATCAGGACAGCCAACAACAGCGCATAAGGTGCAATCTGACTGTACCCAGCAGCGATATAGCGACTGGCAAACGGTTCGATTACGCCAACGATCAAACCTCCGGCCAATGCTCCAGGTAAACTTCCGAATCCGCCAATGACCGCAGCGGCGAAGGCCTTAATGCCCAGAAGTCCGGTTGCCGGGTCCACGGATCCTTTGGCGGCAAACAAAATGCCTGCGATACCCGCAACCACGCCGGCCAACGCCCAGATGAAACCCTGTACACGTTTTACCGGGATTCCCATATAATAGGCCGCCAACTGATTTTGTGAGGCACCCTGCATTGCAAGCCCAAGCTTGGTACGACTGAAGAACTGGTACAGCCCCCAGGTCAGCAGAACGGTAACGACAATAACCGCCACGTCCTCCATCCCCAGTACAAGGCCACCAAAACGCACTTCTTTTCCGGCCAGTGGATTCTGCAGCGTCTGCGGTTCGTGCCCCCAAATCAGACCAGCGACAAATCGGATTACAAAGCCCAGGGCGATGGTCAGAATGACCACAGCCGTCTGGCTTTCCCCGAAAAGTCGCCGAATGATCAACCGGTCCAGCAAGTACCCCAGCGCGCCCATGATCCCCAACGAGATCGGCAAGGCCAGCCAAAAAGGCAGCCCCATATATTCGGCATTTGTAAGCCCGATGGTAACAAAGGCGCCCAGCATCATGAGGTCACCCTGTGCGAAGTTCACTGCCTCGGTCGCCTTGTAAATCAGAACAAATCCGAGCGCGATCAGCCCATAGACACAGCCATTCGCCAGCCCGCTAATCAGCAGCTGCGCATTATCCAAACTCACCTCCCTATACCGGTTGCTCCGGGTTCATTTAGATCCCGGGCCTCCTCCTTAGCCCGGGGTTTGTACTACTATGGCGTGATAATTACCTTTCCGTCACTCTTTTGCAGTGCATCAACCAGCCCGGACATAACATTTTTTAATGTAAGCTTTTCTGAAACATCTGTTTTCCAACGCCCGTCCGCAAAGCGGGCCTGAACCTCGGCAACGACACGTACCACATCTTCGCGAGGCGTCGCTGTCATCCATTGTGTCAGCCAAAACCCTTCGATTTTCTTACCCATAAAGATGAGCTGTCCCGTCTGCGTTAGTTTGGGCAGTTCAGGGCTGAGCTTGCCATAACACACCCAGCGCGCACCTTTCGGCATCGCACAGAAAATCTGTTCGGAAATCTGGTCGGCGACGGCATCCAGAAAGACCCGAGGTTTAAGCTCTTTGCTAAGCGCTGCGAATTTCTGCAGCATGTCGGGGTCTGATGTTACCAGCACGTCATGCGCGCCCAGCTCTTTCAATGCAGCAACGGTCTCAGCGCGTCTCACGATCGCAATCGGCTTGAGCCCAAGATCGCGACCGAGGCTGCACATAAGCTTGCCCAACTGACTGGTTGCGGCAGATACGATAAAAGCATCTCCGGCCTGACGCGCCAGATCGACCATCGCCATGGCCGTCATCGGGTTCACAATCTGTGCTGACCCATCGTCATCCGAGATATCCGGGCGCAGTGGAATACACATTTGTGCATCGGTCAGAGCGTACTCGGCCCACGCACCGGAAAGAGTGGCCATGAATGCCACGCGCTGTCCCTGCAAACCCTCGGCTCCGGCACCGGTGGCGACGACGTCTCCACATCCCTCAAACCCGGCCGGAGATCCCTTTACCCTAGGCTGCCCGTATTCACCCTTGATAAAATGCAGGTCGGACGGATTAACCGATGACGCCCTCAGACGGATCAGAACCTGTCCTGCGCCCGGCTCGGGCACAGGCATTTCCGTTTCGGCCAGCCAATCAGACGCATTTTGGATGCTGGGACCAGTGGCTTTGCCCGAATACCCATGATGAGTTTGAACGATCGCAAACATGGAAGAGGGAAGGGGGGTCATGTGCGTACCTTTTCTGAACGATAGGAAACTGTCGGGTCCTGCTTGACTGCATCAAACCAACAATTTCGAAAATGATAGCCATGATCGACATCAACCGTGGCATATGTGTTCAGATCAGCCAAGCAAATGGCTAAAGGCGCGTCAATCGAACTATTCTTTGACGTAGGGAAAGACCGCCTGTTTCGGCGGTCTTTCTAATTCTTACTGACCAGTCAACAGGGCCTGAAGTTCCTGAATTTTCAGCGCGATTGTTGCAGGTGAGGCTTTGATATCATCGAGAATACCAACCGCTTTTACCTTCAGTTCTTCTGCCAGTGTGCTTTCCTGAACTGAGGCCACCATGGCGTCATAGTCAAAGTTATCAACACTCATAGCGCCGCTCTCAACCCAGGAATTCAGCAGCTCTTGCCCCTGGTTGGTGAGGGCAGCGACCTCTTCTCCAGCCTGATCGGCCAGCTCAGTCGCTGTTTCACCAGCTTGAGTGGCTAAGTCAGACGCGGCTTCGCTGGACTGTTCGACGATTTCAGCCGCCTGTTCCGTAACGGAAGACGCAGCTTCGCCAGCCTGTTCAGTAACCGATTCTACGGCTTCGGACACGGCGTTTCCGGTTTCTTCAGCGGCGGCTTGCGGCTGTTCGACCGGAGCGGCAGGTTGATTCAGATAGTAATAGATTGCGGCGCCAACGCCGGCGACGACGACCCCTAGCAAGATTATACGCGACATGGGATTCTCCTTTGAAATATGTGTCGCCGAGATGGGGGGAAACTAGCGGACTGGAAAGGGGAATTCGTGGAACATCCTCTCAGAACAAGGGATTGAGCCAGTGTACGCCGATCTGGGCCGATCCCATGGCAATAACACGCCAACGTTGAACAACCAGTGGCCGAGATGCCATTCTTGTCAACCAACCCACAGGGTCGCACAAATGCCTGTTCGACAGGGAAGCACAGAGGCTAAGAATTCTCGTAGGAAGGCGCGCAAAGCGAATAAGGCGACAAAGACCTGCATTTCAGGTGCTTGAGCTAAATTCCGGAAAGCTGGTTGCCAATCATGCGCTGAATGGCTGATGGCGGAGAGACAGGGATTCGAACCCTGGGTGGGCTTGCACCCACAACGGTTTTCGAGACCGCCCCGTTCGACCACTCCGGCACCTCTCCGCGGGGGTCTGTGAGGGGGGGATTTAGTGATGAACACCCGGGGGTGCAAGCAGAAAGTTTCATAATTTATCAATCCCAGGATTTTCCGTTGCCAGATGCCGCAAAACCCCTAGGCTTCTGTACATGAGACATTTTACGCACCACATGACCACCGCCCTTTCGCTGTTTCTTTTCACAGTATTCATGTTGCCAATCCCGGCATCCGCTGCCGGGCGCGATAGGATCGAGGCATTCTTGACCACGACCGGTTTCGACGTTGCCCTTGAAAGTATTGCTCTGGCCTCGGCCTCGGCACCTCAGATGCTGGGTTTTGACCCCGATGGATTCGGGTCGGACTGGGCGCGGCTGACCGAAGAAGTTTTCGATACCAAAGACATGCATGAAACTGCAGTTTCGATTTTAGAGCAGACGCTCAGCGATCAGGCGCTGAATCACGCGGTAGAATTCTATGCATCAGATCTGGGTCAACGACTGGTCTCTGCTGAAAACGCTTCCCATCTGATCGAGGATGACGAAGCGAAACAACAGCAGGGGCAAGAGATAGTCGCTCAACTTGTCCGCGAAGGCTCTCAACGCGTTGAGAGTCTAAAAAGGATGAACACTGCCATCGACTCAAGCGGTACTTCTTTGCGCGCCCTTCAGGAAATACAAATCCGGTTCCTCCTCGCCGCCAGCGCTTCAGGTGTGATCGAACTACAGTTGGATGCAGATGAATTGCGCGCAATGATGAAACAGAACGAAACCGGGATGCGACAGGCCTTACAGCTCTCCGCACTTGCCGGTGCTGCTTATACCTATCAGGATTTCTCGGATGCGGATGTCATCACCTATGTCGAAGCGTTGGAACAGCCTCTAATGCAGGAAGTCTACGAACTTTTGAACGCCATTCAGTATGAGATAATGGCTATGAAATTCGAAGTCTTGGCAACCAAAATGGCCGAGCTTCACCCCGCACAGGACATCTGATGCGCATTCTGATCGTTTTTGCCCTGATCTTCTGGGCCACATCATCCGGCGCCGTGGAAAAAGCGGATCGGCTGGCGCAGGCAATGCGTCTGGAGAACCTGATCGAAATCCTCCTGTCCGAAGGCGGAAAGATGAGCCAAGAGATGGACGCCACTTTGTTGGATGGCAACGGTGGCGCTCTGTTCGAAACTCGGGTCGAGGCGATTTATGATCCCGATTGGATGTATGATCAGTTGGTCCAGGGATTCCGGCAAAGCCTGGATGAAGTGCATTTGGAACGCGCCATCGCCTTTTTTGAAAGCGATCTTGGCCAGACCATCGTTTCCCTTGAGAATTCCGCACGGCTTGCATTTGTTGATCCGGCAATCGAAGACTTGGCAAAACAGGCCTATTTCGAAAACACCAAAGACAGCATGCAGTTCAAACTGGTCGAAGAGTACATACTGGCCAACGACCTGATCAAACAGAACGTGCGGAGCGCTTTGAGCGCGGATTACAACTTTTTCAGGGGGATAAATGACGGCCAGGTTCTCGATGACAGCGACCTTCTGGACAACCTTCTGCTGCAAAAGGACGGGATCGAGCAAGAGACAGAAACCTGGCTGTATTCCTTTCTGTTGATGGCCTATAACCCTCTGAGCAACGCCCAGATGCGCAAGAACATCGCGTTTTCTCGAACGGATACAGGGCAAGCGCTGAACAGCTCACTGTTCGAAAGCTTCGACAGTATGTATGATCAGATCTATTACGATCTGGGAAAGGCGGTTGCGGCTGTCTTACAGGGCTCTGATCTTTAGTCGCCATTTCATGTTGACTTTCCTCTGCAATCTTTGGATAAGCGCCCATCCCGGCCGGAATCTCCGCGCCGGGTATCGTTATTATTGACCCAAGGGGCTGATCCATGGGTCATTCACACAGCCCGAAAAGGGCGCGCTGTTCGAGGTGGCTGAGGCCGAAAACACCCGCAAGGGGACCACAGAACGCGGGTTAGACAAAGGAAAGACGCATGTTTGCGGTCCTCAAGACTGGCGGCAAGCAGTACAAGGTTCAGGCGGGTGATATCCTCCGCGTTGAAAAATTGGCTGCCGACGCAGGTGAAAAAGTTCAATTCAACGATGTTCTGATGCTGGGCGGTGACGCTCCGGTTGTTGGTGCACCGTTTGTAGATGGTGCAGCCGTTCAGGCCGACGTGATCGAACAGATCAAGGGTGACAAGGTCATCAACTTCGTCAAGCGCCGTCGTAAGCACAGCTCGAAGCGTACCGTTGGCCACCGTCAGAAGCTGACCCTGGTCAAGATCACCGACATCCTGTCGTCGGGCGCTGACAAGTCGGGCATCAAAGCTGCAACCGGTTCCGCGCCGGCTGGCGAAGCTGCACCCGCAGCGAAAAAGCCCGCCAAGAAAGCAGAAGCCAAAGCAGAGGCACCCGCCGCTGTTGCTGCTGCAGACGATCTGACCGCGCTGAACGGTGTCGGCCCTGCCGCTGCCAAAAAGCTGAACGAGGCGGGTATCGAGAGCTTTGCCGCTCTGGCCGCCTTGTCGGACGAGCAGATTGCTGCTATCGAAACGGTCAAAGTGAAGCCCGAATGGGTTGAGCAGGCCAAAGAGCTTGCTAAAGGCTAAGGAGAGAGAGAATGGCACATAAAAAAGCTGGCGGTTCCTCCCGTAACGGTCGCGACTCAGCTGGTCGCCGCCTTGGCGTGAAACTGTATGGTGGCCAGGCCGCCATTTCAGGCAACATCATCGTGCGTCAGCGCGGCACCAAGTTCTGGCCGGGCGAAGGCGTAGGCATTGGCAAAGATCACACCATCTTTGCAACTGTTGATGGCGCTGTGAAGTTCCACAAAGGCCTCAAAAACCGCACCTTTATTTCGGTCCTGCCAGTGGCGGAGGCCGCAGAGTAAGCCGAAACCCATAAGGTTTGAAAATTCTTGGGGGACCGGCAGAAAATGCCGGTCCCTTTTTTCGTTTTAACGCAGGTTCGATCAAACAGTCCGATGACAGTCGCAACCACCAGTTTCCTGATCTTTGCCGCCAGTCAGGTCGGCACGCCGGGACCGGCCAATATGGTCCTGCTGGGAACCGGTGCGCGTTACGGGTTTCGGGCAGCGCTGCCTTTTGTGGGCGGCGTCATTCTGGGCAAGCAGCTAATCATCTGGCCGGTGGGCTTTGGGTTGCTGCAATTGGCGGATCAGGCGCCGGCGGTGTTTGCTGTTCTGAAATACGCCTCGGCGGCCTATATCATGTGGCTGGCCTGGAAGATCGCCAACACGCGGCTGTCCCGGCAAGAGGCTGATGGCGCAGCGCCAGGGTTTCTGGCTGGATTGATTGTTCATCCGCTCAATCCCAAGGCCTGGGCCATGATCGTTGCGGGGTTCACGGGGTTTGTCGCCGTCGGAACACCAACTTTTGAGGCAACGCTCGCAATCGCGGCTTGTTTGTTGATTTGTCAGGTGATTCTTCATCCAATCTGGACATTTGCCGGAGATAGAATTGCCCACGCGGTTGAAGGTCGGCCGATGGAAAAATATCTGATGTGGACGTTAGCAGGTCTCACTGTTGCGTCTGTACTTTTTGTGTTGTTCGGAGGAGGAACGCACCTATGAAACTTGAGACGATCATAAACCAGCCGGTCATAGAAACCGAGCGGTTCGATCTGCGCCCTCTGCGCCGGTCGGATCTGGGTCTCATCGAACATTATGCCGGAGATGAGCGGGTTGCGCGTATGACGACAAGGATTGCGCACCCTTTGCCGCCCGGCGCGGTTGAGGCCTTTGTGACCCGGTCCATGGCCGAAGACCGCAGCGAGGATGTCTGGGCAATGGACGCGACCAAGGATGGCGGTCCGGAGCTGATAGGCCTGATCTCGCTGGAACGCCTGGATCGCAACCAATCCGAGGTCGGCTATTGGGTAGCTCCTGTCTATTGGAACACCGGGATCGCATCTCTGGCGGTCGAAGCACTGGTTGTCGCCAATCCGCTTGAAAACACGTCGATGTTCGCAAGCGTATTTCAGGACAATCCAGCCTCAGCCAGGGTGCTGACGCATTGTGGTTTCGAATACCTGGGTGATGCCGAAATCTATTCGGTGGCGCGTGATGCGAACGTGCCCACCTGGACATACAGTAAAAAACTCTGACTTGTGGCCGATGGGGCCTTTGCAGTAGGGGACAGTCATGAAATTTCTCGATCTTGCAAAGGTCTACATCCGGTCCGGGGCCGGCGGTGGCGGCTGCGTCAGTTTTCGGCGCGAAAAGTACATTGAATACGGCGGTCCCGATGGCGGGGACGGCGGTAAAGGTGGCTCTGTCTGGGTCGAAGTTGTGGATGGGTTGAATACCCTGATCGACTTTCGCTACCAGCAGCATTTCTTTGCCAAGAACGGTCAGCCTGGCCGGGGGCAGCAGCGCACCGGAAAAGATGGTGATGACATCATTCTGCGCGTCCCGGTCGGCACTGAGATCCTGGACGAAGACGAAGAAACCGTCATCTGCGATCTGACAGAGGTGGGCCAAAGGGTCCTGCTGGCCAAGGGCGGCAATGGCGGTTTTGGCAACCTGCACTTCAAATCGGCCACTAACCAAGCTCCTCGTCGGGCAAATCCGGGTCAGGCAGGTATCGACCGCACGATATGGCTGCGCCTGAAACTGATTGCCGATGTCGGCCTGTTGGGGATGCCTAATGCCGGCAAATCGACCTTTCTTGCTGCGACATCGAACGCACGCCCCAAAATTGCCGATTACCCCTTTACCACCTTACACCCCAATTTGGGCGTGGTGGGTGTCGACAATGTGGAATTCGTGGTGGCCGACATCCCCGGTCTGATCGAGGGCGCACATGAAGGACGCGGGATCGGAGACCGCTTTCTGGGCCATGTCGAACGCTGCGCGGTATTGCTGCATTTAGTTGATGGCACCTCGGAAAGTGTGGCCGAAGACTATCGCACGATCATTCACGAGCTTGAAGCCTATGGTGGTGAGTTGGCCGATAAGCCTCGCATCACCGTCTTGAACAAGGTCGACGCCCTGGATGACGAGGAACGCGAACTGGCCAAGACCGAGCTTGAAGAGGCCGTCGGAGGCTCCGTAATGGCAATGTCTGGTGTGGCACATCTGGGTGTAACCGACGTCCTGCGGGCTTTGCGCGGTCGGATAGACGATGACCGCGTGCGCCAGAAACCCGCCGAGGAGGAACTGCCTTGGCAACCCTGACCGCAGCCAAACGCCTCGTGGTCAAGATCGGATCCGCCTTGCTGGTGGATCGGAACACAGGGTTGCTGCGATCTGATTGGTTACATTCGCTTGCTCAGGACGTCGCATGGCTAAAGGGGCAGGGGACCGACGTCATTTTGGTCTCATCGGGGTCAATCGCATTGGGGCGTGGCGTTTTGGGTCTGCCCCTGGCCACGCTTCCGTTGGAACAGTCTCAAGCCGCCGCCGCTGTCGGGCAAATCCGGCTGGCCCGCGCCTATGAAGAAGCGCTGACGCCTCACAGCATTACTACTGCACAAGTGCTCGTTACGCTGGAGGATAGCGCGGATCGTCGCCGCTATCTGAATTCGCGTGCCACATTGGAAACCTTGTTGGGGCTGGGCGTCGTTCCGATTGTCAATGAGAACGATACAGTCGCCACTGATGAGATCCGATATGGCGACAATGATCGGCTGGCGGCACAGATTGCCGTCACTGTTGGCGCCGACCAGTTGATCCTGTTGTCGGATGTTGATGGGTTCTATTCGGCCAATCCAAATGAGGATGCCTCGGCCAGGCGGTATGACGTCATCGAAGACATCACGCCCGAGATCGAGGCGATGGCGGGTGATGCCGGTTCCGGCCTATCAAAGGGCGGGATGAAGACCAAACTGTTGGCGGGAAAAATGGCCACGGCTGCTGGTTGCGACATGGCGATCACCGAAGGCTCCCCTCTGAACCCGTTGAAAACGCTTGAAAACGGCGCGAACTGTACATGGTTCATCGCGACTGTTGACCCGCATGCCGCACGCAAACGCTGGATTTCCGCGATGAAACCCCGGGGTGAGATCGTTGTAGACGCGGGGGCTGCGCAGGCGCTGAGCAATGGCAAAAGCCTGTTGCCAGCAGGAATAGTCGAAGTGTCCGGAGATTTCGGGCGCGGTGATCCTGTTTCGATCATGGACCCACAGGCGCGACGGCTTGCGCAGGGGCTCAGCCGCTATACCGCGCAAGAAGCAGACGCTATCAAGGGGCGCAAATCGACCGAGATCGAAGCCACTCTAGGCTATCCTGGCCGCGCGGTATTGATCCACCGCGATGATCTGGCTGTTTAATAAATTGACTGAAAGGCACCTGAGATGAAGGATTTCGACAGCATCCCCGACCTGATGACCGATCTTGGGAAACGCGCCAAGGCCGCCGCTGCCGAGCTGGCATTTGCAAGCGCCGAGCGTAAACACGCAGCCCTGATTGGGGCCGCCGAGGCTGTTTGGGCCAATCGTGAAAAGATCATTGCGGCCAATAAGAAAGATATGGAATTTGGGCGCGACAAAGGGTTGAGCCCGGCGATGATGGATCGCCTGATGCTGGATGAGGCCCGCATTCAGGGCATGGTCGACGGGCTGCGCGCCGTTGCAGAGCAAGCCGATCCTGTTGGTGAGGTTCTGACCGAATGGGACATGCCCTCGGGCCTGAACATTCAGCGCGTGCGCACGCCTCTGGGCGTGATCGGCGTGATCTATGAGAGCCGCCCGAATGTCACGGCGGATGCGGGGGCGTTGTGCCTGAAATCCGGGAACGCGGTCATCCTGCGCGGTGGATCAGAAGGCTTTCATTCCTCGTCAGCCATCCATGCCTGTTTGGTTCAGGGTCTGAAATCGGCGAACCTGCCCGAGGATGCCGTTCAGCTTATCCCAACCCGCGACCGGGCGGCGGTTCAGGAACTGCTGACCATGACCGATTATGTCGACGTAATCGTTCCCCGTGGAGGCAAAGGGCTGGTCGGGCTAGTCCAGCGCGAGGCCCGGGTCCCGGTATTTGCCCATCTGGAAGGCATTGTGCATATCTATATCGACAAGGCCGCTGATCCGCAAAAGACGCTCGATGTGGTTTTAAACGCCAAAACCCGTCGTACCGGAATCTGCGGTGCTGCCGAATGTCTGCTGATCCATCGGGATATCGCTGAAACGCTGGGACGGGATGTCATATCGGCGCTGTTGGCCGCAGGTGTCGAAGTACACGCCGAAGGTACTTTGGCCGTTGATGGCACTATCGCGGCCACTTCTGATGACTGGGGCAAAGAGTTTCTGGATAGTATCATCGCGGCCAAGCCGGTGGCTGATATCGACGCCGCCATTGCGCATATCCGCAGGTTTGGGTCGAACCATACGGATTGCATCATGACCGAGGATCCCGCTGCAGCTGCCCGTTTCTTTGAACGGCTTGATAGCGCGATCCTGATGCATAACGCCTCAACCCAATTCGCCGATGGCGGTGAGTTTGGCATGGGGGCCGAGATTGGCATCGCCACCGGAAAGATGCACGCGCGCGGCCCCGTAGGGGCGGCTCAACTGACCAGTTTTCAGTATCTGGTGCGCGGTTCAGGGACTGTTCGGTCTTAGAACCGGATTTCGACGCGGGTTGAGGCCGTATCGGTCGCGACCCGCCGTCCCATCGACGATGCGGATTCAGGCAGCAGCGCAAATTGAACCTGCGCCGGGGTGACCTTGTTGGTAAACTGTCCGCTGGGCAGGTTCTTCCATAGCTCGGCTTCCAGCTTCATTTTGTCCGCGGTCCCTGTCACAGACCAGTTCTTCCCATCGTTTACGATCGTTACATCCCCGCCAAATGGCATCGCGCTTTCGCAGCACATCAACGCCAGAAAGGCCAGTTTCACCTGATTACGCGGCACCGCTTCGGTCAGGTTCCAGTTGACACGAACACGACCTGCGCGTTCGACATCATTCAACAGCTCTAAAACCTCGGCCCGCCCAAGGGGATGATGGCTGGCCGACCCAAAAGCGACCCTGAAAAAGCGGATGCGTGCGCCGGCGCTGCCGACACTTCCCGCGATCAGTTCCATCTCGGGGCCTTGCACCGCGCCAACCATTTCAAGCAGCTCCAAGCCGTTGGTGATCGCCCCGATCGGGCTGATCAGATCGTGGCAGATCCGCGAGCCGATCAGTTCAGCCAGGTTGACGTCCAAGTCGCTCATGCGTACCTCCTGCTGTATCTGCCACCGGACCGGAGCCCCTTGATGACAGATCTGAATGCCATTCTTGCACCGGGCATGTATGTCCGCCACCCCGATTTCCCCGATTGGGGCGTTGGACAGGTACAATCCAACATCGCAGGTAAGATCACCGTAAACTTCCGCGAGCAGGGAAAAGTGGTAATCGACGGGGCACGCATCGCCCTGATGCCGGTCTTTGATCCGTGAAACTGGTTTAAGAAAGGTTAACGTTTGATCGAAGCGCTCTATGTTGCCATTCCCCTGAAACCTGCGGTATCAGCGCGGAAACAACACGGAACCTCTGATGCCGGACGCAGGCCCTTCTTTCACCGTCAAACTCGCCGAAAATGACACCGAATTGCAGGCTGCACAGCGGTTACGCTATGACGTGTTCATACGTGAACTGGGCGGCGGTGGGGAAATGGTCGACCACGATGCCGGGCTGGAGCGCGACAGGTTCGATCCCTATTTCGATCATATGTTGGCGATTGACGATCAATCTGGAAAAGTTGTTGGCGTTTACAGGCTGTTACCAGGTGATCGTGCTTCTGAAATCGGACAGTTCTATTCCGAAGATGAATACGATCTTTCCATCTTGAAACAAGGCGGACGCAAGCTGTTGGAGTTGGGACGTTCATGTCTACATCCCGATTATCGCGGCGGCACAGCAATGTATCACCTGTGGAATGGCTTGGCCGCCTATGTGGCCGAGCGCGAGATCGAGGTCTTGTTCGGCGTCGCCAGTTTCCACGGCACCGATCCTCAAGCTCTGGCTCAGCCATTGTCCATGTTACATCACAATCACCTTGCGCCTCCGGACCTTCGGGTTCGGGCTCAGCCCAAAGTGTTCCAGCCCATGGATATGCTGGATAGCGATAAACTGGATCGGCGCGCAGCGATGGTGCAGGTTCCAGCACTGATAAAAGCATACCTGCGTCTCGGCGGGTTTGTGGGCGAGGGTGCCTTTATCGACCATATGTTCAATACCACCGATGTTTGCCTTATCCTCGACACGGCGCGGATGAATGAGCGACAACGGCGCATCTATGGCGGAGCGTAACGTGATGAGTGACGCCTCTTGGCACAGTGAAGACGCACCTGACCCAATCAATCTGGGGGTCTGCGGCTGGCTATTGGTCTTCTTTCGGGGTTTACCACTTGCTGTATTTGTATTCAGCGGGCTGATTGTCCTGCTGATCCTTCGCATGATCGAGCGCCCGCTCTATGGGGTTCACCGTCCGGTCACGCCCTTCATCACGCAGTTCGTATGCCGTAATGCGTTCCGGATTCTCGGGATTAGCTACCGTACAACCGGCGAGCTTATGACCCAGCGTGGTGCGGTTGTTGCGAACCATTCCTCGTGGCTTGATATTTTTGCGCTGAATGCCCGTAAAAGGATCTATTTTGTCTCGAAGGCCGAGGTAGCCAAATGGCCAGGTATAGGCTGGCTGGCGCGAGCGACAGGTACTGTTTTCATCGAGCGTGACCGCAAGAAGGCACGCGAACAGACACTTCTTTTTCAGGAGCGCCTGACAGCCGGTCACAAGCTGCTGTTTTTTCCAGAGGGTACGTCGACCGACGGTTTGCGGATTTTACCATTTAAAACAACACTTTTTGCGGCATTCTTCACTGAAGATCTACGCGATTTCATGTATGTTCAACCGGTGTCGGTCGTTTACCATGCACCTAAGGGTGAGCCTGACCGGTTTTATGGCTGGTGGGGTGACATGGATTTTGCGCCGCATCTGTTAAAGACTTTGGGAGCGCGTCGCCAAGGTGGCGTAGAGCTAATTTATCATTCGCCAGCCAAGGTCAGCGACTTTGAGAACCGAAAAGCCCTGGCCGCCTATTGCGAAGATACCGTGCGTCAGGCGCACAGCCATGCGCGGCTTGAAAAATAGGGCGATTGGCCCTTGCACTGCCTGAAAACCTGCCGTATACGCGCGCCATTCAAACCCGCAGGCGGGGTTTGGGCTTTATAGGGGAGACATCCTTATCTGGCCCGCCGGTTGGAGCATCCGCTTCTTTCACCCCCGCCGAGGCGTAAACCGGAAAAAGGAAATAAAGCATGGCTCTTCCCGAGTTCTCCATGCGTCAGCTGTTGGAAGCTGGCGTTCACTTTGGTCACCAGACACAGCGTTGGAATCCCCGCATGGGCCCGTTTATCTACGGCTCGCGCAATGGCATCCACATCATGGACCTGACCCAGACCGTTCCGATGCTGGACCAGGCTCTGCAGGCTGTTCGTGACACTGTTGCCAAGGGCGGCCGCATTCTGTTCGTTGGCACCAAGCGTCAGGCCGCAGGCCCAATCGCCGAAGCAGCTGAAAAGTCAGCCCAGTACTACATGAACCACCGCTGGCTGGGCGGCACCCTGACCAACTGGAAAACCGTTTCCCAGTCGATCAACCGTCTGAACCAGATTGACGAAGCCATGGAATCGGGCGCCGAAGGCCTGACCAAGAAAGAGCGTCTGGGCATGGAACGTGACCAAGGCAAACTGCAGGCTTCGTTGGGCGGTATCCGCGAAATGGGCGGCGTCCCGGACCTGCTGTTCGTCATCGACGTCAAAAAAGAAGCACTGGCCATCGCCGAAGCCAACAAGCTGGGTATCCCGGTCGTGGCAGTTGTCGACACCAACTGCTCGCCCGATGGTGTCGATTACATCATCCCTGGCAACGATGACGCAGCCCGCGCGATCTCGCTGTACTGCGATCTGGCAGCACGTGCCGCTCTGGACGGCATGACCGCTCAGATGGGTGCAGCAGGCGTTGATCTTGGCGCATTCGAAGAAGCACCGGTTGAAGAAGTCGTTGCGGAAGAAGCACCCGCAGCAGCAGAAACACCTGCCGAAGCGTAAGCTGCCCGTCACGTAAATGACATCTGGGGCAGGGTATGACCTGCCCCAATTCCGTTTGAATTGAGGAGAGCCAAAAGATGGCAATCACAGCAGCAATGGTAAAAGAACTGCGCGACACCACTGGCGCAGGCATGATGGACGCGAAAAAAGCGCTGACCGAAACCGGCGGCAACATGGACGAAGCCGTTGATTGGCTGCGCACCAAAGGCTTGGCCAAAGCGGCCAAGAAATCGGGTCGTACCGCGGCGGAAGGTCTAGTTGCCGTTCACGTAAACGGCAACAATGGTGTTGCAGTTGAAGTGAACTCGGAAACCGACTTCGTCGGGAAAAACGCCGAATTCCAGGAAATGGTTGGCAAGATCGCATATGCCGCAGAAGGCGTCGACAATGTCGAAGCTCTGCTGGCAGCTGATCTGGGTGGCAAAACCGTTGCGGAAACGCTGACCGACAAGATCGCCACCATCGGTGAAAACATGTCGGTGCGCCGTATGTCCAAACTGTCGGGCGACACTGTTGTATCTTACGTCCATAACGCAGCCACTAACGGCATGGGCAAGATCGGCGTTCTGGTCGCTCTGACCGGCGGTGACGAAGCCATCGGCAAGCAGATTGCGATGCATATCGCGGCTGTGAACCCGGCAGCTCTGTCCGAGGCAGACATGGACCCGGCGATCGTCGAGAAAGAAAAGCAGGTCCAGATGGACATCGCACGCGAATCCGGCAAGCCGGAGCAGGTCATCGAAAAGATGATCGTTGGTCGCATGAAGAAGTTCGTCGCTGAATCGACCCTGTTGAACCAGCAGTTCGTTGTAAACCCTGACCTGACCGTTGAGGCCGCTGCCAAAGAAGCAGGCGCGACTGTCACCGGATTCGTGCGTCTGGAAGTTGGCGAAGGCATCGTTGTCGAAAAAGAAGACTTTGCTGCTGAAGTTGCAAAAGCAGTTCAGGGCTAAGCATCACAGGCCCTGAACAGGGCCTGTATCAATCTGAAAAACCGGGTACGCCATGCGTATCCGGTTTTTCTTTGCCCTTAGTGTAGAATTGATGCCAAGAAACGAAAAAGGACGCCGAAAGCGTCCACAAGTTAAATCTGGTTTGAATGAGGGGCCCCGCAAAGATGGGGATGGACGAGGCCCCCCAAAATTCCGACAAAGAGACGCGGACAAATAGGCGCCCTATTGTCAGAGCGATCGGAGAGCTTTGTTATTGCAAAGATCCGACCAAATGTTCCCAGGCTAAAGCCACCACTCACGGAACAATACCACTTTGCAACTTTAGCGTTAGATTCGGAAAGTCATGTTTTCCTTACCCTAGGTAAATTGACGCATATTCGCGTCACTCCCTGAGTCAAACCCCAACGATGAACATCTGATTTTGAAGAGATGCTTTCAAAACTGCCTGCGCCGTTGTCTCGACTACGAGGGCCTCGCGCGCCAGACGCAGATGCTTTTCGACAGTGGCAGAAGTCAGCCCCATCAGTATCGCAATGTCCTGAGTTGTTTTGCCGTCGCCGACCCACTCAAGCGCCTCACGCTGACGTTTTGTCAGGGCGCGATTTGGTGCGTTATAGGGCAGGGTGAGGATTTTCAGATGAGCAACGTTGTTCATCAGAAGAATATCCTGGCCAAATTCCTCCCAGACAGCGTCCACATCGTCTTGTGTACGCGATCCATGCGCTGAAAGCGAAATTGCCCCTTTCGACCGAACCGAAACCGAGTCGAAACTGACCGTATAGCCGGCGACGACACCTTTGGTTTTGTTGAACTCGATGACGTCTCGCTCTTTTGCGGTCAGGGTGCCATCAGTCATCAGATCCTGGGCGATCCTCCAGCTTGCGGCCCCTTCATTATGCAAAGCCCATTTCAGCATCGGAGCATGGAAATACAACCCGCCTCCCAGAAACCCATCCAGGTAATCTTTGCTGTGATTGGTCAGGATTACAAAATCCTCGGGATCCCCCAGCGACGTTTCGGTGCGATATCGCGTATATCCGTACAGCAAACGATCGAACCCATATTCTGCCATTTGCCGGCAATGGGCATCCCAGAGCTCTTCCAGGGTTTTGGTATAGCTGAGGAAATTCAGATACTCAGAAAGCTTCATAGCGATCATTCACCCTGTAAATGGGACCGCAACGCATCCAGCGCCAGCACATATCCCTGCGGACCCAATCCGCAAATCATGCCTACTGCCACACGTGAGATATAGGATCGGTGTCGAAACTCCTCACGCGCGTGGATATTGGACAAATGAACCTCGATGACCGGCAGCTCAACCGATGCGATTGCGTCCATCAGGGCAATCGAGCTGTGCGTATAAGCACCTGCGTTCAAAACAATGCCATCCTGCACACCTTTGGCGGCATGAATGGCATCAATCAACGCGCCTTCGTGGTTGGATTGGAAATGGATCACTTCCATCCCGATAGACTTACCGTGGTCGAGGCACATATCCTCGACCATTTGCAGCGTTGTGCTTCCGTAAACCTCGGGCTGTCGCGTGCCCAGCAGATTGAGGTTCGGACCATTCAGAATAAGAGCTTTATGCATTGTTATACTGTCCCCATAACAAGGTTCTTAAACGTGAACAGGTAGAGATGTCCACCGAACCTGGATCATGCGTCAGAACCGCGGCCTATAGGACACGAGGCTGAAGTTTCAGATATTGGCTGGCTATGCCATGGTCACGACAATTTTCCCAAGGGCCTTTCGGCTGGCCAGAAGGTCTAGCGCCTTTTGGGCTTGATCCAGAGGGAATTGCGCACTGATCTGTGGTTTGATCTGCCCTTTGGCGTATAACCCGAACAAATCTTTCATGTTTTTGCCATGTCCCTTCGGGTCGCGAAACACCGAGGCGCCCCAGAAAACACCGACAATCTGACAACCCTTAAGCAGAGGGAGGTTCAATGGTATCTGAGGGATTCCGGCTGGGAAACCGACGACCAGGAACCGCCCCTTCCACCCCAAGCTGCGCAGCGCTGGCTCTGAATAGGCACCGCCAACGGCATCGTAGACGACATCAACGCCCTGACTACCGGCTAAGGCCTTGATGCCCGATCCAAAGGCCTTTTGCGCCTGTTTGTCCATGTCGCGCGCGTAAATGATCGTTTCGTCCGCCCCGATCTGACGACAGAAATCTGCTTTGTCTTGCGATGAGACTGCCGCAATAACCCGAGCCCCCATGGCATTGGCTAGCTCAATCGCAGCCGTACCAACTCCGCCTGCTGCACCCAGAATCAGGACCGTTTCCCCTTGTTGCAGCGCAGCGCGGTCCTTCAGGGCGTGATATGAGGTGCCATAGGTGAAGATAAAGCTCGCCGCGTCCTCAAATGGCATTGAGCTCGGGAATTTAACAGCTGTCGCCGCTTTGACCGCCAGATGTGTGGCAAAACCTCCGTGTCCGGTCAGGGCCAGCACACGGTCGCCAACGTTAAAGCCCGAAACACCTTCGCCTAGCCCGATAACCTCGCCAGCGATTTCACCTCCGGGGGCAAACGGTCTTGGTGGCTTTATCTGATACAGGTCGCGTATCATCAGTGTATCCGGGAAATTAACGCCTGCGGCCCGCACGCGAACAAGCAATTCGCCCTTGCCCGGAGACGGATCGGGCAGGGTGGTCAGTTCCAATGTCTCCGGCCCGCCCGGAGCGACGCTGAGTAAGGCTTGCATGTTTACGCTAATGTCCCTGTTATTCGGTAAGGAAGAACTTTTGGCCTACTGTTCTGAGTTGTCAAGAAACCACCCGGCACAACCGGGTTAGGCGTTACCCTTGACCGACAAATGAGACAGTTTGCCAAAATCAAAAACCGAGGAGCAGGTCATGACCCCCGAAACTCTTTTCTCATTGGAGGGCAAAACCGCTCTGGTCACGGGTGGGGCCACCGGAATTGGCCGAATGGCGGCCGAGGCGCTGGTCCGGGCGGGGGCACGTGTACTGTTGGCGTCTCGTAAAGGCGACGCGTGCGAGGCGGTCGCGGCCGAATTGAACGCACTGGATGCCACAGGAACCGCCGAAGGGTTTGCCGGTGATGTCGGATCAAAAGAGGGTGTCGACAATCTGGTGGCCGAAGTGCTCAAGCGCACGGACCGGCTGGATATCCTCATGAACAATGCCGGTGTTTCCTGGGGCGCACCGATGGGTCAGTTTCCCTACGAAGCCTGGGAAAAAGTCATGTCGATCAATGTGACAGGAATCTTCGAACTGACCCAAAAACTGTTGCCGATTCTGATGTCTTCCGGGACTGCCGAAGATCCATCCCGCATCGTCAATGTTGGATCGGTTATGGGCGAAGTTCCTATGGGCGACGGTGCGTATAGCTACTCTGCCTCAAAGGCGGCTGTGCTGCATCTGACCAAAATCATGGCCAAAGAACTTGCTCCGCATCACATCACCGTCAATGCGCTGGCGCCTGGACCCTTTGTCTCTCGGATGACGGCCTTTGCCACATCTGACGAAGGGACGCGCAAAAAAGTCGGCAAATCCGTACCCTTGGGTCGCGTTGGACGTGACGAGGATATCGCAGGCTGTATGCTGTTCCTGTGCGGCCTTGGCGGCAGCTATGTCACAGGCGCGGTGATCCCGGTTTCGGGCGGGATCAATGTTGTCACCGCCGGCAACATCTTTGCTGAAGCACTCTGAAGCATCGGCCAAAGGGAGCCACAAAATGGACAGCGCAATTCTGGATCTGAAACGCGTCGATGCCTATCTCGGCACGCATCTCAAAGGGTATCGGGGTCCGTTGGAGGCGAAAAAATTCGAGGTTGGCCAATCAAACCCAACTTTTGAGTTAAAAACGCCTGAGAATTCCTATGTCCTGCGCCGCAAGCCGCCGGGAGTGTTGCTGAAATCCGCCCATGCCGTTGACCGTGAGTTCAGGGTTCAAAGTGCTCTGGCCGAAAGCGATGTGCCGGTGCCAAAAATGTTGCTGCTTTGCGAGGATGATGACGTCATCGGGTCGGCGTTTTATGTGATGGAGCATCTCGACGGCAGGACGTTTCTTGAACCCACAATGCTTGGCGAAAGAACCGAAACCCGCACGGCAATTATCGACGAGATGAACCGCGTTCTGGCGGCGCTGCATAAGGTCGATATCGATTCGGTTGGCCTGTCCGACTATGGCCCGCCGGGAAGCTATTTTGAGCGTCAGATCGGGCGGTGGACGAAACAATTTCGGGCGTCCGAAACCACTCAGATTCCGGATATGGATGCCTTGATCGAGGCTTTGACCAACGCAACCCCCAAGGATGATGGTCAGAGAACACTGGTTCACGGCGATTACCGCATCGACAATCTGATGTTCGAAAAGCAGGGCACCCGCTGTCTGGGCGTACTGGATTGGGAATTGTCGACAATCGGGCATCCCTTTGCCGATCTCGCAGCCATTATCATGCAATGGCAGATGCCACCTGGAAAAGAGGGGCGGGGTCTGTCTGGCATAGACCGGTCCTCGCTCGGCCTGCCATCCGATCAGGCTTTCATTGATCAATACTGCGAGCGCCGCGACCTGCCCGGAATTGATAACTTTGGGTTCTATCTGGCGTTCAATTTCTTCCGAATGGCCGCGATCTTGCAGGGTGTTTATAAGCGGGCGCTTGACGGAAACGCCTCTGATCCGAAAAGAGCTCATATTTTTGGTAGTTACGTTCCTAAGTTTGCACAACGAGGGCTGACTGCATTGGGCCGAGGGTGAAACCACCTAGGGCGTATGAAATTTCGACAATTCAAGCTCAAGGTTGGCCAGGCTGTTTTTGCCAAAGAACATCTCAGTATCTACAAACATGCTGGGGACACCGAAAACACCTCGCTTGACCATAGCCTTGGTTTGGTTTTTCAGGTTTTGCTTTACGTTCAGATTGGTCATGGCCTCGCGCAGTTTTCGTATAGGCAAGCCGTTATCCTGAAGAATGTCGCAAAGGACACCCAGATCATCCACTTTTTGGCCGTGCACCCAAATAGCATCAAATATAGACGCTATATATCTGTTTTCCCATGATTTACCGGATGCTAACAAAGCCCCGCGCATGGCGAATTTGGTGTTCACCGGGAAATGTGGGCTCATATGAAAGCTCAACCCACGGTGACGCGCAAAGCGATGGAGATCGCGGGTCAAATAGGCCGTCTTCTGCCGGTTCTCTGAAAAAGCCTTAAACGGGCTTTGGTTATTGGTGGCTTTGAAAACAGTGGCCAGCAGAACCGGAACATATGTAACACCGACTTCGTGCTTTGCGGCGATATCAGATATCATCTTCTGCGCGAGGAAGGCGTTCGGACTGCAAAAATCATAAACAAATTCTATATGTTGCGGCATATTTCTCCTCCATCAGGCGAGAGTCGAACCGGACACGAATCTATCTGCGACCACATTAGCAGGCAAAACCCTTTTGGCGTACAGGGACATCGTTGGATTGAGGTGATTTAGCTGTCCTTTTTCCGCTTAACCCCGCAATATTTGGGAAAGATACGTTAATTTCTCAAAGTTGAGCACACACAGATGAAGTTCGAACAAGCCCGGCTAGATCGTATTTGCGATTGGATGCAATCCTATGTGGATGATCGCAAATATGCCGGAAGCTCATTCTTGATGATGCATCAGGGCAGGGAGGTTCTGTTTCATTCCTGCGGGCTTAGAAGCGTTGAGAACAATCTGCCATTCGAGCGGGATACCCTCGTTCGCATCTATTCGATGACCAAGCCGATAACCACTGCGGCCCTGATGATCCTTGTCGAACGAGGTGAGGTTCACCTCGGCGCTCAAGTGTCTGAATATATATCTGATTTCACCGCAACACAGGCGCTGGTACCCGGCGCCACAAGGTTGGATCAGACCGAACCTGCACCTGCACCAACGCTTCATCAGCTGCTGACCCATACAAGTGGCCTAAGCTATCCTTTCAACCCCGGCATCCTGGCTGCGGCAATGGACGAACTTGATCTTGTTTTTGGCCCTAAAGAAGGGTCTTTGGCCGAAAGAGTATCTTTGCTGTCCACTTTACCTTTCGCCTTTCAGCCGGGAACGCGATGGGAATATTCGGTGGGGATAGACGTTATTGGTCGCGTGATAGAAGTTATTTCCGGCCAATCTCTGGAGCAATTCCTTGCGGAAGAGATTTTCAAACCTCTTGGCATGTCCCAGACCGGGTTCGGGGTTCCGGCGGGAGCAGGGGATCGGTTTGCCTCGCTCTATACGCCTTTGGCGGGCAATGCGATGGCGCTAAACGAAGCCCGTACGGGTGAGCAGACATTGCGTCTGGTCGACAATGCCGAAGCATCGCCCTTTGAATCGGCAACAATGTACTCTGGGGGCGGAGGGTTGGTTTCAACCATTGATGACTTTGCTAGATTTTCAGAGATGCTCCGAAATCGCGGAAGGTTCGGTGATCAACAGATTCTTGCACCAAAAACTGTAGAATTCATGCTTCACAACCACTTACCCGGCGATATTGCCTCGATGGGACCGCAGAGTTTTGCGGAACAACCCATGGAGGGCATGGGCTTTGGCCTTGGTGGCGCTGTCGTCATTAACCCCGGCAGAACCTGTGTTCCGGGCAGCATGGGGGATTTCAGCTGGGGTGGTATGGCATCGACCTTCTTTTGGGTTGATCGTCAGAACGAATTTACAGCGATCTTTTTTACCCAACTGTCACCATCCAGCTCTTATCCCTCCCGCGCAGAATTGAAGGCGCTCACCCTCGGGTCAATCATTGAATGACATTCGGCGCGCTGATACCCATTCGCCAAGATTAATCGGAGTACCGCATATGACCGAAGCAGAGAAAGTTCTTCTGGATCTTCTGGACGTTGAAAGACTGGAAGTGGACCTGTTTCGGGGAACAGGGTCGGGCGGCGAAACACCTATGCGAATTTTCGGCGGTCAGGTCATCGCACAAGCACTAGCCGCCGCATATCGCACCGTCGACAACCGCCTGTGTCATTCCCTGCACGCCTATTTCATCCGCCCGGGCGACCCAAGCATTCCCGTAATATATCAAGTTGATAGGGCCCGTGACGGAGGTTCGTTCACGACGCGCCGTGTGGTTGCAATTCAGCATGGTAAGCAGATTTTAAACATGTCCGCCTCATTCCACATTCAGGACGAAGGTTGGGATCATCAGCACGACATGCCTGAGATGGAAACGCCCGAATCCTACCCATCGCGATCAGAGCTCAAGAAGAAATATCTGGACAAAGTACCGCCCAGCTTTCGCGGAGAACTAACACGCGAGCGCCCGATCGAAGTCCGCGAGGTCGGCCATCTGGATCCTTTCAACCCAGAGAAATCGGATGACCGCAACCAGATCTGGTTCCGGATGGGGGCCGCGGCCAATGCCGATGCGGTCACGCAGCATCTGTTGCTGGCCTATGCTTCAGATATGTATCTCATGAGCTCGGGAATGCGCCCGCACGGCCTAAGCTGGTTTACTGGTGAGGTGAACGGCGCCAGCCTGGACCATGCGATTTGGTTTCACGCGCCGCTCAAGTTCGAGAATTGGCATCTGTATTCCATGGATTCGCCATGGGGCGGGCGAGGGCGCAACTTCAACCGTGGATCAATCTATTCCGAAGATGGCGTTCTGGTCGCATCAGTCGCCCAGGAAGGCCTGATGAGGCGCCCTCAGAACAAAAGTTAAGTTTCTTCGATAAACTTTTGATTTAACTTCTGCATTCCTGAAATCCACCTGTCATAATCTCCGGATTTATGGCGAATGTAGTCCAGAACCTGTGGATGAGGCAGTACCAGAAATTGCTCAGAAGATATTGCCTCTACGCAAGCCTCGGCAACATCTTCAGGTTCCAACATTCCGTCAATCGAAGCCACGGAAGTTTCGTGCCCGCGCGTCATATCGGACCGTACGGCCTGTGGGCAAAGTACCGAGACCCGCAAACCTTTATGCCCGTATGTAAGCGACAACCATTCAGCAAACCCAACTGCTGCGTGCTTTGTGACGCCGTATGGCGCGGCACCTGGCTGGTTCAGCAATCCCGCAGCAGACGCCGTGGTCATGATGTAGCCTTCGCCACGCTCCAGCATTCTGGGCACCAAATGCCGCGCGGTCCAAACATGGGACATCACGTTGATTTTCCAGATACGATCCCAGTCTTCATCCGGAACCTCCAAACCACCAATCGTCAATATCCCGGCATTTGCACAATACAGATCGATAGGGCCGACCGAGCTTTCTACAGCTTCGATCAACTCGGCTGTATTAGCCTCAAGCGAAACATCACAATGGAATGAATGGCCGCCAATCTCTTTTGCGACAGCGTCTGCGCCGGTTTTGTTGATATCAGCGCAGACAACCGTGGCACCTTCACGAGCAAATCGCTGTGCCAAACCTTTTCCGATGCCATCAGCGGCACCGGTCACAACAACGATCTTTCCGTTCAATTCCATTCGATCCTCATGATGTGGTAGGTGTCAGGAACAGATCGTAAGGTATTGTGAGGATTTGAAAAGTTTCCCAAGCGCATTGGCATTTATTTAACATAATACCAATTACACGAATTCTGGAAACTTAGTAAAACGCCTGCAATCCCGTCTGTGCACGCCCCAGGATCAACGCGTGAACATCATGCGTCCCCTCGTAGGTGTTGACCGTTTCTAGGTTCACCATATGTCGGATGACCTGAAACTCTAGCGAAATGCCGTTGCCGCCGTGCATGTCACGCGCATGACGTGAAATATCCAGGGCTTTGCCGCAATTGTTGCGCTTAATGATCGAAATCATCTCGGGCGCGGCTTCGGCCTTGTCCATCAGTCGCCCGACACGCAGGCTTGCCTGAAGACCCAGAGCAATTTCTGTCTGCATATCCGCCAATTTGCGCTGGAAAAGCTGCGTCTGCGCCAATGGCTTGTCAAATTGTTTCCGGTCCAACCCATATTGGCGTGCCGCATGCCAACAGCTTTCGGCAGCGCCCATAACACCCCAGCTGATTCCGTAGCGTGCGCGGTTCAGACATCCAAACGGGCCTTTCAGGCCCTGAACATGAGGCAGCAAAGCATCCTCGGTGACTTCGACACCCTCCAGCACAATTTCACCGGTGATCGAGGCGCGTAGGCTCAGCTTGTTCTGGATTTTCGGCGCGCTCAGACCTTTGAGGCCTTTTTCAAGGACAAAACCACGGATCTTTCCGTCATGTGCATCAGATTTGGCCCAAACAACAAACACATCCGCAATCGGGGCGTTCGATATCCACATCTTGCTGCCAGATAGACGATATCCACCGTCGATCTTTTCCGCACGCGTTTTCATACCTGCCGGATCAGAGCCCGCATCAGGTTCGGTCAGACCAAAACATCCGATCCATTCGCCGCTGGCCAGTTTCGGAAGGTATTTCCGGCGCTGCTCCTCGCTGCCATAGGCATAGATCGGATACATCACCAACGAGCTTTGTACAGACATCATCGAGCGATAGCCCGAATCCACGCGTTCCACTTCTCGGGCGACAAGGCCGTAAGAGACATATCCGCCCCCTAGCCCGCCGTATTCTTCCGGGATCGTAGTGCCCAGCAGACCCATTTCACCCATTTCACGAAAAATCTCGGGGTCAGTTTCTTCGTTCTGAAATGCTTCTGTCACCCGCGGCTGAAGCTTTTCCTGCGCATAGGCTTGCGCACTGGCCGCAATCATACGTTCGTCTTCGTCTAGCTGGTCTGACAGGCGGAACGGATCATCCCAGGCGAACTGGCCCATGTCAGGCACATCTTTGGCGCGTAATGTCGGCTTGGTGTCAGGGGCATTCATGGTGCGTCTCCGCTTTGTCAGCTTCGCGGCAAACTAACCCGTCGGCTCACCAAAAAACAGTAAGAGTTTCGCATCCACCCTTGAGTAAAACTCATAGCTTGCAGCCACCTGCCCCACGCGTTCAACCCAGCGCGTATCCCGCACCACGAACAGTGCGAACCGGATCATCTCCACCATACTGCGTTAGTGCTTTGCGTAAGCGGCCGATATGAACGTCGACCGTTCGTGTATCGACATAAATATCCCGCCCCCAGACGCGATCCAATAGCTGTTCTCGGCTCCAGACGCGGCCCGGCTTTTCCATGAATGTGCTCAGCAAGCGAAATTCGGTTGGGCCAAGCTTTAGTGGTTTGCTGTCGCGGCTGACCTTATGAGTTTCAGAATCCAAAACGATGTCTGCGAATTCCAGCCTAATTCCTACAGTCGCAGGCCGGACACGCCGCAACTGGGTGCGTACCCGGGCCATAAGCTCGACAATCGAATAGGGTTTGACCACATAGTCATCAGCCCCGGTTTCCAGACCTCGCACTTTGTCGATTTCTTCCGACCGGGCCGACAGCATGATAATTGGGATCGACCGCGTGTCGGAGCGGGTTTTCAGCCGGCGGCAAACCTCGATCCCGCTGAGATTGGGCATCATCCAGTCCAGTACGATAATGTCCGGACTGTCTTCATCGACCAGCAACATGGCCTCTTCACCATTGGCTGCTTTGGATACGCGAAAACCTTCTGCCTCGAGATTATAGGCCAGGACTTCGCGCTGAGCCGGCTCATCCTCGACAACCAGAACGGTCGGTTGATCAGCGGACATTCTCAAATCTCCTAGACGGATTGCGATGTAAAATCGGCTTTGGGACGCGCTTCTGTCGGGCGCTCTCCGGTCACCAGATAAACGACCTGCTCGGCAATCGCCGTCACATGATCGCCCATACGTTCTATATTCTTGGCGATGAAATGCAGGTGCATACAGGATGAGATGTTGCGTGGGTCTTCTGCCATGAAAGTCAGGAATTCTCGGAACAGACCATTATACATCTGGTCGACTTCCTCATCACGTTCGATGACATCCGCCGCCAGCTCAGCGTCGCGCTGGACATAGGCGTCCAAAGCGTCCCTGAGCATCCGTTCGACCTCACGTGCCATACGTCGCAAGGCGGCGGCACTGCCATTGATCTCACTGGTATTGACCAGGACCGTCGTGCGTTTGGCTATGTTCTTTGAATAGTCGCCGATACGTTCCAGGTTGGCGGAAACCTTCAATACCGATAGGACCAGACGAAGATCGCTTGCTGTTGGCGCACGCAGCGCGATCAAACGCGCCGTTTCTTCGTTGATCAGCTCTTCCAACGCATCAATGGCCTTGTCGCCCTGACGCACCTCTTGCGCGAGTTCGACATCGCGCGACTCAAGCGACCGTGCCGCGCTCATGATTGCGGCTTCGACGAGGCCGCCCATTTTCATGATATGCGCCTGAATGGCTTCCAGATCCCGGTCGAAGGCGGATGCGATATGTTGTTCTGTCATCTCTGAATACCTATGTTCAGCCGATACGGCCGGTGATGTAGCTTTCGGTGCGGGGATCTTCGGGGTTGGTGAAAATCTGTCCGGTTTCACCAAACTCGACAAGGTTGCCCAAATGGAAAAACGCGGTCTTCTGGCTGACGCGAGCGGCCTGCTGCATCGAGTGGGTAACGATCACCACCGAGTATCGCGACCGCAATTCGTCGATCAGTTCCTCTACCTGCGCAGTCGCAATCGGATCAAGGGCCGAGCACGGCTCGTCCATCAGCAGAACCTCAGGTTCCGTAGCCACCGCACGGGCGATGCACAGGCGCTGTTGCTGACCGCCGGACAGGCCGGTTCCGGGGGCATCCAGACGGTCTTTGACCTCATCCCAGATGGCGCCGCGGCGCAGTGATTTCTCGACAATCTCGTCCAGTTCAGCCTTGTTTCTGGCCAGTCCGTGGATACGCGGGCCGTAGGCCACATTGTCATAGATTGACTTGGGAAATGGGTTCGGTTTCTGAAACACCATACCGACCTTGGCACGCAGCTGAACCGGGTCGACGCGTTTGTCATAGATATTTTCGCCATCCAGCAGGATATCGCCCTCGACACGGCAGATGTCGATCGTGTCGTTCATCCGGTTCAGGCAGCGCAGGAAGGTGGATTTTCCGCAACCCGAGGGGCCGATAAAGGCGGTGACGGTCTTGTCTTCGATCCTGACGTCGACGTCTTTGATGGCGTGATTTTCACCGTAATAAACCTGAACCTTGTTCGCGGCGATCTTGATGTCTTTGGCGTCCACGGTTCTCTCCACTCGTGTCATATCGTTCATAATTGACCCCATTTACCAGCGGCGTTCAAAGCGGCGGCGCAGGATGACTGCGATTGCATTCATTGTTACCAGGAAAAGCAGAAGGATAATGATGCCCCCCCATGCGCGTTCGTAAAAGGCCGGGTCGGCGCGCTTGGACCATTCGTAAATCTGTGCTGGCATGGCCGAGTTCGGAGACAGAAAACCGTCCACTATTCCATCCGGCGGGTTCGAGGCGATAAAGCCCACCATCCCGATCAGCAGCAACGGCGCAGTTTCACCAAGCGCCTGCGCCAGGCCAATAATAGTACCCGTCAGGATGCCAGGTGCGGCCAGTGGCAACACATGATGAAACACTGCCTGCATTTTCGAGGCCCCTACCCCCAGCGCGGCGTCCCGGATCGACGGCGGCACCGCCTTTAGCGACGCGCGGGTCGAAATGATGATCGTCGGCAGCGTCATCAGCGTCAGAACCAGACCACCCACCAGCGGGGCCGAGGTCGGCAGGTGCATATAGTTGATGAACACGGCCAGGCCCAGAATACCGAACACAATCGAAGGAACTGCCGCGAGGTTCGAGATATTCACCTCGATAATATCGGTAAACCGGTTCTGCGGCGCGAATTCTTCCAGATAGATTGAGGCCGCAACCCCGATCGGCAGCGCCAGCACCAACACAACCAGCATCATGAACAGTGAGCCCAGCATGGATACTCCGATCCCGGCAGCCTCGGGCCGCTGATCGGAGGCGTCCGCCCCGAAGATAAAGTCAGGGTTGAACGCCTTGTACAGCACACCAGCAGCACGCAACTGATCCACGAAGTCCAGCTGTGCGACCGAGATGCTCTTGTCATTCGCGATGGACTGGCGTGTCACACGGCCCTTCAGATAGCCATCAACGCGGCTGTTCACCAAAAAACGGAAGCTGACCGACTTTCCGATCTCATCCGGGTTCGAGATGACGTAATTACGCAAGTCCGCCTGTGCGGATTTGGAAAGGATTTGCCCCATCTCTTTGGGCGACAGATCGGACTGGATGCCCAGTTTCTGCACCTCAACCTCCAGTGCGGAGGCGATCAAAGGCGCGTATCCGAAGGTCGAAACCTTGCTGATATCCGCGATGTCACGGTTGCCCTTTTTGTCGAGCTTGTCTTCCTTCAGCTCAACCGTCAGCTCAAGAAAGCTTTGCTGAAAGGCGCCGGTACCGGAGGTGACGATATTGGTCACCAACACGATCAACATCACAAGACCGACACCAATGGCCGCGATCCCGTACATTTTGAACCGGGATTCGGCCGCATTGCGACGCTTGGTTCGCGTGTCCTGATTGAACAGCGAAGCCCCTTTGTGTTTAGCGGCAGGTGCTGCGTCTTGTTTTTGGGACATGTCAGTCATTCATACTGCTCCCGGTATTTGCGCACGATATAGAGGGCGAAGATGTTCAGCCCCAGCGTGATGATGAACAGGGTCAGACCCAGGGCAAAGGCCACAAGAGTCTCCGGGCTTGCGAAATCAGTATCCCCGGTCAGCTGGCTGACGATCCTAGTGGTGATTGTGGTCATGGCTTCGAAAGGGTTTCCCGAGAATTTGGCAATCGCACCGGCGGCCATTACGACAATCATCGTCTCACCGATTGCGCGGCTTGCGGCCAACAAGATTGCCCCTACGATCCCGGGCAAAGCTGCCGGCAGGACGACTTGCCTGACAGTTTCAGAATGCGTTGCGCCTAAGCCTAGCGATCCGTCTCGCATTGACTGGGGCACCGCGTTGATGATGTCGTCAGATAGTGACGACACGAATGGGATGAGCATGATGCCCATGACCAGACCCGCCGTGAGTACAGCGTTCGAACTGGCCATCCAACCAACGCCCAAAGCACCCCCCTGCCCGAACACAGATACCAGTGCCGGACCGACCGTCAGCAGCGCGAAAAGACCGTAAACGATGGTTGGGATACCGGCGAGGATTTCCAGCAAAGGCTTGGCCACAGACCTTGCCACGCTCGAGGCATATTCGGAAAGATAGATCGCAGCGTACAGCCCAATCGGAACCGCAACCAGCAACGCGATCAGAGAAATATACAATGTCCCCCACAGCAGTGGGAGGATCGACAGTTCACTTCCGCCCCGGAAGTTCGGGGCCCAGGTGCTGCCAAAGAAAAAGTCTTTCCACGAATGAAGTTCGAAGAAATTCATCGTTTCAAAAAACATGGACAGGACGATGCCGACTGTGGTCAGAACTGCGATCGAAGCGGCCAGCAGCAGCAGCGCCAGAATGCCTTGTTCGACAACATTTCGGGCGCGAAATTCTTTATGAGTGCGGATATAGGCAAATGAGGCCCCGATCAGCGTCACAACCAAAACCGCGATCTGCATCGCAATGTTTCCGCTTGCGCTCATCGAGCGATATTTCTGCGCCGCCAGCAGAATGGGTGCGGTTACCTCTTGCGTAATGATCTGGCCAGCCTCTTTCAGTCGCGCGGTCACATCGGCAAAATCCTCATGCGCGCTGCGGGCAAAGTCTTCGGTCATGGTGCCTGCGGCAACCGCGCCGTCCAGGCCGTTGGCGACCCGGCGCACTTCGCTCATCAGCAAGCCGCGGGTCGACCCCTCGGGGATTGCCGAGTCCGGCAGCAACCCAGAGGCAGAATTGCTGACGATCAAGGGCTGCGCCAGCAACCAGATGACCAGCAAAACGAACCCCGGTATCAGCGCCGTCAAAGCAACGTTATAGCCGTAATAGGATGGAAGAGAGTGCAGATTGCGCAGGTTTCCGTCCGCGCTGGCCATCGCGCGGTACCGGCCCGCAAAATAGCCAAGAACAGCAATCGCCAGCAAAATGAGCAGCAGCCAGGTTAGTGCCATGAGAACTCCGTCAAGCGGCAGGAGTGGATTTAAGAAAACCGGGGCGTAGACACCGCCCCGGTTCAGTCGTGTGAAAGCTTAGGAACCGCCGCCCAAAGTGGTTTCGCTGGCTACGATTTCCTGAACCTTGACCAGCTCTGGGTCTGATACCAGACCGTATGCAGCCAGAGGGCCATCGGGGCCTGCAACCTCATCAGCGACGAAGAACTCTGCATATTCTTTCAGCCCGGGGATAACGCCGATATGTGCTTTTTTCACATAGAAAAACAGCGGGCGCGATACCGGGTATTCGCCAGTTGCGATGGATTCGGTCGAAGGCACGATGCCTGCCATGGTCGCAACCTGCAGTTTGTCGGTGTTGTTTTCGTAGAACGCCAGACCAAAGACGCCGATGCCGTCTTTGTTGCTGTCGATACGCGCCAGGGTCTCGGTATAGTCACCGTCGATGTCGACCGAAACGCCATCGGTACGCAGAGCGATACAGGCTTTTTCAGCGGCCTTTTTGTCGTCGCCATTTGCAGCTTTGTAGACATCAAAGTCACCCAGATGCTCACAACCGGCCAGGATCACCTTGTCTTCGAACACTTCACGCGTGCCGTGCTTGGTGCCGGGGATGAAGGCTGCAATCGGCTGCGCTGGGAATGCTGGGTTCACGTCGGCCCAGGTCTTGTTGGGATTGTCGACCAGCTGGCCATCAACCACGATCTGAGCGGACAGCGCTTTGTACCAATCTTCCGGCGTGAACTCGAATGAGTTGCCGTTGATGTCGGATGCGAAAACGATGCCGTCATAGCCGATCTGAACTTCGATGATGTCGGTAACACCGTTTTCGGCACAGGCTTTGATCTCTTTTTCACGGATCTGGCGCGAAGCGTTCGCTACGTCGATGGTGTTTTCGCCAACACCTTCACAGAACCGCTTGAGGCCGGCCGAAGATCCGCCCGATTCAACAACCGGGGTCTGGAAGTCAAAGTTTTCGCCAAAGGCTTCTGCAACGATCGAAGCATAGGGCAGAACGGTGGAAGAACCAGCAACCTGAACTTGATCACGCGCGGTGGCCGCAGTGGCCGAAACAGCAGCGATAGCCAGAACCGAAGCCGACAGTTTTACAAAGGACATTTCAGTCTCCTTGAGAAATATGTTTCTGGATCATCCTCATGATGATCTTGGCCGAACCTCTAAAAGTCGTGCGTAAGCCTTTTGTGACAAGTGTGTAACGGTTTCATGACACGTTTGGATTTTCAGCGGATACGCCAGGGAACATATGCTGTGAAAGAAACAAAACAGATCCGACAACTGGCTTGATCCAAACGATCAGCGCGGCAAAATCACTGTAAAAACAGAGCCTTTTCCAAGATCGCTTTCCACCCGCAATCTGCCGCGATGGCGGTTTAGAATATGTTTTACAATCGCAAGGCCTAACCCGGTTCCACCCAGTTGCCGTGACCTATGACTGTCCGCGCGATAGAATCGTTCGGTCAAACGCGATACATGCTTCGCGTCGATTCCAGGTCCCCTATCCACGATCTGAACGCGAACGCCGGGACCGCGCATGGCGGTATCGTGATCCGAAGATTTGACGCGAACTTCTACCCGACCACCGCTGCCGCCGTATTTAATTCCGTTCTCGATCAGGTTGGTAAATACTTGGAGCAACTGGTCGCTGTCGCCAACTAGCATTATTTTGTCTTCGGGCGCATCTAGGCTCAGCACTACATCCGCGCCATCTGCCAATGGGCGCAGAGAATTGAGGGTCGATTTAAGAAGTGCTGTCAGCTCAAGTTGTTCTTTCGGGCGAACCCGCTCTTCGCTTTCGACGCGGTTCAAAGACAGAAGATCGCCGACAAGCCGGTTCATGCGATTTGCCTCGTCGTTCATGATCTGAAGAAAACGATCCCGGGCAGCCTCGTCATCTCGGGCCGGACCGCGCAAGGTTTCAATAAAGCCCATTAATGCCGTCAGTGGGGTCCGCAATTCATGGCTGACATTCGCGACGAAATCACGTCGCATCTGATTTGCTTGCTCAACATGCGTAACGTCCTGAAATACAGCAAGCAACGCACCGCCGGATACTGCACCGACCCCATTCATATACCGGCACTGAACTTCGAAAGTTGTATCCTGGGCACCGTCATTGGACAGGTGCCGAGTGTTGGACGTTCCCTTCGTGCGCAGGCTTTGTTCAATCGCTTCGATAACCTGCGGCTGTCTGAGGATGGTCGCGAAATGCCGCTGCAGGATATTCTGGCCCAACAACGTCTTTGCTTCGGTATTGACCGCAATAATCCGTTCCGTCTGGTCAACCATCAGCGCGGGCATCGGGATGGCGGTTACAATTTCTTCAAGTTGGTCGTTGGTCATATAGGGGCAGTTCTCTTAGCAACGCAGTTGGACGCTAGGATAGCTCTCGCATTGTATCGCGAAAATGACGCATGTTTTCTTGATAATGCAAGGCGCTGAAGGTCAGCTTCTGGGCGGTCGCATTGTCGATCTCGCGCACGACTTTACCCGGTGAGCCCATGACCAGAGAGTTATCCGGTATCTCTTTTCCTTCGGTCACCAAAGCCCCTGCCCCGATCAGACAGTTTTTGCCGATCTTGGCACCGTTCAACACGATGGCCCCCATTCCGATCAGGGTATTATCCCCGATCGTACAGCCATGCAGCATGACCTTATGCCCAATCGTGCAGTTCTTCCCGATGGTCAGAGGATACCCCGCATCAATATGCATCACGCAGTTTTCCTGAACATTGCTGCCCTCACCTACCCGGATTTCTTCGTGATCAGCGCGGATCGTGCAGCCGAACCAGACCGAGGCCCCCTGTTCAAGCACGACTTTGCCGATCAGATTGGCGTCTGGGGCGACCCATGTGTCCTCGTGGATTTGCGGTGCGTGAGTGCCAAGTGCATAGATGGTCATGACTGCTCCTCGAATTCGTTTTGCAGCGTACGGACATGATCCTGAAGCTTGGGTTGCTGGATACGCCGCATTCGCTCGGCACTGACGATGGTTTTCAGCTTTTCTTCGGTCTCGTCCAGATCGTCATTGACCAGCACATAGTCGTAATATCCCCAATGACTGATCTCATCCCAGCTTTTAAGCATCCGCTTGGAAATAACCTCTTCACTGTCCTGACCGCGGCTTTCCAATCGGCGGCGCAATTCGGGGATCGACGGTGGCAGGATGAAAATCGACAGGGCGTGTTTGCCCAGATCCGAGTTCCTAATCTGCACCTCGCCCTGCCAGTCGACATCGAACAGAACGTCCTTGCCGTCATTGATGGACTCGCGGACTGGCCCAGCCGGAGAGCCGTAGAAATTGCCAAATACATGGGCATGTTCCAGCATCTGTCCCTCGGACACCTGCTGTCGAAAGGTATCTTCGGTCAGGAAATAATACTCACGCCCATGTTCTTCCCCAGGCCGGGGCGCGCGTGTTGTGGCCGAAACCGAGAACTCCAGATCCGTGTCCCATTGCATCAGACGCTTGGCCAACGTGGATTTCCCTGCGCCCGAAGGCGAGGACAGAATGATTAATAGGCCGCGTCGATCCGCCATCAGGGCGCTCCTGTCATTATTCTACGTTCTGCACTTGCTCGCGCATCTGATCTATTACCGCCTTCAACTCAAGCCCCACTGTTGTCAGATCAGCGCTTTGTGCCTTGGAACACAGCGTATTGGCCTCGCGGTTGAACTCTTGCATCAGGAAATCAAGCTTGCGCCCCACGGCGACATCCTGCGCAAACAGATCGCGCGCGGCTGTGACATGGGCTTTCAGCCGGTCAATTTCCTCGGTTATATCAGACTTGACCGCGATCAAGGCCAGTTCCTGTGCAACCCGGTCTGGATCGGCGCCCTGAGCGTTGTCCATCACGCGCTGCAGGTTTTCTCGGAGGTTTTCTGCGATCTTATCCCGACGCTCTTCAGCCAGCTGGGCGGCCTGTTCCGTAAGGGTTGAGACCTGCGTTAGCTGTCCGTCCAGCACATCGGCCAAGGCGCGGCCCTCGGATTCACGCATCTGAATAAAATCGCGCAGCAATGCGTCAAACGCAGCTATCAGATGTTTGACCAAAGGTTCGGGATCATCGGCATCCCCACCCGTTTCCAACATGCCTTTGACCGCAATCAGTTCGGCCGCTGTTGAGGGGGCCAGCACTATCCCCCGTTCTTCTGCCATCGTCTGCGTTCGTGCCATCGCATCAAGCGCGGCAGCCATCGCAACCGGGTTCAGCACCAAATCGGCGGTCGCTTCCTCGCGGCTCAGCTTGAGCGACAGCGTCACATTCCCCCGGCCCAGACCTTTGGACATCCGTGACCGCAGCGCAGCCTCAAGCCCCGTGAGCCATTCAGGCACCCGCAGACGCATATCCAGCCCTTTGCCATTTACGCTGCGCAGCTCCCAGGTCCAGCTGTGTGGACCATGTGTTCCCTTGCCCGAGGCAAATCCGGTCATGGATCTGATCATGCCTATCTTCTCCGCTTTGCCCGCCCAGTGTTCTTGTCCGCACCTAATGCCATCCTCGTGTGCAGGGCAAGAGTTTGCTGAGAATGACAGCGCCGGACAGAGGTTAACCATTCATTAAAGAATTACTCCAAAATTGACTCAACCCGTGCCAATCTCGTCTAGGCAAGTACCGACAAGGCGCAAAAGCTCCCGGTATCTTGCATTTTATGAAAATGACGGTCGATTGCAGTTAGGGTGATGAAAATGAAGATCTTTTTCGGTAACGGTTCCGGGACTAAATTTGGAAAGATCGTCGCAATGGATCGTTTTGACAGTGGGCGCAGTCTATCGCCCATACAACAGGCCGAAGCGTACTGGACAGCCTTGCTGTCCGGCGATGGTGTTCCTATGCGATCTCAGATCGACCCGCGCGGGCTTGAGAATATCCTGCCTAACACCTTCATCCTTGAACGCATTGCACCCGGTCTGGCCCGGTTTCGTCTGGCCGGCAGTCACTTGAACACACTGGCGGGTATGGAGGTCCGGGGAATGCCGCTGACCGCTTTTTTCGAACCCAGCGCGCGAACTCAGGTTACGGAAATCCTTGAACAGGTTTTTGCCGGTCCTGCCATTGCTGAACTTGAATTGGCCTCGACCGGTGGGTTTGGGCGCACGGATCTTCAGGCGCGAATGATCCTTTTGCCGCTGAAAAGCGATTTGGGCGATGTCAGCCGTGTTCTTGGCGTCATGGTCAGTGACCTGGCGATTGGGGCAACCCCCCGGCGCTTTGATGTAAGCCATCACAAACTGCGTGCTGTGTCAGAAATAAAGGCGCCGCAACAACCGGTTCAGCCTGTTGTAGAAGGATTTGCCGAAAAACAACAAGAGTTCAAACGTCCCGGATCTCACCTTCGATTGGTCGTATCACGGGATAAGTAACGAGTAACGCGTGTTAAATGTAAAGAAGGCGGGCCTATTAGACCCGCCTTTTTAAAACCGTCTGACCAAGTGGTTAGGAGGCTGCGCGTTTGCCGCGGTTCCGGCGCAGATCTGTCAGTTCTTCCGCAACAAGGAAGGCCAGTTCCAACGACTGCGACGCGTTCAAACGTGGATCGCAGGCAGTGTGGTAACGGTCTGACAGATCTTCTTCTGTTACAGCGCGTACACCTCCAGTGCATTCGGTCACGTCTAGCCCGGTCATCTCAAAATGCACACCGCCGGGGATCGTGCCCTCGGCCTGATGCACACCAAAGAAGTCGCGAACTTCGCGCAGCACGGAATCAAAGGGCCGGGTCTTATAGCCGGTGGCCGATTTGATCGTATTGCCGTGCATAGGGTCACAGACCCAGGTCACCTTGGCGCCCTCTTCCTTGACGGCTTTGACCAGACGCGGCAGATGCTCTCCCGCCTTGCCTGCACCAAACCGCGCGATCAAGGTCAGACGCCCTTCTTCGTTTTCCGGGTTCAGTTTGGCCATCAGAACTTTGAGGTCTTCGGCAGATGTCGTCGGACCGCATTTCAGACCGATCGGGTTCAGAACGCCGGAACAGAATTCAACATGCGCGCCATCAGGCTGACGGGTGCGGTCGCCAATCCAAATCATGTGGCCGGACCCGGCCAACCAGTTGCCCGATGTAGAATCAAGACGGGTTAGCGCCTCTTCGTATTCAAGCAGCAGACCTTCGTGGCTGGTATAGAATTCAACCGACGAGAATTCATGCGTTGTGTCCGCGGTGATGCCCGCAGCCCCCATGAAATCAATCGAATCCTGAATTCGGTCAGCAATTTCAGAGTATTTCTGAACATCCTGGCCATCGGCAAAGCCGAGTGTCCACGAATGCACATGGCTCATATCGGCGAAACCACCGGTCGAAAAGGCGCGCAACAAGTTCAATGTTGCCGCTGCCTGCGTATAGGCTTGCAACATCTTGGACGGATTCGGAATCCGCGCCTCGGGCGTGAAATCCAGCTCGTTGATAATATCGCCGCGATAGCTGGGCAGCTCAATGCCATCCACCACCTCTGTCGGTGCGCTGCGCGGTTTGGCGAACTGTCCAGCCATACGGCCCACTTTGACCACCGGCACCTTTGCGCCATAGGTCAGAACCATGGCCATCTGCAGCATCACCTTAAAGGTGTCGCGGATCGCATCCGCGCTGAATTGTTCAAAGCTTTCAGCACAGTCGCCGCCCTGCAGCAGGAAAGCCTCACCCCGCCCCGCAGCACCAAGATGTTGCTTGAGCCGACGTGCCTCACCTGCAAACACCAGCGGCGGATACTGCGAAAGCTGAGCCTCGACTTTTGCCAGCGCGGCTGCGTCGGTATAGTCTGGCATCTGAACCCGGGGCTTGTTGCGCCAGTTCGTTTTTTGCCATTCGGTCATAGCTTTGATCTCCGCTGAAGTATTCAAGTCGCCTCTATACAAAAACGTTTGGTGAGAGGCCATATACGATTTGGACCTCTTGACGTCGCAAACAAGCTTTGATCATGGTGGCGGTCAAATCTGTCGCCGGACGTAGGGTCAAACGGCGCCGAATCAAGGACACCTCGCCATGCAAGAGCAACGCCAAGTTGTCACGGTGGAAACCACTGCGGCCAGCCCTCGTCATTTCGTGTTTGTCCTGTTGGACAAATTCTCGCTGCTGTGTTTTGCCTCTGCGCTGGATAGCCTGCGCATCGCAAACCGAATGGCCGACAAAGAGCTTTACAGTTGGAGTCTGTCTGGAGAAGGCGGCGAGACAATCAGATGTTCCGCAGGAACCGAGTTCAAACTGGACGCAGATCTAGCCGAGCTGCAGCGTGATGACGTCGTGCTGATCTGCGGCGGTGTCGATGTTCAAGCCGCTACCACCAAGAAAATTCTGAACTGGGTCCGCCGCGAAGCACGCCGGGGATTGCGCATTGGTGGGCTGTGTACGGCAGCCTATACCTTGGCCAAGGCCGGTTTACTGGATGGCAAGCGTGCGACAATTCACTGGGAAAACTCAGACAGTTTCACCGAAGAATTTGATGAGGTCGATCTGACCAAATCCGTATTCCAGATTGACGGAAACCGGATGACAACAGCCGGTGGTACTTCCTCTATCGACCTGATGCTGAAAATCATCGCCGAGGATTTTGGCGAAGATCTTGCCAACGCGGTGGCCGATCAGCTGATCTATTCCTCGATCCGAACTGATCAGGACACCCAGCGTCTGTCGACCCCGACACGGATTGGGGTGCGCCATCCCAAGCTGAGCCAGGTCATCCTGATGATGGAGAAGAACATCGAAGAGCCGATCTCGCCTTCGCTTCTGGCCAAAGAGGTCGGCATGTCCACGCGGCAGCTAGAGCGTCTGTTTCGCCGTTACCTCAGCCGGTCACCTAAACGCTATTATATGGAGCTGCGCCTGCATAAAGCCCGGAACCTGCTGATGCAGACCGACATGAGCGTGATCAACGTGGCGCTGGCATGCGGGTTTGCCTCGCCTAGCCATTTCTCGAAATGCTACCGGGCGCATTACAACACCACGCCCTATCGTGAGCGCGGTGCGCAAAGCGGGCGCTTGTCTGTTTAATCGCTGGGGGTCATGCGAAAGACAGCGCCCTGCCCGACGGAAATAAACCAGATTGATCCATCTGGTGCCTCGACAATGTCGCGGACGCGTTCCGTCTGAGGGCCCTTGATCTGCTCGACCTCAGTCAAAGGGATGCCTTCAAGCCGAGCGATATAGTCGAATTTGAGCGACCCGACGAATAGATCACCCTTCCATTCGGGCCAAAGCTTGCCTGAATAAATCAAAAGGCCGGATGGGGCGATGGAAGGGTCCCAGTAGAATTCAGGTTGCTCCATCCCCGGTTTCGCCGTCCCCTCGCCGATTGTCTGGCCGGAATAGTGCTTGCCATAGGAAATCACCGGCCAGCCATAGTTCCGCCCCGGCCGGATTAGGTTCACTTCATCTCCTCCCTTGGCTCCATGTTCCGATACCCATAGATGCCCCCGTGCATCCAGCCCTGCGCCTTGGGGATTCCGGTGGCCATAAGACCATATCTCAGGCTGAATTCCCTGTTGTCCGACAAATGGATTATCAGCCGGCACCGAGCCGTCCCGATTCACACGGATCACCGAGCCGTTGTGACTCGATTGATCCTGGGCGGTCGGGCGATCACCACGATCGCCGATAGTGACAAGTAATGTCCCGTCCTTTGCCTCGACAATACGAGAGCCAAAATGACGCCCAGAATCCCCACCATTTTCCGCTTCGAAAATCGTGCGCAGATCGGTCAGCTCTGATCCGTCTTCGGACAGGCGCGCAATCGCAAGTGCAGTGCCTGCCCCCTTTGGTTGAGGCTTGGAATAGGTCAGGAAAACCTCACGGCTTTGCGAAAAATCCCTGGCAACGGTTACGTCCAGCAAACCGCCCTGCCCCTTTGCAACCACATTGGGAGTGCCTTTGACGCGAACTATGTTTCCCTTCGACACAAACAGAAGTTCACCGTCGCGCTCGGTTACCAGAAAGGACATGTCAGGCAGGATGCCGACTGCCCAGGGCGTATCGAGCCCCTTCACCATCGCCGTCACACGCGCCGATCCGGAGTTGGTAGTTAGCGATTCTGCCCCTGCCAACCCTGAAACAACAGAAAATATGAAGATCAAAGCTAGTCTAAACATCTCGTTCTCCTTACCGAAAACACCGCGCCGGGCACATCTGAACAACTAGAACTGTGCGCCACAAAAACACGTTTGCGTTAGGACTTTTCTTTTTCGAACAGCTTGCCTAGGGTCGTGCCCAGAACGAATACGTTCACAACTGGGAGTAACCATATGAAAAAGCTGCTTACAGCAACTGCAGCAACCGCCCTTCTTTCGGGCGCAGCTATGGCCGAAGACGTCACATTGGGTGTTCTGTTCGGCTTTACCGGACCGATTGAATCGCTGGCACCCGCTATGGGTTCAGGCGCCGAGATGGCGATGGCCGAAGTCACCGAATCCGGCAAACTGCTGGATGGCTCGACCGTCACCGCATCGCGCGCTGATACCGGCTGTATCGACAACGGCCTGTCCACCTCGAACGGTGAACGCATGATTGCCGACGGCGTTGCCGGCATCATTGGCGGTGACTGCTCTGGCGTGACCGGAGCGATCCTGCAGAATGTCGCGATCCCGAACGGGATGGTCATGATCTCGCCCTCGGCGACCTCGCCCGGCCTGTCGACCATGGAGGATAACGGCCTGTTCTTCCGCACCGCCCCTTCGGATGCGCGTGAAGGTCAAGTGATGGCAGATATCCTGAATGATCGCGGTATCACTTCAATCGCACTGACCTACACCAACAACGACTATGGCAAGGGTCTGGCAGACGCGATCCAGTCCTCGTTCGAGGCATCGGGCGGCGAAGTCACAATCGTGGCAGCGCATGAAGATGGCAAAGCGGACTATTCGGCCGAAGTTGGCGCGCTGGCCTCGGCTGGTGGCGACATTCTGGTTGTAGCCGGGTATCTCGATCAGGGCGGACTGGGCATCATTCAGTCAGCGCTGGACAGCGGTGCATTCGACACGTTCGGCTTGCCCGGTGGCATGATCGGTGACTCGCTGCCCGCAAATGTCGGTCCCGACCTGAACGGCTCGTTCGGTCAGATCGCCGGTTCAGGTGGTGAAGGTGCTGAAAAGTACTTTGCCATGGCCGAAGCCGCCGGTTTTGACGGATCGTCGCCCTATTCGCCTGAAAGCTATGACGCCGCAGCGCTGTTCATGCTGGCGATGCAGGCCGCTGGTTCGACCAACCCGGCCGACTATGGCAGCAAGATCCTAGATGTTGCCAACGCTCCAGGTGAGAAGATCTATCCGGGTGAGCTGGCCAAAGGTCTGGAACTGTTGGCCACTGGTCAGGACATCGACTATGTCGGCGCGTCCGGCGTTGAGCTGATCGGCCCCGGAGAAAGCGCAGGTTCATATCGCGAGATCGAAGTCACCGACGGCGAAAACAAGACCGTCAACTTCCGTTGATTTTGGCCTAAGAAGACCTGAAAATAAGCAGCCCGGACCTTGTGTCCGGGCTGCTTCAGTGAAAAAAGACCGCACCTCTTCAATGAGGGTGTGAAAACAAGAACGCCGAAAACGGCGGCTAGGGGAAAAGATGATCGTCGTCGAGGACGTGCATAAGCATTTCGGCGGGTTTCATGCGGTGGATGGGGCATCGCTGGAAATCCAGAAGGGTTCGATCACCGGCCTGATTGGGCCGAACGGGGCCGGAAAGACAACTCTGTTCAACGTGATCGCGGGTGTGCTCCCGCCCACCTCTGGACGCGTGTTCATGGATGGCGAGGACATAACCGGCTTGCCACCGCATGATCTGTTTCACAAAGGTCTGCTGCGCACTTTTCAGATCGCGCATGAATTCTCCTCGATGAGTTGCCGAGAGAACCTGATGATGGTGCCCGGCGCGCAATCCGGGGAATCGCTTTGGAACACCTGGTTCGGCCGCAAACGCATCGCTAATGAAGAGCGCGCGTTAAAGGCTAAGGCTGATGAGGTGTTGGAGTTTCTGACCATCGAACATCTGGCCGATCACAAGGCCGGTCAGGTCTCGGGCGGGCAGAAAAAGCTGCTGGAACTTGGCCGTACCATGATGGTCGACGCCAAGATCGTGTTTCTGGACGAGGTCGGCGCGGGTGTGAACCGCACCCTGCTGATGACCATCGCCGACACGATCCTGCGCCTGAACAAGGAACGCGGCTATACGTTTGTAGTCATCGAACACGACATGGATTTCATCGGCAAAATCTGCGACCCGGTCATTTGTATGGCCGAGGGCAAGGTTCTGGCCCAGGGCACTTTGGACGAGATCAAAGCCAATGAGCATGTGATCGAAGCCTATCTGGGCACCGGCCTGAAGAACAAAGACAAGCTGGAGGCCGGGGCATGAGCGATAATCCTTATCAGGATGACCACGGCAACAAGGATGCCTCGATCACCAATACCCAAGGCATGGGCACGATGACGCCCGCACATCGCAAAAGCGGAAAGACGCACCGCGTTGAAGGTGGCCCATTCCTGATCGGCGACACCATGACCGGAGGCTACGGCAAGGGCCCGGATATCCTGCATGATTGCACGATTTCCGTCGACGCCGGTGAAATCGCTGTAATCGTTGGCCCCAACGGCGCCGGTAAATCCACTGCAATGAAGGCCGTGTTTGGGATGCTGGATGTCCGCGCGGGATCTGTGCGACTGGACGGAGAAGACATCACCAACCTGTCGCCCCAGGATCGGGTGATCAAGGGGATGGGCTTTGTTCCTCAGACCTCGAACATCTTTACGTCGATGACGGTGGAAGAGAACCTTGAGATGGGTGCCTTTATCCGCCGTGATGATTTCTCGGACACGATGGAGCAGGTCTATGACCTCTTCCCCATCCTCCGCGACAAACGCAACCAGGCAGCCGGAGAGCTGTCAGGCGGTCAGCGCCAACAGGTTGCCGTGGGCCGCGCGCTGATGACCCAGCCCAAAGTGCTGATGTTGGACGAACCGACTGCTGGTGTCTCGCCCATCGTGATGGATGAGCTTTTCGATCGGATCATCGAGGTCTCGCGCACTGGGTTGCCGATCCTGATGGTTGAGCAGAACGCTCGTCAGGCGTTGGAGATCGCCGACAAGGGATATGTGCTGGTTCAGGGGCGGAATGCCTATACCGGCACGGGCAAGGAACTGCTGGCCGATCCAGAGGTTCGTAAGAGTTTCTTGGGGGGGTGAGGATGAATAGATTTAGCTGTCTCGCCGCCTTTTTCGTCTGTCTTTTTGTAACCGTCGCTTCTGCTGAGAGCGCGATACTTCAATCAAAACAAACTGAATCAGAAATTGTGCTTCTTTGTAGGTTTGAGAATCAACGAAATGTGATGCTTTCTGAAACAGAGCACCAATTAATCTGGCACGAAAATGGCTTAGAATACCCAACTAGTGACTGGTCGCATATTCGGGTCACGCATGATCCAATACTTTCGGTATTCGCCTATGGCCCAGACATTGGCAGCCCAAGGCTCGACGTGTTTCAAGGCGTTTTTAATGCGGACAAACCCAACTATGAACTTGGAACTGCAATCTTAAGTGAAACATTGGTTGGACGCGACAAACTACTGACAAGGTCAGTTGAAGGTTTTTGCGAAGCGGAGAATCAAAACTAATGGACTTCCTCAACGCCCTTGTGGCGCTCTCCAACTTCGTCCTTGTTCCCGCAATCGCCTATGGCAGCCAGTTGGCGCTGGGCGCGTTGGGGGTGACGTTAATCTATGGCATCCTGCGGTTCTCGAACTTTGCCCATGGCGACACGATGGCCTTTGGTGCGATGATCGCCGTGCTGGTCACATGGGGCCTGCAGGCCGCCGGGGTCAGTTTCGGGCCGCTGCCAACCGCTCTGCTGGCCCTGCCCTTTGCCATTCTCGGCTGTATCGTTCTGGTTCTGATCACGGATCGGATGGTTTACCGTTTCTACCGGGAACAAAAGGCCAAGCCGGTCATTCTTGTGATCGTCTCGATGGGTGTGATGTTCATCATGAACGGGCTGGTGCGGTTCATAATCGGGCCGGATGATCAAAGGTTCTCGGACGGTGAGCGGTTCATCGTTTCAGCGCGGGAATTCAAGGCGATGACCGGGTTGCGTGAGGGGTTGGCGATCAAGACCTCTCAGGGCATCACTGTGGTTGTGGCCGTAGTCGCCGTGGCACTTTTGTTCTGGTTTTTGAACAAAACCCGCACCGGCAAGTCGATGCGCGCTTATTCGGATAACGAGGATCTGGCGCTGCTGTCCGGCATCAACCCTGAACGTGTGGTGATGATCACTTGGATCCTTGTCGCGGCGCTGGCGACAACTGCGGGTGTGCTTTACGGGTTGGACAAGAGCTTTAAGCCCTTTGTCTATTTCCAGCTTCTGCTGCCGATCTTCGCTTCGGCCATCGTCGGCGGCCTCGGCAACCCGCTGGGCGCTATCGCGGGCGGGTTCATCATCGCGTTTTCCGAGGTGACGATCACCTATGCGTGGAAAAAGGTGCTGACCTATCTGGCACCGGAACATCTGGAGCCTTCGGGGTTGGTCCAATTCCTTTCCACCGATTACAAATTCGCGGTCAGCTTTGTTATCTTGCTTATCGTGCTTCTGTTTAAGCCCACAGGTCTGTTTAAGGGGAAAGCGGTATGACCGAGACTGTCAAAAATACGCTGCTTTTCGTGGTTGTTGGCGGCCTGATCCTGTTGACCGGATTCACGCAAAGCTGGAATTCGGCGATCCTGATCCTGAACATGGGGTTGATCTCGGCCATCATGGCGCTTGGGGTGAACTTGCAATGGGGCTTTGCGGGCCTGTTTAACGTTGGTGTTATGGGCTTTGTTGCGCTGGGCGGGCTGGCGGTTGTGCTTGTCTCAACCCCGCCGACACCCGGCGCGTGGTCATCCGGAGGATACGGGATCGTCCTTGCGTTGCTGTTGGGGGCTGCGACCGTCGTTGCGGCGGTTGTGGTGGCAACAAAAATACCGAGGGGCCGTGTACAGACGATTGCCATCGTCGCGATTCTGATCGCCGGGTTTTTCATTTACCGTGCGGTGTTTGACCCCAGCGTTGCTGGTGTCGAAGCCATTGACCCAGCCGTTGCGGGCAACCTTGGCGGGTTGAATCTGCCAGTTCTGTTGGCCTGGCCCGCGGGTGGCGTGCTAGCCGCCGGTGCCGCGTGGCTGATCGGCAAAACAGCCCTTGGCCTGCGCTCGGACTATCTGGCGATTGCGACGCTTGGGATTGCCGAAATCATCATCGCAATCATGAAAAACGAGGACTGGCTGGCCCGAGGTGTCAAGAATGTCTACGGCATCCCACGCCCCTCGCCCGTGGTCGGCTATGAGGTTGAGCTGCAGCAGGATCCATCCTTCATTGCCCGTGCCGATTGGTTTGGGCTGGACCCTGTCATCGCCTCGACCCTGTCGGTCAAGCTGGGCTATTCCCTGCTGTTCATGGTTGTTCTTCTGATCCTGCTGTGGATGGCCCAGATGGCGCTGCGCAGCCCCTGGGGCCGCATGATGCGCGCCATCCGTGACAACGAGGTTGCAGCCGAGGCGATGGGTAAAGATGTCACCCGCCGCCATTTGCAAATCTTCGTTCTGGGCTCTGCCATCTGCGGTATCGCGGGCGCAATGATGACAACGCTGGACGGGCAGTTGACGCCGGGTACCTACAACCCTCTGCGCTTTACATTTCTGGTCTGGGTCATGGTGATCGTGGGCGGATCGGGCAACAACTTTGGTGCGGTGCTGGGCGCGTTCCTCATCTGGTTCCTGTGGGTCCAGGTCGAACCGATTGGGTTGTGGCTTATGAACCTGATCACGTCCGGAATGCCCGATGGCAGTGCGCTCAAGACGCATCTGATCGACAGCGCGGCCCATATGCGACTGTTCACGATGGGGTTGATTCTGCTGATTGTTCTTAGATTCAGTCCAAGAGGGCTGATCCCCGAGAAATAGGGCCACAGATCCTCCAATATATGGAACCGCGTCAAGAAATTGGTGCGGTTTCTTGCTTTTGAGTGAGGAACTTACTAGAGCAACTCATCGGCCTGACAAGTTTCACAGTCGTGTTCACCAAATATTTGCCTTTGTGCAGACTACTACCATTTGCCCGCAGGGAATAGAAAACACCGATGAAAACCACTCTTACAAAGACACTCATTCTGTTGCCGGTTCTTGCCTCTTTGACCGCATGTATTCCGTCACCAAAAGATCTGGAAACCACTCCGGTCAAAGTCCAGACCCCCAAGGGCGTGGTAACATGCCAGCTCTACCGGCAGAACCGCGTGGACTGGGACCGGGCAATCGACTTTCCGGCAACAAAAATGTCCGTCCCCGAGGCTGATGCATATTGCAGACAAGAAGGCCAACGCCGCCTGAAGTGACCGTTGTGTGGCCGGGCAATCAGCCCGGCCCGCCATTCAACGATTACGAAATAACCCGCCCAGAATGCCTCGGACGATCCTGCGCCCGGTTGTTCCCTTAAGCTCTTTAATGACGGCCTCGCTCATGGCGGTGGCAAAGGTGTCCTTCTTTCGCACGATCCGCGAAGAAGACCGCGATACTTTGCTACCTGAGTATCGGCGAGCCGTGGCAAATTCGCGTTCTGCAATCGATTGAGACTCAAGCTGTTCTTCTGCCTCGGCTGCGGCCTGTGCTGCGGCATCAGTCCGCGCCTGGAGCATCTCAAAGGCTGATCTGCGATCTATGCGGGTTTCGTATTTGCCTTTCATCGGAGACGCATTCATTACCGTTTGCCGTTCGGCAGCGGTAATCGGCCCCAACTGTGACCCAGGGGGACGGATCAAAGTGCGTTCGACGATGCCCGGAACCCCTTTCTTTTGCAGCATGGATGTAACCGCCTCGCCCACGCCAACCTCACGGATGGCGGCCTCAGTATCAAAGGTTGGATTCTCGCGGTAGGTTTCAGCCGCAAGGCGAAGGTTTTTCCTGTCTCGGGCGGTGAAAGCTCGCAAAGCATGCTGTACCCGGTTACCCAACTGACCCAGAATGTCTTCTGGGATGTCTGCCGGGTTTTGCGAGATGAAATAGACCCCTACGCCCTTTGATCGGATAAGGCGGGCGACCTGCTCGACCTTGTCCACAAGCACTTTGGGCGCGTCTTCGAACAACAGATGCGCTTCGTCAAAGAAAAATACCAGCTTGGGTTTGTCCGGATCGCCGACTTCGGGCAACTCTTCAAACAGTTCGCTCAGCAGCCATAACAGGAACGTCGCATACAGACGAGGTGATCCCATCAGCTTGTCAGAGGCCAGGATGTTCACCATGCCATTCCCGTTGGCATCGGTGCGCATAAGATCGGCCAGTTCCAGGGCAGGTTCGCCAAACAGATTGGTGCCCCCTTGATTTTCAAGAACCAATAACCGTCGCTGGATGGCACCGATCGAGGCGGTTGAGACATTCCCATAGCGCAGCGAAAGATTTGCTCTGTTCTCTCCGATCCAGACCAGCAGGGCTTGCAGATCTTTCATATCCAACAGGGGCATACCTTCTTCATCGGCAACCCGAAATGCAATGTTTACAATGCCTTCTTGTGCTTCGCTCAGGTCCATCAGCCTGGACAACAACAAAGGTCCCATCTCGGATACTGTGGTTCGAACCGGATGGCCTTGCTGACCGAACAGATCCCAGAAAGTGACCGGGCAAGCGGCATATTCGTAATCCGTGAATCCGATGGTTTCGGAACGCTTCTGAAATGCCCCATGTAGCTTGTGACTTTCACTGCCCGCCAGCGCCAAACCAGACAGATCACCTTTGACGTCAGACAGAAACACCGGCACCCCAGCCTTGGAAAACCCCTCGGCCAGGATCTGAAGCGTCACGGTCTTGCCAGTACCGGTCGCACCGGCGATCAGGCCGTGGCGGTTGGCGTATTTCAACGACAACGTCTGCGGTTGGCTGTAATCTGCGCCACCACCGCCAAGAAATATGTTCTCACTCATATGCTTAAGGCCCTGTTTCCTACCGATCTCCGCCCAGCATACAAAGTTAACCTTTGGCTGCGATAGTTTTCTGGTTGTTCGTGTATGAGAATTGCGCGGTCAACAAACTTCCTCCCTGTCGACTGGCCGCGCGTTCACGCGCGGCCCTTTTTCCACCATAGCTTCATAATTAAATTTTCAGGTTAGTAGTTGACCATCGCGCCGCCCTCTCGTAACGTCTGCTCATAATTAAGTCGGCCGGTCCGACGGGGAGAAAAATTCATGAAAGGGAGCCGCTCCACCGGCTCCCTTTTTTCTTGGCCACACGTATTGCCCACGGGGCCTCAGGCGAGATTCCGATCACTTCTGTCTTTTTACGCTGCATAATACCTGACACTGCGCGCCAGTGGTGCTAGACCCAGCGAAAAGCCACATCAACAATCACGAGGCAATTATGTTCAGGACACCGTTAAAGCTTGTTGCGGCAGCTTTTCTTTTCAACGGCGCCGCCCTGGCGCAAGAGACCACCGACACGACAGAACCTGCCACCGAATCCCCTACGACCGAGCAGGTGGACAATGGTCTCGACCTAGGGCAGCCGGTCGATGAAACCGTCAAGGTCGGACAGCGCTATGACAAAGAAAAATTCGGCGACTGGAGCCTGAACTGTTTGAAGATGAACGCGGGCAAAGATCTGTGTTCGCTGCTGCAGGTCATAAATGGCCCGCAAGATGTGCCTATGGCTGAGTTTTCCATGTTCCGCCTACCCGAAGGCGGTTCGGCTGTAGCCGGAGCAAATATCTTGGTTCCGCTTGAAACACTGTTGCAAGCGCAGCTGACCCTCTCAATCGACGGGGCGCCTGCCAAACGCTACAACTATTCGTTTTGTAACCCTGTTGGCTGTGTTGCCCAAATCGGCCTGACCCAAGGGGATATCGACGCAATGAAGCAGGGCAGCAAGGCGACTTTGACCATCGTTCCAGCGCCCGCGCCGGATCAGGTGATCGAACTTGACCTGTCTTTGTCCGGGTTTACTGCAGGTTACGACATTGTTGATGTCGCAACCAACTGAAGACTACATTTCGAGAAAGCCGTTTAACCCAGCGGCTTTCTCAAATCCGCTTCAAGGCAAGTACAGCGTTCAGACCTCCGAAAGCGAAAGCGTTGCTTAGCGCAACCTCGATTTTCGCTTCGCGTGCCTCGTTGGGCACAACGTCCAAAGCACATTCCGGATCAGGTTCTTCGTAGCCAATCGTCGGTGCAATCACCCCATCTCGAAGGGCCATGATACAGGCCAAAAGCTCTACCGCGCCGGTTCCGCCAATCAAGTGACCATGCATCGACTTTGTGGATGAGATCAAAAGTTCGTCCGCATGCGGGCCGAAAACGCCAGCTACAGCGGCACATTCCGTTTTGTCATTGGCCGCAGTACCTGTGCCATGGGCGTTGATATAACCCACCTGATTGGCATTCAGGCCAGCATCAGACAACGCCCCTGACATCGCACGGGCTGCGCCCTGCTTGCTGGGCATCACAATGTCTGATGCATCCGAGGTCATCGCGAAACCAACAACTTCGCACAAAATTTCTGCCCCACGCGCCTTCGCGTGTTCGTATTCCTCGAACACGAAGATGCCCGCTCCCTCTCCTTGCACCATACCGTTTCGGTTGGCGCTAAAGGGACGACAGGCATCCTTGGACATCACCCGCAGCCCTTCCCAGGCCTTAACGCCACCAAAGCACAACATGGACTCTGAGCCGCCGGTGATCATCGCAGGGGCCGCCCCGCTGCGCACCATCTGAAAGGCTTGCGCCATCGCATGGTTCGATGAGGCACAAGCAGTCGATACCGTAAAGCTGGGACCTTTGAGGTTATGTTCCATTGATACGTGGCTTGCCGCCGCGTTGTTCATAAGTTTAGGAACAACAAATGGATGAACCCTGTTCTTCCCGTCCTCATAGACTGAACGGTAGTTGTCGTCCCAGGTCGAAACGCCACCACCTGCTGTTCCCAGAACCACGCCAGATCGTGCAGCCAACTCACCGTGGAATTCGATCCCGGACTGATCTATGGCCTCTTTGGTCGCGGTCAGGGTAAACTGTGTAAACCTGTCATACAGAGTCATCTGTTGGCGGTTGAACCGACCCTCGGCTTCGAACCCCCGGACCTGCCCACCGATCTTGATCGCCAACCTGTCGACGTCTCGAAATTCAAGTTCCGAAATGCCACAACGGCCTTCCCGCATCGCCTCAAGCGTATCTGGAACTGAATGACCAAGCGAATTGATCGTGCCTGCCCCGGTTATTACTACCCGTTTCATTTGCTTGGGTCAGACCTTTTCTGCCACAAGCTTTTCGATCCCAGCAATGATCGCGGCGACATTTGAGATGTCAAAGTCACTGGCCGTTGGTTCATTGGCATTGAACGGAACGGTAATGTCGAACTCTTCTTCTATGGCAAAGATACTCTCGACCAGCCCCAAGCTGTCGATCCCCAGATCTTCGAGCGTACTTTCGGGCGTCACATCCGAAGGCTCCAACACGGCTTGTTCGGCAATGATGGCAATGACGCGGTCGGTGATGCTCATATCGATCCTCTGATTATCACGTTGAATGTGATTTAATCGCTCGGAGGCTGTTTGGAAACAGCCTTTTTCAACGCCTCCACGTCACGAAGCATCCGCGGCAATCTGCGCTGCGCCTTATAGACATCAGTAAAGGTTTCCATCTTCACAGCCGGGTAGCCCATCAACACACGACCGGCAGGTACGTTTGACAGGATTTTGGTACCACCGCCGACAATCACACCGTCGCCAACGAAAATATTGTCCGAGACGCCTGACTGCCCACCCAGAACCACGTTATTGCCAAGCTCAACCGAACCGGAAATACCAGACTGACCACACAGCAAACAGTCATTACCAACGCGCGTGTTGTGGCCGATATGGACCTGATTATCCAGTTTTGTGCCATTCCCGATGCGAGTATTACGAATGGTCCCGTTGTCGATCGTGCAATTCGCACCGATCTCGACATCGTCGCCAATTTCCACAGAACCAAGCGAATGAATGCGCAGCCAGCTTTGCGCGCTGGCGTCTCCTGCATCCCCCAAGGTCTTGCGCGCGTTCTCTACCCCCGAAACTTCGGGCGTAACAAAACTGAACCCGTCGCTACCGATCCTTGCCCCTGGTTGCGCGATAAAACGATCCCCGATCTGTACACGGGCACCAATGCTGACCATTTCGCGCAGAACCGCGTCTTCGCCCAACACAGCATCCATACCGATGACGCAATGCGGTCCGATATTCGCCCCTCTGCCGACCCGGGCCCGTGCACCAATGACTGCCAGAGGGCCGATTGAGACCCCATCTGCTACATCCGCAGTTGGGTCGATGACTGCAGAAGGGTGAACCCCGGATCCAAAGCCCTGCCCTTTATCCAGCATGGATGTGATCCCGGCCATCGCCATGCGCGGTCGTCGAACGAATATTGCTGCCTTAAGCCCCAACGCCTGCCAGTCAGCACCTTCCCAAAGGATGGCGACCTGCGCCGAACCCGATCCCAGATCCTCGGCATATTTCGGCGACATCGCCATCGCCAGATCAGTGGCAGTTGCATCCGACGGTTCAGCAGCAGCATGTACGACCAAGCTGGCATCGCCCTGGAACTCAGCGTCAAGGGCATCTGCGATTTGTTGAACTGTATATTTCATGTGGGGCTTCCCGGAACTAGGACTTGCCCCCGGTGATTACCCCTGAACGTCCGGCAGGGCCACCCCTGCTTTCTGCAGAGCATTCCAGATTTTCTGATCACGGCCATAGACGTCGCGACGGTACTGTACCTCACCTTTCGGGCCAATAAAGGCAGTGCGGTAAATCAAGTGGACAGGAACATGCTGCTCAAGCTTCACAGTGGTCTCTTTTCCTGTCGCGAGAATCCGATGGAAAAATGCCTTTGGGTTTTCTTCTTGCTTCGCCAACAGTGCGTAAGCGAATTCGAAAGGCTGAGCCAATCTGATACAACCATGCGAGAAGGCACGAGATTCCCGAGCAAACAGACTTTTCTGCGGTGTATCATGCAGATAAATGTTGTGCTTGTTGGGGAACATGAACTTCACCAGCCCCAGGGCATTGCTTTTGCTGGGCGGTTGGCGCATCGCAAATGGAAAGTTGCTTGCGGTGAACTGGGTGAAATCTACTGCCCCGCGATTGACCTGGCGACCACTGCGATCGGTAATCTGAATATGCCCAACGGCATTTGGGTTGGACTGCAGCTGCGGCAGGTATTCCTTGGTGATGATCGAGCGTGGGACATACCAGCTGGGGTTAATGACCATATGCTCCATCTTGTCCGAAAACTCAGGGCTGCGACGATCATGGGTGTTCTTGCCGATCACGGCGCGGGTTTCAAAGGTAATAAAGCCGTCATCAACAATCTTGGCTGAGAAATCAGCCTGATTGACCAGAATGTGGCGTTCACCGCGCTCGCGCGGCAACCAGCGCTCACGCTCCAGCGCGACATAGACGGCCTTCAGACGATCCGAAGCAGTGCGGTTCAGCTCAGTAATTGTGCCCGGCCCCGCGACGCCATCTGCGGCAAGACCATGTGCGATCTGAAACCGCTGAACGCCTGCCAGCAAGGCATCGTCAAAAACAGGGCTGGCTGTTGGGTTCATAAAACCCATTTCAACCAGTCGGTTACGCATCGCTATTACGGCGGGTCCCGTATCTCCCAGTTCGAGCTTAGCCTGCGGAACAGTAGTTCCCCAACCGCCTTGGCGAACCAATTCTTCCAGCGCAAGTTTCTGCTTCATCAAAGCCCGATACTGGGTCGAGCTTGGCGCCAACTGATCGAAATAGGCTGCATCCTCCGAGGTCGTCAGTCCACGCAGATGCCCTGCTGTCGAGGTCGGCTCGACCTTCCTGACCAATCCATCGTCTATATCGGATGGTCGTAAAAGGCCTGTCCTCATGTCTTGTGCATAGGCCGCAAAAACGCGCGTCAGCTCGACCTCAATCGCCCCAAGCTCACGCGCTGATTTTGCTGATTGAAGCCGGTCAACCAAGCCCTGCGCATCATAGGCGTTCGCGGGTAGCCCGTGTAATTCGACCGCAGAAAGCCCCTCAATCAACCGTTGACGACGTTCAGCATGTGCAGCCGTGTCGCCAATCCAAACAGGCACGAATCCTCTTTCACGGTAGAAATCGGCAATCTCAGACCCGGAAGGTGCAAATTCGGCAACCGCCATCTGGAATGCGGTGTCAGGCTTGGCCTCAGTGTTCGCCATCGCCGAAGTCGTTAGAAAACATGCGGCCAAAGCAATACCGGTGCTTGCACGAAGAACAGAGAACATTTGGAGCCCTTGAATTTTCAATATAATACGCCGTTTCAGGCAATGCCGAACAATTATGGTTTTGCTTGAAACCCATTGTCTATTCACAAATGCATCAATTTCGTGCTTATACTCAAGCGTGATGCTTGTTTGCATCGGACAGATTTCGGCGACGGCCTAAGACGTTGGATCTTTGCCATTTTGCACCACCTGCGCAAAAAACTGCCGAAAATTCCCCCTTGAAAAGATGAATTTGAAAGACTTCTTGGCCGCCCTTCACGACTGTGTCATAAATCCCTCATCTGGGATGGGAATAAATTAATACAGCGCGCGTAACATCGTGTGCAGGCAGGAACAGTACGGGACGAAACACAAAATGACGACGAGCAGTTCCTCGGGTTTGACCCGGCGTGCTTTATTGGGCGCATTCGCAGCAACAGCAGTTGTAGCAACTCCAACCTACTCCAATGCAGCAGGATTCCTTCGTGGCGGTGGTGATATTCGCCGTATTCGCATGTATTCCGGACGCACTGGCGAGCGGATCGATATGATCTATTGGGTTGACGGTAAATACATCAAAGACGCGGTCAAAGAAGTGAACCACTTCATGCGCGATTGGCGCACCGACCAGGCCAAAGATATGGACCTCCGCACGATCGACATCATGGCGGCGTCGCATAATCTGTTGGATGTCAACGAACCCTATATGCTGCTGTCGGGCTATCGCTCGCCGCAGACCAACGCGATGCTGCGGTCACGGTCGCGCCGTGTTGCCAAGAATTCGTTGCACATGAAAGGCCAGGCAGCCGACCTCCGCCTGTCATCTCGTTCGGTCTCGCAAATGGCCAAAGCGGCGATGTCTTGCCGTGCTGGTGGTGTTGGCAAATACCACCGCTCGAACTTCGTGCATATGGATTGCGGTGTGGTAAGAAGCTGGGGCGGTTGATCCGCCCCGCCTGTCGTCAAGAGAACTTTGTCGGTCACCTAACCGTTTGAATGAGCAGATTTATCTGCCATTGTGGAGGTGCCTATTCTACTCAGGCAGCCTCATAAACCCTGCGCAAACCGGCTGTCGTAGGTGATTTTCAATACGAGCCCAAATATTCAAGAAATGGCGCACCTGAGAGGATTCGAACCTCTGGCCTCTGCCTTCGGAGGGCAGCGCTCTATCCAGCTGAGCTACAGGTGCCTGAGCCGTTAGCTAACCTTGTTCCGGTCCGGGTGCAACTGAAAATCGACCCGGATCAAACAGGTTTCACGCGAACAGATCATGCGCAAGTTCAAGCGCTTCGATCAGGGTATCGACCTCATCTTTCGAGTTATAGAGACCAAAACTGGCGCGGCATGTCGCGGTGACTCCGAGGAAATCCATCAATGGTCCAGCACAATGGTGCCCGGCCCGAACAGCGACGCCCTTTTTATCCAAAATCGTCGAAATGTCATGTGCATGGCCTGCACCGTCCAAAGTGAAGCTAAAGATCGCCGCTTTGTCCGGCCGTGTCCCCTGAAGCTGAATCCAGTTCAGCCCTGCAAACCTCTGCATCGCATAGTCTCGGATCTCGGCCTCATGAGCAGCAACGTTGTCCATCCCCAAATCCATCAGATAGTCCAGAGCGACGCCCAGTCCGATGGTTTGCACGATACCAGGAGTTCCCGCCTCGAATTTCATCGGTGGATCATTGTAGATCACCTGATCCTTGCTGACCTCTTTGATCATGTCACCGCCACCGATAAACGGGCGCATTTCGGCCATTCGGTCAGATTTGATGTAAATCGCTCCCGATCCTGATGGGCCATAAAGCTTATGCCCGGTGATGGCGTAGAAATCGCAGCCGATATCCTGGACATCGACCGGCATATGCACGGCGCCTTGACTGCCATCCACCAGCACCGGGACGCCTTTGGCATGGGCGCCTTCGGTGACTGCTTTGACATCCACAACCGTGCCCAACACGTTCGAACAATGGGTCACCGCGACCAGCTTGGTTTTTGGACCGATGGCATCAATGACAGCTCGCGGATCAAGCCCACCATCCGCATCCACATCCACCCATTTCAACACCACTCCCTGACGCTCGCGCAGGAAATGCCAGGGTACGATGTTTGCATGATGCTCCATCACACTCAGGACGATCTCGTCCCCGGCCTGAAGACGCGGCATCGCCCAGCCATAGGCGACCAGATTGATGCCTTCAGTCGTGCCCGAGTTCAGAACAATTTCATCTTCATCCGTTACGCCCAGAAATCGGGCAATAGTTCCACGAACGGATTCGTATTTCTCGGTCGCCAGATTGGACAGATAGTGCAGCCCGCGATGCACATTTGCATATTCTTCGGTATAAGCCCGCGTCACAGCGTCAATGACAACCTGTGGCTTCTGAGCTGATGCTCCATTGTCCAGATAGGTCAGCGGCTTGCCGTTTACCTCTCGGGACAGGATCGGAAAGTCAGCGCGAATTTTCTGCAGATCGAACATCGTATTTTTCTTCCCTAGACCGGGCCGCTGGGTGTGAACATGAGGACAAATGAGATTGAAATCAGTGCGGATAACAGAATGACCCCAAAAGATTTCAGCATCGAGTTGAACTTATGAGCTTCATTCAGGAAATGCATTGAGACGTAAAGGCTGACAAGTGCGGTCGCCAGCAAAAACATGACCATCATAAATGGAACAACCATCGAAACGATCAGCGTCACCGACATCGCTGCGATCTGAAGGAATTGCAGCCAGATCGTCAGGATCAGGATATCTTTGAATGTCGCAACGCCCCCGATAGTACGACCAACAAAAAGAAGAGCCACCACGCTGAGCAGCATCGCGCCTGACGAACGCAGAAGGTTCAGAATAACAGGATCAGAAACGGGAAGCGGTTCACCCTGGGGGACAGGGACCATCTGTTCGATACCAATTTGGATGGCACCGTTCAGAACGACAGCCAGAAAGAATGCCAGCCAGACAACTTCACGCCCGGGACGCAGATCCAGCAACCGTCTTGCCGCTTCGGCAGGGTTGGTCAGGGTCAGAACAGCAATCTGACTCAGCACGGCCGGATTCATTCCGCATACCTTTGCGCTTGCCTAAGGCCCGAAAACCAGAACCACAGGAATACGACGAACCAAACCAACCCGACAGTGGTCATGGTTGTCCCCGGACCAATAAAACCAGCGACAAGGCCGTTCAGCAAAATCAACGGCGTCGAAGATAGCAACGCCCAGAACAGAGCTAACCTTGCGCCATAGGCAGTCCCCTTTCCGCCGAACAGACGCGCCACACCGTGGGACACGAAGGCCAGAAGGTAGAAGAACAGCGGCAAGATAATGACAGTTCCAAGCAAGGCACCGCCCAACAGCATGTTAAGCTCGAGATCTTCGAGATGCGCCTGTCGGGACAAACGTGGCAGTTGCGCAATGAATGCCACCACGCAGAACGCCATTACAAAGACCAAAGCGCGGTCCTCACGTTCGCCCAAATCCAAAAGCCGGCTTACAACCCGGCCTGGTCCACGGTATGTGGCCACTATATCCGACGTTACCGGCATCAGCTTCGCCGAGAAAGCCAGCCTTCAAGGCGGTCAACCATAGCCTCCGCAAGGCTTTCATCCTCGATCTCTTCCACAGCCTCGGCCAGGAACGACAATGTCAGCAAATTTGTTGCCTCTTTGACGGGCACACCCCGAGACCGCAGGTAGAACAGAGCCGTTTCATCAAGCGCACCTGATGTCGAACCGTGCGAACAGACAACGTCATCGGCATAGATCTCAAGCTCGGGCTTGGCGAGGAACTGACTATCATCATCCAGTAGCAAAGACTGGCTGATCTGATACCCGTCTGTTTTCTGGGCGCCCTCTTTCACAAGGATCTTGCCCTGAAACACGCCGGTCGCGCCGTTCCGCAGCACCTTCTTGAACACCTGGCGGCTTTCGCAACCAACCGCGTCATGGGTGACGAATACCGTGTCGTCATGGTGAAAGTCGCCATCTCCGACGCAGGCACCGGCCACGTGCGCCACCGCATCATCGCCGGTCAATTCGATCACCTGTTCGTTCCGGGTCAGAACACCGTTCATGGTCAGGGTGAAGGATTTGTAGACCGAATTGGCACCCAACCGTGTAAACATATGCGTCGCCGCACGACGCTCGTGGTCACGACCCTGGGCCCGCACATGGTGCAGCGAGCCACCATCGGCAATGTCAATTTCCATACATTTGTTGAAACGCGATGCCGCCGGCCCGTTTTCGAGAATGGTAACCTCGGCGTCAGTTTCGACCCGCACTACGTGATGCAGGATCGCATCCGAATCCTCGGACGCATGGCGATAGATCAGGCTGATCGGTTTCGATGGCTTACCGGTCACATGGATGGCCACGCCGTCTGATGCAAATGCGGTGTTCAATGCGGCCAGCGGGCGCTGAACCGGGACTTGTCCATTTGCTTCAAGAACGCCGTACAAGTCTTTGGCCCAATGGATATCTTTGCAGCAAATATCTTCAAGCCGGTCGATCGAAACACCTTCGAGTGTCAGATCATCGGACTCTTCGGGATTGAACACTCCGTCAACGAAGACAATCTTCAAGCGGTCGAATTCATCGAACATTTGCGGCTCGTCCGACTCGAACAGCGCCGCATGCGCTGCATCAGCCGATACGAGCGTATCGGGTTGGGTGTATTTCCAGTACTCGTCGCGCCGGCTGGGCAAGCCCATTTGGCGCACACGGGCAATCGCGTCCTCGCGCGCAGCGCGAGTACATCCGGCATCGGGCAACGACAGGACGGCCAGCCGCTCCTCCGTCGCAGTCTGTTTTGCTTGGGGCAACGCCATCAGTTCACCTCGGCCAGAATGTCGGCATAACCGTTGTTTTCAACCTCAAGTGCCAACTCGGGACCGCCAGTTTTTACAATCCGCCCATCGGCCATGATATGCACGACATCAGGTTTGATGTGGTCCAGAAGGCGCTGATAATGCGTGATAACAAGGAAACCACGCGCTTCGTCGCGCAGCGCGTTCACGCCCTCGGCAACCAGTTTCATCGCGTCTACATCCAAACCGGAATCTGTCTCGTCCAGAATGCACATTTTGGGCTCGAGCATGGCCATTTGCAGTATTTCGTTGCGCTTTTTCTCACCGCCAGAAAAGCCAACATTCACAGGGCGCTTCAGCATATCCGCATCGATCTTTAACGATTTGGCCTTGGCGCGCACCTCTTTCAGGAAATCGGCTGCCGAAAGCTCTTCTTCCCCGCGGGCCTTGCGCTGTGAATTCACAGCGGTGCGCAGAAAGGTCATGTTGCCAACGCCTGGGATTTCAACCGGATATTGGAACGCCAGGAAAACACCGGCTGCTGCGCGCTCTTCCGGTTCCATCTCGAACAGGTTCTCACCACCAAGGGTCGCCGAGCCTTCGGTCACTTCATACCCATCCCGACCGGACAGCACATAGCTGAGCGTCGATTTGCCCGAGCCATTTGGCCCCATGATCGCATGTACCTTGCCAGCCTCAACCTTCAGGTCGACACCTTTGAGGATTTGCTTGTCTTCTTCTTCAAGTTTGACGTGCAGGTTTTTGATTTCCAGCATGTTTATTTCCTTTGGCGTATCGCAAGAGGGTCATGCCCCCTGTATGTTCTGAATTCAGGGAAAGTCGGGATTAACCCACAGATCCTTCGAGACTGATGGCCACCAACTGCTGGGCCTCCATCGCAAATTCCATCGGCAGTGCCTGTAGCACGTCCTTGCAGAACCCGTTGACAACAAGGGCCACGGCCTCTTCCTCGTCCATTCCGCGCTGACGGCAATAGAACAGCTGATCATCATCGACCTTCGACGTCGTCGCTTCATGCTCGACGCGCGATGAGTTGTTCTTGACCTCGATATAGGGCACCGTATGCGCCCCGCATTTGTCACCGATCAGCAGGCTGTCACACTGGGTGTAATTGCGGCTGTCCTTGGCTTTCGGATGCATCGAGACCAACCCGCGATAGGTGTTCTGCGCCTTGCCCGCGCTGATCCCTTTCGAAACGATCCGAGACTTGGTGTTCTTGCCGAGGTGGATCATCTTGGTGCCAGTGTCGGCCTGCTGATAGTTATTGGCAATCGCGATCGAATAGAACTCACCTTGGCTTTCATTGCCGCGCAGGATGCAGGACGGGTATTTCCATGTCACGGCAGAGCCGGTCTCCACCTGCGTCCACATCACCTTGGACCGGTCGCCGCGGCAATCCGCGCGCTTGGTCACAAAGTTATAGATGCCACCCTTGCCATTCTCATCCCCGGGGTACCAGTTTTGAACGGTCGAGTATTTTACCTCGGCATCTTCCTCGATAATGATTTCGACCACGGCAGCATGCAGCTGCGCAGTGTCGCGCTGAGGCGCAGTACAGCCCTCCAAGTAGCTGACATAGCTGCCTTTATCGGCAATGATCAGGGTACGTTCAAACTGACCGGTGTTCTCCGCATTGATGCGGAAATAGGTGCTCAGCTCCATCGGGCAGCGTACGCCCGGCGGGATGTAGACAAATGACCCGTCCGAGAACACGGCCGAGTTCAGCGTGGCATAGAAATTGTCCGATACCGGAACCACGGTGCCCAGGTATTTCTTGACCAGCTCGGGGTGCTCCCTGATCGCTTCAGAAATCGAACAGAAGATCACACCTGCCTTTTTCAGTTCGGCCTGAAAGGTTGTGCCAACGGACACCGAGTCGAACACCGCATCCACGGCCACCTTGCGCCCTTCGGCGGGCATATCCTCGGCACCTTCGACGCCAGCCAAAATCATCTGTTCTTTCAGTGGGATACCAAGCTTTTCGTAAGTGGCCAGCAGCTTCGGATCCACCTCATCCAGCGATTTCGGCTTTACCTCCATCGATTTCGGACGGGCATAGTAATACTGGTTCTGGAAGTCGATTTCGGGATAGCTGACCATCGCCCATTTCGGCTCTTCCATCTTGGTCCAGCGTTCGAACGCGGCCAGACGCCATTCGGTCATCCATTCCGGTTCTTCATTCTTGTCCGAGATCAGACGGACGATATCGGGGTTCACGCCTTTTGGGGCGTATTCCATCTCGATATCGGTGTTCCAGCCGTATTTATAAGTTCCGGCCTCGCGCACCGCATCAACGGTTTCCTGATCGACACCTTCTTTTACCTGAGTCTGGTCCAAAGCGGCCATGACTTATCCTCCGTCAGATCACGCGGCACGCGCGCGATGCTTTTTCTCTTTTTCCAGCCACGTATCCGCGAAACGCAGCACATCATCTTCTGTCGTCCAAGGGCCGAGCGATACCCGAATTGCGCTGGCTGCCGTTACCTCGTCATATCCCATTGCCGTCAGAACTCGGCTGGTCTTTACCTTGCCACTTGAACAGGCCGAACCTGCGCTGATCGCAAATCCAGCCAGATCCATCTGCATAACTTGCGTCTCCCCTTTCCATCCGGGAGTTGCAAAACACAAAGTGTTGGGGAGTCGCTCCTGATCTTTCCCGACAAAAATAGTCGCTTTCGATCCGGCCTCAAGAGCGTTCTCTAGAATATTTCTAAACTTAGCAACATTTTCCCAAACACCGTTAGCCAGATCTTTCACTGCGGCCTCGGCAGCGGCACCAAAACCCGCGATTCCAACAACGTTTTCCGTCCCGGAGCGCCGGCCCATTTCCTGCCCGCCACCAACAGCAAGCGGGTTGATGTCCAGCCCTTGTTTTAGGATCAGAGCGCCAACACCCTTAGGACCGCCGATTTTATGCGCCGAAAGAACCGCCATATCCGCATCGCTCCAGGCGAAGGAAAAGGGTATACGGCCAACAGCCTGCGTAATATCCAGCAACAACCAATCGGCGCGCCGTGCGCCATAGGGCCACTGACCTTCGACCTTTTTCGGTGGCAAGGTAACGATACCTGTTTCCGAATTCGCCAACCCCATTGCTAAGATGTGACCAGGTCCGAACGGGCGTTCGTTGCAGTTCGATAGATCAAGATGCGACCAAAGCGCGTCATGCGCCGTTGTATCGACGAACACATCGCAATTATTCGGTCTATTTTGCAGGACCCGAGCCGCTTCGGTCGCACCTGAGGTGAAAATAACTTCCTGCGGTCGGCACCCGACAGCTTCGGCCACCTGCGCCCGTGCACGCTCGACCATGGCCTTTGCCGCTCGTCCTTCAGCGTGAACCGAGGAAGGGTTACCGATCTGATCCATTGCCGTGATCATCGCATCGCGCGCTTCGGGGCGAATTGGCGTTGTGGCGTTATGATCAAGGTAAACACGATTCATGGATGCACCTTTTGGCAACCAAAGGGACTTGGACAAAGCAAATTCATCTTACTCGTCCACGACCGCAAACAGATTAGGAACAGCCGGACAGGGCGCCAAGTCGTTCCTGATCACATCAGAAAGCCGCGTTTGATGCAGAAACACATAAACATGGGCACTCAGCCCTTCCCACAATCGGTTGGTCAGCGATTGCGCACGACTGCCCGATGAGGCCCCCGAAGCCCCTGCCCCTTTTTTCAACGCGTCTACAGTTTCGTCGACGGCGGACAGAATTTCGACTACACGGATTTCCGACGCAGGGCGCGCCAACCGATAACCTCCGCCCGGACCGCGCACTGACGAGACAAGCTCGGCCCGGCGCAGCTTTACGAACAGCTGTTCAAGATAAGGCAACGAGATGTCCTGCCGTTCGGAAATTTCGCTCAGCGTTACCAGTCCGTCAGAAGACTGAAGAGCGATATCAGCCAAGGCCACCATCGCGTAACGACCCTTGGTCGAAAGCTTCATTCTCATTCCCTTATGGCAGTTAACGCGCGAAATCATTGACGCCGCCGCTGCCAGTGCGTATCTCCGACTGACAGCGCCCTTGCGCCGACTATCACAATTAGAACCGTTCTAAGGTGTCCGACGATTATCGTCAAGTATTTCCGGACACCCAGAAGAAAAAGACAGGACCTATGCACACATGCCCGAGGTGATTTTTCCCGGACCCGAAGGCCGCCTGGAAGGCCGCTACCACCCGCAAAAGGAAAAAGACGCACCGATCGCCATCGTGTTGCACCCGCATCCTCAATTTGGCGGGACCATGAACAATAAGGTGGTCTATAATCTGCACTATGCGTTCTACAACATGGGTTTCACTGTGTTGCGGTTCAACTTTCGCGGTGTTGGCCGCAGCCAGGGCGAATATGACCAGGGCGTAGGCGAGCTGAGTGATGCGGCATCGGCACTGGACTACCTGCAGTCGATGAACAACAATTCGAAACACTGCTGGGTCGCAGGGTTCTCGTTCGGAGCCTGGATCGGGATGCAACTGCTTATGCGCCGCCCTGAGATAACCGGTTTCATCAGCGTTTCTCCGCCAGCCAACATGTATGATTTCTCGTTCCTGGCGCCCTGCCCCTCTTCGGGTCTGATTATCAACGGATCCTCTGATCGGGTGGCCCCGCCTGCAGACACCACTGCTTTGGTTAACAAGCTGCATGAACAGAAGGGCATCACAATCACCCATAACGAAGTTGAGGGTGCTGACCACTTCTTTCAGGATCGCCACATGGATACGCTGATCACTGACGTAAGTGACTATGTGAAACGGCGGCTGACAGAGAACACGCGCTAATGTCCGACACGATCATCAGACTTGCTTCCAAGCTGGCCGAAGACACAATGAAAGTGATGGACGAAACCGGAAACGACCGCTTCTTCATGGAAGTTGGCGAAGTGATCGGGGCGTCCTCACAAACATTGGAAGAAGCATTCCTGACCGAGATCCGTGTCCGGATGGCCGAACGTAAGGCCCGCAAGTTTGTCGTCGAGAAATTGACCGAACATCGGTCAAAACTGAAAGCTATAGAAAAACAATGACGCAAAGACTGTCCGCGCAAATCGACTTTCTTAAACGCGCGGACAGGCTGAAATCTGTCAATCGTGCCAACGCCTTGTTGGATCAGTCTCGCCCAGAGAACGCGGCTGAGCATAGTTGGCAACTGGCGCTTTGGGCCCTGGTTTTGGAACCGGTTGCCGGGCCAGACGTGAATATCGACCGCGTTATCAAAATGCTATTGCTGCATGATCTGGTCGAAATCATCGTAGGCGATCACCCGATTCACCTGAAAACAGATTGGAAAGCACTGGAATTGGCGGAACAAACAGCTGCTGAAGAGCTGTTTGGCATGCTGCCTGCGGATCAGGCCACGACGTTTCTTGCTCTTTGGCAAGAATTCGAAGCCGACGCCACGCCGGACGCGAAATTCGCCAAGATTCTGGATCGGTCGCAACCGATGTTTCAGGTGCTGTGTGCAGAACGGCCAAACCCAGAGCATTTAGCTGTCGTGAATGACAACCTAAAACGTGGTCGCGCTGCCTATCTGCAACAAGCTTTCCCGGACGCATATAATCTTGCCCAAGCGCTGCTGAATGGAGGCAAACTCGAAACCTCCGAGCTTTCTTTGCGTTTGGGTTTCTTGTCCGAAACTGACCAACTCAAATCGGTTCAGCGCGCATCTCGTCTGCTCTATGATGGCCGGTTTGAGAATTCAGCCGAACATTCCTGGCACATCATGCTTTTTGCCTGGGTCCTGTCCGAATATGCAGCCCCTTCCGTTTCTGTAAACCGCGCCCTCAGGATGCTTTTGCTGCACGACATTGTTGAAATTGGCGCCGGTGATCACCCAATTCATGGGCAGGTCGACCACGCGGCACAAGCCGCCGAGGAACTTGCTGCGGCGCAAAGGTTGTTTGGAATGCTCCCAGAGGTCCAAAATCAAGAATTCATGTCGATCTGGCAGGAGTTTGAACAGGCCGAAAGCCCCGATGCCTGTTTCGCCAAAGCGATTGATCGCTTCCAAACCCCGGTTGGCAACCTCGAGACAGGAGGCGGTACCTGGATTGATTACAACGTCACATACGAACAAATCCACAGCCGTGTCGGCACGGTGATTATTCCCGGTGCACCAGCTCTGTGGGCATGGCTGGATCCGTTGCTTCGGGGTTACTTTTCTGAGACTGCAGAAAGCTGAAAACACAGCGGAAAAAGGAGCATAACACCCCTTTTTCCTGTATTCGGCAGTCGCTTAAACCGATGCACCAATCAATCGCTCAACATTTCGGGCTGCTTTTGTTTCGACGGACCCCCCGCCAGCAAGCCACCCAAGCGCAACAATAAGTGCCGAAAGAGCGATGACGTATTTTGCAAATTTCGTCATGGCGATACTCATAAAAAAACACGATAAAACGCGGACAAAGTATCACATTGCCGAAAATCCACATAGTCGGGTAATCCTGACCCCTGATGGATGCCAGTAAACACCTGCTATCGCTTGCGGGTATCGGTCATTTCGTGCTCAACCCAATGCAACCTTATTGAATGCGAGACCCCCGTGCCCAAAGCATATCTTCTACTGCTGTTGGCAGTTGTTGCCGAAACGATTGGTACAACTGCACTTCAGGCCAGCCAGCAATTCAGCCGGTTCTGGCCGTCAGTGCTTGTGGTTGTTGGCTATGGAATTGCCTTTTATCTGATGGCCCTCACGCTCAAATACATGCCGGTTGGTATCGTCTATGCGATCTGGTCCGGTCTTGGAATCGTGCTGATTGCCATCATCGGTTTCATTGTCTTTGGTCAGAGGTTGGATTTACCCGGGATAGCTGGACTCAGCATGATTTTGGGTGGAATACTAATCATACACCTCTTTTCCGGTACAGCAGGACACTGACGATCGGTTAGGGCTGGCATATTTCGCCGAGCCGCGTTATGCGCGCGTCAACTTCCCGTTCAAAGGCTGACCTCTCATGGACCTGCGCAATATCGCAATCATCGCTCACGTGGACCACGGCAAAACAACGCTGGTCGATGAGCTGCTAAAACAATCCGGTGCGTTCCGGGAAAATCAGGCTGTCGCAGAACGCGCCATGGACAGCAATGACCTCGAGCGTGAGCGTGGTATCACCATCCTTGCAAAGGCCACTTCGGTGGAGTGGAAAGGCACGCGGATCAATATTGTCGACACGCCGGGCCACGCCGATTTCGGCGGCGAGGTTGAACGCATCCTCAGCATGGTCGACGGCGTTGTCCTGCTGGTCGATGCTGCCGAAGGTCCTATGCCGCAGACCAAATTCGTGACCTCCAAGGCGCTGGCGCTGGGTCTGCGTCCGATTGTGGTGCTGAACAAAGTCGACAAACCCGACGCCGAACCAGACCGTGCGCTGGACGAATGCTTTGATCTGTTCGCAAACCTCGGTGCGGATGACGATCAGCTTGATTTCCCTTCAATGTACGCCTCAGGCCGGTCGGGCTGGGCAGATATGGAGCTGGAAGGACCCCGCAAGGATCTGTCAGCACTGTTCGACCTGATCGTTGACCACGTCCCTGCTCCCAAACAGATCGAACGCAAGGACGAACCCTTCCGGATGCTTGCCACGACACTGGGCAGCGACCCGTTCATCGGCCGCATTCTGACTGGCCGTGTCGAAAGTGGTACGCTCAAGGCAGGTGACACCCTCAAGGCGCTCAGCCGGGACGGAACACTTATCGAGAACTTTCGCGCCTCTAAAATCCTGGCTTTCCGCGGTTTGGGGCAGCAACCCATTGATGTGGCCGAGGCGGGCGATATCGTCACCATCGCAGGTATGAGCAAAGCGACCGTGGCAGATTCGCTTGTTGCCCCACAAGTCGAAGACGCTCTGCCTGCGCAGCCGATCGACCCGCCGACCATCACAGTGACCTTTGGTATCAACGATTCGCCCCTTGCCGGCCGAGACGGTAAAAAGGTTCAGTCCCGTGTCATTCGCGACCGTTTGATGAAAGAAGCAGAATCAAACGTCGCCATTCGCATTACCGACACTCCGGGCGGTGAGGCCTTCGAAGTTGCGGGACGCGGCGAATTGCAGATGGGTGTTCTGATCGAAAACATGCGCCGCGAAGGGTTCGAGCTGAGTATCTCTCGCCCACAGGTCCTGTTCCGCGAAGAAGACGGTCAGCGCCTGGAGCCCATCGAAGAAGTCACCATTGACGTGGACGACGAGTATTCCGGCTCGGTCATTGAAAAGATAACAGGTGTCCGCAAAGGTGAACTGGCCGAGATGCGGCCTGCTGGTACAGGCAAAACCCGCATCATCGCCCATGTGCCGTCACGCGGGTTGATCGGTTATCACGGTGAATTCCTGACAGATACACGCGGTACTGGCGTTTTGAACCGTGTGTTCCACGACTGGGCACCGCATAAAGGACAAATTCCGGGCCGCCGCGCAGGCGTTCTGATCTCGATGGAGAACGGACAAGCAGTTGCCTATGCCCTTTGGAACCTCGAAGAGCGTGGCCGCATGTTTGTTGGCCCTCAGACCGATGTATATCAGGGTATGGTTATCGGCGAGCATTCGCGCGACAACGATCTTGAGGTTAACCCGCTGAAGGGGAAAAAGCTGACCAACGTCCGGGCCAGCGGATCGGATGACGCTGTGCGCCTGACACCCCATATTCAGTTCTCGTTGGAAGAGGCGATCGCCTATATCGACGATGACGAACTTGTCGAAGTGACCCCGAACGCAATCCGTCTGCGCAAACGCTTTCTGGATCCGCACGAGCGCAAGCGTATGGCAAGATCTGCCTGATCATTGCAGTGATGCAGTTCACAGATTGGAAACAATAACACAATCGTGACATATTTGCGCACACGCGTATTAAGGCCCATCCTGGAAGGCTCGCTCTCAAAGCGGGCCTTCTTTTTGTTTTACCTACACTTTCCTCTTTAAGTTGTTTCACTTTTAACATTCACAATTTTAGGAAACTTGTAATTCTGGCTCAAAAGGGATGTATTTGTGTCCAAAGTATGGCACCTGTTTGCCTGCCAAGTTTTGAGTAATGAGTATCAAGGAGTAGCGCCATGCGCATTAAGTCTCGCTTACTTTCAATAGTATTTGTTTCAGCAACATTCCCAGTTATTTCAGCTGTATCCGCTTCAGCTTCAGACATGTGTACAATACGAACAGCCAAACAGTCGGTATCGACTGAAACGCTTTGTGCATGTTCTGTCGTAGACGCCCGGATGCTGCGCTATTTGCAGCGACGCTCAGATTTCGAGGACATCTTGTCCCGTACATTGGAGAGTTGCCCAGCTTTTGCAGCAGTTCTGACTGACTTTCCAACCGCATCTATTCTCGGAAATGAGCAACGATCAGGAGACGGCGCTGCTGATGAAAATGGCGGTGGTGGTTCCGGCGGCGGCGGTGGCGGCGGCGGTGGTACCGGCGGCGGCGGTGGCGGCGGCGGCGGTGATACCCGCGGCGGCGGTGGCGGCAATGGTGACGGCAACGATGATGACGACGGTGGTGACGGCGGCGACGGTGGTGACGGCGGCGAAGGTGGCGACGGCGGCGAAGGTGGCGACGGCGGCGAAGGTGGCGACGGCGGCGAAGGTGGCGACGGCGGCGAAGGCGGCGAAGGTGGCGACGGCGGCGACGGCGGCGACGGCGGCGAAGGTGGTGACGGCGGCGAAGGTGGCGACGGTGGTGACGGCGGCGAAGGTGGTGACGGTGGACCCAAGGGCAACCGTTCTGGCCATAGCGACGGAACCAATCCAGGCGGCCAATCTCAGAACCCGAACGGTACCAACAATCCGGGCAACCCCAAGTAAGCAGATTTAGGCACTACAGAAAATGGCGAAGCAACAGCTTCGCCATTTTTGCATTCTAACCAGCTGAGATTAGCTTTCCTCAGCTTCTGCCGAAGACCCCGACCCATTTACTGGGCCGCCGAGGGTCCTGCATCCGCAGAAACAGATATCGCGTCGCCGACCAGGGTTTGATGCGGTTGGTCAAGTTATCCAGAACCAGATCGCCACTGGCCGAGCGATAAACCAAAACCGCATGAGAATTTCGCTGCGTATCCAGTACAGTTGCGATCAAAAGTTTGCTCGGATCGACGCCCGCACGGATAAGATCCCTTTTCTTCAACAGAGCAAAGTCTTCGCAATCCCCACCGCGCGAAGTCGGCAGTGCCCAACGTTCCCGTGTTCTATATTGGGCTTGGTCAGTAACCGAGCGGGTGGTTGCGTTTACCTGCCGGTTGACCTTTTTGATGATCTGCATCTCTTGCTGGCTCGACATTGAATTCGAAGCCTTGCTGGAACATGCCCAAGAGTATTGACGGCACAGTTGCCGCGCTCCAGACGGCGGGGGCGAAGATGCGACTGTGCGGATGAAGTTGCCTTCCCGCGCTTGCGCATCTGGTGCCATAACCGAGGACCCCAACGCCAATGCGAGGATTCCTAAAGTTCTACCAAAACCAGTCCAGATCCGCGCATTAACGGCCCTAAATTCCGTACCCATGGTCGCCATGCCTGTCCCTCGATCCGTGTTTTCCCTGCGATTGCCGCAAAACAGGACCATATTCCGTTTTCCGAAACTATCGGTAAACACGCCTAATTGTGCAATCTGTCTCAAATCTTGCAACTAAAAGAGGCGGAATTCCGTCATTGAAAATGGCATTTTTGGGTAAGAATCTGGCGCTGCTCGCCACATTCGAAACACGACCCCCTTGGCAGGCCCGACATCAAGACCCGCTAACTACTTGTAAATAAAAAATTTATGGGACTTCAGGTCGACGCTTGCCGCAACGTCATAATTGGGCGGCTATATTTTGGCTGAAAACCGCCCAATGAATGAGCTGCCAGGGGTATTAAATCCCTGATCGCACGGGGTGATTCTAATCTGTGATCTCTACGACCACCAATTCCCGCTCACTTGCGCCCCGTGCGTGATCGAGAGCTTGCTGGTACTCCGCCGAATTATAGCACTCAACAGCGGCTTCCAATGAGGGGAATTTGGCGACAACATTGCGCGGCCGTTCTTTGCCTTCCAACTGCACGTATCGCGCGGCACGCGCGATAAACGCACCACCGTGTTTGGCAATCGCTGGCCCGGCGAGCTCGGCATATTTTCCATAGGATTCGGCGTCAGTAACACTGACATGTGCAATCCAAAGTGCGGACATTTTGTTAACCTCCAAGAATATTCTCTGCAGCTTTGATCGCGGCATCAGCATTCGAAGCGTCCTTGCCACCACCTTGCGCCATGTCAGGGCGTCCACCGCCACCTTTTCCACCAAGTTCAGCAACCGCCGCCCGAACCAGATCCACGGCCGAGATTGCATCCGTCAGATCAGCTGTGACACCGGCCGCGACGGCTGCTTTGCCGCCCGTATCCGCTATCAGCAACACAGCACCCGATCCAAGTCGGCTTTTGTGTTCGTCGATCAGCGTGGGTAAGTCCTTGCCAGACACGCCAGTAAGGGACTGAGCCAGGAACGAGATACCGTTTACCGTTTTGGCCTCAGCGCTACCGCCCTGCCCCGAACCACCAGCCATCGCGAGATCGCGGCGCAGCTGCGCAACTTCATTTTGAAGGGATTTACGTTCATCCAACAGAGCTTTGACACGAGATACAACGTCATCCGGTTGCGCTTTCAGTTCAGATGCGATCTGCCCCAAACGTTGGTCCTGGTCGGTCAGGTAAACCATGGCTTCGTCACCGGTAAGCGCTTCGATCCGCCGGACACCGGCACTGCTGGCGCTATCCCCCAATACAACAAGCGCGCCAATATCACCGGTCTGGCGAACATGCGTTCCACCACACAGTTCGATCGACCAGGTCTCACCATCCTGGCCTTTGCCGGTTGGCGCTTTGCCCATCGAAACCACGCGAACTTCGTCGCCATATTTCTCACCGAAAAGGGCCTGCGCACCCAGTTCCCGGGCATCATCCGGTGTCATGATCCGGGTCTCGACGGTCGAGTTCTGGCGGATGAAAGCGTTGACCGAGCGTTCAACTTGCCGAATTTCCTCGGGGCTCATCGCCTTCGCGTGGCTAAAGTCGAACCGCAGCCGGTCAGCCGCATTCAAAGAACCACGCTGCGCAACGTGGTCACCCAATGTTTCCCGCAATGCTTCGTGCAGCAAATGTGTGGCCGAATGGTTGGCCCGGATGGCGGTGCGGCGAACATGGTCTACCTCAAGCTCAACTGCGTCTCCCTTGGACAAGGTACCGTGATCGACCCTGACCCGATGCGCATAGATTTTGCCATCCGCAAATTTCCGGGTGTCCTCGACCCGCGCGACATCATCACGCTCTTCCAGACGACGAATTTCGCCGGTGTCGCCTATCTGACCACCGGATTCACCATAAAACGGGGTTTGGTTCACAACGACCCAGCCGGAACAACCTGTCTCGATCTTGTCGACCAAAGCGCCATCCACGACCATTGCCGCGACCTGTCCTTCAGCCTTTTCTGTATCGTATCCAAGAAAATCCGTAGCGCCCGCAATATCCAGAACGTCAAACCAAACGGCTTGATCCGTTGCTTCCCCCGATCCAGCCCAGGCAGCGCGTGCCTTGGCCTTTTGCTCGGCCATCGCCGTATCAAACCCGTCGGTATCAACCGTCCGGCCCTTTTCACGCAGTGCATCCTGCGTCAGATCAAGCGGAAAACCATATGTATCATACAGCTTGAAAGCGGCTTCTCCAGACAGTGCCGCACCCTCTGGCAGGTCAGAGACCTCGTCATCCAACAACTTCAGGCCGCGATCCAATGTTTGCTTAAAGCGGGTTTCTTCCAGCAACAGCGTCTCTTCGATCAGCGACTGAGCCTGACCAAGTTCGGTGTACTGGGCACCCATCAGTTGGACCAATGTCGGTACCAGCTGATACATCACCGGATCCTTCGCACCCAACAGATGTGCATGCCGCATCGCACGACGCATGATCCGCCGCAGCACATAGCCGCGCCCGTCATTGCTGGGCATTACCCCGTCTGCAATCAGGAACGAGGTCGACCGCAGGTGATCCGCAATCACGCGGTGATGTACGTTCTGATCCCCATAAGGATCAACATTGGTGGCACTCGCCGAGGCCTCGATTAGGGTCTTGAACAGATCGGTGTCGTAATTGTCATGGCTTCCTTGCAACAGGGCACCAATCCGCTCCAGCCCCATCCCGGTGTCGATTGACTGCATGTCGAGCTCGACCATCGAGCCGTCTTCGAACTGTTCGTTCTGCATGAAAACGATGTTCCAGATCTCGATGAACCGATCACCGTCTTCCTCAGGTGAACCCGGAGGGCCGCCCCAGATATGATCCCCGTGGTCGTAGAAAATCTCGGTGCAGGGACCGCACGGGCCGGTCGGACCCATCTGCCAGAAATTGTCACTGGTTGCGATACGGATGATCCGATCTTCGGGAACGCCCACCTTCTTCCACATCTCGAACGCTTCGTCATCGGTGTGGTAAACCGTTGTCAGAAGGCGGTTTTTATCGACCCCGAATTCTTTGGTGATCAATTCCCATGCGAATGGAATTGCTTCGGGCTTGAAGTAATCGCCGAACGAAAAATTGCCCAACATCTCAAAGAATGTGTGGTGACGCGCAGTATAGCCGACATTGTCCAAGTCGTTGTGCTTGCCACCGGCCCGAACACATTTCTGTGCTGTCGTCGCGCGCTGATAGTCACGGGTTTCGACCCCGGTGAACAGGTTTTTGAACTGCACCATACCCGAGTTGACGAACATCAATGTCGGGTCGTTGCGTGGCACCAGGGGACTGGATGCCACTACTTCGTGCCCCTGTTTGGCAAAGTAGTTCAAAAAGGTCGATCGGATTTCGTTCAACGTTGACATAGGGCTCTCTCGGCGCGCGATCAGTTTGTTTCAAAAAGGGTTTATCCGCCTCCCCCGGGATAGTCCACAGGCGAGCGTCGCAGAACGGAACAAGGCGGCCCCGACGGACCGCTTTGTTCGGAATATGGTTCGTTCTTAGGAAAGAGCAGCGAAAATCGCTTTCTTCCCGAACCACTTATGCCTCGAGGATATCATCCTCTTCCGCGCCGGGCGGCACATCGAATTCCAGCCCATGTGCCGCGCGAATCTTGTCCTCGATCTCAAACGCGATGCGGTTGTTGTCGCGCAAATACTGCTTGGCATTCTCACGCCCCTGCCCGATCCGCTCATCACCATAGCTGAACCATGAGCCCGACTTCTCGACCACACCGGCCTTGACGCCCAGATCCAGCAGCTCGCCCATTTTACTGATGCCTTCGCCATACATGATGTCGAATTCAACTTGCTTGAAGGGCGGTGCCACTTTGTTTTTAACGACCTTCACACGGGTCTGGTTGCCAACAACCTCATCCCGGTCCTTGATCGCACCGATCCGACGAATATCCAAACGGACCGAGCTGTAGAATTTCAGGGCGTTACCACCGGTGGTGGTTTCCGGGCTGCCGAACATCACGCCGATTTTCATCCGGATTTGGTTGATGAAGATCACCATACAGTTCGAGCGGCTGATCGAACCCGTCAGTTTACGCATTGCCTGGCTCATCAGCCGGGCCTGCACACCAACGCTGCTGTCGCCCATATCGCCTTCGAGTTCAGATTTCGGCGTCAGCGCCGCGACCGAGTCAACCACGACCATGTTCACCGCGCCCGAACGGACCAGCGTATCGGTAATCTCAAGCGCCTGTTCGCCAGTGTCAGGTTGCGAAATCAGCAACTCGTCCAGATCGACGCCCAGTTTGCGCGCATATTGCGGGTCCAAGGCATGTTCCGCATCGACAAATGCGCATACACCGCCATGTTTCTGCTGTTCTGCGATGCAGTGCAGTGTCAGCGTAGTTTTGCCTGAACTTTCCGGGCCATAGATTTCAACGATCCGGCCCATCGGCAGGCCGCCGATTCCCAGAGCGATATCCAGACCCAACGATCCGGTCGAACTGGCGTCGATGTCCTGCTTGGAATCCTCGCCCAGCTTCATGATCGAGCCTTTGCCGAACTGCCGTTCGATCTGTGCCAGCGCGCTGTCGAGCGCCTTTTGCTTATCTGCGTTTTTCTTGTCGCTCATCGTCAGAAGATCCGCCATTGTCCTGTCGCCTTCCCTTTTGTCACACCCTTGAACGGGCGGCAATCGCTGCTTTGTTCGCCTCTTGTTCCTTATGGGACCAAAAAGAGAACATTTCAACTAAAACTTACATTACTTACTGTTCTGTAATTGTATTAAAGAGTCGTTTACGCCAATCTGAGCTGGAGATAATTACTGCCGATGGACGAATAAATGCTTGTTTTTTATGAAGAACGCCTTGCGTTTCTGGCTGTCCCAAAAACCGGCAGCACCGCTTATCATACGGCTTTGCGGGACCGTGCCGATCTGGTTGTCACCGATCCGCCAGATCTGAAACACGCACCTATCCGCCGGTATGATCGGTTTTTCCAGAACATTTTCCGTAAAATGTACGATACTGAGATGGAAATCATGGCGGTTGTTCGTGAACCGGTCGATTGGCTGGGCAGTTGGTACAGGTTTCGCGGCCGCCAAGAGCGTCTTGACCACCCGCATTCAACACATGACCTGAGCTTTGATGATTTCATCCAGGCCTATATGCGCACACCCCGACCTGAATTTGCCGATGTCGGCAGTCAGAGCCAATTTTTTCGCACCCGCAACAACGGGCGTGGCGCCACCCATGTCTTCAAATATGAAAACCAGGACAAAATTCTCGATTTCCTGCAAAACCGCTTGAATATGGATATCCGGCTGCAACGCGAAAACGTGTCACCCACACGAGACCTAACACTGGGCGCAGAGACATTGACCAAGTTCCGCAACACACACTCCGCGGAATTCGATTGCCACGCCTCGGCACTTTGAAACCCTAATTGATCTGCTGAAAAACAGCTTCGGTCAGTTGGTTTAGTGAAAATGGTTTGGGCAGGAAAGTTGAATCGGAAATCTCTGGTCCGGAATCGCCAAACGCACCCTCTGTGTATCCAGACATGAATATGACCCGGACATCTGGCCTGTTCTGCTTAGCCATACGAACCCAGGTCGGACCATCCAATCCGGGCATGACCACATCGGTGACGAATGCGTCAACATTCAATGTGCCATCTTCGAGAAGCCTCAGAGCCTCTTCTCCCGAATCGGCCTCGAGCACAGTGTAGCCTTTCAACCTCAGTGCGCGGGTCGCAAAGGCCCGAACCGGGGCTTCGTCTTCGACCAGCAGCACGACACCCTCACCCTGGCGAACCGTTGGATTCTCAGGGGATTGCGCAGGCGCTGCCTCGGTTTTTTTGGGGGCGGTTGAAACCGGCAGGTACACAATAAACTCGGTCCCTCTCCCCTGAATGCTGTCGACAAAAATAAAACCGCCGGTTTGCTTTACAATTCCGTAGACAGTCGACAGGCCCAAACCTGTCCCCTCACCCGTGCGTTTGGTTGTAAAGAAAGGCTCGAACACTTTCTGTAGCTTATCGGGGGCAATCCCCGTACCGCTATCAATGACTTTGACGGTGACGTATTCACCAGGTTGTACCGTAGCGCGATCCCTTGTGAAGCGTTCTGTCAGCACGACCACTTCGGTTTCGATCCTGACCTCACCACCTTCAGGCATTGCATCGCGGGCATTTACGACAAGATTCATCAACACCTGCTCTAGCTGGCGTTTATCCGCACGAACCGCTTTCAGAACGGGATCGTGGCTGAGTGTCAGCTTAATCTTTTCTCCGACCAGACGATTTAGCAGATGAATAAGGTCTGAGATCGTATCTCTGAGATCCAGGATTTCCGGCTGCAAAGTCTGTTTGCGCGAAAAGGCCAGCAGTTGGCTCACCAAAGCTGCAGCACGGTTTGCGTTCTGATTGATTTGTACAAGATCCCCGTAGTCAGGGTCATTCTGGTCGTGCCGCAAAAGCAGAAGATCGCAATGTCCGGAAATCGCCGTTAGCAAATTGTTGAAATCATGCGCTACACCCCCAGCCAGTTGGCCAACGGCCTGCATTTTTTGTCCCTGCACAAATTGCGCCTCTAAAGTCTTGAGTTCGGTAGCATCATTCAGAACCGCAATCAGCCTGACTTCTCCCTCGCTCAGCACACGTTTCAATGTGACCTGTACGAATATCTCGCGGTCTTCCCGTGTCAGCCTCAGGAATTCAGACCGTGGAACGGCGCCCTCATTTGAAGCCTGCGTCAGCCAATCCAGAACCGGATACCCCAGACCATGCATGATATGCACAACATTGGATTCTCCGGGCTCTATGTTTCCGACAAGACGCGTTGCCAGTCTGTTGGCCTCAAGGATGCTCCCGTCGGGAGAAAGGGTCATTACCGGGACCGGAAGATCCACAAATGACGCGCCAATTCCACTTTCCTGTGCACGATCAAGCGGTAGAACAAGCAGATCGCGCGTGGTTCCCGACCGAGACAGTTCGGCCATCGTAGCCGGAATTGGCCCCTGTGCCGTCTGTACCTGCACAACCTCACCCAATTCGGGCTGCGCGCCAGTCAGAACCTGTGCAAGGTTGTCGGGTCGTTGCCCCAGGATTTGTTCCGCCGCCCCGTTGATCCGCAGCAATGCTCCGTTTCTGCCTTCGGTCAAAATGGGCACAGGCACAGCATCCCACTGACCTGTTCCATCCAGATGAAGCCGCCAAAAGAAAAAATTATTCCCAACACCGAGAACAGAAATCGGTACGGTTGTCTCCAAAGTGACAACGTCTTCTCTTGCACGGCCATGGATCTCGGCCAAAGACTGTAGGCGCAGCAAAATTGCCGACGGGTTCGCAAAAATAGACTTTAGACCTTCATCCAGCCGGTTGCCGGGAAAAACATGGAGCTGAGCCCGGGCATGAGAATTGCAAATCAGAACATCACCCTGTGCATTGGCAATCGCGCAGGGGTACAGCTCTTCTTCGGCAAAAACCTCCATAACCCTAAGCTCACGACGTACCGAGTCGTCGGAAATCAGCGCCCTCACCACGACCAACAGTGATGCAGCAAGCAAAGACACACCTGCCACCACAAGGCCGAGATTCCAGGCTTGGGGAATGATTCCTGCCAGCGGCAGCAGTGAGAGCAACACCCCTAGCGCAACCAATGGTGCTAGACGCAAACCACTTGGTGTATTTCGTAACTTTGGGTCAGAATAGAAATCTGCGGTATCGGACATTAAATACTCAACTTGCCGGGCTAGGTGTAACCCAACGCAAAAGGATTAACGCCCACTTAACCAACAAAGTGAGCAATTCTCCTTTAGGTTGCTATTTGTCCGCCGACTACCGCGTCAAGTGTGACGTGAAAAACCCGTCAGTACCGTGTGATACATACCACGTTTTGCGAAACTTCTCGGTCCATTCGGAGTGCGCCGCCACGAACGCATCGACCACTGCACCGTTTTCGACCTCGAGCATGGAACAGGTTGCATATGCAAGAACACCCGCTGGCCCCACCAAAGGCGCGACATCATCAAGGATCGTCCGCTGCGTTTCCGTAAGCCGGTTCAGTCCATCTTGTGTAAGAGACCATTTTCCCGCCGGGGCGCGACGCCAGGATCCGCTGCCTGAACAGGGGGCATCCGTCAGCACAATGTCGAATGGTGCCTGCGCAGAGATCTCGTCATTGGTCAGGAGCGTTATCTGTGCACCCGCTCTTTCGGCCCGGGCGGGCAAATCACGCATTCGCGCCGCATTAACGTCATGCGAGAAAACATCTACACCGTGATGCGCGGCCAAGGCCAAGGCTTTGCCGCCACCACCGGAACAATAGTCCAGAACCCGCATTCCGGGGTTTAGGTCCAATGATTCAACTACGGCCTGGCTCGCCGCATCCTGCAGTTCGACCAACCCATCAGTATAGGCGCGGCTTCCTGAGATTTTCCGCTCGCCCTCGACAACTTCGAGTGCGGTCGAACAAGCGGGATGTGGCCTCGCTTGGATGCCGTCCGCCAGCAAGACCGAGACCGCCTGATCGACACTCGACTTAATCAGATTGACCCGCAAATGAACCGGGGCCCGAGCTCGCAATGCCTCGGCCACTGGAAGGGTCAAATCACCCAAAGACTCTTGAAAGGTTGGCCAAAGCCATTCCGGTATGTCGTATTTCTGGGCGTCGGATTCACATGGTTTAGCCTGTTCGTGTTCTTCCAAACTGGCTGGTGCGTACCCTTCGCCATTGAATATCTGATCCAGATCGACTTCTTGCATGCGCATCGCGCCAATCATCAACCCCCTACCGGTTTCCGTCCCACCTGCCGCTGCAAATGACCTTTTGCACCGCAAAGCACCAAACACATGGTCGCGAATAGCAGCCCTGTCTTTGGAACCGGCGAAACGGCTGCGCCGCGCCCAACCGGTCAGGGCCTTTTCGACCGGGGCACCCGAAAGAATCTGATCAAGAATTTCGATGGAGGCCTGAACACGTGCGGCGGGGGTCATTTTATTCTCCGATATGGTGCAGGGCAAAAACGCAAAGCGGCGCCCTCGCCGGGGCGCCGCAGTTCAGGTTCCGGCAATTTACATCACTCGATAATTCGGGCTTTCGCGTGTGATTTGCACGTCATGCACATGGCTCTCCTTCAGGCCAGCCCCTGTGATTCTGACGAAGTTGCAGTTCTTTCGCATCTCTTCGACCGTGGCGCAGCCGGTATAGCCCATGGCTGCGCGCAGGCCGCCGACCAGTTGATGCACAACCGCGCTGGCCGAGCCCTTGTAAGGCACCTGCCCTTCGATCCCTTCGGGCACCAGCTTGTCGCTGGCGGCATCCTTCTGGAAATAGCGATCCGCAGAGCCACGTGCCATCGCGCCTAGGCTGCCCATGCCGCGATAAGATTTGAACGACCGGCCCTGATACAGGATCACTTCGCCCGGGCTTTCATCTGTTCCGGCGATCATTGAGCCAACCATGGCACAGGACGCACCCGCAGCAATCGCCTTGGCAAAATCGCCCGAGAATTTGATACCACCATCTGCGATAACCGGCACATCGCCGGCGGCCGCGGCGCAATCCATGATCGCAGTCAGCTGCGGCACGCCCACACCGGCAACCATCCGCGTAGTACAGATCGAACCCGGCCCTATCCCCACCTTGATGGCATCCGCGCCTGCGTCGATCAGCGCCTTGGTTGCGTCCCCAGTGGCGACGTTACCGGCAATGATCTGCACCTCGTTCGACAGGGTCTTGACCCGCTTCACCGCGTCCAGCACCCCTTGAGAATGCCCATGAGCGGTGTCTACAACGATAATGTCGACACCGGAATCCACCAGTTGTTCGGATCGTTCGAAACCAGAGTCACCAACCGACGTCGCTGCCGCGACTCGCAACCGGCCCAGCCGATCCTTGCAGGCCGTTGGGTTCAGCACCGCCTGTTCGGTATCTTTCAAAGTCAGCAGACCCGTCAGCTTGCCCGCCCCGTCCACAACCAGAAGCTTTTCGATCCGACGCGCGCGCATCAGGCTTTTGGCCTCTTCCAGATCGGCGGGTTCCTGAAGCATCGCCAGATTGTCCGAGGTCATCATCGCGTGAACCGGCGTATCATCCGAGGTCGCAAAACGCATATCACGGTTGGTCAGAATACCGACCACGCGGCCTTCTTCGTCCACCACGGGAAAGCCGGTGAAGTTATAACGCTGCACCAACGCGTTGGCGTCCGCCAGCGTCTGATCCACCCGCAGTGTCACCGGGTTGTAAACAATACCGGATTCAAACCGTTTGACCCGGCGCACTTCGCGGGCCTGTTCATCCACCGTCAGGTTCTTGTGAACCACGCCGATGCCGCCCGCCTGCGCCATGGCGATGGCCATGCGCGCCTCGGTCACCGTGTCCATCGCCGAGCTGAGCAGTGGGATGTTCATGGTGATTTCCCGCGTCACGCGCGTGGTCGTATCCGCCGTGGCCGGCAGCACAGAAGATGCGCCCGGAACCAGAAGAACGTCGTCAAAGGTGAGTGCCTCACGAATCTGCATCTGTTAACCCCATGCAAAAGCCCGTTTGACGGTGACCCTATTGCATGGATTGCATCTAAGGAAAAGCCCCCGACATAAACTAGTTTTTACCTGCTGGTCGGCGCTGCGGCAAAAAACGACGCAACGCACACAAAACGTGCCGCTGAATGGCCTTTCCCTTTGCGTACAAAACCATATCTTGCCCGACATAGGCGCGAATATAAAAGGCAGGCCAATCATGACCACCGACCCTCTTGTTGTCTTTACCCCATCGGGCAAACGCGGGCACTTTCCCGTAGGCACTCCGGTTCTGACTGCGGCACGGCAACTGGGTGTGGATCTGGATTCCGTTTGCGGTGGACGCGGGATTTGTTCGAAATGCCAGATCACGCCAAGCTATGGCGAGTTTCCCAAGCACGGCGTGACCGTAGCCGACGGTGCACTAAGCGAATGGAACGCGGTTGAACAGCGCTATGACGACAAGCGCGGATTGAAACCCGGCCGCCGTCTTGGATGTCAGGCCACGGTTCAGGGGGATGTGGTGATCGACGTGCCACCAGAAAGCCAGGTGCACCGTCAGGTCGTACGCAAGGCCGCCACAGCACGCACCATCACAATGGATCCGGCCACCCGGCTGTATTTTGTTGCGGTAGAAGAACCCGACATGCATTCACCAACCGGCGATCTGGAACGTCTGGAACGCGCGCTGCGCGAGCAATGGAACGTCGACGCCGTAACCGCTGATCTTTCCTTGTTGTCCAAACTGCAGCCTATATTGCGCAAGGGTAAGTGGGAGGTCACCGTTGCGGTGCATAAAGGCCACAAGGACGAGGTCGCACGGATCGTGGAAATCTGGCCTGGATTGCACGAGAACGGACTTTTCGGTCTGGCCATCGACCTCGGCTCTACCACGATTGCAGCTCACCTGACCGATCTGGACACAGGCGAGGTCAAGGCATCTTCAGGCCTGATGAACCCCCAAATCCGCTTTGGCGAAGACCTGATGAGCCGCGTGTCCTATTCGATGATGAACCCGGGCGGCGACAAAGAGATGACACGAGCCGTTCGCGAAGCGATAAACGATCTGACAACATCCATCGCGGATGAGGCCGGGATTGACGCCAACCTGATTGTCGAAACGGTGTTCGTCTGTAACCCGGTCATGCACCATCTGCTGCTTGGGCTGGATCCGGTCGAGCTGGGCCAAGCGCCCTTTGCCTTGGCTACGTCCGAAAGCATGTCTTTGCCCGCGCGCGAAATGAATCTGACCAACATGAACCCACGTGCGCAGGTCTACATCCTGCCCTGCATTGCGGGTCATGTGGGTGCGGATTGTGCGGCGGTTGCCTTGTCGGAAGAGCCCGGCAAATCCGAAGATCTGGTTCTGATCGTAGATGTAGGCACCAATGCTGAGATTTTGCTGGGCAATACCAGCCGGGTTCTGGCGTGCTCCTCACCGACCGGCCCGGCCTTTGAAGGCGCGCAGATCAGCTCTGGTCAGCGTGCCGCCCCCGGTGCGATTGAGCGGATCGAGATTGATCCTGTCACTAAAGAACCCCGTTTTCGCGTCATCGGGTCCGAGAAATGGTCGGATGAAGAGGGTTTTGATCAAGACATCGCAACCACTGGCATCAGTGGCATCTGTGGATCAGGCATTATTGAAGCGGTGGCGGAAATGCGTATGGCGGGTTTGCTGGATGAAAGCGGCCTGATCGGATCCGCAGAACAAACGGGCACATCACGCAACGTCCCCGAGGGGCGCACCCATTCCTATCTGATCCACGACGCAAGCGCCGAAGGCGGCCCACGTATCACAGTCACTCAGGGCGATATTCGCGCGATTCAACTGGCGAAATCCGCGCTTTATGCAGGCGCGCGGCTTTTGATGGACGAAATGAACGTGGATACTGTCGACCGCATTGTTCTTGCTGGTGCCTTCGGCGCGCATATCTCGACCAAACATGCCATGGTTCTGGGAATGATCCCGGATGCACCCTTGAACAAGGTTTCAAGCGCAGGCAACGCCGCCGGTACGGGCGCCCGGATCGCCCTTTGCAACATCGGGTCGCGGAATGAAATTGAACGCGTCGTACGCGAAATCACCAAGGTTGAAACCGCCATCGAGCCCAAGTTTCAGGATCATTTCGTGGCAGCGAACGCGATCCCCCATAAGACGGATCCATTCCCGGAATTGGCCAAAGTGACGACCCTGCCCTCGCCCTCGTTCAACACCGGTGGTGGAGATCAGGAAAACTCTGGCCGCCGCCGTCGCCGGAGGTCATAGTCGCGGCAACAACGGAGGGGTACGATGCAGTCGGTGAATGAGGAACAGGCAGAATACTGGGGAAAATCCGAATCCGGGGCCAAATGGCTGACATATCAGGATCAGTTGGATCAACTGATGGCTTCGGTTCTGGACCTTGTGCTGGAGAATGCCCAGCTTAAACTAGGAATGCATGTGCTCGACATCGGCTGTGGCACTGGCGAAAGCTCTCTTGCAGCCGCGCGATTGGTCGGGCCGGATGGCGATGTTCTGGCCGCCGATATATCGCAAGCGTTTCTTGATCGTGCCAGCGCCCGAGCCTCGGAAAACGGGCTGAGCAACATCAGCTTCCAACATGCTGACGCGCAGATATTCGGGTTTCCTGCCAATCAGTTGGACTCCGCGATTTCACGGTTCGGCGTGATGTTCTTTGACGATACGGTTGCTGCATTCGCCAATATCGCCCGCGCACTTAAACCCGGCGGGCAGATGACCTTTGCAGCTTGGGGGCCATTGGATGACAACCCGTGGTTCAAAATACCCCATATTGCTGCGGTAAAACGCCTTGGGCAGCCGCCTCGGGTAGATCGTTATGCGCCGGGTCCGCTGGCGTTTCACGATCTGGATCACGTCACCGGCATGATGCAACAGGCGGGGCTGTCGGACATTCAGGCCCAAGCCATCTCCGTAAACCTGCCCGGCGCTGGCGGGTCAGAGGAAATAGCCGCTTTGTGCACCCGCGTCGGCCCCGCCGCGCGAACCATCGCGCATTTCGAAGGCACCGAACAGGACGCAGCAGCAATCCAGCACGAGGTCTGTCAGGAATTCGCCCAGTTCACATCCGAAACGGGCCTGCACGTCCCGGCGGTGATAAACCTGTACCAAGCGCGTCGATCGAACTGAATGGAGCGGGTAGCGGGAATCGAACCCGCGCGTTCAGCTTGGGAAGCTGACAGGCTACCATTACATCATACCCGCCACTGCTAGCTGAATATCACCGGTACAAGATCAGGTTCAAGCGGTTTTGATCCAAACCGTCAGGCTATTTGCGACGGCGAAGAGAAAAAAGGCCGGATCAAAAGATCCGGCCAGAATGTTGTTTTATAACGTTTATGCGCGGCGACGACGGCCACCGCCGCGACGACCACCTCCAGCCCCTTCAGCACCGGCTTCGCTGGGGGCTTTGTTGAATTTGATCCAAGCCCCGCCATGCGGATCGTTATTGGTCAGCAAGTTGGCGGCGCGGATGGCCTCCATCTCTTTACCGGCGCGCGGCAAGGTCGAACCCAGGCCAAACAGCTGGCAGAAGGTCTCATCATCCATGTCCGCCGGCAGGATGATGCCCTTTGCTTCAACTTCAGCCTTCTTCTCGGCCAGCTTCTTGGGACCAACCGGCAAGGCAACGGGGTTCATGATCGCCGAGGTCATGCCAGCGCCCATTGCCATCGGCAGGAAGGCGTTGTTGATGCCATGACGGTTCGGCAGACCGAACGAGACATTGGACGCCCCGCAAGTGGTGTTCACGCCCAGTTCCTCACGCAAACGACGAACCAGAGCAAACACCTGCTGACCGGCAGTTGCCATTGCGCCGATAGGCATCACCAGTGGATCGACCACGATGTCATGGGCCGGGATCCCGAAATCAGCGGCCCGTTCGACAATCTTTTTGGCCACTTCGAACCGCACATCGGGATCTTCCGAAATCCCCGTATCGTCATTTGAGATCGCTACCACAGGGACATTGTATTTCTTGACCAGCGGCAGAACCAGCTCCAGACGATCTTCTTCGCCTGTGACCGAATTTAACAGAGGACGGCCCTCTGCCGCCTCAAGACCCGCTTCCAGAGCTCCCGGAACCGATGAATCGATGCACAGCGGCACTTCGACCAGCCCCTGCACCATTTCAACGATCTTGCGCATCAGCGGCGGCTCGGTCTCGTTCGGGTTGGGGTTCGAGTTGTAGACAACGCCCGCGTTGATATCCAGAACGGTCGCGCCAGCGGCAACCTGCGCGAGGGCGTCCTTTTCAACGGTCGAAAAATCGCCTGCTTCCAGTTCCGCCGCCAGTTTCTTGCGGCCTGTCGGGTTAATCCGCTCACCGATCACGCAGAACGGTTCGTCAAAGCCCAGGACGGCGGTTTTTGTTTTTGATTCTACGACTGTACGGGTCATGTCCGATCCTTAGGAGGTTACAGGCTTTGCCGAAGCGCCGCCGTTGTTGATGGCCCAGTTGGCGTTTGTCTTGATGCCACCAAGCGGGAAGAAATGTACGTTTGTGATATTGAAATCAGGGTTGGCTGCTTTGTGGTTGGCCAATTCGGTGATCACATCCGTGGGCTCATAAGGCAGCAGCAGCTTGGACACGTCCATAGCGCGCTTTTGCAGAACCTTCAGCGATGGACCAACGCCGCAGGCGATGGCGAATTTGATCAGTGTTTGCAGTTTTGCCGGACCGGCGATGCCGATATGAACCGGAATGTCGATCCCCGCCTCTTTCAGGCTGTCGGCCCAGGCGATGATCGGTTTGGCGTCAAAGGCGAACTGAGTGGCCAGCGCCATTTCGGCATCCGTGGTCTCAGAGAACTTCTGTTTCCAACGCAGCGCATCGTCAACATTCTTGGTCGATCCGTCAGGGTCGATGTCCTTGTTGCCTTCAGGGTGGCCCGCGACGTGCAGACGCTTGAACCCGGCCTTGTCGAACAAACCAGTTTCCAGCAGCTGCATCGAGCTGTCGAAATCACCATGAGGATTCGCGACACCACCGGCCAGCAACAGCGCCTGATCCACACCTGCTTCACCCTGGTACATAGAAATCCAGTTTTCCAGCGTCGCCGTGTCTTTAATGATCCGCGCCGGGAAATGCGGCATAACAGGATAGCCGTCCGCCGCGATGCGCTTGGCGGTCTTGACCATGTCTTCGATCGGAGTGCCTTCGATATGGGCAATATAGACGCGTGTGCCTTCAGGCAACAAAGCGCGAAAATCCTCGACCTTCTCGGCGGTGCGCGGCATCACCTCAATCGAATAGCCCTGCAGGAAGGCTTCGACGGTTGGATTTACCGGACCGTTTTCGGCGGCATCACGTTTCTTGAAGTTCAGCAAAGCCATAGCGGCCTCCCATATAGATTTCGAGCTCATGCCCAACCGTCATTGGCGATCAGAGCCTTGATACGGTCCTGATCATATTCCGTTTCCAAACGCACAGCCTGCTGTTCGGCAATTTCGGACGGATCGCCCTCAACCGCGAAAGGCGCGGCCTTGCGCCATTCGGCCAGATAGGCATCGCTGTCCTTGGCGTTCACCTTCATGGCGGCGCGGTCAATGGCTTGCTCGAACCGTTCTTCCAACTGCCGTTTTGCGCCCCGGCGGCCCTTGCCGACGATGACTTGGGCGGGAATGTCGCGCCAGTATACGATGGTGACGTCAGGCATCTGCTTTGATTCCTCCTAACCAGATGGACCGGTTCTAAACTTCAATGTGGTCGCAGGTCGGTCGATTTTCGACACAAGGCGCATTTCAAACGACGTTTTCACCTACAACGGGATACACGGCTTGTAACGAATTGTTCCTGTAAACCTCACCTCAAAATTCTCATCAATTTAATGAGTATCTTGCACGAACCAAAAGGCCGACCTATGGTCGGGGTAACTCGTAAATCGGAGGGCGTTGAAGATGGCGCCCAAGCGTCCCAAAGGTGCGGGCGCGTTCCCGAAGGCGGTCGAAAGCCCCGCGCCGGCAAGACCCGATCCTGATGCGCTTTATGCCGCGCTGGATTTGGGAACAAATAGCTGTCGCATGTTAATTGCCCAGCCCAAGGGCAGCGGGTTTCATGTGGTGGACAGTTTTTCTAAATCCGTGCAGTTGGGCGCGGGCTTAGAGCGGACGGGGCGTTTGTCTCGGTCGTCGATGGCGCGCACCATTCAGGCGTTGCGCATTTGCCAGCAAAAGCTGAAACGCAACAAGGTCAAGCGCATGCGTCTAGTCGCAACCGAGGCTTGTCGCCGTGCAAAAAATTCACGTGAATTCATTCGCCAGGTAAAGGGTGAAACCGGGTTGACGCTTGAGATCATCCAGCCCGAGGAAGAAGCGCGTCTGGCCGTAATATCCTGTGCCCCGCTGGTGTCCACTAAGACAGAACAGTTGTTGGTTGTGGATATTGGCGGCGGTTCGACAGAGCTTGTCTGGATCGACATATCCTCGCTTCCGCGTCGGGATCGCCCGGCGGCGATTATGCGTCTGCATAATGGATTTCATACAACAGACAGCCCGTTTCCTGCAGCCAAGGTTGTGGATTGGATCAGTGTTCCCCTCGGCGTTGCGACGCTGCGCGATCAGTTCCATGATGTCGAAGATGATGCGGCGCGGTTTGCTTTGATGAGCTGGTTTTTCGAAGAAAACCTAGCCGATTTTGCGCCTTATAAGGATGAGCAAGCCCGCGAAGGTTTTCAGATCGTCGGCACCAGTGGCACGGTTACGACAGTCGCAGCCTCACATCTGGGATTGAAGCGGTATGACCGGACCAAGGTAGACGGTTTGCGCATGACAAGCGATCAGATTGACAAAGTGATACGCGGGTATCTAGAACTCGGCCCACTGGGGCGGCGGAGAGATCCGCGTATCGGCGATGACCGCCAGGCCCTGATCATGTCCGGCTCGGCCATATTGCAGGCTTTGTTACGATGTTGGCCAACCGACCGTCTTTCAGTGGCGGACCGGGGGCTGCGCGAAGGCCTGCTTTATGCGCAGATGAGCGCGGACGGTGTATTGGAAGACGGACCGTTCTGATGGCGAAGACACCTACTGGCAAAAACAATTCAGGCCGCGGGCAGCGCGACCTGAAGGTTAAGGTCAAAACCGCCCGCGGGCGCAAAATCAGCTCGACCCGGTGGTTGGAACGTCAGCTGAATGACCCCTATGTCAAGCGCGCGCAGGTCGAAGGCTATCGTGGGCGTGCGGCGTTCAAGATATTGGAACTGGACGATAAATTCCGCTTCCTGGTTCCAGGTGCGCGCATCGTCGATCTGGGTTGCGCCCCAGGAGGCTGGCTGCAGGTTGCGGTCCAGCGCGTTAATGCATTGGGTGAGAAAAGCGGTAAGAAAATCGGCACCGTTCTGGGTGTCGACATACAAGAGGTCGAGCCGGTCGCAGGGTCCGAGGTTCATCAGTTGGACTTTATGGAGGACGATGCCGACCAGAAGGTCAAAGACTGGTTGGGTGGCAAAGCGGATGTGGTGATGTCAGATATGGCCGCTGCGTCCTCGGGGCATAAACAGACAGACCATTTGCGGATCATGGCCCTGTGCGAAACCGCCGCCTATTTTGCCTTTGATGTGCTGGAACAGGGCGGCACATTTGTCGCCAAGGTTTTGGCCGGAGGAGCCGAAGGGGATCTGCAGAAGATTCTGAAACAGAAGTTTGACAAGGTGGCGCATGTCAAACCACCGGCATCCCGCGCGGACAGTTCGGAAAAATTCGTTGTAGCAACAGGGTTTCGCGGCTGAAGTTAATCCGCGAAGTCAGCCAGGGAACGCGCAAGACGCTGTTCACGCAGCGAAGATATTGCGTTTCCTTGCAACAACAATGCCTCACCGTGACTGATATCCGTCGCCGGTTTGGCCCGTAATTCTTCAATCCGCCGGGTCAGCGACGATGGATTTTGCGATTTCGCGCTTTCGGGCAGTTTGGTCATGAGGCCTCACCTTGATGCGTACGGGGTCACAGTCCATGCAGTTTGGGTAAGAAACGTGCCGATTTCATGACGCAAACCAGGCTTTGAGTTGCTATTTCACAACCCCAGCCACCCTGCCCTTCAGGTTTGTCCGTTACTTTGATCCTGCAAATCCATCAGCGCGCCGTTGAATTCAGCGCCCAGAATCAGGATGGCCGCGCATAGATACAGGAAAATCAACGCAGCCATCGCCCCCGCAAGACCAGCATAAGTAGCGCTGTACGAGGCGAACTGTCCGATATAGATCGAAAAGCCCCAACCGCCCATCGCCCACAGAGCGAGTGTCAGAACAACGCCCGGAAGGATTTGCCACAGCCGATGGCGGCGCGTCGGCAGCACAAGATGTGCAACGATAACCGTGCCCGCAGGAACCGCGACAGTAAAGGTCCAGCGCAATCGATCCACAGACAACCAGTCTGACACGTTAACATCCGTCTTTTCGGACACGAGGCGCGTGTAGACCGGCAAGACGACTTCGACGGCGGCGATGGCCAGAATGGCCGCCCCGCCAACAATCACCAATCCCAGGCACAGCAAGCGTGTCTTCCAGAATGGCCAGGCGTCATGATCATGATAGGCCTGGTTCATGGCCGCCCGCACCGCAACTACGCCGTTTGAGGCAAAGAAAATGGCCAGCAAACCGCCCAGGGTAATTACCCCCGAACCTGATTCCGCCAGGACCGAGCGCAACTCTCCCACAATCGGGCCGGCGACATCTTTTGGCCAGGCGCCAAAGATCAGTTCGATCAGCTCGTCCGTGACATAATCCTGAGACAGCGTACCAGCCAGTGCCACAGTGAACAGAACAAACGGAAACAGGGCCAGCATCAGGGACATGGCAACGTGGCTGCTCATGACCATGCCGTTTTTGGCCCCAAATCGCCCCAAGGCCAGCCAAAGGGCTCGAATTACTCTTCCAGTCAGGGGAATCAAACTTGTCGTCATCCGAAAACTCTACCCTGACTGTATTCGAACCAGAACCGGCAAAACCCGACTGGACGCAATTAACCAACTCCAAATGTTTGGTTGCATTGCATAATCCCTTTGTCCCGTGCAGGATCGAAACGGAACCTACACAAAGCCGGGCGAAAAATGCCAACCAGCGACCAGAACCCAAGCATGCCGAACAGGTTGCGCCTTTCGGTTGTCCGCGACACCGCGATTGTCGTGTCACTGGTCGTATTGGGGCTTTATGCAGGTTCCGCTTTTCTGATCCCGCTGACCATGGCCTTGCTGATCAACGTCCTGATCATCGCGCTGAGTGACCGGGTTATTGCGCTGACCAAGGCTCCGGTCTGGTTGGCTAACCTGGCTGGAGTGACCGTGGTTTTGGTCGGGTTGTTCATGATCATGTATATTCTGGGCAATCAGGCGACGCAGTTTGCACGCTCGATCAATACATACGAAAGCCAGTTCGACGAGGCCGTTAACCGCATAAACGACCTTGTGGGCAACGATATCACGGCCTTCATCAGGGACAATCTGGTCAACATTGATATGTCTTTCGTCGCCCGGATGTTGCTGGGCAGCGCAACGTCCTTGCTGAACCAGTTTTTCCTCATCAGCCTTTACGTTGCCTTCCTGATGGCCGAACGTCTGGCGTTCCGCAAAAAGATCCGTATGGCCGCCGGTGACCCTAAAACCGGTGCCGAGTTCGCTTTGGTTCTGGACGCGATTTCCTTTAGTCTGCAGCGTTATGTCGGAGTGAAGACCTTTATCAGCCTGATAACGGCTGGAATCAGCTATGTGGTCTTCAAGACCCTTGGTCTTGAGTATTCCGAGACATGGGCAGTGCTGACCTTTGCCCTGAATTTCATACCCTCGATTGGGTCAATTATTGCGGTTCTGTTTCCAGCGGCGATTGCACTGGTTCAATTTGAAAGTATCGGGCCGTTTCTGATCATAGTTTTCGGCTGTGGCACGCTTCAGTTCATGATCGGTAATTTTCTGGACCCGGCCATGCTGGGCCGATCGCTGAACATGTCGACATTTCTGGTCATTCTGGCACTTATGTTCTGGACTACGGTCTGGGGTCTGATCGGAGCCTTCCTGAGCGTTCCGCTGACCGTCTGCATCCTGATCATCTTCAGCCATATTCCCGCATTGCGCCCGATCGCAATTTTAATGTCCCTGAATGGTGAACTCGGCGACGAAGGGCCGCCATCGGGGAATACAATCTGAACAGGCCAATCCCCAATGCAACTTGAAACACTAAGGAAAATGCCAGGATCGAATCCTCCATGCTGACACTCTTTGTTTCCCTCTTTGTCCTATGTTTGTACCTGACCGCCGCGGTCTTTTCGATACGCGCCGCTCAAACAGCGCGCACACCGCAGGGTGCCGTGGGATGGGTGGTCTTTTTGATCTCGGCGCCGATAGCTGGCGTACCGCTGTACTTGTTTCTGGGACATCATCGTTTTCGCGGGTATCGCCTGGCCCGAAAGCACGCTGAGACTGTTGTCGAAGGGATAAAAAGCTTTGCGGATTTTTCGCGCCCAGATCCGGGCATGATCACGATCAATCCGCTCCCTTTCGAAGAGCTTGCGCATCTTCCCATATCACGCGGCAACGGTGCAGATTTGCTTGTCGATGGGCAGGCAACCTTTGACGCTATCTTTCAGGCTATCGACGCGGCTCAGGACTATGTGCTTGTCCAGTTCTACATCGTGCGTGATGACGGATTGGGGCGGCAACTGCAAAGCAAACTGATCGCTGCCGCAGAGCGCGGCGTGCAAGTTCGCTTTATGACCGACGCCGTAGGCAGTTATGGCCTACCGACAAGCTACATCACGTCGCTGCGCGCGGCGGGAATTCACGTTGCCGGTCAGCATGAAAAGCGTCATCCAGGACAGCGATTTCAGCTAAACTATCGCAATCACAGGAAAACGGTGATCATAGACGGAGAAATCGGCTTTATCGGCGGCCACAATGTCGGCGACGAATATCTCGGTCAGTCCGCAAAGTTCGGACATTGGCGGGACACACACATAAGGCTGACTGGACATATCGTGCGCCAACTACAACTGATCTTTACAGAGGACTGGTACTGGGCGCATCAAGAAGACCTGATAGATCAACTGGCCTGGGCGGGTCAGGAATCTGATCAGGACATGAACGCCCTTCTCGTCGCCACAGGTCCGGGGGACGAAACCGAAACCGGCGCCATGATGTTCTTTTCTGCAATCACGGAAGCAAAGGAACGATTGTGGATCGCATCCCCCTATTTCGTTCCTGATATCGACATCATGACCGCACTACGCCACGCCGCAATGCGCGGGGTAGATGTTCGCATTCTGGTTCCCGACGTGATTGATCACCGCTTGCCTTGGCTGGCGGCCTTTGCCTATTTCGACGAGATCAGGGAATGCGGCGCGCGGGTCTACCGGTACACTGATGGATTCATGCATCAAAAAGTATTTCTGGTGGACGACACCCTGACCGCTGTTGGCACCACCAATCTGGACAACCGCTCTTTCCGCCTGAATTTTGAGGCGATGGCCCTGTTCTTTGACAAGGACGCGGCCCATGCAGTTCACGACATGCTGCTAATGGACTTTGAATCCAGCTATGAGCTGGTCAAAACCTTACCCGAACAACCGGCCTATATTCGGTTCGGCTCGCCTCTGGCGCGGTTGTTCGCACCAATCCTTTAAAGGATCGACTCTTCCTGCAGCACCCGCGACATGACCGCGACCAAAAAGGCTGTGGACAGCCCAAATGCCAAAAGCCCGGTGACCGACGCAAATGCACCAAAGATGCGCAGCCCCTCTCCTAACACAATGTCGCCGTAACCCAGCGTAGTGAACGTCACCAAGGAAAAATACAGCGCCGAATTCCAGTCCGCCAGAACATCCCCAAAGACCCAGACAATCGCCCAAAGCCAGACCTGAAAGGTATGGATCATCACGATAAAAATCAGTGCGATACAGAGCGGACTGGCGATTGTGACAAACCTTTTGCTTTTTTCCAGTTTGATCGACATCACGCGGATGATCTGCATGCACCAGGTCAGCAGGGCAATTTCGATCAAAAAGCAGATACCCAAATAAACGCTTCCCCAGATAATCTGCTCGGATAAGGTCACCGGCGCCCATCCCCTCTGTTTTTAAGTCTCGTCACAATCGCTTCAATTGCAGGATTGGGCAACCCTGCGTCTGCGACGAATGGAAACGATAGCGCCATTGAACTGGACACCGCTTCGGTCGGCTGCAAATTGTGAGTGGCAGAATACAGGGCGCCTATGAATGCTGCTTAAAATAACTGATGTCCATAAATCATATGCAAACGGTCGACCGATTTTGAACGGAGTATCTCTGTCGTTGGACCATGGCCAAACGCTTGCCCTAACCGGGGAAAGTGGCAGTGGCAAAAGCACGCTTCTAAATCTCGCAGGTGCGCTGGACATATTCGATGCGGGCGAAATCTCACTGGGCGGAACCAACCTGTCCAAACTAGACGATACCGGGCGCGCAGCCCTTCGGCGCGAGCGTGTGGCCCTGGTATTCCAACAGTTCAATCTGATCCCGTCGTTGACGGTCGGCCAAAACCTGTCCTTCCATGCCCGGCTTGCCAGTAAACATGATCCGGACTGGTGCGATCATCTTGCTGACAAACTGGGATTGCGGGACCTGCTGGACCGCTTTCCCGAGAACCTGTCAGGCGGCCAGCAGCAACGCGTTGCCATCGGACGCGCCCTTGCGCCGCGCCCCAGTCTTTTGCTCGCGGATGAACCAACAGGAAATCTGGATGAGGTCGCAAGTACCAATGTATTGGATTTGATGCTTGCGCTGGTCGCCGAAACCAGCGCAGCCCTGCTTTTGGTGACACATTCGCAGGACATAGCAGCCCGTCTGGACCAACAGGTCCGCCTGTCCGGCGGCCTTATCTCGTGACTTTGGCCATCATACAGGCGTTGGTGTCGCACTGGCGTGCCCATTGGCTTCAGCTGTTAACCTTGTTGACCGGCATTGCGCTTGCGACCGGGCTGTGGTCGGCAGTTCAAGCCATAAATTCCGAGGCGCGGGCAAGCTATCAACGGGCCAATGATCAACTCTCATTTGGTCAATACGATGAATTGCACGCCACCTCGGGGAATTTGACGATCGACCATTATGTCAGCTTGCGTCGGGCTGGCTGGCAGATCGCCGCGGTGCTTGAGGGGCGTTGGCGCCATAGCGGTCACAATCTGCAGGTCATGGGGGTCGACATGGTCGCCTTTCCACCCCTGCCCGCCCTCAGCCGTCTGGAACAAAGCGATACGCCGCCTGATCCCGCAGACATGCTGACCGCGCCCGGCAGGATACTGGTCGCGCCGGAACTGGCCCAGATTCTGCAGCAGGCCAGCAACCTGCCCCCGATCCTGTCCAGCGACGCGCTGCCACCGGATCTGGTCTTTACCGATATTGGCGTTGCCGAACAGCTGCTTGACAAAAAGGGGCAGATTTCACGTCTGGTCGTCTTGCCAGAGCAGCCCCGAGCGATCCCATCGCTTGAGCAGATCGCCCCCGATCTGACACGCGTTGCAGCCTCGACCAGATTGGACACGGTGCAACTGACAGAGAGCTTCCACCTCAACCTGTCTGCCTTTGCTCTTTTGTCCTTTGCCGTCGGGCTGTTCATCGTCCATGGCACCGTCGGGCTGGCCTTTGCACAGCGCCGAGCAATTATCAGAACAATACGTGCGCTGGGCGTTCCGATGCGTCAGATCGTATGGATCATTCTGGCCGAGCTTTCGCTGCTGGCCCTGATTGGAGGGGGCGCCGGTCTGGTACTGGGTTTCCTGCTGGCCGGGGCCTTGCTGCCCGACGTGGCATCGACCCTACGCGGGTTGTATGGTGCACCAGTTGAAGGTCAGCTTTCGCTTCAACTGCACTGGGTTCTCGCGGGCTTGGCCATGGCCCTGTTCGGAACGCTATTGGCCAGCTCTCAGGCTTTGTTCCGATTGGCTCGGCTGCCGCTGTTATCCAGCCCGGGTCCGCAGGCCTGGCGGGGGGATGACACTGCAACCAAAAGATTGGCTCTGATCGGAGTATTCCTGATTGGGTTGGGGATCGTTTCAATCTTTGTGGCCGACGGTTTGGTCGCAGGGTTCGTGCTGGTTGCCGGAATCCTGACGGGTTCTGCGTTGATTTTACCGTTTCTCTTGCTGATCGCAGTAACCGGACTTCAGAAGCTACAGAACGGCCCGGTCAGACAATGGGTATTCGCCGACATGCAGGCGCAACTGCCCGGTCTCTCTTTGGCCCTGATGGCATTGATGTTGGCATTGGCCGCAAATATCGGCGTTGGAACCATGGTGTCGAGTTTCCGGCTGACATTTACTGGGTGGCTTGACCAACGACTGACATCAGAACTGTATATAACCGCAGCCGACGAACAACAGGCGCAGGACATCAAGAAATGGCTGCTGCCTCAGGTCGACGCCGTTTTGCCGATCCGCAGCGTCGAGCTGGCGCACGGAAGCGGCCCCTTGTTTCTTTACGGAGTGGTGAACAATCCGGTTTATCAAGAAAACTGGCCGCTGATCGCCTCAGTGCCCGGAGTATGGGATCAGGTGATGTCCGGAACCGCCGTTCTGATCAACGAACAGCTTGCGCGCAGATCCAATTTGTGGCCCGGAGATCAAATCACGCTCCGCCCGGGTCACAAGCTGGTCATTGCAGGGGTCTATTCTGATTATGGCAATCCAACCGGACAAGCCATCGTGTCGATGGAGCTTTTGGAAGATATCGCACCCAATACCGAGGAACGGCGATATGGCGTTCGCATGCCCCCTGATCAGGCCAGCGATGTTGCCGAAAGGCTTCGGGCGGAATTTGACCTTCCTCCGCAGGCAGTCGTTCATCAAGCGGACATGAAGGCCCGATCCACGGAAATCTTCGAGGACACATTTGTGGTGACCTCTGCGCTGAATATCCTGACGCTTGGGGTTGCTGGATTTGCAATCCTGACCAGCCTGCTGACGCTTTGGACACAACGGTTGCCTCAGATCGCACCGGTCTGGGCGCTTGGCCTGACGCGGGCGCAACTGGCGCGGTTTGAACTGACGCAGAGCGTGCTTTTGGCCTCTCTGACCGCCGCGCTGGCCTTGCCGCTTGGGTTAGTTCTGGCCTGGACGTTGCTGACGGTCATCAATGTCGAGGCGTTTGGCTGGCGGTTACCAATGTACCTATTCCCAAGCGACTGGTTCTATCTATTTCTTCTGACCTTACTGGCCGCTGTTATCGCCGCTGCGGTTCCAGCCCTTCGGTTGCTGCGCATCCTGCCTGCCGAGTTGTTAAGAGTGTTTGCCAATGAACGCTAAAGCCTGGTTCCTAATTCTGGCCCTGCTATTGCCCGCCCAACTTCGGGCGCAGGGCTTTGCCGGTCTTGGAGGTGAGGCCGACGGGTTCGACGTCCCCCTGCTTGGGTATCAGTTGAGCTTTCCACAGGATCACGGTCCCCATCCCACTTTCAAGATCGAATGGTGGTATCTGACCGCAAACCTGAAAGGAGAAGACGGGCGCGATTACGGTGTGCAATGGACGTTGTTCCGCTCGGCGCTGAAACCCTATGAAGAGCAATCCTGGCAAAGTCCGCAGTTGTGGTTGGGCCATGCCGCCTTGACCACCCCTGATGCCCATTACTTTGCTGAACGCCTGTCGCGGGGCGGTATCGGTCAGGCCGGGGTAACTGCCACCCCATTCGAAGCCTGGATCGACGAATGGTACATGCGCGGACCCGACTTTAATGCGCTGAAGATTAGGGCCAACGGTTCTGAGTTCGGATACGATCTGTCAATGCGCGCAACGGGGCCTTTGGTCTTTCACGGGGATGCCGGGTATTCGGTCAAGTCTACGCAGGGGCAGGCAAGTCATTACTATTCACAGCCGTTTTTCGACCTGACAGGCACAGTGCATCTGCCGGATGGGGATGTTGCGGTATCCGGACAGGGTTGGCTGGATCGGGAATGGTCCTCGCAGCCCTTGGCCGAGGATCAAAGCGGATGGGATTGGTTCTCGCTCAGCTTTGAAGGCGGCGACAAGCTGATGGCCTTTCGCCTGCGCGGAGAGGCTGAGGATTTCACCTCTGCAACGTGGATCGGCAAGGATGGCGAAACCACCGCGCTTGCCGATGGCTCTGTTTCTTTTGAACCGCTTCAGACAGCTCATGTCGCTGACCGGGATATCCCGATTGAATGGCGTGTTACACTCCCCGCCCGCGGGGTGGATATTGTCGTCAGCGCCCTGACACCCAAAGCCTGGATGGCAACCCGCTTTGCCTATTGGGAGGGGCCCGTTACGGTCTCAGGCAGCCATTCAGGCCGTGGCTATCTTGAAATGACCGGGTATTAGATCATCGCACCACGTAGACCGAGACTGTCGAATGCCGCACGACGCGCGCAGCATTCGGACCCAGCAGGTAATCCTTGAAGTCCGGCTTATGCGCCCCAATGACGATCAGGTCAGATCCGGCGCTTTCTGCGGTTCTCAGGATCTCCTGATAGGCCGTGCCCGTGGCCACCACATGGCGGATCTTTTCATTGCGCTCACTGCCCAATGTTGATGCGCACAGCTCGGTCAGTTGTTTCTGCGCCTCAGCCAATGCCTTTTCATGGAAATCCGCCTGGAAAAAGCCGGACACCCAGCTTTCTCCAAAATCGGGCAGAACACTGACCACATCCAGCTGCGCCCCCTCCAAATCGGCCAATGCAGCGGCCTTTTGAAGGACCGGGCCATCAATTTTTCCATTGCTGATATCAACAGCACACAGAACAGAACGTGTCATGCGGGCACCCCTTGTCTGGCGGCACGGCCGCGTTGCAGGAAGGCGATCAGACCCAACAGGATCATCGCCGGGATATACACCAGTTGCTTGGGTGGCTGGCTTGACGGCAGGCTGACCGAGGTCAGGCGCACGGCCTCATCCCCGTAATAGTCGAAGATGCTCAGATCATCTGCAACAGGCGCGCCGAACAGCGGCTCTTCCAGTTTGATCAGACCGTCCTCTTCGATCAGCAGTAGACCCATCGCATCAACCCGTGCAGGACCGCCGTCTTCGTCGCCGACAGAGACGACAACCGTGGTATCCACCATCTCAAGCGTGTCGAAATCCGGGCCGCTGATGACCAGACGTACCTCGGTTCCGGGCGGTGTTTCCCCGATCGTTTCGGTGAAAGCTGCCGGTTCAACGGTCTGATATGGGGGTGAAATCCTGTCCATAAAGTAATCCGGACGGAATAGTGCGAAAGCAACCGCGACCAAGGCAACGCTTTCATAGATCCGGCTGCGGGTCAGGAAGTAGCCCATCGTGCCCGCCGTAAAGACAAGGATCGCTATCGTCGCAAATATCGCAACGATTATCCCTTCGACCCAGGTCACATCAATCAACAGAAGGTCTGTGTTGAAGATGAAGACAAACGGCAACGCGACCGTGCGCAGGCTATAGAAGAAGGCGATGAATCCGGTCTTGATCGCATCGCCCCCCGATACGGCAGCAGCAGCGAAACTGGCCAGCCCCACAGGCGGCGTCACATCCGCCATGATCCCAAAGTAGAAAACAAACAGATGCACCGCGATCAGCGGCACAATCAGCCCGCTTTGCGCGCCCAATTCAACGACCACCCCAGCCATCAAAGAACTAACGACGATATAGTTCGCAGTGGTCGGCAGGCCCATACCCAGAATCAGGCTTAGGATACCAACCATGATCAGCATCAGGATCAGATTGCCGCCAGACAGGAACTCGACCAGATCGGCCATCACTTGGCCCACACCGGTCAGGGTCACGGTTCCCACGATCACACCCGCCGTGGCCGTCGCCAGCGCGATACCGATCATGTTGCGCGCGCCGTCGATCATGCCCTGCCACAGATCCGCGACACCGTCGATGAACGCGTTGTAGAGGTTGCTTTGCCCTCGGAACATCGCCTTCAGCGGTTTCTGCGTCAGCAGGATCACAAACAGCAAGGACGTGGCCCAAAAGGCCGAAAGACCGGGCGATTTCTGTTCAATCATCAGGAAATAGACCAGCACGATGATCGGCAGAAGGTAATGCAGACCGGCCTTGTAGATCTCGCTAATGACCGGCAGAGTCACCTCTTTGGCATTCGGGTCATCGGGTTCCAGATCGGGCACCTGTGCGGCCAGATACAGCAGCGCCACGTAAATTGCGCAGATGATCAGGCTCAGGACCAGACCGGCCGAGTTCGGCATCCAATTTGTCACCGCCTCCACAGGGAATTGAGAGCCATAGCAGAGTCCAGCAAAAACAATGAAGAACGAGAACATACCAACGACGGTACGTGCCAGTTTCACTTCGCGGTCGCCCAATGTGGGCATGTTCCGCTTTACGGCTTCGAGATGCACGATATAGACCAGAGCAATGTATGAGATCGCCGCTGGCAGGAAGGCGTGGGTGATCACCTCGACATAGGAAATACCCACATATTCTACCATCAAGAAGGCTGCAGCGCCCATGACGGGTGGCATGATCTGCCCGTTCACCGAACTGGCGACCTCGACCGAACCTGCTTGTTCGCTGCTGAACCCAACACGTTTCATCAATGGAATGGTGAAGGTACCAGTGGTCACAACGTTTGCGATGGACGAGCCCGAGATCAGACCGGTCGCAGCTGAGCCCACAACCGCCGCCTTGGCGGGGCCGCCGCGCAGGTGACCCAGCGCGCCAAAGGCCATCTTGATGAAATAGTTCCCTGCCCCGGCCTTATCCAACAAGGCGCCAAACAGAACAAACAGGAATACAAACTTGGTCGAAACACCCAAGGCGATACCGAACACGCCCTCAGAGGTGATCCACATATGGCTCATCGCCTTTTTCAGGCTGGCGCCTTTCCAGCGGATGACTTCGGGCACCCATTCGGATGATCCAAAGAAGACATAGGCCAAAAAGATCGTCGCAATGATCGCCATCGCCGGGCCAAGCGCACGGCGCGCGGCCTCGAACAACAGCAATAGCCCACCCAGCGCGATCCACTTGTCAGTGTTGTCTGCCAGCCCTCCGGCATCGACGATCTTGGTATAGAAGAAATATCCGTACAGCGCCACAAACGCGCCCAGAAGGCCCATGATCCAATCCTGCACAGGGATATAATCCCGTGGGCTGGATTTCAGCGCCGGATAGGCTGCAAAGGCCAGAAACATCGCAAAGGCCAGGTGAAACTGACGCGAATTGTTAACCACGCTGCCGGGCAACACATAGTTCGCCAGGGGCGAAGCAAGTACGACCTGAAAGATCGACCAGATCGCCGCCACGATCGCAAGGAAAACGCCTACATTCCCAACCGGATTACGCCCTCCGGCATCTGAAGATGCGACCAGATCCTGTAGTTCTTCTTCGGATAGCGGGCGGTTCGATTGTGTCTCGGAACTCATGAAAATGTCTCCCCGTCGTGGCCATTTGCGGCCTTCTGATTCACCCGCTTGATACGGGTTTTGTGCGGGGTGCCCGACGGGCACCCCGCGTCAGGTCTGGTTTATTGAATCCAGCCTTTTTCTTTGTAGTACTTCTCGGCACCCGGATGCAGCGGGGCTGACAAGCCGTCCGCGATCATCTCTTCGGGCTTGAGGTTGGCAAATGCCGGGTGAAGCTTTTTGAAGTCATCGAAGTTCTCGAAAACCGAGCTGACAACCGCATAAACCGCATCATCCGACACGTCCGCCGAAGTCACGAAGGTCGCGCCAACGCCGAATGTCGCGGTATCACCATCCGACCCGCGGTACATGCCGCCGGGAATGGTCGCTGTACGGTAGAACGAGTTGTCGTTGACCAGCTTGTCCACGGCCTCGCCGCTGACATTGACCAGAACCGAGTCGCAAGCCGTCGTGGCTTCTTGAATCGAGCCCGAGGGGTGACCCACGGTATAGACCATTGCGTCAATCTGGTTGTCGCACAGGGCTGCGGACTGTTCCGCCGCTTTCAGTTCGGTCGCCAGTTCGAAATCGTCAGTGGACCAGCCCATTTCGCCCAGCAGAACCTCCATGGTGCCACGCTGACCGGAACCGGGGTTACCGATATTTACGCGCTTGCCTTTCAGGTCTTCGAAATTGGTCACACCGGAATCGGCACGGGCCACAACGGTAAACGGTTCGGGGTGAACCGAGAAGACGGCGCGCAGGTTTTCAAACGGGCCGGCCTCTTCGAATTTCGAGCTGCCGTTATAGGCATGGTACTGCCAGTCGGACTGCGCGACACCAAACTCCAGCTCGCCTTCGCGAATGGTGTTGATGTTGTACACGGAACCGCCGGTCGATTCGACCGAGCAGCGCACGCCATGTTCCTTGCGCCCTTTGTTGACCAGACGACAGATTGCACCGCCAGTTGGGTAATACACCCCGGTCACGCCACCTGTGCCGATCGTGATAAACTCTTCGGCATAGGCCGCAGGCGCCATCAGAGCCGCCGTGACAACCGCGCCGAGGCTAAGCTTGCTGCTGTTTTTCATAAGTGAACTCCCATTATTTTTCTGGTGGGAGACACATCAAAGCGCCGGATAAATGGCCCTGCGATATGCAACAACGCCCGCTATGCAGCAGGCATATCTTTGATTTTTCAGAATCTCCCAACCCGTAAGAGGTTTCATTCTGAGCATTAGCTTGTCAAGGCCAGCAGGTCACCAAAGCAGGCGTATCCTCAGATTTGACAAGCCCCCCTGAATTTTCCCCGCCTTTGAAGCTTTTCTTGCGCATCTGCCCCGCAGTGACCGCAAACACATCCAATTATGCGCTTTTGACATCGGGAATTCTGACCAGAACGCGAAAGTGTGAGTTGGGAATGCGAGCAATTAGAACTGCCGGAAAGAAAAAACAGAAGGCAGGTTCCCCTAACCCTCTGTTTTTACTTTGGTACCCAAGGCCGGACTCGAACCGGCACGGTATCACTACCGGGGGATTTTGAATCCCCTGCGTCTACCATTCCGCCACTTGGGCCACGGACACTGAATTAGCGTTCAAAATCGAGAAGGTCCAGAGGCAAAAAACACCCTGATTGAGGAATGTTCCAGCCTGCAAGGTTGACGGCCTGCGGGGCGCATGATTTGGCTTACCCAACACATGTACAGGGAAATTGCACCTGATGCTGCGACCTCTTTATGACTGGACCATTCGCCTGGCAGAACACCCGAATGCCTTGTGGGCGCTGGCTATTGTTTCCTTCATCGAAAGCTCTTTCTTTCCGATACCGCCGGACGTTCTGATGATTCCCATGATCCTTGCCCGACCCTCCCGGGCCTGGCTGATTGCTTCTGTAGCACTGGTAGCTTCGGTTTTGGGCGGAATGTTAGGCTATGCAATCGGCGCGTTCTTTTATGAAAGCCTCGGCCAGCCCATCCTTGAATCCATGGGCAAAGCCCACGCCATGGAAGAGTTCAACACACGGTTCAATGACTTTGGTTTCTGGGCTGTTCTGGCCGCTGGGGTTACGCCTTTTCCCTATAAGGTCATCACCATCATGTCCGGCTGGACAGGGATGCCTCTGGGCACCTTCATTGCCACCTCGATTCTGGCCCGAGCGATACGGTTTTTCATTGTCGCAGGTTTGCTTTGGGGCTTCGGAGAGCCGATCCGCAGCTTTATAGAAAAGCGGCTGGGCCTTATGTTTACCCTGTTCATCATCCTTCTGTTCGGCGGGTTCCTAGCGGTGAGATTCCTATGACAAGACGAAATTTACTGGTCCTGGTTGCCACGTTTGGATCTGTAGCATTGCTGCTTGGGGCCTTTGCGTTTCAGTATCTCGGCGGGCTTCCACCCTGCAAAATGTGCATCTGGCAACGCTATCCGCATGCTGTCGCCATCCTGATCGGTGCTGCGGCGCTTGCGCTACCTCGGCTGGCGATCCTCCCTCTTTTAGGCGTCATGGCGGCGCTGACCACTGCGGTCATTGGTGTCTATCACGCTGGTGTAGAACGCGGTTTGTGGGAAGGTCCGTCAAGCTGCACATCAAGCAGCATCGGCGGTCTGTCGGCAGAAGAACTGCTGGATCAGATCATGTCGGCACCACTGGTACGCTGTGATGATATTCCATGGGAGTTATTTGGTGTTTCCATGGCCGGATGGAATGCCGCTTTGTCTTTCGTTCTGGTTCTGCTCTGGTTCGCCGCGTGGCGTGCAGGCCGTTAGAGCTCGTCCAGTTCCGCATCCCAATAGAGAAAGTCGATCCAACTGTCATGCAGGTGGTTCGGTGGGAATTTTCGTCCAACGTTGCGCAAAGCCTCGGCATCCGGCTGCCGCGGAGGCTTGCGCAATGTCATTCCTGCTTGCCGCAGTGATTTAGACCCTTTGCGCAAGTTACATGGGCTACAGGCCGCAACAACGTTCTGCCAGCTTGTCACCCCGCCCGCCGCGCGCGGGATCACGTGATCAAAGGTCAGATCCCCACGGCTGCCACAGTATTGGCAGCGGAATTCATCCCTCAGAAATAAATTAAAGCGCGTGAAGGCCACGCGCTTTCTGGGTTTTACATAATCTTTCAGCACAACGACCGAGGGTATTCGTATTTCGGTGCTCGGGCTTCGGACAACTTCGTCATATTCGGCGACGATATCCACCCTGTCCAGCCAGGCAGCTTTTATGGCCTCCTGCCACGGCCAGAGCGATAGTGGATAGTAGGACAAGGGGCGGTAATCGGCGTTCAAAACCAATGCCGGATGATGCTTGAGCGCACCGGGTTCCCTGACAAATTCGGTCCTGAAGTCTCCGTCCATATCAGAATCGCTCCACGCTCTGCTCTGCCTATTTTGACATCAGAGCGGAGAACCCCCGCCCCGGCCTTAGCTTTACTATATATCGTGTTAAAGCTCTGACAAGCCCTGAGTTTCCACAATATCTCGGGGATTGAGTATTCAGAATCCGTAACAGGCCGATGACAGTTATCCACAGGTTGCACCAATTCGATCGCCGGGCTATGGCGGGTAATGTCCTGGTTCATCCGCTTCAATAAACCATTCGATGTATTGCCACAGTTCACGGATCGCGCGAATGCGGAGTCTCCGCGCAGGACGCTGTCGGATTTCATTGATCTGCCGGATGTGTATCCGGCCGGGCGATTGGACCGCGATAGCGAAGGTTTGATGCTGTTGACCGACAATGGTCGCCTTCAGGCGCAGATAGCCGATCCCAAGCATAAAATGGCTAAGACCTATTGGGTGCAGGTCGAAGGAGAGCCAGACGCCTCCGCCCTAAAAGCCCTGCGCGATGGTGTTGAGCTGAAGGAGGGCTTGACCCGCCCTGCCAAGGCGCGATTGATGGATCAGCCCGAGGCATTATGGCCGCGCGACCCGCCGATCAGAGTGCGGCAGACGGTGTCGGATTGTTGGGTCGAACTGGTCCTTCGAGAAGGTCGAAACAGGCAAGTGCGCCGGATGACGGCGGCCGTTGGGCACCCGACCCTTCGACTGATCCGCGCCCGGATTGGCGACTGGACATTGGACGGGCTTGAGCCGGGGCAATGGGATAGCCTATCTATGCCTGCCCTCGCGCCATCTTCTTCGCGCAAACGGGACCGGCGCCCACGTCGGTGACCGATACGCCTAATTGTGATAGGATAGAGGAATGAAGGTATCACCTGACATTCCGCAGCCAACCGGCCTTTTAGAAGCGTCACTTTATGTCGACGACCTGGATGCTGCAGAGCATTTCTATGGGGACGTTCTGGCGCTTGAGCAAATCCAGCGTGTCGCCAACCGGCATGTGTTCTACAAGGTGGGTGGTTCAGTGTTGCTGCTATTCAATGCGGCAGAGACCGAAAAACCTCCGGGCAACCCGCGCCTGCCTGTTCCCGCCCATGGCGCCCAAGGTCCGGGTCATGCCTGCTTTGGCATGGCGCGCGCGCAAATCGCGGTGATGCGAAAACATCTTATAGACTGGAACGTGCCCGTAGACGCTGAATTTGAATGGCCGAACGGAATACTGTCTCTATACGTTCGCGACCCGTCCGGGAATTCCATCGAATTCGCCGAGCCTTCCTTATGGGACTAGGATCACCGCAGCGGTTTCTTGTCACCTCCCGTGATCCGATAGATTAGACTTTCAGTCACTCCGACCTTGCCCAGCACCGCCTGAAATGTTGCCATGTGCGGTGTGGCAAAATGCTCCTCGAGCGCGGCCTGACTTTCCCATTCTTCGTAGATCCGAAACCGATTGGCATGACCCAGAATCTGGCTGAATTCATAGACCGTGCAGCCTGCTTCCTTCACCGTCTCGGCAACCATTTCCTGCGCAGCTTTTCTGGCAGCTTCGACACCTTCCGGCGTAATTTCGATAGTTCCGGTTACGATCAGCATGGTATCTCCAATCTCAGATCAATCCGTTTGGTAATCCTGTCGACCGGCGTGCCGTCACGAAGGGGCACACCAAAATCAACCGAGTAATCTTGGAATCCCATCTTCTCGTAATAGTTCAGGCCCAACCGGTTATCAGCCCTTATTGTCGCGCTGATGGAACCGAGCCCAACCCCTACGGCAAATTTGGCGGTTTCTTCAAACAAGGCACGCCCTGCCCCCTTCAAAACCGGTTCGCGGCGGGTGAAGGTTGCAATGTCAGCACAATCGTCGGGCAGTGCGTCATTCACCCCAAGCCATTGAAACCCGGCAACCTCACCTTGCGCGTCCATCGCTACATGGCTGCAAATCTTATCGAGACCCAATAGATAACTCTGCGCAAACTGCGCCTCGGAGAAAGGGGTTTCATTCGCAGTCGTACCACCAATGGCGATGATCTGGTTGAGCAAATCGCAAGCTGCTGCGACATCCTCGGGCATCATGGGGCGGACCGCAATCATTGCTTAAAGGCTCAGCTTGTCACGCATGAAAGCCAGTGCGACGCTAAGACCATCCGGGGCAATACCGTGGCCGGTGCCCTTCATGACATGGGCATAGACCTCTTTGAACTCAGCCGCTTGCAGGGCCTCGGCGGCTTCGGGTAATGATTGTGGCGGCACGACGTCATCGGCGTCGCCATGTACCAGTAGGACCGGCATGCGGCTGACTGTTTCATCCGGCAGCAGATCGGGTTCCAGAAGGCGTCCTGAAATGGCTACTATCCCGGCCACTGGGTCCTCGCGGCGCGGGGCGACATGCAGGCTCATCATCGTGCCTTGCGAAAATCCGAACAGAACCACCTGCTCGGGCAGAACGTCTTCGTCCACCATCAACGCATCGAGGAAAGCGTCGAAGTCATCCGCCGCCATTTCCATCCCGCGGCGCGATTCTTCTTCGGAAGAGCCATCAATCCACGGGATCGGGAACCACTGAAAGCCATTGGGCATACCCGGGATCTGCTCGGGCGCGTCAGGGGCAACGAACAGCGTGTCCGGCAAGTGCTCGCCCAACACATCGGCCAGCCCCAGCAAGTCGGCCCCGTTGGCGCCATAGCCATGCACGAACACCACGACCGAGCGCGTATCGCCCGAAACCGGCTCTTTTCGGAGCGCATTCAAAACCCGTGTCATCTGATCCCTTCTCGTTCTTTTGCGACCCGGTAATAGGCCCACAACACCCGCGCTGCAACCGACCGCCAGGGTGACCACGCTTCGGCCATCCGGCGCAGTTCTTTATCCGTAGGGCGCTTGGGTAAATCATAGAGGATGCGCGCGGCCTCTTGCAGCGCAAGGTCGCCCGGTGCAATCACATCGGCACGGCCCAGAGAAAACATCGCGTAAATCTCGGCAGTCCAGACGCCTATGCCTGAAATTTCGGTCAGGATCGCCACAACATCCTCATCAGGTGCGTCGCGTAACGCCTTGTAATCAATACGAGCCTCCGCAAGCGCTCGGGCATATCTGACCTTTTGGCGGCTAAGGCCCACCGCACGCAAATCCTCATCGGTGGCCCACATGATTTTGCGTGGGCCCGTCAGTTTTGCATCTTGCAGTCGTTTCCAGATGGCGTTCGCCGAGGCCACACTGACCTGTTGGCTGACAATCGCACTTAGCAGCTGGGCAAACCCGTCAGGCTTACGGCGCAGCGGCAAAGGCCCGGTCTGGTCCATCGCATAGGCCATGCGCGGACAGGTCTCGGCCAGCCACTTGGCCCCCTCGGCCACGCAATCGGGGGTTTCAATGATACGTCCGACGGACATGCGCGCTCCGGCAAATTGGTCAGCAGCACGTTAGGGTGCTTTGTCGCAGATGCAACCGTCTTGTATGACCCTGCTTTCATCGCTACGCATTGGCGCATGACAATGACACCCACGATCCCGGATAACAGTCAGGCCAAGCGTAATGTCGCTGTTCTGGTCGCAGCTCAGGCCATTCTGGGATCGCAGATGCCGATGATCTTTATTGTTGGCGGTCTGGCCGGGCAGTCGCTGGCCACCAATGCCTGTCTAGCAACCCTGCCCATCTCGCTGATCGTGCTGGGGTCAATGCTGGCGGCAACACCGATTTCGGCCATAATGCAACGCTGGGGACGGCGCGCAGGGTTTCTGGTTGGGGCAACGGCAGGTGCCTGCGGGGGGCTGGTTGGGGCCTACGGTTTGTATCTGGCCTCGTTCCCGGTCTTCCTGGCGGGCAGTCTGCTGACCGGCATCTATATGAGCGCGCACGGATTCTATCGCTTTGCCGCCGCGGACACAGCCTCGGACGCCTTTCGCCCTAAGGCAATCTCATACGTCATGGCCGGCGGTCTGGCCGCCGCGCTCATTGGCCCCCAAATCGTTAAGCTGACCTCAACCGCCTATGTGATCCCATTCCTGGGCACCTATCTGGCGGTGATTGTGCTCAACATTCTGGGTTCGGTCTTGTTTTTCTTTCTGGACATCCCCACGCCTGCAAAAGCCGCTGAGGGGGCCCCGACCGGACGCACCCGGCTTGAGATGCTAAAGACGCCGCGCATCGCCGTGGCCATCATCTGCGCAATGGTTTCTTATGCGTTGATGAATCTGGTCATGACATCCACTCCGCTGGCAGTGGTTGGTTGTGGCTACACAGCCAATGACGCGGCAGATGTGGTCTCTTTTCACGTTCTCGCCATGTACATCCCCAGTTTCTTCACCGGCCAGTTGATTGCCCGTTTTGGCGTCGAAAAGATCGTAGCTCTTGGTCTGGCAATCCTTGCCGGTGCTGGCGTTGTCGCCTTGCAAGGGGTTGAGCTTGAGAACTTCTTCATCGCTCTGATCTTGCTGGGCGTCGGATGGAATTTTGGCTTTATTGGCGCGACCACCATGTTGGCGGCATCGCATGACATCAACGAGCGTGGCCGCATGCAGGGTCTGAACGACCTGCTGGTATTCGGTGGCGTAACACTGGCTTCGCTTGCTTCGGGTGGATTGATGAACTGCTCTGGCGGCTCACCGGTTGAAGGCTGGACCGCGGTAAACCTTGCCATGGTTCCATTGTTGACTCTGGCCGGGGGCGCATTGCTTTGGTTGGTTCTGCGCCCGTCCGAGCCCGAAACGGTCTGAGGTCTACCAGCGACCCCGGACCACCTTCCACAACAGGGAAACCCGGCGCCGAACCTCACCCTGCATCAAATTCCCTGCGGCCACGCGATCTGGCTGAGCAATCGCCTTGCGCAACACCCATTCAGATTGCCAACCCGCCAAAAGCGCCGGGCGCGCCTCTGGTGAAATCGCCAGACGCTGTCCCTGTGCGCGCCGTAACCGGTTCAGAGCCTTTTGCGCCAGAGCGCGCACTGCATCGGGTGTTCCATCCAACAAAGGAATACGCCTGCGCGCTTCAAGATCCGGGATTGCGCGCAACCAGTTCGCCACGCCAACGGCATAGCCGAAATCTCGCAACACAGGCTCGTCGGCCTCACCCAAAGATTGCGCCGACGCGACCATCAAACTGGCTGAGCTGTGATTGAGGTAGGCCTCGAAATGGGCCTCGTCCTCGAAAGGATCGCGATAAATATCCCAGCGCCTTACGGCCACGTATTCATCCAGCATCACCGCCAGATGTGGGGAAAGAACCTGCGATAACGGCGTCACGACCTCATGTCGACGCACAGTCGGACCTTCAGCAATTTCCTGCAATGCATCGCGCCACCATTGCAGGCGCATTTCGGCAATCATCGCCTCTTGCGTGACCCAGGGCGCTCGGGCGACCTCGACATTCAGGGCATAGATCGGAAACAGAACCGAACGTGCGGCAACCGGCGCGGCCATCGCCGCCATGAACCGGTCCGGATCGGCGCGATGCACCAATGCAGCACAGGCCTTCAGATCGTCATTGAACTGCACCGTCACTCGGCCACCACCGCCCGAGGACGGCAATCCCGTACAAGCTTCCACTGGATCGCATCCAATAGGGCCTCAAACGACGCATCCACTATGTTCGCGCTGACCCCGACAGTTGACCAGCGCCGCCCCTGCCCGTCTTCGCTGTCGATGATGACCCGCGTCACGGCCTCGGTTCCGCCTTGGGTGATCCGCACCTTGAAATCGACCAGATGCATGTCGTCCAATATCCGCGAATATTGCCCCAGATCCTTGGCCAGAGCCTTGGCCAAAGCGTTCACCGGACCCCGGTCGCTGCCATCTTCGTCCAGAGATTCACTGACCGACAGCTTCTTTTCCCCGTCGACTTTTACCACGACAACGGCCTCGGACAGGCTGACCATCTTGTCGTATTTGTTCTTACGCCGCTCGACCGTGACCTTATAGCGTTTGACCTCGAAAAACGCGGGCAACTGGCCCAGCTCATCGCGCGCCAACAGCTCAAAACTGGCCTGGGCGGTGTCATAAGAATAGCCTTCGGCCTCGCGTTGCTTGATCCGGTCAAGAATGCGCCCCAGCGCCGGATCACCACTTTCCACGCTCAGGCCGGCCTCAGTCAGGCGTTTACGCAGATTCGACTGCCCCGCCTGGTTCGACATCGGGATGATCCGTGCATTGCCGACAGTCGCCGGATCGACATGTTCGTATGTCGACGGATCCTTCAGGATCGCGCTGGCATGCAGCCCCGCCTTATGTGCAAAAGCCGACGCACCCACATAGGCCGCCTGCTTGCTGGGCACCCGGTTCAGGATTTCGTCCAACATACGGCTGACCCGAGTCAGACCCGCCAAGGCCCCGACGCTGACCCCGATATCAAACTGCGACACATAAGGCTCTTTCAGCAACAAGGTCGGGATCAAGGCGGTCAGATTTGCATTCCCGCAACGCTCGCCCAACCCGTTCAGCGTTCCCTGAACCTGACGCACGCCCGCATCCACAGCAGCCAGAGAGCATGCAACCGCATTTTCCGTATCATTATGCGTATGAATGCCCAAACGATCCCCGGGCAGGCCTGCGGCAATCACCTCGGCCACAACCCGCGACACTTCACCGGGCAATGCGCCCCCATTGGTGTCACACAGAACAACCCAGCGAGCTCCGGCCTCTAAAGCGGCCTTGCAAACCTGGACCGCATATCCGGGATTGTCCCTGTAGCCATCAAAGAAATGCTCGGCGTCAAAAAGCGCCTCACGCCCCTGCGCCACGATATGCGCAACCGAGGCGCGCACGTTCTCGACATTCTCCTCCAGAGTGATCCCCAGCGCCTGGGTCACGTGGTAATCATGCGACTTGCCCACAAGACACACTGCCTTCGTGCCAGCGTTCATCACCGCCGCAAGAACATCGTCATTCTCAGCCGACCGACCCGCGCGTTTGGTCATCCCAAAAGCGGTCAACCGCGCCGCAGTTTTCGGCGCGGCATCAAAAAACGCACTGTCAGTCGGGTTCGCACCGGGCCAACCACCTTCGATGTAATCCACACCCAACTCGTCCAGCGCCTGCGCGATCTGCACCTTCTCAGCGGTCGAGAACTGCACGCCCTGCGTCTGCTGCCCATCGCGCAAGGTGGTGTCGTAGAGGTAGAGGCGAGTTTTTGTCATAACACTCCCTCCAACTTGGTAAGGTCAAAGCCGGTACCAGGAACCAACTCTACACCTTCTTTGCTCATCCGCACTTCAAGGCCAGCTGCCACATATACTGCTTTCAGGCGATCCACCTCTGAGAAATCCTTGCTCTGCATCGCCCCGGCCCGCGCTTCTGCCAGTTTATCCGCATACGACCCCAAATCCACTGAGGCCAGATCGGCCCATGCACCCATTTCGGGCATCAACAGACCCATAACCTGGGCGCCAGCTAACAGGCTTGCATGGTCACCTTCGGACGCCAGCCGGTATAGCTCGGTGATGGCGCCCGCTGTGTTCAGATCATCGCTCAGCGCAGCGATGACCGCGAGCGCCGCGCTGGCGGCGGGCTCGATGCCTGATGTCAGCGCCCGCCACTTGCGCAGCGTTGCTTCCGCTTCACGTGCCTTTTTCTCTGTCCAGTCCATCGGTTTGCGATAATGCGTCTGCAAAAAGACAAAGCGGATCACCTCACCGGGCACGCCCTGCTCCAGAAGATCGTGCACGGTGAAGAAGTTGCCCAGCGATTTGGACATTTTCTTGCCTTCGACCTGCAGCATCTCATTGTGCAGCCAAACGCGCGCAAACTCGCCATGCGGATGGGCGCATTTGCTCTGGGCGATCTCGTTTTCATGGTGCGGGAACATCAGATCGTTGCCACCGCCGTGAATGTCAAAGCTCTCACCCAACAGCTCATAGCTCATGGCCGAGCATTCGATATGCCAACCCGGACGCCCTCGACCCCAAGGAGACTCCCACCCGGGCAACTCGTCGGTAGACGGTTTCCACAGAACGAAATCCATCGGGTTCTTCTTATACGGCGCAACTTCGACCCGAGCACCCGCGATCATGTCATCCACGGACCGACCGGACAGGGCTCCGTACTGCTCTTTCCAACTGTCCACCGCGAACAGAACATGCCCTTCGGCCGCATAGGCGTGACCCTTGGCAATCAGATCCTCGATCATCGCGACCATCTGAGTAATATATTGCGTCGCGCGCGGCATCTCGGTCGGCTCCAACGCCCCCAGCGCGCCCATGTCGTGCAGATACCAGCCAATGGTCTCATCCGATCGTTCCTGCACCAAATCCTCCAGCGACCCTTTGGCCCCGGCCTTCTGTCGAGACAACGCGGTCGCGTTGATCTTGTCATCCACATCGGTGAAATTGCGCACATAGGTCACATGATCTGCGCCATAAACATGCCGCAGCAAACGATAGAGCACATCAAACACGACCACGGGCCGCGCGTTACCCAGATGGGCACGGTCATAGACGGTAGGTCCACAGACATACATCCGCACATTGTCGGCGCTGATCGGAACGAAATCCTCTTTTGTCCGTGTCCGTGTGTTGTGCAGTTTGATCGTCTTCATCTGTCGGCTCCTAAGAACGGCATAGCGTCTCGCGTTGGCGCGGGCTTAGCAACTTGTCTCAGGGAAGAAAACGAAAGAAACCGGCCCGCTTGAAAAATCAGCAGGTAATGCAGCAGATAATGATGCAGGTCATCCGGTTCATGGATCATCCTCTAGCACGGCTATCCCGCCGCGCCAAGTCTTACGTTCTATCATGACCGGGGAGTGATTGGCGAACGCCCTGAATTGGAACAGGAAATCGACGCCATGCTCCGCAAACGCCAGACCTTCATAGTCGTGAATTCGGCAGCTCAGATCAGATTCAATCTGGAAATCTTGCTAGAACCGAAATGTCGTACGCAGGTTGAACACATTCGAATCCAGCCCCCCATTCGATCGGGTAACGTCATTGAAATTCTGGCGCAGCGCCTCACCGCTGATGACGAAATTATTGCCAATCGGATAAGCGACACCAATGCCATAAACCGCTGCGGTATCGTTTTCGACCGTGGAATCCACGCGCGCCGCACCGATAACCACATATCCCAACGCATTGCCGAAATCGTATCCGCCGCGCAATTTCAGCCGGGTCATGCTATCCAGGCTACCTTCGCCCTGACCAAGATTCAGCGACAGCCGGTTATACTCAAGCTCACCACCCAACACGAACTTGCCGAAATCAAAGTCATACCCGAGATGAGGACCAAAGCTGGTGTCGCTGCCGCTTGAACCATTCGGCCCGTCTGCATCAGCATAGCCAAAGCTGAATCCCGCATAGGCACCGCTCCAATCCTCGGCCAAAGCCGGTGAGAAGCCGGATGTCGCCAGAGCAACAATTAATGCGATATGCACCTTCCTACGATTCACCAAAAACCTTTCAGCAATGCTTTCGAGTATTCAGATCAATTTGCTACAAACTGGGCCGCATTCGTTAAAAAAGTGTTTAGCCTAGTGGCCCAATTCAAGTAAGCAGAGAAATTATAGCAGATTTCGACCGCCTCGGGGAAAAATATCTTTAGGCAACAATCACTTGAGAATTTGCTTCGCTTTTCGGCATCAAGGTCGCAAATAGAACAGATAATGCCGTTCTGAATTGGAACACTGCGGCCACTGGATGAGGAACCAAATGCAGAACGAATTTTGGAAAATCCACCTGATCAGCCGCACAATCGGCGCGGATCGGGGACGTGCTGCCAGGGGGCGTCCTTCAGGCTTTTTGTAAGGCCTCTCAAAATACGTTTCTCACTATTGGATCCTAAACATGAACGACCAACCCCGTAACTCTTCCCGCAGTGGCGGACGTGCTGCGCGTCGTGCTGCCCGCGCATCTGCTCTGCCTGATCATCTGCGCCCTATCCGCCCGGGAATGGAGGGCGGACGCTACAAGCCACTGACTCAGCCACAAGTCGAACGCATTCACGAGGCCGCGCTGCAGGCGCTTGAAACCATAGGTCTGGCGGATGCTCCGCAAAGCGGGATCGACTATCTGGTTGGCGCGGGCTGCACACTTGGCGACGACGGACGCATCCGGTTTCCGCGCGCGCTGGTTGAAGACACCATTGCCAAAGCCAACCGCTCGGTCACATTGTTCAGCCGGGATGGTCAAACTGACCTGGAATTGTCGGGGGCAAAGGTTCACTATGGGACCGCCGGTGCCGCTGTCAGTATGGTTGAAGTCAACGGCCGCGAATACCGCGATTCGACTGTGCAGGATCTGCACGATGCCGCGCGGATTTGCCAACAGCTGGATAACATCCATTTTGTCCAACGCCCGATGGTTTGTCGCGATATTTCCGACAATCTCGAGATGGACCTGAACACGATTTATGCTTGTAGTTCTGGCACTTACAAGCATATCGGCACATCGTTCACCGATCCTAGTTATGTCGCGCCAGCGATGGAACTAATCCACATGATCGCAGGCGGTGAAGACAAGTGGCGCGAGCGGCCATTCATCTCGAACTCGAACTGCTTTGTCGTACCGCCCTTGAAGTTTGCCACTGAAAGCTGTCAGGTGATGGAGGAATGCATCAAGGCAGGAATGCCTGTTCTTCTTCTTTCGGCCGGAATGGCAGGTGCAACTGCTCCGTCCACAATCGCAGGCGCCATTGCCCAGGCGACAGCAGAATGTCTTGCCGGTTTGGTTTATGTAAATGCCGTAAAGCCAGGTGCACCGGCGATTTTTGGAACCTGGCCCTTTGGGTTGGACCTTCGGACAGGCGCCATGTCCGTAGGATCAGGTGAACAGGCTCTGCTCAGCGCAGGCTGTGCCCAAATGCACAAGTTTTATGATCTGCCAGGCGGAGCCGCCGCAGGCGCGTCGGATTCCAAATTGCCCGATATGCAAGCGGGATGGGAGCAGATGTGCTCGAACGTCATGGCCGGCCTGTCGGGCCTGAATATGGTTTATGAATCCGCCGGGATGCACTCGTCTCTGTTGGGTTTTTGCTTTGAAAGCTTGATCTTAGGGGATGATCTTATCGGACAGGCGATGCGCTGCGTCCGCGGGATCGAAGTATCTGACGAAACACTGGCATTGGATCAGATGGCCGAGGTTTGCCTTGGTGGGCCCGGTCACTATTTGGGAACCGATGCCACACTTGGGCGCATGCAGGCCGATTATGTGTATCCCGCACATGGAGATCGAACGTCTCCGAAAGAATGGGTCGAGCTTGGCAAACCTGACTTGATCGAAAAAGCGACCGCGCGAAAACTGGAAATCCTGTCGACCTCTTCTCCGGCACAGTTCGATCCGGCATTGGATGCACAGATTCGCAGTAAATTCAACATTCACCTACCCAGATAAACACCTAGAAAGGCGGCCAGAATTTTCGTCTGGCCGCCTTGATAATTTGTTGATCAGCCGTTTGTAGATGGCAGCAACCCGGCTTCCTGCGCGATTGCAATTTCATCCTGATCCAGCGCGCCGTCGCCATTTGCATCCATTGCTGCAAATCCGTTTGCATCAACGTCTGGCACGACGGCCTGAACTTCTTCGATTGTCAGAACGCCGTCCCCATTGGTATCCGCCGCAGACTGCGCGACAGCCAAAGTCGGCAGAGCAAAAGCAAGTGTGGAAAATGTGACCAGAGTATTCAGTTTCATTGTGATGCCTCCTGATAGAGTTTGTGTGTTTTGTGTCCGGACAAGCATCAAGAACACGCAATCACCACCAGTTGTCAGCCACTGAGTACCATCGCTTTGATTTCGCGCCAAACTCCGCGTGTTTGCCAGAGTCGCATCCGCGGTCTGTCGCTGGGTAAAACTCCCCCAAACACGGTCGGCGGTTCTTGCCCGATGGGAAACAGGCAATATGGCGAGGCTCTGCCGAGTTACCGACTTTAGGACAAAAAGAAAGGGGGCCGAAGCCCCCTGTCAGTTTCGCCATCCAGGCTCCATTCGTTGACCGCCCGGTGTTTTGTTTGCCTGCGGCCTGGACGTCGCATGGAACGAGCGCACCCGTTCCGTGAAAGAGTGGGAAAGAGCAAATATTCCGCCCCACCCTGTTCCCGGCCAACACGGGCATGTCGGCCGAGTGGACCAAGGCATCGAAGGTAAGTCTCTGCGCCTTGCTCCGTATTCGTCGGGGCCGGTAACTGTGGCAGCTTCCGACCCCTGCGCCCCGGGTTGCCGGGGCGCTTAACTCAGCTACACCCGCTTGTTGAGCCGCAGGTGTTGCATTTCATGCAGGTGCCGTTGCGCACCAACGTGTAGTTTCCGCATTCACCGCAAGGATCGCCCTCATAGCCCTGCATCTTGGCTTTGGTGCGGGCATCCATTCCGGTTGCGGCGGCGGATTCAACCACCGGAGCTTCAAAAGTGGCTGCGGATTCGGCCATGCCGTTCACCACGTTCTGTCCGCCGTTCAGAACCATCAGTTCCTGCGGCATCCGTTTGCGCAGATACCCGGTCGAGCTGATTTGTTTCAGAACTTCCAAAGACTTGGATGCAGCGCTTTCGCTGATCTCGGACACGTTCGAGACACCCTCTTCCTCACCCCGACCCAGATCGTCAAAGCTTGCGCCTTCGGGTTTCACATGGGCCAGATCAGTACGATCAAGGTAGGACACGGCCAGTTCGCGGAAGATGTAATCCAGGATCGACGTCGCATTCTTGATCGAGTCGTTGCCCTGTACCATTCCCGCCGGTTCGAACTTGGTGAAGGTGAAGGCATCCACGAACTCTTCCAGCGGCACGCCATATTGCAGGCCAACCGACACGGCGATGGCAAAGTTGTTCATCATCGCCCGGAAGCCCGCGCCTTCCTTGTGCATGTCGATGAAGATCTCACCCAGTTGGCCGTCTTCGAACTCACCGGTGCGCAGATAGACCTTGTGGCCGCCGACAATCGCTTTTTGCGTATAGCCCTTGCGGCGATGGGGCAGTTTTTCACGATGGCTGCGGATCATTTCCTTGACCACAACCTTCTCGATCACCTTCTCGGCCAGAACGACGGCTTTTTCCTGCGGCGTCCCGGTTTCCAGAACTTCTGCTGCCTCTTCGTCATCCTCGACCAGCGCGGCTGCCAATGGCTGCGACAGTTTCGAGCCGTCGCGATACAGCGCGTTGGCCTTCACACCCAGCGACCAGGAAAGCTCATAGGCCTTCTGGCAGTCTTCGATGGTGGCGTCATTCGGCATGTTGATCGTCTTGCTGATCGCGCCTGAAATAAAGCTCTGCGCGGCGGCCATCATCGTGATGTGGCTATCAACACCTAGGAAACGCTTGCCTTTCTTGCCGCACGGATTGGCACAGTCGAAGATCGAATAATGCTCTTCCTTCAGATGCGGCGCGCCTTCCAGCGTCATGGTTCCGCAAACGTGGTCGTTGGCCGCGTCGATATCCGCTTTGGTAAAGCCCAGATGGCGCAGCAGATCGAAGGTCGGGTCATTCAGCTTGGTCGCAGGAATGCCGAGAACACCGGTGCAGAAATCCTCGCCCAGAGTCCACTGGTTGAACACGAACCGGATGTCGAAGGCGCTTTCGAGCGCGGCATCCACTTTGGCCAGTTCATTGGGGCCAAAGCCGTGACCCGTCAGCGAGGTGTGGTTGATCCCCGGAGCGTTGCCGATGGTGCCATGACCAACCGCGTAGCTGACGATCTCTTCAATCTGAGCCGAGGAATACCCCTGCTTTTCCAGCGCTGCAGGCACCGAGCGGTTGATGATTTTGAAATACCCGCCACCGGCCAGTTTCTTGAACTTCACCAAAGCAAAGTCCGGCTCGATCCCAGTGGTGTCGCAATCCATCACCAGACCGATGGTTCCTGTTGGCGCAATCACAGTGGCCTGCGCGTTGCGATAACCGTTCTGCTCACCCAGGCTCAGCGCTTCATCCCAAGCTGACATCGCCAGATCAACCAAACGTTTATCCGGGCAGTTGCCATGGTCCAGAGGTACAGGCTTCACTGCCAGTTTCTCATACCCTTCAGTCACACCCTGAGATGCGCGTCGGTGGTTGCGGATGACCCGAAGCATGTTATCGGCGTTGCGCTCATAGCCATTGAACGGACCCAATTCGCCGGCGATCTCGGCCGAGGTTGCATAGGCTACACCGGTCATGATCGCGGTCAGCGCGCCACAGATCGCGCGGCCTTCATCCGAGTCATAGCTATAGCCCATGTTCATCAGCAGACCGCCGATATTGGCATAGCCCAAACCCAAAGTGCGGAAGTCATAGGACAGCTGCGCGATTTCCTTGGACGGGAACTGCGCCATGGTCACCGAGATTTCCAGCGTTAGGGTCCACAAGCGCGAGGCATGCATATAGTCCACTGCCTGGAACTCATCATCCTTGAGGAAAGTCAGCAAGTTCATCGACGCAAGATTACAGGCCGTATCATCGAGGAACATATATTCCGAACATGGGTTCGATCCGCGAATCTCCCCATCTTTGGGGCATGTATGCCACTCGTTGACTGTGTCGTGAAACTGGATGCCGGGATCGGCGCAGGCCCAGGCCGCGTGGCCAACCTTTTCCCACAGGTCGCGCGCCTTGACGGTCTTGGCGACTTTCCCGTTTGTGCGGTTGATCAGCTCCCAGTCCGCGTCCTTCTCGACAGCGGTCAGGAAGGCGTTGGTTACGCGAATCGAGTTGTTCGAGTTCTGGCCCGAAACCGAGCTGTAAGCTTCCGAATCCCAATCCGTATCGTAGGTCGGGAATTCTATGCTATCGTGGCCCTGCTTGGCGTAATCCAGAACGCGTTTGATGTAAGTCTCTGGGATCGCAACATTTTTCGCCTCGCGAACCGCCTTTTTCAGGCTGTCATTCGTCTTGGGATCATACGCGTCTTCCTGCGCGCCGTCCCAGCTGCGGATGGCCTCGAAAATGCCGTTCAGCATCTTCTCGTGCATCTTCGATCCGGCAACGATCGAGGCCACCTTCTGCTCTTCGATCACCTTCCATTCGATGAATTTCTCGATGTCTGGGTGATCTGCATCGACGATGACCATCTTTGCTGCTCGACGGGTCGTGCCGCCTGATTTAATCGCGCCAGCGGCGCGGTCGCCGATCTTGAGAAAGCCCATCAAACCCGAGGATTTACCGCCACCCGACAGTGCCTCACCCTCGCCACGCAGGTGGCTAAAGTTGGTCCCGGTTCCGCTTCCGTATTTGAACAGGCGCGCCTCGCGGACCCACAGGTCCATAATGCCACCCTCGTTCACCAGATCATCATCTACGGACTGGATGAAACACGCATGCGGCTGCGGATGCTCATAGGCGGATTTCGATTTGGTCAGCTTGCCTGACTTATAATCGACATAGTGGTGCCCCTGTGCTGGGCCATCGATTCCGTAAGCCCAGTGCAGGCCGGTATTGAACCATTGCGGGCTGTTCGGCGCAGCGCGCTGAGTCGCCAGCATATAACGCATCTCGTCGAAATAGGCGCTCGCGTCATCCTCGGTCGAGAAATAGCCACCTTTCCAGCCCCAATAGGCCCAGGCGCCGGCAAGACGGTCAAACACCTGCTTGGACGAGATTTCGCCCCCAAATTCAGCGTCCTCAGCCGGAACAGAACGCCACAGAAATTCTGGGACATCCTTTTCCTTGACCTTCTTCAGCTTGGTCGGAACGCCTGCTTTGCGGAAATACTTCTGCGCGATGACGTCGCTTGCGACCTGGCTCCAGCTGGTAGGAACCTCGATATCGTCCAGGCGGAAAACGATGGTCCCATCCGGGTTTCGGATTTCTGACGTCGCAGAAGCGAATTTAAGCTCTGCATAAGCATCCTGTCCCGATTTGGTAAATTTTCTGTCAATCTTCATGTCCGCCGCCCTAGATTCAATCAACTTGTCCCTTGGCTTTTGATCCCAATAAACGGATCATCTGCCCTAACCGAAAATCTTGGGCGCAGGAAACCGGCCGCTGCCCGAAGCAGCGTGACCCCGTTCCGACGGACGCACGTAAGTATGATGTGCTCTCCAGCCCTCGCCCTGTGCCACGTTCTGGATTTTCTACCAGATTTAGTGGCAGCACTTTCGGCCTATACAATCTGGCGTATTCACACATAGATCGTCAACGGCCTTTTTCCGCCATTTTTGGAATCTTTTATGTTGACCGATCCGCATAGACAAACTGGTGAAGGACAGTTTCCGATTCCTCCACAGAGTTATCCGCCATGGTTCGCCATCACCTGGCCAAGTCCGCAATACGATTAACCGTTCTTTCCGGCTTACTTATCGCGATTTGATAAACCAGCCTTAAGATGTCTAGGTTGAAATAGAATCAGCATCCGGCCGATTTCGACATTACTCAGAGGTGCGCTTAAAAGCACATCCAACAAAGGGCAGACCGATCAATGACCGCGTTTCGAATAATTTCCCTGTTTGCCCTGATCGTGGCCTGCACGCCACAAGAAACGCCCGCCACATCGCGCAGCGCGCAGTTCTCAGCCTTTCCCGACAAGTTGTTTGCTACGTTCGAGACATCTTGCAACGGCCCGGGTGAGGAATTTAGGAAAATCGGAAATCGTCAGTTCGAGTGTCAGGAACTTCTGCCTCCGAAGACCACAGCCTACCTGATTCTCAACTATGACGGCTATCCACAGAACCTACCCAAAAGTGTGACTCGGCTGACCGCCGAAAAAAACGCAGGTGGCTATCTAGTTGAAGCGGATCTGTTTTTTAATGTGCCGCGCGAAACAGGGCCTGCTGCAAAAGTCCCTGTAGAAAGCAAAGAATTGGATAAAACCCTTAGCGCCATCTATCGAACGATGGGTGGGTCGCCATTTTAATTTTTGAAGAAGTGGTCGGGGCGGCAGGATTCGAACCTACGACCCCCTGTACCCAAAACAGGTGCGCTACCAGACTGCGCCACGCCCCGAACCGTGCGCCTTCCTAACCGTGCCGTTCTGATTTGAAAAGCCCTAACAGGGCCAAATCGCCGGACCATGTGAAAAAACTTTGTGCTGGATCTGTGTTCCAGGCGTGATCAGATAACGATCTGCGAGACCAGCGTTGATTTCCAACACCGCGAATACCGAATCGCCCCCTCCGATGGGGGTCAAATCACCGGGAATCGCGTTGTGATGAACTTTCGTTACCATACCCGTCTTATCTATGAAGATCAGGTCCAGAGGAATCAGCGTGTTCTTCATCCAGAACGCAACAGGTTGCGGCGGGTCGAATACAAACAGCATCCCTGAACGTACCGGAAGCGATTCTCGAAACATGAGTCCGCGCGATCGCTCCTGTGGCGACACGGCGAGTTCAATATCAAAGCCGATTTGGGACTTATCATTTTTCAGGCTAACACGATCTGTACGACAGGCGGCTTCTGCGCCACCGGCCCAAAGTAACAAGACGACAGTCAGAACCTTGAAAAGCCCTGCCATGGCAGATCAGTCATCCATGGCTGCTTCCCAGGCCATAACCTGGGCCGCCATCCGACCACGCTGTCCGTCTATGACCCGCATGGCCAATGCTTCACCGGGTTGCAGATCCGCAAGCCCCGAACGGCGTAGAACCTCAATATGCAGGAACACATCTTCGCCACGCCCGAATACATTAGCGAAGCCAAACCCTTTGCCCTTGTCGAACCACTTAACCCGCGCAGCCACCAAAGGAGCCGCTGCAATCTCAACTGGATCAAGTTCAGCAAAATCCGCGAGCATCATCGTATCGGCGCGCGCTGGCGGATCGACGCTGATGACTTCGACAGCTTGCACACCGCGATCAGTGCGATGCGTCATAATTTCGATGCCCGCCCCGTCTGCAACCGAGCTTTGACCGAAATTACGCAAAACGTTTACGTGCAGCAGAATATCCGGCCCACCTTCATCCGAGACGACAAAGCCGTATCCTTTGGCAGGGTCGAACCATTTAACGTGTCCTCGGACGCGGTACATGTTGTTCAGATCTTCTGGCACTGTGGTCCCACTGCGTTTTTTTTCACTTTGTTAAGGGTCCGATGTGTATGGGATTGACGCGCAAATTCAAGGTGAAAAATCCCTTTGTTATCTGCGCATTGCAATTCGCGACACGTGAACGTCATGGATTCAACCTCTGAATCTGCCATTCCGAAGCAGCGTCATCCCGGCACCACCTGAACCTGTCATGCAGACGAAATGCGCCGTCTGCCCAGAATTCAATTTCCGTCGGCACAAGCCGGTAACCACCCCAAAATTTAGGGCGCGGAGGGTTAGGGCCAAGCCTTGCGGTCACTTTCGCCACATCCGCCATCAGCGCGGAACGGCTGCTAAGCGGCTGAGATTGCTTGGACGCCCATGCACCAAGCCGACTTTTCAATGACCTGGAGGCATAATATTCATCAGCCTTTGGTCCATCCTCGCGCGTGATTATACCACGAACGCGGATTTGACGCCGCAAAGATTTCCAATGCATCACGAAGGCCGCCTTGCCAGCATTGTCCAACTCGCCTGCCTTGGCACTTTCGTAATTTGTGTAGAAAACGAAGGCGTCGGCTTCGATCTCTTTCAACAGCACCATTCGTACATTGGGCATACCATCTTCGCCCACGGTTGCCAGTGCAATCGCGTTAGGATCGTTGGGTTCACTCTTCACAGCTTCGCCCAGCCACCGCCCTGCTATTGCAAATGGGTCGGTTCCTGCGAAGATGCCATCACGTTCGCTCATTTCCATCCCCTGGAAACTATTGAGGGATACCCTAGGGCGAGTTCCCGCCACGGGCAAGAGTGCACGGCCTTGAAGCAGACCAGCCAATGGCATAAACCAACGCAACATAACGCGAAGACAGGCGGAGAACCGAACATGTCAAATCAGTTGATGGCCGGAAAGCGCGGCCTCATCATGGGACTGGCCAATGACAAATCAATCGCATGGGGAATCGCCCGCGCCTTGTCCGAGGCCGGGGCCGAGTTAGCATTCTCATATCAAGGGGATGCCTTGAAAAAGCGCGTTGACCCTCTGGCGGCACAGCTGGGCAGTGAAATCGTCCTGCCCTGCGATGTCAGCGATGAAGCCTCGATCGACGGATTGTTTGATGCGCTATCCGAGAAATGGGGAAAGCTGGACTTTGTTGTCCACGCAATCGGGTTTTCAGACAAGAATGAGCTACGCGGGCGCTATGTTGATACGTCGCGGGCGAATTTCAACCTCACGATGGACGTGTCGGTTTATTCCTTTACCGCCGTGATGCAGCGTGCCGAAAAGATGATGACCGAAGGCGGCAGCGCCATCACCCTGACCTATTACGGCGCCGAACAGGTGATGCCGCATTATAATGTCATGGGCGTTGCCAAAGCCGCGCTGGAAGCATCGGTCAAATATCTGGCCGAGGATTTAGGCAAGGACGGCATTCGTGTGAATGCGATCTCGGCCGGGCCGATCAAGACACTGGCCGCCAGCGGCATCGGCGACTTTCGCTATATCATGAAGTGGAACGAATATAACTCACCCCTGCGCCGCAATGTGACCATCGACGATGTGGGCAACTCGGCGCTGTATCTGCTTTCCGATCTAAGCGGCGGTGTCACTGGTGAGAACCTGCATGTGGATTCGGGATACCACATCGTCGGTATGAAAGCCGTTGATGCTCCAGATGTTGAGAAGGGTTGAATCATGAGTGCCAAGGACCGCCTGCCCCACGAAAAAGGCTTTCACATCAGCTGGGATCAGATTCACCGCGATTCCCGAGCGCTCGCTTGGCGGCTGGATGGGCAAGGTCCGAATGATGGGGCCTGGCGTGGCGTCGTTGCCATTACCCGTGGCGGTATGGCACCGGCGATGATTGTCAGCCGCGAGCTGGACATTCGCACAGTCGACACGATCAGCGTGCGCTCCTACCATCACCAGGATCAAGGCGAAGCCGAAGTGCTCAAAGCACCCGACGCTGACCTCATGGGCGACGGCACCGGAATCCTGATTGTCGACGATCTGGTCGACAGTGGCAAAACTCTGGAACTGGTGCGGGCGATGTATCCCAAGGCGCATTTCGCGACTGTTTATGCCAAGCCGAAAGGCCGCCCGATGGTTGACACTTTCATCACCGAAGTCAGCCAGGACACTTGGATTTTCTTCCCGTGGGATATGGCTTTGCAATATGTCGAACCCTACCGGGGCACGGATTGATCCGGCCCAAGCGCAGCAACTGACTGGGGCACTGAGATGACACGGACACGCACCGCCGCCACCTTTCCGCCCCCAGTCATGGAGGCGCGCCGGTGGATCGAAGGCGTGACCTTCCCTGAAGACCGGCCCTTGATAAACGTAAGTCAGGCGGCCCCAGTCGATCCGCCGCCACTTGAGATGCGTCAGGCGATGGCGGCTTATGCGTCGATCGAGGATTCCGCTCATCTCTATGGCCCGGTTCTGGGCAACAGCGCCCTCAGGTCTGAGCTGGCCAGCCAGATTTCGGATCATTATGGCGCACCTGTCGTACAGGAACAGGTTGCCATTACTTCTGGCTGCAATCAGGCCTTCGCCGCAGCGATTTCCTCCATCACAGACCAAGGGGATGAGGTCATTCTGCCCACGCCATGGTATTTCAACCATAAAATGTGGCTGGATATGACAGGTGTTAACGCCATTGATCTGAGAACTGATGATGGACTGTTGCCAGAGGTGAACGCGGCGCGGGATTTGATAACGGATAAGACCCGCGCCATTGCTCTGGTCACCCCGAACAATCCCGGCGGTGTCGAATACCCGGCTGAACTGCTGCGCGCGTTTTTCGAACTGTCGCGCGAAACTGGAATTAAGCTTTTGGTTGATGAGACCTACCGCGATTTCGACAGCCGCAGCGGCCCGCCCCACGATCTGTTCGCTCTGCCGGGCTGGGATGACACTCTGATTCATCTATATTCGTTTTCAAAGGCCTACCGTCTGACCGGTCACAGAGTAGGTGCTGTTGCGACCAGTCCGTCGCTGCTGTCTGAGATTGAGAAATTTCTGGATACCGTCGCGATCTGTCCAAACCAAATCGGTCAGTTTGGTGCGCTTTGGGGGATGCAAAACCTGTCGCAATGGCTGGCCGATGAACGAAGGGAAATCCTCGACCGTCGCGCTGTCATTACAAGACAACTTCCCAAACTGACCAGTAAAGGATGGCGGTTGCTTGGGTTGGGCGCCTATTTTGCCTATTTCGAACACCCGTTTGACATCTCTTCGGATGATTTAGCCCGTCGGCTGGTCACGGATGCCAGCATTCTGTTGCTGCCAGGCACGATGTTCATGCCCGATCACGACCCGGCCGGGAAACGACAAGTCCGCATCGCATTTGCCAATCTTGATCGCAACGGAATTACGGAATTGTTTGACCGCCTGCACGCTCTCTCCTTCTAAGCTTGCCCCTCGGCGGTGCGCGTCGTATTCAGGGCCGCAACCGACAGGGCAAATACTTGCCGAATAAAACAAGAGGGCACCATGGCCGCAGGCATGAAAAATCTATCAAAGACCTTTGTCTGGATCCTCATGGGTCTTTTGATGCTGGGCCTTGCAGGATTTGGCGCGACCAGCCTGACTGGAACTGTGCGCACTGTAGCACAGGTGGGCAACGAAGATATCTCGATTGACGATTACGTCCGCGAACTTCAGCGCGAAATCCGCGCGGTCGAAAGCCAGACCGGCCAGCCCCTGCAAATGTCACAGGCCCGCGATTTTGGCTTGGACCAGCTGGCTCTGTCGCGCCTCACCGCGCTGGCTGCTTTGGATAACGAAGTTGGTCTGCTGGGTATTTCGATCGGCGATGAAAATTTGCAGGAAGAAATCGTCTCGATCCCTGCGTTTCAGGGGCCTGATGGTTCTTTCGACCGTGAGGCATATCGCTTTCAGCTTGAACAGGTTGGCATGACCGACACCGAGTTTGAAACCGATCTGAGGAAAGAATCCGCACGGACCATCGTGCAGGATGCCGTGGTCAGCGGAGTAGAAATGCCCTCGATCCTGACTGAAGTTCTGACAGACTTTGTCGGTGCCCGCCGCAGCTTTACTGTTGCAACCGTTTCACCCGAAGTTTTGGCAGAGCCGGTTGCAACCCCAACCGATGAACAAATTCAGGCCTATTACGACGAGAACCAGGACCAGTTTTCCCTGCCCCGCACCAAAAAGCTGACCTATACGATTCTGTCGCCCAATATGCTGCTGGATAGTGTCGAGGTGGACGAAGATTCAGTTCTCCGGCTTTTCGAACAGCGCGCAGACGAGTTTCAGCAACCCGAGCGCCGCCTTGTTGAACGCCTTTCTTTTTCTGATGACGCCGCTGCGCAAGATGCCATGGCACAGATTGAAGTTGGCGGGACAACCTTCGAACAACTTGTCCGTGACCGTGAGCTTGAGCTGAGCGACGTGGATCTGGGCGACGTTACCCGCGACGACCTAGGCGATGCGGCCGAGGCCATTTTCGCGGCTGAACTGGACACTGTTGTTGGACCTCTGCCCTCGGTATTCGGCCCTGCCCTTTTCCGTATCAACGGCTCGCTGGCTGAGAACAACACTCCCTTCGAAGACGCCGCCCCAGCTCTGCGCGAAGAGTTGGCCGCAGACCGTGCGCGCCGCCAGATCGAGGCTCAGTCCGAAGACATCAATGACCTGCTTGCAGGCGGGGCAACACTCGAGGAGTTAGCAGCCGAGACCGGGATGGAGCTGGGACAGATCGACTGGACTCGCGCCAGTCAGGATGGCGTGGCCGCATATGACGGTTTCCGCAGTGCAGCCGAAGCCGTGCAAGACGGGGATTTTCCCGAGATTGCATTCCTGGAGGACGGTTCGATCTTTGCGCTGCGCCTGAACGAAACGCTGCCTCGTCGGCCTGAACCGCTGGAATCAGCGCGTGATCGCGTTGCGGCGGCCTGGACACAGGTTCAAACTGACAAAGCGTTGGAAGACCACGCGAATGCCGTGTTGGAGCAGTTGCAGGAGAACGGGGATTTCACCACGACCGGCCTACCTCACCGCGTGGAAAACGCTCTGACACGAACTGCATTTCTAGAAGATGTACCCGCAGGTTTCATGCCGGAAGTGTTCGACATGGAACTAGGAAGCTATCGTGTCGTTCCCGGTGCCGGGGTCGCGTTGATCGTTCGACTTGACGAATTGTTGCCCCCTGCCGAGACCGATGAACGCCGTCAGGTTCAACAAGCGCTGGCCGCTCAGCTGAATCAGGCTCTGGCACAGAACATTTTCGATGCCTATGTTCGCGACGCCCAGGCCCGCGCCCGTCCTGTGGTGGATCAGCAAGCACTGAACGCCGTTCAGGCGAGCTATTAATTAAGAGACCGAATATGGCCCTGACCCCCGAGTTTGACAGCTTCGCCCGTGCTTATGAGGCCGGCGAGAACCAGGTCGTTTACACCCGTCTGGCAGCCGATCTTGATACGCCTGTCTCCTTGATGCTGAAACTGACCGGCGCGCAAAAAGACGCCTTTATGCTCGAGTCGGTAACTGGTGGCGAGGTCCGCGGACGGTATTCGATCATCGGTATGAAACCCGACCTGATCTGGCGCTGTCGCGCTGAAACCTCGGAACTGAACCGCTCGGCCCGGTTCGACCCGGACGCTTTCACGGCTCAGGATGGCGATCCGATGGACAACCTTCGGACGCTTCTGGCCGAAAGCCGGATCGAGCTGCCTGACGACCTTCCACAAGCTGCGGCGGGACTATTTGGCTATCTCGGTTACGACATGGTGCGCTTGGTCGAGTATCTGCCGAACATCAACCCCGACCCTTTGGGCCTGCCGGATGCCGTCATGCTGCGCCCTTCTGTCGTCGCGGTACTGGATGGTGTGAAGGGCGAAGTCACGGTCGTTTCCCCCGCCTGGGTCAGCGATGGCCAGTCAGCCAAGGCTGCGTATGCCCAGGCCGCCGAGCGCGTCATGGACGCAGTGCGCGATCTGGAGCGGGCGATGCCTGCTGAAACACGCGACCTTGGCGATGCGTACGAAGTCGCTCCACCCGTCTCGAATTTTACCAAGTCCGGCTATCTGGAAGCAGTCGAGAAAGCCAAGGAATACATTCGAGCTGGCGATATCTTTCAGGTAGTGCCAGCGCAGCGCTGGACGCAGGATTTCCCGCTGCCTCCATTTGCGTTGTACCGGTCGCTGCGGCGAACAAACCCGTCGCCCTTCATGTTCTATTTTAACTTTGGCGGGTTTCAGGTGATCGGCGCCAGCCCGGAAATCCTGGTGCGCGTGTTTGGCAATGAAGTCACCATACGACCCATCGCCGGGACGCGCCCACGTGGAGCGACCCCGGAAGAGGACAAAGCTTACGAAATTGAGTTGCTGGCCGACAAGAAAGAACTGGCCGAACATCTGATGCTGTTGGATCTAGGCCGCAATGACACCGGGCGGGTTTCAAAAATCGGAACGGTGCGCCCGACCGAAGAGTTCATCATCGAACGGTACAGCCATGTTATGCACATCGTTTCAAACGTTGTGGGTGAGCTGGCCGAGGGTAAAGATGCGCTGGACGCCTTTTTTGCGGGAATGCCTGCGGGGACGGTCTCGGGCGCGCCCAAGGTACGAGCCATGGAAATCATTGATGAGCTTGAGCCGGAAAAACGCGGTGTCTACGGCGGCGGCGTCGGCTATTTCAGCGCCGGCGGAGACATGGACATGTGTATCGCCCTGCGAACGGCCATCGTTCAGGATCAAAAGCTATATATTCAGGCCGGTGGTGGCGTTGTGTATGATAGCGATCCAGAGGCTGAATTCATGGAAACCGTCCACAAGTCCAACGCCATCAGACGCGCTGCGGCTGACGCGGCCCGATTTACGCTGTCCGGCAAGAATTGATAAAGGCAGCCCGTCTGGGCTGCCTGTTTCGGGGAAGGAAGCGACCGGGCCTATTTTGCCCCTTGCATCATCACCGCCGAAATAGGCGCCATTGCAACGCGGCCTCCGCGGTCTTCCAGACCCCAAAGCAGCAAGGCCGATATGGTATCCGGGCGCAACCGGCCCAACATGACAACAGTGCCTTCCTGCCCGGCCCGGAACGCAGCCTGGTCCAGGAAACGTCGCATGATTTTTGCATCCTGCCGCGCGCCGTCGATATCTCTGAAAATTACCGCAGACGGAATTCCATTACGGGAGGCCAGCTTCTGAACCGTGTTGAGCCCGTTATCCTGAGTGATCAGTCCTCGACCCGTTCCACCGGCGATGGCGGCGACCTGATCCGCCAGTTTCCGGTTACCCTGGATGCCGGATCCATCACCTTCAAGAATTCCTACAGTCTCGGGCAACGCTTCTAGCCACACCGAAAGCGATACCTCAGCATCCTGTGCGCTGGCCGCCTTGGGCAGGTCAGCAGTGACCATCACTTCGAACCCGGCCGCCCGATGTCGAGCCATTTTCTCAGCTGCATCGGGGTCTGATGGGCGCACCGCAAACGTAAGCGGATATGGGAAATCCTGAAGCGCTTCGGCGCCATATGCACCTTCATCGTCAATCAGAATGATCGACATGAGGGGTTTGGAATCCGGATTGTCAAACTTCTCTGCGAAGGCCTCGATCGGTTTACCTACAGGAACCTCTTCCTGCGGATCTTGGGCTGCTTCATCATCTCGTTCAGTCAAAGGCACTACACGACGCCCGATTGTGGTATTTCCCGACGAGTTGTCCTCTGCGCCGATCTGCGGAACCGAGGCGATACGCGGTAGCGGCTGACTGGGCAGCGTGTCCTCGTCCCCTTCCACTGCGATTGGGCTATCCTCCGGATTCACCTCCAGCTCGATTGATTCCGAAGGCGAGACTTCGGGCAAGGGCTCGGCAAGAGCAACCTGATCAGCCGGTGGCTCAGGGGCATCTTCTGCGGCATCTGGGCTGAGGTCGGCAAGCGGCGCAGGCTGAACGGGGACAGGCATTCGCGGAACGACCGGGGCCTCACTCGAGATGCTTACGGAATCCGCCTCGCTGGGCGTCGGCGCTTCGACCGGAACGCTTACGTCATTCACTACCGGCTGGCTGTCCGGGGCGTTCTCAGCTTCGGATAAACCGGCCAGAGAATCCTCTTCTTCGACTTCATTCTCGGGCGTCTGCGCAGGGAGTTTGAGCAGATCGGCATCTGCACCCGCCTCAGCGACAACCTCGGAGCTCTCCGACGTCTGCACCGGTGCAGGTTCTGGTGCGACTGTCGCTATGGACGGCTTTTTCGACAGCGGCGCGTTGAGCGATAAGACTGCCCCCAGCACCACAACGACAACTGCGCCTGCGATCATTCCGCCGACAAATCCGCCCATAATATTTGCCTCTCGCCTTAGTCCTGCTGCCTTGCCCTTGCACCATCTGTTGTGGCACCTGCCTGCAGGACCGCCAAGTTCGGGATGCACCCTTGACGCTGCCCCACAAGCCTGAGCATGTATGTGCCAACACTATACCGTGGCCTTGGGTTGCATCGCCAGCCCGAAATGCCCAACACGAGACAAGAGCCAAATGCTGCTGCTGATCGACAACTACGACTCATTTACCTACAACCTCGTACATTATTTAGGCGAACTTGGCTCGGAAATGGTCATTCGAAGGAATGACGCGCTGGACGTGCAAGAAGCGATGGCCATGAACCCCGCTGGCATCCTGCTCAGCCCTGGCCCTTGCGACCCTGACCGGGCAGGCATTTGCCTTGCCCTGACCGAGGCAGCCGCCGAAACACGGACGCCTTTGTTGGGTGTCTGCCTTGGCCATCAGACCATAGGTCAGGTTTTCGGTGGGAAAGTCACGCGTTGCCATGAGATTGTGCATGGAAAAATGGGAACAATGCACCACACCGGTAAAGGTGTGTTCGCGGGCCTGCCCACGCCGTTTGAGGCGACGCGCTATCATTCGCTGATTGTGGATCGCGATACCCTGCCCGATTGCCTGGAGATTACGGCGGAATTGGAAGATGGCACCATAATGGGCCTCCAGCACCGCGAACTGCCCATTCATGGCGTACAGTTCCACCCGGAATCCATCGCTTCTGAGCACGGCCACGCGTTGCTCAAGAATTTCCTGTCCGAGATGAAAGTTCCCGCATGAGCGACGCCCTGAAACCGCTGATCGGAGTTGCCGCCGACCGCCCCCTGACACGCGCCGAAGCGGAAGAAGCCTTTGGGATCCTGTTTGACGGCGCCGCAACACCCAGCCAAATCGGCGGACTTTTGATGGCCATGCGCACACGCGGTGAGACCGTCGATGAATATGCCGCCGCCGCTGCCGTGATGCGTGCAAAATGCAATGCAGTTCAGGCACCAGCTGGCGCGATAGATATTGTGGGCACCGGCGGTGACGGCAAGGGAACGCTGAATATCTCGACAGCGACCGCCTTTGTGGTTGCAGGTGCCGGTGTCACCGTGGCCAAACACGGCAACCGGAACCTGAGTTCTAAATCCGGAGCCGCAGATGCGCTAGGTCAGCTGGGTATCAACGTTATGGTCGGCCCGCAAACCGTTGAAAATGCACTGCAAGATGTCGGCATCGGATTCATGATGGCCCCTATGCATCACCCGGCGATTGCGCATGTCATGCCCACCCGGCAAGAGCTTGGGACACGGACGATCTTTAACATTCTCGGTCCGCTGACCAATCCGGCAGGCGTCAAGCGGCAGTTGACCGGAGCCTTTAGCCGAGAGTTGATCCGCCCGATGGCCGAAACGTTGGGCCTGCTTGGGTCCGAACGCGCATGGCTGGTGCACGGATCGGACGGCACAGACGAATTGACCATCACGGGTATCAGTTGGATTGCGGCCCTCGAAGACGGCGCAATCAAAGAGGTCGAGCTTCACCCCGAAGATGCAGGGCTGCCGGTACATCCCTTCGAGGACATTCTCGGCGGAACCCCCGAAGAAAACGCAGTAGCCTTCCGAGCTCTTCTAGACGGTGAGGCCTCTGCCTATCGCGATGCGGTATTGTTGAATGCCGCAGCGGCCCTGGTCGTCGCAGAGGCCGCTGCTGATCTGCGCGAAGGTGTCGCAAAAGCCGCTGAAAGTATCGACAGCGGAAAAGCCAAAGACAAGATCGCGGCCCTGGCCCGCATTACACAGGAGGCCGCATGACCGAAACGGTTCTGGACAAAATCAAAGCTTACAAGCTCGAAGAAGTCGCTTCGGACAAGGCCAATAAGTCTCTGGAAGCTGTTGAAAACGAAGCAAGATCAGCCTCTGAACCACGCGGATTCGCATCAGCCTTGCAAATTGCTGTACGTACTGGGTACGGGCTGATTGCAGAAGTCAAAAAAGCCAGCCCCTCCAAAGGTCTGATCCGCGCTGACTTTGATCCACCAGCACTTGCACAGGCTTACGAAGAAGGCGGCGCTGCCTGCCTTTCCGTGTTGACCGACACGCCCAGCTTTCAGGGTGCCAAAGAGTTTCTGGTTCAGGCACGCGCAGCCTGTTCTTTGCCGGTTCTACGCAAAGATTTCATGTACGATCCCTATCAGGTGGCCGAAGCCCGCGCTCTTGGGGCGGATTGTATTCTGATCATCATGGCATCGGTTGATGACAGTCAGGCGTCTGAGTTGGAACAGACCGCCTTTGACTGGGGCATGGACGTTCTGATTGAAGTTCATGATGAAGCCGAGCTGGAACGTGCAACGCAGCTCAAAAGCCCGTTGATTGGGATTAACAACCGTAATCTCAAGACCTTCGAGACCACTCTTGATACGACACGCCGCCTGTCAAAACTAGTTCCTGCTGACCGGACCATCGTTTGCGAAAGCGGGTTGAGCACTCCAGCAGACTTGGCCGATATCGCCCGTTTCGGTGCGCGTTGTTTTCTAATTGGCGAGAGCCTGATGCGTCAGGATGACGTCGCAGAAGCGACACACGATCTGCTGTCGCGTCCGCTCAGCCCGGGTGTGATGTGATGCCGCTGACTCACTTTGATGCCCAGGGACAGGCTCATATGGTCGATGTGTCGAACAAGCCCATCACGGATCGTGTCGCCGTCGCAGCGGCTCATATCACGATGGCACAAGATACGTTCGACTTGATCGCAGAAGGTCGCGCCAAAAAAGGTGACGTCTTGGGGGTTGCACGTCTGGCCGGTATCATGGGGGCAAAGAAGACACCCGATCTGATCCCGCTATGTCACCCACTGCCAGTGACTAAAGTTACCGTAGACCTGACACTGGACCCAGAATTACCCGGCATACAGGTACAGGCAACCGTCAAGACATCTGGTCAAACCGGCGTGGAAATGGAGGCGCTGACAGCGGCCTCAACCGCCGCACTGACCATATACGACATGGCCAAAGCCGTCGATAAGGCAATGGAAATTGGCGGCATTCGCGTTTTGCTAAAAGATGGTGGTAAATCAGGCCGTTACGAGGCGAAATGATAACCGTTGAAAGCGCCCGGGCGCAGTTATTCGATCTTGTAAACACCCTCCCCTCAGAGACGGCTCCCTTGATGGATGCGGCGGGTAGAGTACTGGCCGAGGATGTAGCAGCCACACGAGATCAGCCGCCATTCGCTTCGTCTTCGATGGATGGCTACGCGGTAAAATCGACCGAGGTAGAGCCGCACGCCATGTTCAAAGTCATTGGCGAGGCTGCGGCCGGTCGGCGATTTGACGGTCAGGTTGGACCCGGACAGGCGGTTCGGATCTTCACTGGCGCCCCTATTCCTGAAGGTGCAGATTTTGTTGTCATTCAAGAGGATGTTGATCGCCGAGGTGACCTAATCACCATTTCTGATCTGCCGGGCCCTAAATCCAACATTCGTCCAAAAGGCGTCGATTTCGAAATTGGCGCCAAGATTACGGCTCCACGTCGTTTGCGCCCCGAGGATCTGGCGCTTTTGGCGGCGATGAATATCCCCATGGTGCCGGTTGCACGTAAACCCGTGGTCGCGCTGATCGCAACCGGGGATGAATTGATCATGCCCGGCGAAACACCGGGACCGGATCAGATAATCGCCTCAAACACCTTTGGTATTAAAGCGTTGTTAGAGAATGTTGGAGCGCATGTTCGGGTTCTGCCTATCGCCTCTGACACGGTTTCGTCCCTTGAGACCGCCTTTGCTCTAGCAGCCGACGTTGATTTGGTGGTTACGATCGGCGGTGCCTCGGTTGGGGATTATGATCTTGTCTCTCAGGTCTCCACCGCACTGGGGTTGGAGCGGAGTTTTTACAAAATCCGCATGCGCCCCGGCAAACCGCTGATGGCTGGTCGCTTGGGCGATAGCGTGATGGTTGGACTTCCGGGTAATCCGGTCAGCGCAATGGTTTGCAGCTATCTGTTTCTTGCCCCGATGATCCGTAAGATGCTGGGCCTGGAACAGGTTCTGACCCCGCTTCAAAGCGCCAATTTAACCGAGGCTATCCCCGCGAATGGGCCACGAGAGCATTACATGCGTGCCATCGTGACCGCGGACGGGATAAAAGCCTGCCAAAACCAGGACAGCTCGCTGCTCAGCGTCCTCGCCGAAGCAAACGCGCTCTTGGTTCGGCAACCGAATGATCCGGCGCGCCTGGCCGGTGACGAAGTGATGTTCCTTCCGATCTGAGACCGCGCAAAACCATTGACACAAAACGTGAACATGCGTAGAACAAAAGAAAACGTATGAGCGACGAGGTGTGAGCAATGCTGACCAAGAAGCAGTTGGATTTGTTGGAGTTCATCCATAAACGAGTTCAGGCGGATGGCGTCCCCCCAAGTTTCGATGAAATGAAAGCTGCGCTGGACCTGCGGTCCAAATCCGGCATCCATCGGTTGATCACAGCGCTTGAAGAACGCGGCTTTATCCGTCGTCTGGCCCATCGTGCCCGGGCCATCGAAATCGTCAAACTTCCTGAAAGCCTGGGAGGAGAGCCTACAGTCGCTTTCAAGCCCCGTGTTATCGAAGGTGACAAACCCGAAGGCAGACGCCCCGCGAATTTCGAACCAGTGACCGTTGACGCAATGGAATTGCCGGTCATGGGACGCATCGCAGCAGGTGTTCCGATCGAGGCGATCAGCCATGTCTCGCACCGCGTTGCCGTCCCCGGAAGCATGGTTTCCGGCAGAGGCGAGCACTACGCACTTGAAGTACGCGGCGATTCGATGATTGACGCAGGCATCAACGACGGGGATGTGGTCGTCATCCGCGAAACCTCCGCGGCTGATAATGGCGATATCGTTGTCGCTCTGGTCGAAGATCAGGAAGCAACGCTCAAACGGTTCTTTCGGAGAGGTCAGGCGATAGCGCTTGAGGCTGCCAACCCGGCCTATGAAACGCGTGTACTGCCCGAAGATAAGGTCAAGGTTCAGGGCCGTTTGGTTGGGCTGATCCGAAGCTATTGATCTTTAGCTGTCTGGCGACCACAGCCTTTTGCCTATGACTTCGGCACTGGTCATTACGTTTCCGCTAGACAGTGCAATACTTCCTGTCTTGGTCAGCAACTCGGGATCAATCACCATACAGGTGCCGGACAGCTGGACCGGAACAGCAGAGATGACGATTTGGTCATCTCCACATTCGCTGAATTCGCGCGCAGATCGTTTGCCGGTGAGGTGAATCAGCTCTTTGCCCTGCCAGAAATATCTTTGCGACAGATCTTTCCCATCGGGCCAGCGATTTGCGGCAGTTTTCTGGCTCGCGCCGTCTCCGTCGTTTTCAAGCCATACGGTTGCAATAAATTTGCTGCCCTTTTCCTTGCTCAGCGCGCGCCCCTGATCAGTCATCACACCAACCAACCCACCGGAAGCTGCGACCAAAACTTCCGGACGGTTACCCTGCCCCCAAAGCGCAATCGCCACCATGCAAGGTGCGACGCCGACCCACCTTGCCCCACCGCGCCACAAGGCGATCCACAGCGCGCCCAATGCAAATATGGGCAAGACGTAGGACGGTGGACTGACCACATATCCTTGCGCACCTTCCAGTCCCGAGATCCAGTCTGAAACCGCCAGAATCCATTCCAACCCTGCCCCCATGACCGCCAGCCCAATCCACTCAAGCCCGAATGGCGCCAGGATTGCGGCAATAACGGCCGCAGGAACCACGACGGTTCCCATCACCGGGACCGACAGCATATTCGCAACCAGCCCATAGTGAGACAGTGAATTGAAATGCGCGGCCCCAATCGGTGCGGTGGCAAGCCCCGCTATGGCAGATGACATCAATACCCCGATAATGGGCCGTAGCCATTTCGGCCCGAAAGCAGAACCGAAACCGCGTAAGGCTCCGAAAACGGCCACAAGTGCCGTTGTTGCAGCAAAAGACATCTGAAAACCCGGGCTTAACAGAGATTCTGGTCGCAACGACAGCACGATAAGGGCAGCGACGGCCACCGCGCGTAGCGAAATTGACCTTCTGTCGATCAAAATGGCCCCCAGCATTACGCTGACCATGATAAAGGCCCGCTCTGTTGCGACATTCCCGCCAGACAGCAATAGATAAACAACCGCCGCGACCAAGGCGCAAACCGCTGCAAACTTGCGGACCGGAAGTCTAAGAGCGAGCACCGGGACAGCAGACAGCGTGACCCTGCAGATCAGATAAATGAAACCTGTCAGCAACCCCATATGCAATCCGGATATCGCCAACAGATGAGCCAGATTAGATGCCCGTAGATTGTTCAGCGTTTCCTGCCCCATTCCGCTGCGATCACCCGTCGTGACAGCCGCGGCGAAACCTCCGACCTCTCCAGGCAGCAATGCGCGCACATACTCAGAGATCGCCATCCTCCACGCCGTGATGCGGAGATTGGTCCTGTCCGGCGGGGCAACCGACAACACCGGTACGCGCGTGTACCCGACCGCCCCTAAACGTTGAAACCATGCGTGGCGACGGAAATCGAAACCGCCGGGCTCTACCGGCCCCTGAGGCGGCGACAGATGACCTGTTGTCATGATCCTTTGCCCGGGAACCAGTGCGACATCCCCACCATGCAGGGAAAGTCGGACGCGCCGCGGGCGTCGATCCAAAGGCACGTCCCCTAACCGCACCCGATCGAGCGTTACCCGCAGCGCATCCGACGCAGAGCGGTCAATGGCGACAACACGTCCCTCGACCGGGCCATAGTACCGCCAAGACAGAACCGGCTCTGCCACCGTATGGGCACGTGCGCCGGCCAGGATAAACCCGGCAGCGATCAGCGCCCCCCCGATTGCCAACGAAGCCCAGCCAGACCGCGATTTGCGGGCCATCCCCATAGCTGCAACAATCACCGCGCTGAAACAAACGTAAATCTGCCACCCCGGCTCGAACCGGAGCGCGAAATACAGGCCGATGCCAATGGCCAAGCACACTGGTGACCACTGAAACAAATAGCCTGTCTGGTTCAGTAATGCGGTCTCGACCCGTGCCAGAACACGCATGGTTGCCCCCGTCCTTCGGGCTCGTTAGACAGGCGCCAAGTTAAGCCCGACACGGTTACCAAAAGGTTAATCCACACTATGTCCGATCAGGTCGTCACCCGTTTTGCACCTTCACCCACTGGTTTTCTTCACATCGGCGGCGCGCGCACTGCATTGTTCAACTGGCTCTTTGCTCGGGGACGTGGTGGCAAGTTTTTGTTGCGGATTGAGGACACGGACCGCGAACGCTCAACGCCAGAGGCAACTGCAGCAATTCTTCAGGGGATGTCCTGGTTGGGCCTGGACCATGATGGCGATGTGATCAGCCAATTCGAAGGCGCCCCGCGTCATGCTGAAGTGGCACATCAGCTGCTGGCGGACGGCAAAGCCTACAAATGTTTTTCGACCCAGGACGAAATCACAGCCTTTCGCGAACAGGCGCGTGCAGAGGGAAAATCGACGCTGTTCCAGAGCCCCTGGCGCGACGCTGACCCTTCGACCCAACCTGACGCCCCATATGCGATCCGCATAAAGGCACCGCGGGACGGGGTCACCGTGATCCGCGATCAGGTTCAGGGCGACGTGACAATCCGCAACGATCAGTTGGACGACATGATCCTGCTGCGCTCGGACGGAACACCGGTTTATATGCTGGCGGTTGTTGTGGATGATCACGACATGGGTGTGACCCATGTTATCCGGGGCGACGATCACCTGAACAATGCCGCACGCCAGATGATGATCTATGAAGCCATGGGTTGGGATGTTCCGGTCTGGGCACATATTCCGTTGATTCATGGTCCGGACGGCAAGAAACTATCCAAACGTCACGGAGCTTTGGGTGCCCAAGAATATCAGGCGATGGGGTACCCGGCCGCGGGTATGCGCAACTATCTAGCCCGTCTCGGCTGGAGCCATGGGGATGACGAATTCTTTACAGATGAGCAGGCGAAAGAGTGGTTCGATCTGGCTGGAATCGGTAAAAGCCCTGCACGGTTCGATCTGAAAAAGCTCGAGAATCTATGTGGTCAGCATATTCCAATCACTGGCGATGCCGCGTTGCGGCAGGAAATTCAGGGATACTTGGCGGCGGCGGGACTGCCCGCTCTCACCAATGCACAATCAGGTGATCTGGAACGTGCGATGTATTGCCTCAAGGATCGGGCACGCACATTCCCGGAACTCCTTGAAAAAGCGCATTTTGTGCTGACGTCACGCCCGATTAAACCTGATGAGAAGGCTGCAAAGGCGCTGTCCTCTGTATCCGACGGTATACTGAGTGAATTGACGCCGCACGTGCAAAATGCTAGCTGGACCCGGAACGAACTGGAGAGTGCCCTGAACTCGTTTGCAGAAGCGAAAGGGCTAAAGTTTGGCAAGCTGGCAGGGCCGTTGCGCGCTGCATTGGCTGGTCGGGCTGTAACGCCTTCGGTTTTTGATATGATGCTTGTGCTTGGGCGGGATGAAACCCTGGCACGGCTCTCCGACGCAGCGACATAACCAAAGGTTTCACATTTGGGTAACGCTGCTCCGCTAACACCCGGGCTGCGCCCCTGTGCGCAACCGTTGCCCGCCGAAACGGACGACGATCCGTTTCACGTATGAATGAGGAAGGGACATTATGACCGACAGCAATAAATCAGCCACTTTGACCGTACATGGTAAAACATACGAGTTGCCGGTTCATTCGCCTACCGTGGGACCTGATGTCATCGACATCCGCAAGCTGTACAGCGAAGCGGATGTGTTCACCTATGACCCCGGCTTCACATCGACCGCCAGCTGCGACAGCACCATCACCTATATCGACGGCGAAAAAGGTGAACTGCTGCACCGTGGCTATCCGATCGACCAGTTGGCCGAGAAATCGCATTTCCTCGAAGTGTGCTACCTGTTGCTTTATGGAGAGCTGCCGGCGGCCAAGGAACTGGAAAAGTTTGAAACCACGATCACCCGCCACACCATGCTGCACGAACAGATGCAATATTTCTATCGTGGCTTCCGCCGTGATGCGCATCCGATGGCGATCATGGTTGGTGTCGTGGGCGCGATGTCTGCGTTCTATCACGATTCGACCGATGTTTCCGACCCGCATCAACGTGAGGTCGCATCCCATCGTCTGATCGCCAAGATGCCGACCATAGCTGCCTGGGCTTACAAGTATCACACCGGTCAGCCTTTCGTGTACCCGCGCAACGATCTGGATTATGCGTCAAACTTCCTGCGCATGTGCTTCAGCGTCCCTGCCGAGGAATATGAGGTGAACCCAATCCTCAGCCGCGCGATGGACCGCATCTTTACTCTGCACGCGGATCACGAACAGAATGCCTCGACTTCGACTGTGCGTTTGGCCTCGTCCTCGGGGGCGAACCCGTTTGCGTGTATTGCCGCTGGTATCGCGTGTCTTTGGGGCCCTGCCCATGGCGGCGCAAACCAGGCCTGCCTTGAAATGCTGGAAGAAATTGGCACGGTTGACCGTATCCCGGAATTTATCGCCCGCGCCAAAGACAAGGCTGATCCGTTCCGCCTGATGGGCTTTGGTCACCGCGTCTATAAGAACTTTGACCCGCGCGCCAAGGTTATGAAGCAATCCGCCGACGAAGTGTTGGATCTGCTGGGGATTGAGGACAATCCCAAGCTGCAAGTCGCCAAGGCGCTGGAAAAACAGGCACTGGAAGATCCGTATTTCTCCGAAAAGAAACTGTTCCCGAACGTGGACTTCTATTCAGGGATCATCCTCGAGGCGATGGGTTTCCCGACGTCGATGTTCACCCCGATTTTCGCACTGTCGCGCACCGTTGGCTGGGTCAGTCAGTGGAAAGAGATGATCGCAGATCCACAGAACAAAATCGGCCGCCCGCGCCAGCTCTATCTGGGCGAAACCAGTCGCGATTACGTGGACATCGAAAAACGCTGATTTCGATCCCCAACAAACCAAACAGCCCCGGACCAGAATCCGGGGCTGATTTGTTAGAACAGCGTCAACTGGTCCCCGGCTTGGGGCGGGATATCGAACAAATCGCACCGCAGCTTCGGGGTGCGCGTTGCAAGGCCCAGTCGTTTTACAGCCAGTGAAAACCGCTTAGCCACCATCTCGGCATATTCGCCCTCACCGCGCATTCGGTGGCCCCAGCGCGGATCATAGTCCCTGCCCCCGTGCATTTGCCGAAGCTTGGACATGACTTTTTCGGCGCGCGTTGGCTCTTGCTCTTGCAGCCAGGTTTGCCAAAGTTGCGAAACTTCGCGCGGCAGCCGCAGCATAATCCAGCTTGCTGCATCCGCCCCGGCATCCCTGCCCGCCTCTAACAGGCTTTCCATCTCATGATCTGTCAAACCGGGAATAGAAGGCGAGGTCATGACCCGTACCGGAACCCCCGCTTCGGTCAGCCTGCGAATGATTTTCAGGCGCCGATTTGGCGCGGGTGCCCGTGGCTCCATTCGGCGCGATAAATCCGCATCCAACGTGGTCAGAGATATCCCGACCCGAACCAAACCCTGTTCCGCCATCTGTGCGAGCAGATCGAGGTCACGTTCGATCAGTGCCCCCTTGGTCACAATCGCAACCGGATGGCGAAACTCAGTAAGCACCGACAAACAAGACCTTGTGATTCCGAGGTTTTTTTCAACTGGCTGATAAGGGTCGGTATTGGTTCCAATCGCGATTGGCGCAACAGTGTAACCTTTCGCAGAAAGCTCTTTGCGAAGAAGCACGGCCGCATTGGGTCGGGCAATCAAGCGCGTCTCAAAATCCAGCCCCGGCGACAGACCCAGATAGGCATGGCTGGGCCGCGCAAAGCAATAGATGCAGCCGTGCTCACACCCCCGATAGGGGTTAATCGAGCGATCAAATGGCAAGTCGGGGGAGCGGTTATAAGTGATTATGCTGCGTGCCGTTTCGTGCCTGACTTCAGTCCGCAACGGAGGAAGATCGTCATCATACCCCCAGCCGTCATCGCAGGGGATTGTGTCAAACCGTTCGAATCTGCCTGCCGTATTTTCCGTGGCTGCTCGCCCCTTGGGAATGGCCGAAGGTAGGTTTGTTCTACTTTTGTTCATGTCATTTGGTATATGGAATATCGACCGGTCCAGCAAGCGGCACATTTACCTTGCTGAGGCATCATCAGAACCCCAATCAGGCCCTGAACAATTGGTACATTTGAACGAATTGCAGGATGTTCATGTGTAAAATGACGTCGAGATAACGACAAATTTGGCCTATAGGTCGGTCTCGGAACTGCCAAGGTCGCAATCGTCACAGTAGTATTACGGCGAAATGGCCAAAACGGAAAAAATGCCACCACGGGCGCAAGGCCCGAACAGCTCAGGGAAACGCCCCATGTCCGATGAAGAAGACATCGTCCTGTCCGAACTGAACGACGACGAACTGGTCGAACAGATGTTCGATGACCTTTACGACGGTCTGAAAGAAGAAATCGAAGAAGGTGTGAACATCCTGCTGGAGCGCGGATGGACACCTTATGACATCCTGACCAAGGCACTGGTCGGCGGCATGACGGTTGTGGGCCACGACTTCCGTGACGGCATTCTGTTCGTACCCGAGGTCTTGCTGGCCGCAAACGCAATGAAGGGCGGCATGTTTATCCTCAAGCCACTGCTGGCAGAAACCGGCGCACCGCGCGTTGGAAAAATGGTGATCGGCACTGTTAAGGGCGACATTCACGACATTGGCAAAAACCTGGTGTCAATGATGATGGAAGGCGCCGGATTCGAGGTTGTTGATATCGGCATCAACAACCCCGTCGAAAACTATCTGGAAGCGCTTGATACCGAACAGCCCGATATTCTGGGCATGTCGGCCCTGCTGACGACGACCATGCCATATATGAAAGTCGTGATCGACACACTGATCGAACAGGGTCGGCGCGACGACTATATCGTTCTGGTTGGCGGCGCGCCCCTGAACGAAGAGTTCGGCAAGGCGATCGGTGCTGATGCCTATTGCCGTGACGCGGCCGTAGCTGTTGAGACGGCAAAGGATTTTGTCTCGCGCAAGCACAATCAGCTGGCGGGTTGATCGACATCTAGACCAATTCAGGGCCGTCCGATTTTCGGGCGGCCTTTTTCATTTATTCACCCTACCCTGATCCGAAGCCGACATTATGTGTCGAATACGGGCTTGCCAGCCACCGAATAAGCCGATTTTCTAGATAACGAGAAAGAGGCGCGAAATGACTCAGGACCAACTTCCCGACGATGCCAGCCTGACAACGCAGGGCTATTCAGACCATCACGGCGCAGGGCGAATTCTGTTATTGGCCTGCGGTGCGCTGGCGCGGGAAATCCTGGACCTAAAGCGTCGTAATGGCTGGGATCATATGGAACTGACCTGCCTGCCCGCCATCTTGCACGTCCACCCGGAACGGATCACGCAGGCGGTGGAAGAGGCCGTTGCCAAACACCGCGACCAATACGATAAAGTTTATGTCGTCTACGCAGATTGCGGCACCGGTGGCCTGTTGCAGAAAGCCTGCGAGGAGATGGGCGTGGAGATGATTAAAGGGCCCCACTGCTATTCTTTCTTCGAGGGGAACCAGGTCTTTGAAAATCGCGGCGAGGATGAAACTACAGCGTTCTACCTAACAGATTTTCTGGCACGTCAATTCGATGCCTTCGTCTGGAAGCCGCTGGGGTTGGATCGCCACCCCGAGCTTAGGGAAATGTATTTCGGCAACTACACGAAACTGGTTTATCAGGCACAGACTGATGATGCGGTTCTGACCGAACGGGCCAAGGAGTGCGCAGACCGAATGGGCCTGGCTTTCGAGCGCCGTTTTACCGGTTATGGTGATCTGCAATCCACGTTGAGCGACTGGGCTAGCCGCCCGCTTTAGGCGGCCTCTATCGCGACCTCGCGGATACGGTCGATCATCGCCCTCAAACCGTTAGATCGTTGCGCGGAAAGATGATCGTTTAACCCCAGCCGCGCCAGTTCGCCTCCTGCGTCAACCTGCGGGACTTCTTGAACCGGCAGGCCGTTATATAGGGATCGCAGAACCGCAATCAGCCCCCGCACGATCAGAGCATCACTGTCGCCGTCAAAATGAAAGATCCCTCCCTCGACACTGGGATGCAGCCAGACCTGGCTGGCGCAACCATGTACTTTGGTTGCAGGCACCTTCAACGCATCATCCATTGGCGCCATCGCTTTCCCCTGCTCGATGACATGGCGGTACCGGTCTTCCCAGTCCTCCAGGAATTCGAAATCTTCGACGATTTCTTCAAAAGCAGGTGTCGCCATCTCGGGGCTGTCCTCTCATTGGGTTCACATTTTTGAACTATGATCCTGACCAGCATCTGTCCAGCCCCCCACGTGGCTTTTCAAACCCGGAAAAGTGCGATAACTCATTGCCATATAGACTGCTCTGGGTGTTGTGACGATGAAGAAATCACTGTCTGTTCTTTTGGCTGCTGCCTTGACCCTGTCGGCTTGCAGCGCTTGGCGTGATTCTCGGGTCAACCCGACAAACTGGTTTGGGTCCAGTACTCCGGCACCCTCTGAAGTCTCGGTGAACGATGCAAATGCGCTGGTTCCCCAGACAGACGATGGTGTTGGCCTGTTTTCCAAGAAGCCACCCGAGGATAAGAGCTTCCCGATCGCCAAGATCGAAGAATTGCGGATCGATCCAATTCCGAATGGAGCTATCGTTTACACGACTGGGATTGCTGCAAGGCAGGGTGCCTATAATGCGCGGCTTGTTCGTGTTGAAAACGAAGAGAATGCAAAAAACGGCATTCTCGAATTCACGTTCCGTGTCGACTACCCGTCATATGCGACAAGCCAGGGGACCGAACGGTCCCGAAGAGTATCCAATGCAATCAATATCAGCCGAGACGAGCTTGCAAACATTCGGTTGGTCCGCGTCAAAGGGGAACAAAATGCCCTGGAATCCCGCCGCAGATAATTCCTGCTAAAGCTCTACGACCGTGACGGTCTGCCCTTTAGCTGCCAGGGCGATTTTGCCATCGCACAGTTTCAGGGCATCTTCGCCGAATACCTCGAACCGCCAACCGGACATTGCAGGTAATTCCCGTTCACCGGCTGCGATCTGATCCAGTTCGGAACTGGTAGCAATCAGTTTGGCGGCCACGCCCGAGCTTTCCGTTTTTGATTTCAGCAGCACCCGCAATAGGTCGGCAAGCGCAGGATTTACCTTCAACTTGTCACGGCTGGTATCAATCTTGGGCAATTTTTCTTGTGGGCAATTAACACCCTTTTTGACGGCGGCCAGAATCCCATCCGCAATGACCCCTTTGCGGGCCTCGCGCAGCAGCAGGCGCGATCCACCCAAATCTGAGAAAGATTTCGGCTTGGTCGATGCCAGTTCGATCAGAGCGTCGTCTTTGAACACCCGGCTGCGCGGTACGTTGTTTTCCTGCGCATAGGCTTCGCGGAACTCGGCCAACTCGCGAACAACAGCCAAAAACTTGGCCGAGTTCGTCCGGGTTTTGATACGCTTCCACGCATTTTCGGGCTGGATCTCATAGGTGCCGGATTGCGTCAGCGTGCGCAGCTCTTCGGCGACCCAATGGCTGCGCTTGGTTTTCGTCAACTCGGCCGACAGATACTCATAGATTTTCCGCAGATGCGTTACATCTGCCAGGGCATACGTCTTTTGCGCCTCGGACAGTGGGCGGCGTGACCAGTCGGTAAATCGAGAGGTCTTGTCCACGCCTTCCTTACAAATCTTGCGCACCAGGGTTTCATAGCCAACCTGCTCGCCAAATCCGCAGACCATAGCAGCGACCTGCGTGTCGAACAGAGGGTTGGGGAACACACCCGCCTCAACCCAGAAAATCTCAAGATCCTGACGGGCTGCGTGAAATACTTTGACCACGCTTTCATCGGCGAAGAGCTCGTACAAAGGCTCCAGAGTCATCCCTTCGGCCAACGGGTCGACCAAAACGGCGCTGTCTTCGTCGGGCGACGGGACCGCCAGTTGAAGCAGGCAAAGTTTGGAATAGTAGGTCCGTTCGCGCAGGAACTCGGTATCTACGGTTACGTAGTCAAAGGCCGCAGCCGCTTTGCAGAAATCGGCCAGCTCTTGCGTCGTCGTGAGGGTTTTCATTCGTGGTGCTATTCTTGCTTTTGTTTTTAATCACCCGTCAGTCCTACACGTTTCCGGGCCGTCGGGCGAACCATAGGCCGAATGGCAACCGCGTGTAAATCACCCCGCGGGATTCACGGCAAAAGCACCGGCGTGCGGTCATTTCCGGCAAAGCGGCGCAATACGGCCGGATAAAGCCTGTGTTCGTAGGTCAGAACGCGCGCCGCCAAAGTCTCAGGAGTGTCTCCGGCCTCAATATTCAGGCGGGCTTGCCCCAAGATTGGGCCATCGTCCAGCGCTGCGGTCACTTCGTGAACCGAGCATCCATGCTCGATATCACCTGCTGCAATCGCACGGGCATGGGTGTTCAGACCCTTGTATTTTGGCAACAGTGACGGGTGGATGTTCAGCATTCGACCCTGAAAGCGCGAGACGAAATCACCGGTCAGCACCCGCATGAACCCGGCCAAACATACGATGTCCGGTTGTGCTTTCTCTAACGGTTTCAGCAGCTCGGCTTCGAAAGCCGCGCGGTCGCCTTTGAAGGGTCGGTGATCAACGGCTGCGGTTGCAATTCCCCGATCAGCTGCCTTTTTCAGCCCGCCTGCCCCGGCATCGTTCGACAGGACCAGACAGGGCCGCGCCGGATGGTCACCGGTCATGCTGTCGACCAGAGAGACCATATTCGACCCCCCGCCCGAGATCAGAATGGCGACGCGCTTATGACTCACAGCAATTTGCCCGAATAGGCCACTCCTGCGGTGTCGGTCACGGTGCCAATCCGCGAAACCGTCTCACCAGCTTGGGCCAGCAGTGCCGACAGGTCGTCGGCCTGCTCTGCGCCGCAAACCACGATCATGCCGATGCCACAGTTGAAAGTCTTGAGCATCTCGGATTCAGCAATACCGCCGGTTTCTGCCATCCAGCGGAATACGGGTGGCAAATCCCAGGAGTTCAAGTCGATCTGGGCACCCAGCCCTTCGGGCAGCACCCGTGGCAGGTTTTCGGTCAGGCCACCGCCGGTGATATGGGCGAGCGCATGCACCCCGCCTGTCCGGATCGCCTGTAGCGCAGGTTTCACGTAAAGGCGCGTCGGGGTCAGCAGTGCCTCGCCCAGCGATCCATCCCCAAAGGGCGATGCCGCATCCCAACCCAGGCCCGAGATCCCGACCAGCTTGCGCACTAGCGAATAGCCATTGGAATGCACCCCGTTTGAGGCCAGCCCAAGCAACACGTCACTCTTTTGAACATCTGCAGGAAGGTGTGCGCCGCGCTCCATCGCACCGACCGAAAACCCGGCCAAATCGAAATCACCATCGGGATACATGCCCGGCATCTCGGCAGTTTCACCACCGATCAATGCGCAATCCGATTGAACGCAGCCTTCGGCAATGCCCTCAATAATCCGTGCGGCGGTCTCGGTATCCAGTTTGCCTGTGGCGAAATAGTCGAGGAAGAAAAGTGGCTCAGCCCCCTGACAGATCAGATCGTTGACGCACATGGCCACAAGATCGATACCGACGCCATCGACCAGGCCTGTATCAATCGCGATCCGCAACTTGGTGCCAACACCGTCGGTGGCGCCGACAAGAATCGGGTCCCGATAACCTGCATCCTTCAGGTCGAACAATGCGCCGAACCCGCCCAGCCCGCTCATCACACCGGATCTGTTGGTCCGCTTTGCAGCAGGTTTTATCCGGTCGACCAGAGCATTCCCCACATCAATATCAACGCCCGCATCCGCGTAGGTGATTCCGTTTTTGCCTGCTGTCATGGCCAACCTCTTTTGAATGGTTCCCGCGCGGGTTAGTCGATTGTTGGAGATGTTGCAACGGTCAGGCTTGACGCGGGCGTTCACCATGATAGGCAAAGCGCCTAGGCGGGCCTGTAGCTCAATTGGTTAGAGCAGAGCGCTCATAACGCTTTGGTTGGGGGTTCGAGTCCCTCCGGGCCTACCAAAATCCGCAAATTTCCCCTTAAAAACAACGCTCGATTGGCCCGAAAATAGAGAGAGATGCTCCACGACCTAACAATAGGTTGCGAGGCAAGTGCCCCACGGTTTCAGGACATATCTTCGATTCCCGCCCGGGATATCCCGGTAACTTTTCAGGCGCTTGAATCAGTTTATCGGTCACTGAACATCCGACAATCCAAGATGAACTCACACCAGATTTGGCAGAGCAGAGGTCCGGTGCACGATGCTCTAGCGACCGATGATAATATCGGCACACAGACCGCCCAGATGTTCGCTTTTGCCCAATCGAAGCACGCCGCCATGGGCTCGGGCGACATCTGCCACAATGGCCAACCCTAGACCAACACCGCTGCCCCGATTCTGGTTGCGCGCCGGATCCAATCGCGAGAAAGGTTTGACCGCTTCGGTGCGCTGCTCGGGCGGAATACCCGGACCATCATCTTCAACGCGGATACGCAGCGATTTGGAAGAGACCGACAGGCTGATCTCAGCGCGATTTCCATACCTGACCGCATTCCCGATCAAATTCTCTACCGCGCGACGAATAGCCGTCGGGCGCAACATCGCGGTTCCTGCGCCATCAACCTTTACCAATTCGACCTTATGCCCTGCCCTGCACGCATCCTTGACGATCTGCCGAAGGAACCTCTCAGGGTCTACGGATTCCGGCGCCACTTCTGCCGCTCCTTTGGAAAAGTCCAAAAACGCGTCCAGCAATAGCTGCATTTCATCCACGTCCTGTTGCAATGGCGCTGCTTCACCTTCGGGTAACAAAGACAGCCCAAGCTTGAGACGCGTCAAAGGCGTTCGCAAATCGTGGCTGACACCGGACAGCATCATGGTGCGCTGCTCCATCTGACGCTCAATCCGGGCGCGCATATCCAGAAACGCACTGCCAGCGGCCCGCACCTCGATCGCGCCGCCTGGCGAATAAGGAACAACCCGCCCGCGTCCGAACGCCTGTGCAGCCTCGGCCAGACGGGTGATCGGTCGTAGCTGGTTGCGCATGTACAAAAACGAAATGGTTGTCATGATGATCGCAAAGAACAAGACGGTCACAATCAACTGATGCGGCGCGGTTGGGGACAATCGCCGACGGTCGAAAGTTAGCTGCAATACACCCAAATCCGTCTGCAGATACAATCGAGCCTCCTGCCCGCTTGGCAAGGCGACCGCTACAAGATCGGGAAGCAGGGCGCGCAACTCGGATTCGACTTGAGGTGCAATGAAATCATACCAGCGGCGATTCCCGATGACTGGCGTTTCGTTTATCCCGAGAAACCGCAGTTTCATATCAAGCGCGGCCAGATCGGGCCGAAGTTCGGCCACCGCCTGATGCTGCGTTTCAGAATGTTCTATCACATCCGTAACCAGCGTAACCTCACGCGATGCGGCACGAGTCATTTGCGCGGTGACATCTTCCAGGTGCTTTTGCAAAAAGGCGACACTGATCACCAGCAGCATCACCACCACCGGCAAAATGAGAATCAAAGCCGCCCGAGCGTACAGGCTGCGCGGCATATAAAGTTTGAGCCATTGCGTCGTCATGGGTTAAACCTAACGGGCTGTTCAGACGAGAGAAAGAGTGCAGAATGCAAGCACCGGACGATTTCAATCCAATGCCCGGTCGAGATGACGAATTACAACCGGGCCTGAGGCGGATTCTTGCCCCCAACCCGTCTCCGATGACATATCGCGGCACCAATACATACTTGCTTGGCCAAACCGATCTTGCGGTGATTGACCCCGGCCCTGCCAACGCGGATCATCTGGATGCAATCCTGAACGCGGTTAAACCCGGACAACGGATCAGCCACATCATTGTCACACATTCTCATCTGGACCACTCTCCGCTTGCTGCACCGCTGGCCGAACGAACGCAAGCAAAGATCATTGCTTTCGGAGGCCCCGAAGCAGGCCGCAGTGAGGTGATGGCCGAATTGGCTACTCAGGGGCTCGCAGGCGGAGGTGAAGGGATCGACACGGCGTTCCGCCCGCATATCGAAGTCGAAGATGGAGATGTAATCGCCGCCGAAGGGTGGCAGTTGAATGTGATCCATACGCCCGGTCATCTTGGTAACCATATCGCGCTGGGTTGGGGGGATGTCTGCTTTACCGCCGATCATGTGATGGGTTGGGCCAGTTCACTGGTGTCACCACCTGATGGTGATCTGACCGATTTCATGGCGGCTTGCGAAAAGCTAGGGCAACATAACTGGTCCGTATTCCACGCAGGGCATGGCGCACCGATTAACGACCCTGCCAAAAGGCTCGATTGGTTGATCACCCACCGGCGCGCCCGGGAAAAACAGATTCTGTATGCTTTGGAAACCAGGCCAGGGACCGCCCGGGAATTGGCCGAGCGAATCTATACCGAAACCCCCGCCGCCCTGTTGCCCGCTGCCGAACGGAATGTATTCGCCCATCTCGTTGATCTTACGTGCCGATTTCTGGTTGCACCGCAGTCAAAGTTATCCGTCGGCGCGATCTTCGCCAGAACCCCATAGATGCCGAGGTAAATTTTTTTCCAAAACCGCGCTTCCCCTCTGGACGGCGAAATTTCGGGTTGCTATATGGCGCGAACCGTTCCGGCGTAGCTCAGCGGTAGAGCAGTTGACTGTTAATCAATTGGTCGTAGGTTCGATCCCTACCGCCGGAGCCAATTTCCCCAAAACACACCGCAAATTATCATGGATGCCCGCCTTCGCTGTGCGCATGTTTTTTCGACGAAAAAACTCACGCCCCCCTCTGGACGCCGAAGAGTCGGGTTGCTATACGGCGCGAACCGTTCCGGCGTAGCTCAGCGGTAGAGCAGTTGACTGTTAATCAATTGGTCGTAGGTTCGATCCCTACC